>DAINBV010000005.1:0-99511 GCA_036732725.1 Geobacteraceae bacterium | reverse complement strand
GGATATTACTTATATGTGACATAATACGTCATGCGGAAGCATCGCCCTATTCAGGACGAATATTGAGTTCTTTGCAGTTAAAACTGAATCAGCAATCCACCCCACGACAGACCACCACCAAAACCCATGGCCAACACAAGCTGTCCTGGTTTGATCGTGCCGTTGTTCATGTTTTCCGCGAGAACAAGGGCAACCGAAGCCGAGGAGGTGTTACCACACCGATCAAGATTGATCAGGAACTTTTCTTTCGGAAAGGCAATTTTCTTGGAAATAAAATCAATCATCCTGATATTGGCCTGATGGGGGATAATATAGTCCAGATCGGTGGTTTGAATCCCCCCTTTTTTGCACAGTTCCACGATGATTTCCGGGATAACTTCGGTGGCAAAGACATACACGCTTTTACCCGACATCTTAAAATAGGTTTCGCGAGCAGCGATCGTTTCCGCTGTCACCGGTTTGCGTGACCCGGATGAGGGAATCTGAATCAGTGGCCAGCCATTACCATCGCTGCGCATGTAGGTACAAAGTACCCCTTTGTTTTCTTCAGTCGCCCGGAAGATCGCAGCTCCGGCTCCATCTCCGAACAAGGGGCAGGATGTTTTATCTTGAAAATCAAGTATTTTGGAATAGGTATCCGCACCAATCGCCATCACGGTTTTGTATTTGCCGCATTTGATAAAATTATCCGCAACTTCCATGGAGTAAACGAAACTGCTGCAGACCGCATTGAGATCAAAGGCAAAAGCGTTTTTTGCGCCAATGTTTTTCTGAACCATACAGGCCGTTGCCGGAAGACTCATATCAGGAGTCGAGGTACCAAGCACAATGCAGTCGATCTCGTCGGCAGAAATCCCGGCCGCCTTGAGAGCATTTTCAGCGGCAATCGTTGCCAGATCAGATGTTGACTGATCATCCCGCGCAAAGCGCCTTTCGCGGATTCCGGTACGCGAAAAAATCCATTCATCGGCGTCATCCACCAGGTTGCTGAAAAAATCGTTTTTAATTACCCGTTCCGGAAGGCACGCGCCACTTCCAATAATCTGTGCATTAATCATCAGTTACCCCGTTTCTCAATACTACTGCTACCATCATTATTTTAGCCACGCTAACATTATTTACTCATACCACAATCTAACATTGTTTGTCAAAACATGAGCAAGAAGATCAACATTACTCCTCGCGGGGAGCATCTTTTCCTTTGGCAATATCAAAAAGCGCATACCCCCAGATCAAAAAGAATGCTGCCAGCAACGATTGCCCAAAACCGGATGAAGCCTGTATTTGGTCAACAATCTGCGCCACGTTCAGCGATGATCCACCGGCAATCTGCGCCGCAATAACCGGAGAAAGTGCTTTCAGCACCACAAACAGCGCCAGAAGCAGAACCAGATTTATTGCCATGATACAGGCGATTCCCCGCAGTTTGCGCCCCAACATCAACTGTCCCAGCCCCGGCAAAACCAAAGCACTCAGCAGAAAGGCCTTTGTTTTAGGATTCATGGGCACGCTACCGGAGTATAATTCGGGCAAAGCGGCGTTTGCCAATCTGGACAATGTATTCACCAGCCATAGCCAGTTCAAGATTGGTGTCGCTGACCTTTTCACCATTCAGCTTGACTCCGCCGCCATCAATGGCACGACGCCCTTCGCCATTGGATTTTGTCAATCCGGCATCGGTCATTGCCTTTGCCAGCAAGACTGCGCCGTCACATGCCGTATAACTAACCTGTGGCATTTCATCAGGGATTTCATTCTGTTTGAAGCGTTTGACAAAGCTTTCTTCAGCAGCATCACCTGCCCCAGCGCCATGGAAGCGGGAAACTATTTCCCGTCCCAGCGCCTTTTTGGCAGCCATCGGGTGAACATCTTTATTCTGCAATCCCTGCTTGAGCTGTTCCAGTTCCGACAATGACAAATCGGAAAGCAGTTCATAGTAACGGATCATCAACTCATCGGAAATTGACATGATCTTGCCGAATATTTCATCCGGCTGTTCACTGATCCCGATGTAATTGCCAAGCGATTTCGACATCTTGTTGACACCGTCGAGTCCCTCCAGCAACGGCATGGTGAGAATACATTGGGGAGCCTGCCCCCACTCCCGCTGTAGTTCACGCCCCATCAGGAGGTTGAACTTCTGATCCGTCCCACCCAACTCCAGGTCAGACTTGAGCGCCACCGAATCATACCCCTGAATCAAGGGATAGAGGAACTCGTGAATGGCAATCGGCTGTTGGGTGGTGTAGCGCTTATGAAAATCATCCCGTTCCAACATCCGGGCAACGGTATATTTAGAGGCCAGCCCGATCATGCCGCCACAGCCAAGATCATTGAGCCAGGTCGAGTTAAAAACAACCTTGGTCTTTTCAGGGTCAAGAATTTTGAACACCTGTTCTTTGTAGGTCTCCGCATTTCGGAGCACATCTTCGCGGGTCAGAACCTTGCGGGTTTCCGATTTCCCGGTCGGATCACCGATCATGCCGGTAAAATCGCCGATCAAGAAATTGATTTCGTGCCCCAGCTGCTGAAACTGGCGCAGTTTCTGAATCAGCACCGTATGCCCCAGATGAAGGTCGGGGGCGGTGGGATCAAAACCAGCCTTGATTTTCAACGGTGCGCCTGTTTTCAAAGATTTTTCAAGTTTGTCTTCAAGCTCTTTTTCGATCAGGACTTCCACCGTCCCGCGCTTGATTACGGCCATCTGTTCTGCAACTGACATAGTTCTCTATCCTTTATTAAATCAGCGAGTACTCTTTCATGATTGCTGCCAGCTTGCTTGTATTTGCTTCCGACATGGGGCAGAGCGGCAGGCGCACCTCATCGGAACATTTTCCCATCAAACCGAGCGCAGTTTTAACCGGGATCGGATTGGATTCGATGAACATGGCATTACCGATCTTGAGTGTATCCAGATGCAATTTACGGGCAGTAGCAAGATCGCCGGCAAAATAGGCATCGGTCAGATCGCCAACGGCTTTCGGCATGATGTTGGCCAGCACCGAGATAACCCCTTTGGCGCCACAACACATCATTGGAAAGGTAATGAAATCATCACCACACAGCACGTCAATCCGGTCGCCACACAACGCCAGAATTTCCGACGCCTGTTGCAGTGAACCGGTTGCTTCCTTGATGGCTACGATATTCTTGTTGGCAGAAAGCCGTGCTACGGTTTCCGGCAACATATTCACACCGGTACGCCCCGGCACGTTATACAAAATCTGGGGGATTGCCACGCCATCAGCAACAGCGCTGTAGTGACGGAACAAACCTTCCTGAGTCGGTTTATTGTAGTATGGAGTCACCAGCAAGCAGCCGTCAGCGCCGGCATCTTTGGCAAGCTGGGTCAACTCAATCGCTTCGGCAGTAGCATTGGAGCCGGTTCCCGCAATCACCGGAACGCGTTTATTGACCTGTTCGATAACCGTCTTGATCACGCCGATATGCTCATCATAATCGAGTGTAGACGCCTCACCGGTAGTACCGCATGGCACGATGGCGTCCGTACCGCCTTCAATCTGAAATTCCACCAATTCACGCAGTTTTTCATAGTTAACTTTACCGTTGGTAAACGGCGTTACTATTGCAACGATGCTTCCTTTAAACATGGCCTGCCTCCCTTATTTTGTGTACGTTACAGAAACGATGCAACCTTCTCACCTTTGGTACTATTTTCCAGAGCTTCCGTTCCTGCACAACTTCACCGCTATCACCCGGCATCATGACCGCAGACACACAGATCGGCAATTTATAGGAGCTGTCCATGGCAAACCATCGGCGCGATTGACATCAAATGTCACCTGAGTACCATCTTTGAACATTGACACTTCACAGGCAAATAAAACGCCATATCGAGTCTTTTGGAACGGATAAAGTGAATATATATAACATGTGACCGATAAAATGTCAAAAAATTTACCGGTTTAATATTGTGCTTCAATTCCTTACCACTCAAGTTAAAGGAGAAACATCCGGCATCATATCCTGCTTGAAACCGTCCAGTTTTTCTGTTATAGCTGACAGAATACAAATAGATTCATACGTTATACAGCAGGTTACTGTCGGTAATGCAAGGAGTATGGCATGTCCAATACCCAAATGGTCATGTACGACGAAGAATTTCAGGAAATCAACGAAGTAATCGAGCGCCTTCTCAAAGAAGCCAACGCTAAGGTTATTTTTCTGGTGGATAAAAACGGACAGCTGATTTCCGGTGTCGGCGATACGGAACGCTTTGACACCACTTCACTTGCTTCGTTGACAGCCGGCAATATCGCCGCAACCGGTGGTCTTGCCAAACTGATCGGCGAAAAAGAGTTTTCCATCCTGTTCCACGAAGGCGAAAAAGACAATCTGCACATTTCCATTGTTGGTGGCAGAGTCATTCTTGTAGTTCTGTTTGACAATCGTTCGTCGCTCGGCCTGGTTCGACTGCGAGTAAAGAAATCATCGGATGAACTTTCCATTATCTTTGGGAAACTGATGAAAAAAGCTGAAGACAAAGAGAAAAAAGGCACCTCGGACTTCCCCTTTGCCGAGATCACCGACGACGATATAGACAACCTTTTCAGCTAGTTACCACGGAGTAAGCCCTCGATGTCATTCATCAACTATGCTTCTCGCGAAATAAATTGCAAAATAGTCTATTACGGACCTGGCTTGTGTGGCAAAACCACCAACCTTCAGTACGTCTACCAAAAGACCGCCCCCGACGCCAAAGGCAAGATGATCAGCCTGGCAACGGAAACAGAGCGAACCCTCTTTTTTGACTTCCTCCCCTTGGCACTTGGTGAAATCCGGGGATTTAAAACCAGATTTCATCTCTACACCGTACCGGGGCAGGTATTTTATGACGCCTCACGCAAATTGATTCTCAAAGGGGTTGATGGCGTTGTCTTCGTTGCCGATTCCCAGGAAGAACGGATCGATGCCAACATTGAATCGCTCGACAACCTGCGGATCAATCTCAAGGAACAAGGGTACGACCTGGACAAACTTCCCTACGTTGTACAGTACAACAAACGTGACCTTCCGAGCGCCATGACTGTGGAAGAATTGCGACGCGACCTTAATCCAACCAACGTACCGGAATTTGAAGCGTGCGCGACATCTGGCGAAGGTGTTTTTGAAACTTTGAAGGCAATCGCCAAACTGATCCTGATAGATTTGAAAAAAGGCAAGTAGCCCCACGGGAGACAGCTCAAACAAAAGGAAGCATCGTGACAAATCTTATTGACATTCCCCCAGGAACAAAAATCGTCCGCTCAATTGTCATTAAAAGATTGCAAAGTGGTTTTTTTGCCGAAGTTTTTCTTGCCATGAAGGATGGGCATTATGAAGCAGCTTTGTTTCTGAACGACAAATTCAAGCCGGGCCCCCCCATGCCACAGCCGCTTGACACCCCCACGGAACAGAACTCGCACTGGATGGGAGTACGCCCCAGCGTTGGTTTATCACCGGAAGAAGCTGACAAGATCATCAGCGAAGTTGAATATGAAAACTTGGTGCACCGCAAACATATGCAAGACCGTTGGGGTAAAACCGAAGCGTAACATTCTGCACCCGGCATTGATTTTGACTTGCTTTTATAAAATATGCGTGCTATTAATGCGTTCCTTTTATGATTGTCCCACCAAGATACGGAGAGATGGCCGAGTAGGTCGAAGGCGCTCGCCTGCTAAGCGAGTATACTGGGAAACCGGTATCAAGGGTTCGAATCCCTTTCTCTCCGCCACTATTTTCTAATCGTAGTACGAACACACTCACCTGCCCGGATAAAGACGTACGTATAAGGAAACTGCCGTGCTTCTATTTGGTAACATACTACTTGCCTTAGCAAAAATAGTGGAACTGGCAGACGGGTTACTGACACTCTACAAGTATATCCTGCTTGCCAGTGTTGTTATTTCGTGGGTCAATGCCGACCCTTACAATCCGCTGGTCAACTTCATCTATCGCGTCACCGATCCATTGCTGGCAAGAATACGACGATACATGCCTGACACCGGCGCACTTGATCTTTCACCGCTGGTGGCATTTGCCCTGATCTATGTACTTCAGATAATTGTATTCAACACCGCCTACCACTACTTGATGGATGCCAGTATGTCGCTAAAATTCCGGTAATTCAAAGGCAGACTATGAAAATTACTCCCATCGACATACAGCAGCAACAATTCAAGGGAAAGATGTTTGGCGGTCTTGATCAGGAAGATGTGGACGCGTTTTTGCAAACCGTGGCCGCTGAAATGGAAAATCTTCTGCGTGAAAACAACGAACTGAAGGAACAGGATGCACGTCAAAAGCGGGAGTTGTTTGACGTTGCCGAAAAAGAAAAAGAGCTGCGAGAAGTCATGCTGGCGGCACAACGTATTACGGAAGACATGAAACATAACGCCCGCAAAGAAGCAGAGCTGATCATTTCCGAAGCCGAGCTCAAAGCGGAACGGATTGTAACTGATGCCGAACGCCGGCTCGGTGACTTAAAAGCCGGCATTGAAGAGCTCCAGCGTCAAAAAGTGCAATTTACCATCAGCCTCAAGGCGTTACTGGACAGTTTTGCACGACAACTTACACCCGATGAATCTGCCTGACAGTTCCCCTTACACAACCGCTTCCGATGGCATAATCCTGACACTCCACATACAACCACGGGCATCAAAAAACGAATTCTGCGGACTACTGGATAAAGCAGTCAAACTTCGGCTGACCTCACCACCGGTCGATGGCGCAGCGAACAAACTCTGCCGCGAATTCATCGCCAAAACATTCGGGGTACCAAAATCATCGGTAGAGATCATTTCCGGTGAAACATCACGCCACAAACGTATTAAAATTGTGGACAACGACATTAACAAGCTGACAACCATTGCAGAAAGTTTGATTCTGCAACAACAATAAAGTTCAAGTTTCACGTAAGAGCCACACGAGGAAATGAAGGGCTTTATTTGAAATTGAAAAACCCACCACAGAAAGGAAGTACCGATGGCGCAGGCAAAAAACGGAGATAAGGTTCGGGTGCACTACACGGGAACATTGGCAGATGGTACCGTATTCGATTCTTCAGAAGAAATTGAAAAAGATTGTGGCGATGATTGCGGCTGCGATGATCATGCCAACGATTGTTCAGACCATGAATGCGGCTGCGGCGGCGAGCGGGGACCAATGGAGTTTGTGATTGGCCAGGGGAACCTGATTCCCAAATTTGAGCAGGCAGTAATCGGACTGACACCGGGCGAACGCGTTGTTGTTTCCATCGCAGCCGAAGACGCCTATGGCCCAAAAGCAGAGGAAATGATCGCTATCATTGAACGGAGCGATATCCCGGCGGACATCAATCCCAAGCCAGGTGAAATGATGGAAGTTATTCTGCAGGATGGCTCTCCCATGCCGGTGCTGGTGACAGAAGTCAGTGACACGACCATCACACTGGACGCCAATCACCCGCTGGCCGGGATGGATCTGACCTTTGACATCCAACTGGTCGAAATCGTGTAGCACATTGTTGGTGTACGGCTTTGCTTCCGTGCAGCCGTACACCAACCTGCTTTCCCTCCCCCCGTCGACCAGCGTCCGTTGCTTATGACGTGCATCTTGATTCATCTCCCGCTTAACCAGTCACAACCACTACCCTCAGAATTCCTAATTTTTACCCAGAAAATCGTGAATCAGACCATAGGTAGTTTCCGGTAATTCTTCATGCGGGTTGTGACCGCAGTCGGGGATCACCACCAGTCGCGAACGTTTCAGGTGACGATGAAGTTTTTCACCCTGCAGCGGCTTGATAATCCGGTCATGTTCACCCCACAGTAAGAGCGTCGGCAACTGCAAAGTCAAATAGCTGTCGGCAATCTGCTGCATGTTGTCAGGAACCATTTGACGTACGGTATATGCTAACGCGCGGGCTGAATCATATCCATGATAACATCGGGCATAGCGTACAAGGTGTTCGGTTGTGATTCTGCCCGGACGGAAAAATACGGATTTCAGTCCCGCACGGGCAACCATCCCGGCCGGCAGGAGATACATGACAACTGCTCCCCACCAGGGGAGTTTAAGCAGCCTCATACCACGCGGAAGGGGTTGGGGAAAAGCGGGAGCCCCGATCAGGGCCAGCGATACAACCTGCGGGGAGACCAAAGCTGTCAGCAGACCGATGGCACCTCCCAGTGAATGACCGATCAGGACAACATCAACCAAGTGATACTTCCGGATATAGGCAGCAACAACCAGAGACTGACCGTAGGGAGAATAATCTTCACAATTTTTGGAGGAATCGCCGTGCCCTTTCAGGTCGAGACGGTGTACCGTGACCTCATCGAAGGAAAACAGTGGCAACAGATCATCCCAGGTGTGCAACGAGGCGGCAAAACCGTGTAACATCAGAATCTGCCGCGCCCCAGTTCCCCTTACCCGGAAATGGATAAATTCCGTGGGAGAATAATAAAATTTTGCTGCTCTCACATCACTCACCATTTCCTCTCGTGAAATTTCAATTTACACACAGCCAAACAGCACACAAGTGTGGTTAGAATAACATACAATTACCAAATGTTTCCATTTGTAGCTTTGTACATTACCTGCAAATGATGTACACTTACGCCACTTCTCCGATGCAAGAGGCTTATATGAATACTCCGCTTGACATTGTCATCATCTGGCATATGCACCAGCCATACTACAAGGATCCGGTCAAGAACGAATACGCCCTCCCCTGGACGTATCTGCATGCCATCAAGGATTATTACGACATGCCAAAGATCGTGGAAGATACGCCGGGGGCACGGGCAGTCTTCAACCTGGTGCCGTCACTGATAGAGCAATTGATCGACTATGCCAACGGAACAGCCTGTGATCAGTTTCTGATCATCGGGAAAGCTGATCCCGCCGACTTGAGCCAGGACGACCGGATTTTCTTACTGGAAAATTTTTTCTCTGCCAACCGGCAACGGATGATTGAACCATCGCGCCGTTACCTGGAACTGCTCTACATGGCCGGAGAAGGGAAACCGGGGAGCGCCCGGGAGCGGGTACGCCATTTCAGCAATCAGGATATCCTTGATCTGCAGGTCTGGTTTTTTCTGGCCTGGACCGGTGAAGCTGCCCGCCGTGCCTTCCCCCCCTTTGCCGAGTTGGTTGCCAAAGGTGAGCAGTACACCATAGCCGACAAGGAGCTGTTGTTTGCCACCCAGCACCAGCTGTTGCAATCAATCATTCCACTCTACAAACGCCTGCATGAAGAAGGGCGGATTGAACTGTCGGTTACCCCCTATTACCACCCGATTCTGCCACTCTTATGCGACACCCGCCAGGCCAAAACCGGGATGCCGGGCGTAACACTGCCAACAACCACCTTCTGTCACCCCGATGATGCTCGTGCCCAGATCAAACGGGGGATCGACTATTTTCGTGAAATTTTTGGTTTTACCCCCCAGGGGATGTGGCCATCCGAGGGTTCGGTCAGTAACGAGGCCATCGAAATCATTGCCGAGTGCGGCATCAAATGGATTGCCACCGATCAGGAAATTCTGGCAAAAAGTCTGGATGGCGGCCTCGGTGACCATAATGAGCGTTTGTACCGGCCATGGCGTTTCTCCAGTAAACAGGGAGAAATCGGAATATTTTTCCGGGATCACCACCTCTCCGACCTGATTGGCTTTACCTACGCCCAGTGGGATGGCGCTCGTGCGGCAACCGATCTCTGCGGACGTCTCACAGCGCTCAGCAACCGCCACGGCGGGTCGGGTCGGGTAGTGCCAATCATTCTTGATGGTGAAAATGCCTGGGAGTACTACCCGGACAACGCCTATGACTTCCTGCAGGGGATGTACAGCGGCATTGCCGCTTCACCGGCACTGAAGCTCGCCACCGGCTCCGATATCGTGCATCACAATTCGTTTCATGGTTACCTGAATTCCATATTTCCCGGTTCCTGGATCAATGCCAACTACGGCATCTGGATCGGACATCCGGAAGAGAATCTGGCATGGGACATGGTGGCAACAGCCCGTGCGGCGGCAGTGGCCGCCAACCCGTCAGTTGCAGCTGCCCTGGAGCACGGTATCCAGTCACCTGATCCGACAACCGAACTTATCTGCCGTTCGCTGTACGCCGCCGAGGGGAGCGACTGGTTCTGGTGGTATGGGGACGATCATTTTTCTCCCCACAGTGATCGTTTTGACCGGCTGTTCCGCCAGCACCTGATGAATCTCTATCGCCTGATTGGCCAGGATCCGCCACGGGAACTGCTGGAACCGATCAAGAAGAAGAGCCCGGCCGGCTTGGTTCGTGAGCCGGCGGCCTTTATCAATCCGGACATCAACGGACGCACCAGCGGTTATTTTGAGTGGTTGGCGGCCGGTCTCTACGACCTGACCCGCCAGGGATCTGCCATGCACTCTTCCGACCGGATGCTGCAAAGCTTTTATTACGGATACAACAAATCACAACTGTTTTTCAGAATCGACGGGGTACAGGATTTTTCACGTCTGTTGCGTGATAACGATATTTTGAACCTGCATCTGATCCACGACCGTGAATACCGGCTTTCCCTGCAGACACGCGCTGATGAAGGTCTGTTGCAGGTCAAGGAGAATGGGACCTGGATTCCCACCAGCGGCCACAGTATCTGGAAAATCGGCAAAACCTGTGAGATCAGTATCCCGCTCAAAGCACTCAAACTCGCTCCCAAAAACAAGCTGTTTGCTTCCATCACCCTGGTGCGGGAAAACGAGGAAATCGGTCGCTGGCCGACCGATGCGCCGCTGATGCTCTACTATGCCGGAGCAGACATCGAGTTGGATAACTGGTTGATCTAAACAAGAGGAGATGGTGAATGTCAGAACTACGCTGGGATCCGATTAAACTGCACTGGGTCATTATTGCTACCGAACGGGGACGTCGCCCACGTGATTTTCAGGTAGAAGACGAATCAGGAAGCATGACTGCCTGCCCGTTCTGTTATGGCAATGAAGATAAAACACCACCGGAAATTTTTGCGATTCGCCCCGGCGGTGCCCCCAACGCTGCCAACTGGCGGGTACGGGTGATCCCCAACAAATATCCGGCACTGCGGGTGGAAGGTGAAATCAATAGCCGCGGTTACGGTATGTATGACGTCATGAACGGCATCGGAGCACACGAAGTCATCATCGAAACCCCCGACCATAACCGCACCCTGGCCGACCTTAGCTCGGGGGAAATCACCGATGTCCTGTTGGCCTATCGCGCCCGTTACCTGGATCTGCGACGTGACTTCCGCTTTCGCTACATGGTGTTATTCAAAAACCACGGCAGCCGGGCCGGCGCCACGCTGCAGCATTCGCACAGCCAGTTGATTGCCGTACCGCTCCTCCCGCCGGTGGCCTCAACCCAGCTGAAGGTTGCCCGCAACTATTTTGCTGAAAAAGAGCGCTGCATCTTCTGCGATATCATTGCCTTCGAGTTGCAGGAAGGAACCAGGGTGGTGCGTGAATTTTCCAATTTCGTCATCCTGGCCCCCTACGCGTCCAGTTCCCCCTTTGAACTGCGGCTCTTCCCGAAACGGCACAGCCACGATTTCGCCCTGATGAATGATGCCCAGCTGGCTGAACTGGCAGTGGCCATGAAAGACATGCTGCTGCGGATCAAAACCGTCTTGAGTGATGCGCCCTACAATTTCATCCTGCACACCGCCCCTCCCATGCATAAACGTCCGGGAAAACCGAACCACTGGAGTTCACTGGAATACGATTACCACTGGCACATCGAGCTGGTTCCCAGATTGACCCAGTTTGCCGGTTTTGAATGGGGAACCGGTTTTTATATCAACCCGACCTCACCGGAAGATGCGTCCCAGTTTCTGCGCGATGCCGACATATAATTTCCATGATTGAAATCCGTGATATCGATCTTAAAATCGAATATTACCGTGCCTCCGGACCGGGGGGGCAACATCGTAACACCACCGACTCGGCGGTGCGCATCCGCCATCTCCCCACCGGGATTGTGGCCCAGGCATCGGAAAACCGTTCTCAGCTGCAAAACCGCGAACGGGCCATGGAACGGCTGCGCCTGCTGCTGGAACGGCGGGAGAAAAAGCAGAAAAAACGGATCGCCACCAAGGTGCCACGCCGGGTCAAGGAAGCACGCCTGGAAGCAAAAAAGATCAATTCGGAACGTAAAACCATGCGCAAGGTGGAATACTGACCGTGCTCTCCAGCTCCACCCTTTCCATCGCCTGGCATCAGCCTGACCTGACAGATGAACAGTGGGAATTCACCCATCACCCTGCCAAGCAGTCCTTTTACCAACGGCACACCATTAGCTGGCAGTCGCTCTGCGCTGCCTTTGACGCCGGCGTGTTGACCCCCTATCCCCGTTCTCCGCAGCTGAATGGCTGCCTGGTGGAGCTTTCCTACAGCAGCTACGACGACTATGCTTTTTACCTTGCCAAAGCCAAGCGAGGATATCGACGCAACTATGCCAACATGGAAGAAACACTGCAACGCGACGGGATGCTGCGGCTGCCGGCGCCGATCATCGTACAGGCCGGCCAGCAGGCGCTGTTGTATTCCGGCTACCGTCGACTCTGCCTGGCATGGAACTACGGCATGACTCCCGCTGTCTGGCTGGTAAAAATCCCGCAAGGAGGAGAAGTGTGCACGTTCTCCTGATCGCAGTACATCCATCCGTTTCCCCCCAATCGGTTCCACTTGCCAATGCCTATCTGCAACAGTACCAGCGTCAATCGGCTGATGAAGGTTCCGCTGTTGGGGTGACACGGCTTGACTTTTTTCTGGCCGACCCGCCTGAGTCGGCAGCAGAACTGATCCGCATTCAGCACCCGCAGGCAGTCGGTTTTTCAATCTATACCTGGAATCGCAGGTATTGCCTGACTGTCGCGGCTCTACTGCGCCAACAGCAGCCGGATCTGACCATTTTTGCCGGTGGACCGGAAGTTACGGCTGATGCGGAAGGAATACTGCGGGAAGGGAACTTCGATTTTCTGATCTGTGGCGAAGGAGAACTGCCGTTTGCCCAGGTCTGCCGCCAGATGGCCAATCACCAGCCGGTGGCCGGCGTCGCCGGAGTAGCCACCCTGGATCAGGCCGGCGAGTTCCGCTTAGCCCCAGCCTCCCCCCTGGCGGACTTGGATCAGATTCCCTCTCCCTGGCTCGCGGGAGCGCTCGACTGCCGCGACTATTCCGGGATTCTCTGGCAACTATCGCGCGGTTGCAGCTTTACCTGCGATTTCTGTTTCGACTCCCGTGGCATCCATGGAGTACGCCGCTTCTCGCTGGAACGGATCGAAGCGGAGCTGCGGCATTTTGCCGGCAACCAGGTCAGCCAGTTTTTTGTGCTCGACTCGACCTTCAACCAGGATCTGAAACGCGCCAAAGCAGTGCTGCGCCTGATCAGGAAACACGCCCCCCAGACCCATTTCCATTTTGAAGTCCGGAGCGAATTTATCGACCAGGAGTTGGCCGAGCTGTTCTCCCAGCTCACCTGTTCCCTGCAGATCGGCCTGCAAAGCGCCAACCGCGAGGTTCTGCAGGGGGTCGGACGCAATTTCCAGCGCCAGGACTTTGAAAAACGGGTCATGCTGCTCAATCAGAGTGGCGCCACCTTCGGATTTGATCTGATCTTCGGACTCCCCGGCGACACGTTGCAGAGCTTCCGCGCCAGTCTCGACTTTGCCCTCGGTCTCTATCCCAATCACCTGGACATCTTCCCGCTGGCCATCCTCCCCGGCACCGCACTGGCAGCACGAAGATCTGCGCTCGGCATGCAGCACCTCCCCGTCCCCCCCTACACCGTGACTACCACGCCAACCATGTCAGGCGATGATTTTGTCTGCGCGCAAAAACTGGCCGTGGCCTGTGATATCTTTTACACCCGCGGCAAAGCAGTCGCCTGGTTTCTGGGAGTGCTGGAGCCGCTCAACATGACACCAGCCAGCTTCCTGGAGAGCTTTGCACAGTGGCTGACAGCAACCCATGGCACAGTGACCGGAGAGACGGAATGTGGTGACCGGGAAATCTGGCAGATGCAACGCAGCTTCCTCAGCACGCTCTATGGCAGTTCAAAACGTCTGCAACAGCTGCTCCCGACCGTGCTTGACCTAGTTGACTATCATTACCTGTATGCCGCCTGCGTCACTACCCCTCCCGCTACTTCTGCCACGGGCAAGGTGACCGCGAGGAATCTGCTGCAGCGCCGCTTTTGCCGCTCTTCCTCGCTCCAGCTGGCATCGTTTCACCACGAAATCCTCGACCTGCTTGACACCGTCGTGGATGTACGTCTCCTGGCCAAAAGGTACCCCCGCAACGGTTCCTTTGCCGCCATATATACTTCGCAGACAGGGGTGATGACCGAATCGCTGGACGAAGTTTATTTCCGGCTGCTGGAATCATTGGATGGTTCAGCTACGGTTGCCACCCTTCTCAAACGACTCCGGCTGTCACCAGAGGATATAATTGATTTCATGCAGTTTGCCGTTGAAGAAGGAATTATTGTTGATGCTGAAGTTTGAGACTGACTGACTCACCGCTACCATGAGCTTGTTTTAGTAGCAGATAACTACAACTACCCGCAGATGCCGAGAAACCATGGAACCGATCATTACCTATAAAGAACGTTGCCGTCGTTGTTACTGCTGTGTACGGAGCTGCCCGGTCAAGGCGATCAAGGTTGACCAGGGGTACGCCCAGATCATCTATGAGCGCTGCATCGGTTGCGGCAACTGCCTGAGCTGCCCGCAGCATGCCAAGAGTATTGTTGACAAGATGACCCGCACCCAGGAGTTACTCTCTTCCGGCGCACCGGTCATAGCGGTGCTCGGTTGCTCGTTTCCGGCTTTTTTCGATACCTGCACGGCGGGACAACTGGTAGCCGGCCTCAAACAGCTCGGTTTTTGTGAAGTACATGAAGGCGCTTTGGGAGGAGAACTGATTGCGCCGGAATATCGACATGCCCTGCAGAATGCCGATAAACCGCTGATTTCCTCCCATTGCCCGGCGGTGGTTGATTTGATCGAACGCCACTACCCCAAACTATTACCGAATCTGGTCGGCGCCGTATCCCCCATGATCGCCATGGGGCGTTTCATCAAACAGATCCATGGCGCCGACACCAGGATTGTCTATATCAGCACCTGCATCGCAGCAAAGTTTGAGATCCAGTCTCCGGAATCTGCCGACGCAATTGATATTGTACTTACCTCCCAGGAGATCGAAAAACTCTTCAAAAACCGGGGGATTAATCCTGCGCTGCTGAACGAAGCACCCTTTGACGGAATTGAGCCGAGGGAGGGACGGCTGTTTCCCCTGGAAGGCGGCCCCCTGAAGCTGTTTGGCTGCGAGCAGGATGTGTGCACCACCGAAACCGTAACGGCGGAAGGAGAGTCTTCGATTATGGAGATTATCGCCGATCTGGCATCGGGTAAAATTTCACCGGCTCTGGTCGATCTCCGCTTCTGCCACGGCGGCTGCGTCGATGGTCCGGTGCGTGAAAAAAACCACAACCATTTCTACAAGCGCAAATTACTGGTTCAGCACAGCTCACGCATCCTGCAGTATGAAACCAACCCGGCCTATCTGGCAATCCGCAGATTTCCTGACCCGACCCGGACATTTGTGGACAAATACAAAAAACTCCCGCTTCCCGGCCAGGACGTGATCAGGCGGATCCTGCATGCCACCAACAAGTTTACCCGCAGCGATGAGCTCAACTGCCGGGCCTGTGGCTATGCATCGTGCCGAGAATATGCGGTGGCCGTATTCCAGGGACTGGCGGAAACGGAAATGTGCCTGCCGCACAACCTGCAGCAGGTTGAGGAGGAGCGTGGACGTTTGATGCAGAATTATGAATTGATTCAGCGCGAACTGGATCGCAAGGCGGGAGAAGATCTGATCGTCGGCATGGATACGGGTATTCAGGAAGTGCTGGGGCTGATCGAACAGGTCGGTCCGACCCCTACCACCGTTCTGATCCGCGGGGAAACCGGCACCGGCAAGGAGCTGACCGCACGCGCCATACACCGTGCCAGCAGTCGCAGCACCAAACCGCTGATCACCGTCAACTGCACCACCATCACCGATTCACTGTTGGAGAGTGAACTGTTTGGTCACAAGAAAGGCTCCTTTACCGGCGCAACCAGCGATAAAAAGGGACTGTTTGAAGCTGCTGACGGGGGAACCATTTTTCTGGATGAAATCGGCGATATCACCCCCAAACTGCAGGCCGAACTGCTGCGGCTGCTTGACCTTGGCGAAATTTGGCCAGTCGGCGCCACATCAGCCAAAAAGGTCGATGTACGCCTGATTGCCGCCACCAACAAGGATCTGGAATCGGGAATCCGGGAGGGATGGTTTCGGGAAGACCTGTTTTACCGGCTGAACGTATTCCTGATCAATCTGCCACCACTGCGGGACCGGATTGACTCCATCCCATCCCTGGCACAGCATTTCCTGGAAAAATCGCGCAACAAGCTGAACAAAACCATTTTGGGGATCGAGGAGCGCGCCGTCAAAGCGATGCAGCATTATCCCTGGCCAGGCAATATCCGCGAGATGCAGAACGTTATCGAGCGTTCATCGGTGCTCTGCAAAGAGGGGATCATCCGGCTGGAAAACCTGCCGACCATTTTTATTGATATCTACGAGCAATGCACCGACGAAGATGTCAAGCGGCGCCATGTTTCATTCAAGGCCGAGCGTGAGCGTCACATCGGCAGAACCGAAAAGAACCTGCTGGCGCGCTACCTGGATGAAACCGGCGGTAATGTGGCTAAAGCAGCCCGCCTGGCAAATATTCCCCGGCGTACCTTTTACCGCCTGCTGGAAAAACACGGGATTGTGGTAATCAGGAATGAACCGCTCGCATCAAAATAGTGTATACTTTTGGCCACACATGTGTCACCAGAGACACACTTATTCTGTTTACACAAAAGGACTATTTCAATCCATTTATATAACAATCTGTTATTATTTATGTTTGTGTTTTAGTTTGTTTTTGGCATGGATTTGGCTGTAGTGTATACTGTTCGCGTACAATCAACCGACACTACACCAATCATATTCATACCAAAAGGAGCAGATCATGGGCAGAATGAGAGAAAATCCACGCTACAATGTTATTTCAATGCGCATCAGTGACGAAGAACGTGAAAACCTGGAAAACCTGATGGACAAGACCAACCTGAGCATTTCCGACATCATGCGTGAAGCAATGGAATACTTTTCCGCCAACCTCGGCAACCTGGAACAATTCCGCAAAGCAGCATAAAAAGCAAGGGGGGCGCTTTTCCAAGCGCCCCCCGCTGCTAATTGATGGCTATTTCAAACTGTTCCTGATGGAACCCCGGCTTGGCCCGCACCGTAATCCGCTTTTTAAATTTCTTTTCCAGATCTTCCAGGCCGCGCCGTTCCTCGTCATACAGCAGATCAGCGACCTGCGGATGAACCGTAACCGTAGCCTTGGTTCCACGGATATCCAGCATTTCCCGCCGCAGCTCTCGGAATATTTCGTGACAGACCGTTGTTTTTGACTTGATGTATCCCCGCCCCTCACAATAGAAACAAGGCTCGCACATCAACCGGCCGATACTTTCGCGTACCCGTTTACGGGTCATCTCCACCAGTCCCAGCTCGGATATTTTAAGAATATTAGTCTTGGACTTGTCCGATTTAAGCGCTTCGTCCAAGGCCGCAAACACCTTGTCCCGATTGACCTCTTTCTCCATGTCGATAAAATCGATAATGATAATGCCGCCGATGTTACGCAGACGCAGCTGGTAGGCAATCTCCTTGACCGCTTCCAGGTTGGTTTTGAGAATGGTATCTTCCAGGTTGTGTTTACCGACAAAACGCCCGGTATTCACATCAACCGCTGTCAGTGCCTCAGTCTGCTCGATAATGATGTAACCGCCCGATTTGAGCCAGACCTTCCTCCCCAACGCCCGGCTGATCTCGACCTCCAGACCAAAATTATCAAAAATCGGTTCTTCTTCATCATACAACTCGATCGAGTATTTCATTTTGGGGGCAAAGGTGGAGATAAACTGGACAATACGATCGTAATCGGTTTTTGAATCGACAAAGATCCGGTCAACCTGCTCGGTCACAATATCCCGCACCACTTTTTGTACCACATCCAGATCGGAATGGATCAGCGACGGTACCGCTACCTTGTCTTTGCGCTTATCAATATCCGCCCACAATTTGGACAGATAATGCATATCCGCAACCATATCCTCTTCACTTTTCCCTTCGGAAACGGTCCTGACAATATAGCCGGAACCAGGCTGCTTCAGGCGCTCAACGATTTCACGCAAGCGCTCCCGTTCTTCTTCGTCTTCGATACGACGGGAGATACCGATGTGGTCAACGGTCGGCATATAGACCAGATGGCGGCCGGGGAGCGAGATATGGGAGGTAATCCGGGCCCCCTTGGTTCCCAACGGTTCCTTGGATATCTGCACCAGCAGTTCCTGCCCTTCCTGCAGCAGATCCTCAATCGGGTGCAGCGGCTTATAATCGGGATGAGTCGGTGGCGGCTGTTCGCCATTGGCTTCCTCTTCGCTGATTAATTGCTGTTCTTTCTTGCCACCATAGAGCAAGGTTTCATACTCCTCGATGGCATCAAACACATCGGCAACATACAAAAACGCTGCTTTTTCCAGACCGATATCGACGAATGCCGCCTGCATACCCGGCAACACACGAATAACACGCCCCTTGTAGATATTCCCCACAATCCCTTTTTCACGGCTGCGTTCAATGTACAGCTCGGCAATGGTATTGTTTTCAATCAGCGCAATGCGTGTTTCATGCGACGCCGCATTGATAACCAGCTCAGACCCCATGTGTAACTCCTGTAATTTAAATGTATTTGAACGATAGAGGACAATTTCGCTAGGGGAGAAAGAATACTTCCCGTTTTTCAATCAAGATCTCGGCAGTTGTCAGACCGGGTGAGGCGGCTAGTGCGCGTGCAAATTCAACCGGTTTCCCCCGGCGCGCCACCAGATCAACAGAATTTCCATCCGCTGCCAGCGAGACCACTTCGGCGCGCAGGTCAATGCGCTGAACATCACCTTTTTTCTTGCGCTCAATCACAAAAGCAGGGTGTGCCAAAAATTGCACACACCATTCCTTAACAATTGCCGGGTCATATTTAATATAGGTAATACGGTAGTGCGTTGCGTCAATCAAGGTGGAAAGCGAGGGAGCGGAAAGGTCCATCAGCTCGGACTCCAGAATGCGCAGCCCCACCGGAAGCACGGCATTCAGTTGTTGCGCCACCACGTCAGCAACAGTCCCTTCAGCCACGAACATATCCATATATTCAGCCTGGGAGGCGACACCGACCGACGTGGCAGTGGCAAACGAAAAACGGGGATGGGGATGAAAGCCTTGAGAAAAGAGAATCGGCACCCCTCCCTTACTGACCGCACGGGTAAAGATGGTGATCAATTCCAGATGACTGATGTAACACATCACCCCGCTCTTTGAAAAGCGGAGACGCAGCCGTGCCGCAGCCGGAGCGACATGCTCCTTGACCACACCGGGAGTAAAAGCGGGCTTTTCATAACGCCGGGTAGTCAGTGTATCAAAATCGCACACACCGCAACCGGAGCAATCACCAAAACGGCAATCAGCGGTAGCACCCTCCTGTTGGGCTTTTTCACGTTCCTCCAGCAAGAATTTCCGTGTCACTCCACAATCAAGATGATCCCACGGCAGGACTTCATCCAGTGCCCGCTGACGAAGATACCAGGCCGGATCGATATCACATGCCGCAAAAGCGCGTTGCCACCTTTCAAACGAGAAATGATCCCCCCAGCCATCAAAACGGCAGCCAAGTTCCACCGCCTTGATCAATACCTGCGCCAGACGCCGGTCCCCACGGGCAAAAACCCCTTCCATCAACGATAACGATGAATCGTGCCATTTGAAGCGCAGCTTTTTCTTTTTCAGTTCCGTGTGCAGCAGATACTGATGTTCCAGCACCTGCTCCGTCGAAATTTGCGCATCCCACTGAAACGGCGTGTGTGCCTTGGGGACAAAATTACTGACCGACACGGTCACATCTCCCGGATTACCGGAAAGTTTCCCCTGGTCCTTGACCTTACGCGCCAGTGCCGCGATCTGCGCCACATCATCGGCGGTTTCTCCCGGCAGGCCGATCATGAAATAGAGCTTGATCGTGCGCCAGCCAGCCCGAAAGACATTATAGGCGGTCTCAAGCAGCGCCTGCTCCGTAATCCCTTTATTGACGACCCGCCGCATTCGCTCGCTGCCAGCCTCCGGCGCCAGGGTAAAACCGGTTTTGCGGACTTTTTTGATCTGATCAATCAAATCTTCGGTCAAGGTTCCTACCCGCAAGGAGGGGAGTGAAACCGCAACCCGGTCATTGGCATAACGGGTCATCAGCTCGGTCAGCAATTCCGCCACACAGGAATAATCGCCGGTAGAAAGGGAGAGGAGAGAAAGTTCATCATACCCGGTTTTTTGCAGCGACTCACCGGCTATTCGTAAAATTTCCTCCGGTGAACGTTCACGCAGCGGTCGATAGACATAACCGGCCTGACAGAAACGGCAGCCACGGGTGCAGCCGCGAGCGATTTCGATCGCCACCCGGTCATGTACCGTTTTCATGAAAGGGACAACCGTTTCCGTTGGAAATTGAGCGGCATCCAGGTCATGCAGGAAACGACGGCGAACTTTTGATTGAGTCGTCAGCGCAACAATTTCATCCACCGTACCATCGGCATGGTAGCGCGGCTCAAACAAAGAAGGGACATACACCCCTTCGATGGCTGCCAACCGCTGCAACAGCTCGCTTTTGGCAACATTACCCGCACGACGCGCCGACCGTACACACTCGGCAATTTCCACAATCGCCTCTTCGCCATCACCCAACAAAATGGCATCAAAGAAGGGGGCCAATGGTTCGGGATTATAGGCACAGGGGCCACCGGCCAGCACCAGGGGATAACGTTCATCCCGTTCCTGAGCCAGGAGAGGAATCCGCGCCAGATTGAGCATATTAAGGATATTGGTATAGGAAAGTTCATACTGCAGGGTAAAACCGACGATGTGACAATCCATCAGGGGAGTATCTGTTTCCAGCGTTCTCAGATCGGCGGCAGCTTCCCGCATCTGTGCTTCACGATCCGGCCATGGCGCATAGACACGTTCGGCTGCAATTCCATCCAGCTGGTTGAGAACATGGTAAAGAATGCGCAACCCCAGATGACTCATGCCAACTTCATACACATCGGGAAATGCCAGCGCTACACGGAGGTCTGCCACATCTTTGCGGACAGACCCCATTTCGCCCCCCATATAGCGGGCCGGTTTTTCAACAGCAAGGAGATCCATAAAAAAGTCCGCTTCTTTCAGTAAAATAGGGTGAAATGTACCAAATCAGCGGTGTTGTTAGCAAGGAAATAGATTTCCGTGTTCACATTAGGACAAAAGGAGCTAGACAGCGCCACCAAAACCTTAAATTAACAGCTTGCCATTGCAGCTTAACGTGCTTTATAGTGCATAAAATAAAATTCTATACTTAAATCGTATAGTGGGGGAATAGCACCATGAATAACTTTGTGATAGCTCATAGTAACTCCAATAACGAGAGCAGCATCTATGACCAGATAGTATCTGAGAGCGCCCAGCGTGCGCCGGAAGAAACCATCCGCCAGATACGGCAGTTTTTGTCAATCTATCCATCGTTCCCCCAGGCACACAACGACCTCGGCGTACTCTATCTTCGCACCGGCAAAGCGACCCTTGCACTGGCGCATCATGAGAAAGCCTCCCGTCTGCAACCGGACAACATCACCTTCCGCAAGAACCTGGCTGACTTCTACGCCGTGGAACTGGGATGGCTTGAAGATGCCATCGATATCTATCTCGACATTCTCAAGCGCAATCCCCGTGACACTGAAGCACTGATTGCGCTCGGTCGCCTGGGAAGCGCCATGACCGGAACCGCTGCGCTGGAAGCACCGCCCCAACAACAGATGGAAATACCGCCTCCCCAACCTGCTGCAGCACCAATCAGCACAAAAGCAACCCCGGCCAGTACTCCGCCGCCTGTTCAACCTGCGCCGTCAGCACAGCAATCAACGACCGCACCACCGTTGTCATCCTTCGACGACCTGTACCGCCAGGCCCATGACCTTGCCCAAAACGGCCAGTACGCTGAAGCAGCTGTCAAACTCGAAGAATGCCTGGTTCGCCAGCCAAACAACGCCGTTATTCACAACGACCTGGGCGTAGTACGTTACAATCTGGGAGACATTGCCGCAGCCCAATCCCATTACGAGAAGGCAGTAGCGCTAGTGCCTGCCAATGCCGTCTTTGCCCGTAACCTGGCGGATCTCTACTTCGCGGTACTCGGCAAGAGCGATGACGCCATCCACATCTATCTCGACCTGCTCAACAAATTCCCGCGCGACGTGGAAACGCTGATCAACCTTGGGTATATCTGTACGGCCGTCGGCCATGGTGAAGAAGCAAAAAGTTTCTATCGCAAGGCGCTGGAAATTGAACCGTGGAACAATGATGCCCGAAGAGCGCTGGCTGCCGACGTCCGACCGCTTCAACCGGAGCAGACACGAACCGTCACCAAACGCACCGCCGAGGAACTCCATGCCGAAGCATTGCACCTGGTATCCGCAGAGCAGCTTCAAGATGCGCTGACCACCCTGGAAGAACTTGTCCGGGATTACGTTGACCACGCGATCGGCCACAATGATCTCGGCGTTATCCGTCATCGTCTCGGCGATTCACACGGAGCTGAGAGGTCATATCAGCAGGCAGTCAAACTTCAGCCCGAGAACATCAATTTCCAGAAAAATCTGGCAGATCTCATGTATACGGAACTCGGCAAAACCGATGATGCCGTCCACATCTATCTCAGCCTCCACCAGAAGTTCCCCCGCGACATCGAGACTCTGCTGGCCCTGGGACAGATACTCTCGGTCAATGGACACCCGAGCGAGGCAAAAAACTTCTTCCGCCGCGCACTCGAGATCGAGCCATGGAACAAGGCCGCCCGTGAAGCATTGAAAAGCGCATAAACCTCTGTAAAGGTTAAAACAACCAATGAAACTATCGGTCCTTATCCTGGGCGTTTCCGGAATGCTGGGACATACGCTGTTTTCACGACTCTGCCATCAGCAACAGTACGAGGTGAGGGGAACAGCCCGAAAAAAGGATTCACTGGCACGTTTCTATTCATCTGAGCTGCTGCAAAAGATAACCGGTGGCGTTGATGCGGACAATTTCGACGCCATCATTAAAGTTCTCGCTGAATTCAGGCCTGACTGCGTCATCAACTGCATCGGCATCATCAAGCAGCTTTCTGCCTCTGCCGAACATATCCCTGCCCTCTCGGTAAACTCTCTTTTTCCTCACCGACTCGCCATGCTGTGCAAAACAGCCGGAGCACGCCTGATACATATCAGCAGCGACTGCGTCTTTGACGGCATGCAAGGCAATTATCGGGAGAGTGACACTTCAAACGCCTCCGACCTATACGGACGAACAAAGTTTCTCGGGGAAGTTGATGCCCCCGATTGTGTCACCCTGCGCACCTCCATCATCGGCCATGAGCTTGATACCCGTTATGGGCTGGTGGAATGGTTTCTGGCGCAAAACGCTCAGGTACCAGGATATACACGCGCCATCTTTTCAGGTTTCCCGACGACAACACTGGCCGATATCATCATCAAGTATCTGCTCACTGACAGAGCGCTGCACGGCCTCTACCACCTGTCTTCCGTGCCGATCAGTAAATATGATTTACTGGAGATGATTGCCCGGCAGTATGGCAAAGAGATCAACGTCACACCGCATTCCGATTTCCTGGCCGACCGGTCGCTCGATTCGCAACGTTTCCGGCAGGCAACCGGGTATCAGCCGCCAAGCTGGGAAGAACTCATCAGAGAGATGCATAACGACTTCATGACTGCAGAACATTACCGTGAAAGGCATGCGCTGTGACGATTCCTCCTTTTGACAATAAAACCGTACTGATTACCGGCGGCACCGGTTCTCTCGGCAAGGTTCTCACCCGTCGCCTGCTATCAGGGAGTTGCGGCACTCCAAAAAAAGTGATTATCTTTTCCCGCGATGAGGCCAAGCAGCACTTCATGCGGGTCGAGTATCAGCAGAAAAACAAGGTGACCGATGAGGTGATCTACAACAATTTCGCCCAGCGCCTGGAATTCCGGATCGGCGATGTTCGCTCGTATCCTTCCGTGGCAGCAGCGATGAAAACCGCAGATATTGTCATC
Organism: Geobacteraceae bacterium; assembly: GCA_036732725.1. GTDB lineage: Bacteria > Desulfobacterota > Desulfuromonadia > Geobacterales > Pseudopelobacteraceae > CAIPTY01. The sequence continues at coordinate 75,219 of DAINBV010000005.1, read as the reverse complement.
AATGCCGCTGCACTCAAGCAGGTTCCCTCCTGCGAGTATTTTCCCCATGAGGCGGTTCAGACCAACATTCTGGGTGCGGAAAATATCGTGCGCGCCATCCGTGAGCTGGATCTGTCAGTACAAACCGTGGTCGGAGTATCCACCGACAAGGCCTGTAAACCGGTAAATGTGATGGGAATGACCAAGGCACTCCAGGAACGGACATTCATTGCCGGCAACATCACGGTTCCCGCGACCCGCTTCATCTGCGTACGCTACGGTAATGTGCTGGCGTCGCGCGGGTCGGTCATCCCCCTGTTCCATGAGCAGATCAGGAACGGCGGACCGCTCACCATTACCACCGAAGCCATGACCCGCTTTCTGCTCCCCCTGGAACGGGCAGTGGACACCATCATCGCGGCACTTCAAAACGCCGAACCGGGTGAAACTTTTGTACCGCGTGTCCCAGCCTCACGGATCATCGATGTTGCCCGGGCGCTGATCGGAGCACGACCGGTTGAAATCACCATCACCGGTATCCGTCCCGGTGAAAAGATTCACGAGATCATGGTCTCCGATGAGGAAGCCTGGCGCACCTATCCGCGCGGGGAATACTACGCCATCCGCCCCATGCTGCCGGAACTGACCAAAGCGGCCCCGATTGGGGAGCCGCTGATGACGGAATACAGTTCGGGGGACGATTTGCTGACTCTGGAAGAAACCGTTCAGTTGCTGGAACAGCATGACCTGATGATTAGCGGTGAATTGGAAGAAGACGGGGAACTGCTGCGATGAAGATCATGACCATCATCGGCACCCGTCCGGAGATCATCCGTCTCAGCAGGGTCATCCCCAAGCTTGATCAGCTGTGCCAACATGTGCTGGTACATACCGGCCAGAATTATGACCGTAACCTGAATGAACTGTTTTTTGAAGAGCTGGCCCTCCGCCAGCCGGACCATATCCTCCGCTGCCAGGGTGAAACGCTCTTCAGCCAGGTGGGAGCAATCCTGGCGGAGTGCGAACGGGTCATGACTCAGGAACGTCCCGACCGGCTGCTACTGCTGGGGGATACCAATAGCGCCCTCTCGGCCATGGTGGCCAAACGCATGGGAATTCCGGTCTATCACATGGAAGCCGGCAACCGCTGTTACGACGACCGGGTACCGGAGGAGGTCAATCGCCGCATCATCGACCACTCCAGCGACATCCTGCTCCCCTACACCGAACGGAGCCGCCAGAACCTGCTGCGGGAAGGAATCCAGGGGGAACGGATCTACGTTACCGGCAACCCGATCAACGAGGTGATCAATTACTATCAGCCGCAGATCAGCCGTTCAGCCATACTGACGAAACTGTCACTCCAACGCGGCAACTATTTTCTCGTCACCCTGCACCGGGCCGAGAACGTGGACATCCGGGAGCGCCTGGAATCATTAACTCAAGTATTGGCACGGCTGGCCGATAGCTATAGCATGCCATTCATCATCAGCACCCACCCCCGCACCAAAGCCCGTATGGAGCAATTCCGCTTGAATACCGCCAACCCGCAACTCCGCTTTCTGGAACCGTTTGGACTGTTCGATTTCATTACCCTGGAACGCAACGCCCACGTCGTTCTCAGCGACAGCGGCACAGTCCAGGAAGAGTGCGCCATCTTCGGTGTCCCGACCGTCACCCTGCGGGATGTGACCGAGCGGCCCGAGACCCTGGAATGCGGCAGCAACATGTTGAGCGGCGCGGACCCTGAATCGGTTATCTCGGCGGTACGGACGGTACTCGCCATGGGGAAACACTGGCAGGCGCCCCCGGAATATCTGGCGGAACAGGTAAGTGATACGGTTAGTAAAATCGTGCTCGGTTATGCAGGAAAAAAGAGAACCCCATGATGCAGCCACTCCCCCCCATAACCCCCAAGGAACATCATAATTATGTGGCGTTTTTCCTGACGCTCTCCTGTAACCTGAAATGCCCCTACTGCATCAACCTGCATGATCATGTCGCCCGCAGCGGCCAGGCTCACCGCCAGCTGATGACGGTTGATGACTGGATTGCCGCTGCCAACCGGTTGGTGCTGCGCCCTGATCTGCCATTGACCCTGCAGGGGGGGGAACCGACCCTCTATCCCGGCTTTTATCGCTTTGTGAACGAGGTCAAACCGGAACTGAAGATGGACCTGATGACCAACCTGATGTTTGATGTGGATCAGTTCATTACCAACGTTCCGGTTTGGCGTTTCACCCGCCAGGCACCCTATGCGGCGATCCGTGTCAGTTATCACCCCGGGCAGAATGACCTTGAAGAACTAATCACAAAAACCATGAAACTGCAGCAGGCCGGCTTCAGGATCGGGCTATACGGCATCGAACATCCCGACCCGCAGCTTCGCGCCCATATTCTGACGGCCCAGCAACACTGCCTCACTCTCGGGCTAGATTTCCGGCTGAAAGAGTTTCTGGGGGAACATGAAGGGACCATGTACGGCACCTTCAAGTACGATCAATGTGTAGCAGCCTCGACATCCCAAAGCTGCGAATGTCGCACCACCGAAATCATCGTCGATCCGGCAGGAAATGTGTACAAGTGCCATGCCGACCTGTACAATGCCAGAAACCCGATTGCCCATATTCTTGACCCTGATTTCAATCAGGAGAGCATCGATCGGTTCCGGGAATGTTCCCACTACGGAACCTGCAACCCGTGCGACGTAAAAGTAAAGACCAACCGTTTCCAGATTTTTGGCCATACCAGCGTGGATATAAGGAAGATCGGTGAGTAAACAGACCAACCAAGACCGCTTCGCGATTGACGGGCACAAACTGTACTGGCATCTTGAGCGGGTTACCGAATGGCAGAAGAACCGGCTCGTAGCTCCGATTTATGTGGAAATAAGCCCCGTATCCTATTGCAATCATCAGTGTCTGTTTTGCGCCCTTGATTTTGCCCACAATGAGCATGTGGCACTGGATGCGGATATCCTGATGACCAGAATTACCGAAATGGGGCAAATGGGGGTCAAGAGCATCATGTTTGCCGGCGAAGGTGAACCGCTGCTGCATCCCCGTCTGCCTGAAATCGCCATCCACGCCAAAAAGTGCGGTATTGATGTCTCCATCACGACCAACGGAATGGCAGGGAACACCGAAATCTGGGAGAAGCTCCTCCCGGCGCTGACCTGGATCAGGTTCAGTATCGATGCTGCCACTCAGGAACGATATGCTGCGGTCCATGGAATCTCACCAGCCTGCTTTGACCGCACCATCACCACCCTCAAGCAAGCGGTAAAAATCAAAAAGGAACATGACCTGGCGGTTACCATCGGGGTGCAGTTTCTGATGATTCAGCAGAATCTTGTTGATATTGAGTCGGCGCTCCAGCTCTATTCCGGCATTGGGGTTGATTATCTAAGTTTCAAACCATATTCGGAACACCCGCAAATGCTCAACAAAAGCGGCTTTACCTACAGCAGTGACATGATCGACGCCGTGGAAAGATCAGTGCAACAATTTATCAACGGCAATACGACCAGGACCGCCATCATATTCCGTAAAGCGGCGACAGAGGCGTATGGTAGTGGCACCCAACGTTTTTCTTCCTGCTGCGCCCTCCCCTTCTGGGGATACCTCTCTTCCAAAGGTGATTTTTACACCTGCAGCATCTACCTCAATGACGACCGCTTCAAGGTTGGCAACATCTATTCGGAAACAATGGAAGCGATCCTGTTCGGCGAAAAACGAAAAGCATCCATATCCTTTGCAGAACATGAACTTGAAATCGGTCATGAGTGCCGGGTCAACTGCCGCATGGCTCGCATTAACGAATTTCTGGCCTTTTTGAACGACCAGCCGGATCATATAAATTTCATTTGACACAGGAACAGCAATGTCCATTAAAATCCTGATCATAAAACTCGGCTATTCGGAAACCCTCGACCCTGAAATCGGTAAGGTCCCCAGCCTGGGAGACGTGCTGCGCACCACGCCCCTGCTGTGGGCAGTCAAGGAGAAATACCCGGACGCCCACATAACCTGGCTGGTCACTTCAAACGCCGAATTATTGCTCCAGGGGAACCCGCTGATTAACCGGATTCTGGTCTGGGATGAATTTGTACCGTTCCAGTTGATGCGGGAAAAATTTGATATTCTGATCAACCTGGAAAAGATTGCCGGTGTCTGCGCCTTGGCGGACATGATTGACGCCTGGACAAAATACGGTTTCCGTTTCGAGTCGGTCAGCGGCCTCTATCACGGCTATGAAAAAGGGCTCGATTTCATGAGCTATATCGCCAATAAGAAAAGCGATACCAGCAAAGGGTACTGGCAACAGGTCCTGATTGAGATGATGGGGGCAAGTTGGCAAGAGCAGGAATATATTGTTGGTTACAAGCCAAAAACATGCGAGGCCTTTGATTTTGGTTTTAATTATGAGGTCGGCTCAAAATGGCCATTCAAGGCTCTCCCGATGGACAGCTGGCAAGAACTTGAACAACGCTTGACTGCAAAGGGGTACTCAGTATCATGGCAACAGGGGAACAAAAACCTTTTTGAGTACATGGACTGGATTAATTCATGTAGAGTAGTCATTACCAACGACAGCCTTGGCCTCCACATGGCATTTGCCTTCCATAAAACTGTCATCGGACTATTTGGCCCCACCGACCCAAACGAAGTATATTTTTATAGCAACTGCACAGTGATTAAATCTCCTATTACTTGCGACTTCATGCCGTGCGGTTCACCCAAATGCCAGAGCAAACTCTACTGTATGAACCACATACGGGTTGGAGACATTGAGCAGACGGCACTGGAAATCGTTTCGGTCAGGCAGGAACTATACCAATGAATATTTCGAAGGATTTTGTGACAACAAAAGCAGGCACATCAGCCACTTGTCACCAGGAAATGTCCATGGGATATTTAGACAGTTCCTATGACAGAAGCTAATAACCATTGGAGTTTATCTTGAAGAACATTCTCGTAACCGGGGCTGCCGGGTATCTTGGTTCCATACTTTGTGAGCATCTATTAGACGCCGGGTATCACGTTACCGCTCTTGATTCCCTGATCTATGGTGAACAGAACCTAAATCACCTCTGTGCCAATCCTGACTTTGAATTCATTCGTGGTGATGCGCGGGACAAAGCAGTACTCAAGCCGCTCATCAAAAATACTGACGCAATAATACCACTGGCTGCCATTGTCGGTGCCCCAGCCTGTGATCTCGATCCGTATATGGCAACTTCGACCAACCGCGATGCCATCTTGCTGCTTTGCCAATTACGAAGCAAAGAGCAGTTGATCGTATATCCGACAACCAACAGTGGCTATGGCACCAAAACCGGCGATGTATTCTGCACCGAGGACTCATCACTTGACCCTATATCGCTCTATGGTCGCACAAAGGTTGAAGCAGAAAATATCGTCCTATCAGCAGAGAATTCCATCACCCTGCGTCTAGCCACGGTCTTTGGCATGTCACCCCGCCCGCGCCTCGACCTGCTGGTCAACCATTTCACCTATGCCGCCTTCTTCGATGGCTACTTGGTCATCTTCGAAAAGGATTTCAAGCGAAACTATGTTCATATCCGTGACGTAGCAGACTGTTTCATCCACTGTATCCAGAACCCGGCAGGAATGGTCGGTCGTCCTTACAATGTGGGACTCGACACAGCCAACTTATCCAAGGAAGAACTGGCCAGCAAGATCAAGGAACATATCCCCAAGTTCTATCTTCATTTTTCCGAGGTAGGGAGTGATCCAGACAAACGCAACTATGTCGTTTCTAACCAGCGCCTGCGTGAGGCCGGCTTTGAGGCGAAACGTTCCCTGGACGATGGAATCCGCGAACTGATCAAAGGTTATCGGCTACTGGGCCGCATACCAGGTAAAAACATTTGATAACCAGAATTGAAGATACGACAGCCGTCATCCTTGCCGGTGGTTTGGGCACCAGACTTCGTGACGCGGTCGCTGACCGTCCCAAGGTCCTTGCCGAAATCAATGGGCGTCCCTTTCTTGCCTACCTGTTGGATCACTTGGCCGATGCCGGCATCAGGAGGGTTGTGATATGCACCGGTTACATGGCTGACTCAGTGCAGCATGCATTTGGAAACAGTTTTCGCGAGATGGAACTGCGCTACTCCCGAGAGGAGCAGCCACTCGGCACGGGAGGAGCGTTGCGACTGGCATTGCCGCTTATCACCTCCGACCCGGCCTTGGTGATGAACGGCGATTCATCCTGTGATGTAGATCTTGCACTCTTTGCAAAACATCACACGGAAAGCGGCGCATCTGTATCGCTCGTGCTTACACAGGTTGAAGATGTCAGCCGCTATGGAGTGGTGGATACGGATACAAACGGAGCGGTGACAAGCTTTATTGAAAAAGGAGCCCGTCAGGGGGCCGGTTTGATTAATGCCGGCATTTATCTGATGGCCCGAAACATCATTCATAGCATCCCTGAAGGGAATAACGTCTCACTGGAGCGGGAGATATTCCCACTCCAGATCGGGCATGGCTTGTCCGGTTTTTTTCAACCCTCCAGATTTATTGACATAGGCATCCCTTCCGATTACCATGCTGCTTCCGCCTTCCTTGTTGTTGATCCATAAATTACAGTTCGGGGAGAGACTCCATGATCATCAGTAGAACCCCCTACCGAATCTCTTTTTTTGGAGGAGGTACCGACTACCCCGATTGGTATCTCAAGCATGGTGGTACTGTTCTATCTACTGCCATTGACAAATACTGTTACATCACTTGTCGTTATCTTCCCCCTTTTTTCGAGCATAAGAGCCGCTTTGTCTATTCAAAGATTGAAAGCTGTACCAACATTGACGAGATCCAGCACCCTGCTATCCGAGAAGTTTTGCGTTACCAAAAAATTGAGCGGGGTGTTGAAGTGCATCATGACGGAGACCTGCCAGCTCGTAGTGGCATGGGCTCAAGCTCTTCATTTACAGTAGGCTTGCTGAATGCACTCTATGCACTAAAAGGATATATGCCAACCAAGCATCAGCTCATGATGGAAAGCATTCATATTGAACAGCAGATGATTAAGGAAACCGTTGGTTCACAGGACCAGGCTACTGCTGCATACGGCGGTTTTAATCATATCCAGTTTTTTCAGAATGGTGAAATATCCGTTCGCCCGGTAATCATGTCCTCCGTGCGCCTCAACGAGTTCAACTCTCATCTAATGTTGTTTTACACCGGCATTAAGCGCACAGCAGCTGATGTTGCCAACAGTTACGTGAGTGATATAGAATCAAAAAAACGTCAATTGCGCATCATGAAAGATCTAGTTGATGAAAGCATGGCACTACTGAACAGCAATTGCGAATTATCAGGTTTCGGTGAGTTACTGCACGAAGCCTGGCAGGCCAAGCGAAGCTTAAGTCCATGCGTGACGAACAATGACGTTGACTACCTATACGAATCCGCACGAAAGGCAGGTGCAACGGGAGGTAAGATTACCGGCGCTGGTGGTGGAGGATTTATGCTTTTGTTTGTTCCACCTGAACGCCAGGAATCAGTGAGGTTGGCACTCAACAAACTAATTCATGTGCCGTTTTCCTTTGATTACAGTGGCAGCCAGATTGTCTACTTCCAGCATGAAGAAGATTTCTCAAAGATAGAGGTCGAACGTAACCAGCATATAATCAGTCCGTTTCGCGAATTGTCCGAGTTGAGCCAATAAACCAATGCAATTCTCAACTTCAATGATTCAGGCAATTATATTTGATCTTGATGGCACCATATACTGCGGCAATTCGTTGGTTGATGGCGCCATCGAACTTCTGGAACAATTAGAGTGTCTAGGTATAAATATTTTTTATTGCACAAATAACTCGACAAAAACACGACAGGACATCTGCGCAAAATTAAATGCCCTGAATGTACCTGCAACACCAGAAAAAATTTATTCTGCTGCGTACGCTGCAGCCCATTTTCTCAAAAAAAGTAACTATTCAGACATTTATTGTTTTGGCATGAATGGTTTACATAACGAACTAGATTCACTAAATATCACCACAACGTTAGTCCCAGAAAACACATCCGTTGTGCTTATAGGACTTGATACAAACATTAATTACGAACGTATTTCCAGTTTGCTCCCCTTACGAAACAAGCCCTGCACTCTGGTTGCATGCAATCAAGATAAGTTTTTCCCCTCTGACAATGGTATAAATCAACTGGGATGTGGATTTATTGTCTCCCTCGTAGAGAATGCACTGGAAAGAAACGTTGATTATACTGTCGGAAAACCTAATACATATATGCTTGAAATGTTGATGAAGGAGCATAGGCTTGCAATAGATGAAATAGTAATGGTTGGTGACTCTCTGGAAAGCGATATTACAATGGCTCAAACAGCTGGCTGCAGATCGATCTACCTGTCGTCACAACAAAAAGTTCCGGGAGTGTTCCAGGTGAACTGTTTACATGAGATTAGAGCGCTCTTTAAATGAGTCATCTGAACAGACTCAAGCTCATTGACTATGCAATTGTTGTCGAAGCCAATAGTGACAATGTTGCTTTAACCAAGAAACCAATTCCCGCCGGTTCCGTGATTCAGTGCGGCTCCATTCCGATTCAAATATTGCATGATACTCTCCCCGGCCAGAGAATCGCTTTATCTGATATACCCGAAGGAAACTACCTGTTCCAATTCGGTTATCCGTTTGCCCGTTCAAAGGGCATTTTATCGGGAGATGTGGTTACTGCCGAGAACACGTTAAATGAGATCCCACCATTACCAGAGTTTATCCCGCATATTTTACCTACAGCTCATATAGATGAAAATTTATCACAAAGGACTTTTTGGGGATATCGCCGTAGTGATGGCCGTTGTGGAACCCGTAATTACTACATTGTCGTTCCCACATCCATGTGTTCAAGCACTGTTGCCCAACAGATAGCAGACCAATTTAACAGGGAATTACCTGGCCTTGATGCCGTCATGGCGCTTCCAAATACGGAAGGATGCGGCTGTGCTTCCGGGATGCAGATTGAGAGGTTTCTTACCGTTCTCAAAAACAGCATCCTGCACGAAAATGTTGCCGGTGCCCTTATTGTTGATCTGGGTTGCGAACAGACTAATTACCCTATCGTTAAAAAATTTCTAGGGAAAGAGTATGCTGGTGAGCAGGCAAAGCCCATCGACTGGTTGACAATACAACATTCGGGAGGAACGGCAAAAACAGTTGCCAAAGGCATTGGCATTGTCCTAGAGAGAACCAGGCAGTTGGCTGATAATAAAAGAGAACTATGCCCTCTGAGTGCCATTTCAGTTGGTAGCGAGTGTGGAGCATCCGATGCATTTTCTGGGGTAACAGCTAACCGAGTCATTGGTGAAGCTGTTGACAAAATTATTTCCTCAGGAGGCGCGGCCATTTTTTCAGAGTTTCCGGAGATGGTTGGTGCTGAGCAGGTTCTCTTTCCGCGTATGAGTAACACAAATGTTATTAATAAATTTACGACTCAAATGAATTGGTACAAGCAGATGGCAAAGCTTTTGGGCACAAGTATGGATCACAATCTTGTGCCAGAAAACAAGGCAGGCGGCCTGATAAACCCTTTTATTAAAAGTCTGGGTGCAATTATGAAAGGCGGTACATCCATTATTCAGGATGTGATAAATTACGGCGAGCGGATTCCATCCAAGGGGCTGCACATCATGCAGGGCCCAGGGAATGACCTTGAGTCGGTCACCGGACTGGTTGCCTCTGGGGCTAATATTATCTGTTTTTCTACCGGACGCGGCACAATTACTGGCAGTGCTCTTGTTCCGGTAATAAAAATATCATCAACTTCGGAACTGTTTGCTCGAATGACCGAAGATATTGATTTTAATGCAGGGGGCATTCTGGACAGCCCATTTCCGGAAGAGGCGCTGGTCATGCTTGGTGAATCACTTCTTGAGCAGATCATTGCCGTAGCATCAGGCCAAAAAACTAAACCGGAAATCAATCGCCAGCGCCAGTTTCAAATCTGGACTGCTGGTAAATTGTCACTATAGAGAACTTACCCAGAAAAGGAGAATACATGAGCCGTAAAGCTGTCATAATCACTGCCCAGGGGTTTCAGGATGAGGAATTTGTATATCCATATTACAGGCTGCTGGAAGCAGGCTTCGAAGTTGATGTCGCTACAAAAGGCAAGTCCCCCGCTTTCGGGAAATTTGGTGTACCTGCACGCCCCACAATCAGCACCGACGACTTAAAGGCAGACAATTACGATCTGGTTTTGCTCCCCGGCGGTTTTGAAGCCCCAGACAGGGTGCGTCTTCTTCCAGAGGTACTGGAATTTGTCCGTAAGATGGATGAGGGTAAAAAGCTGGTTGCAGCTATATGTCATGGGCCGTGGATTCTTATTTCTGCAGGCATTACAAAAGGTCGTAAAATGACTGCTTACTGGAGTATCGAAGCAGATATGAGGAATTCTGGGGCTGACTATCAGCACAAGGTACCGGTAGTAATCGACGGCAATTTAATTACGTCACCGCATTATAACAATAACGGTGATTTCATGAAGGCGATTGTTAATTATTTTGAGCAAGGACAGTAACACGGATATGAGATCAGTTGACTACGGTATCCACAACGCACATCCGGAACAAGTTTCTCAGGAAATATCTCTGGCTATGTACAGAAATATCTGTAAAAGCAGATTCTTTGATCAGCAGGTCGTAAAAGCAGTTCAGAGTAAGCGGATAATTTACCCCGTGTATCTTTCATTAGGTCAGGAAGCTGCACCAGCCGCTCTGGCTTCTGCAGTCAGAGGTTCCATACTTTTTACTCAGCACCGTTGCCATGCCTATTATCTTGCCTTCGGTGGCTCACCTGAAAAACTGCGCGATGAACTGTTAGGACTTCCAAGCGGGACAAGTGGTGGGAGAGCTGGCTCAAACTGTTTGCAGTGTCATGACAACAATCTTACCATGTTCGGTCACCACGGTTTAATCGGTGAAAACGTCCCACAAGCAGTCGGGGCTGCTCTCGGCAGCGGTAAAGAGGTCTTATGTGTCGTTGGTGATGGGGCGGCCGAGGAAGATTACATATACCCATCGCTTGGCTTTGCCGTTACACATCGCCTGCCGGTTTTGTTCATTTGTGACGACAATGATCTATCCATCCTTACCCCAACCAGCACCCGACGCAACTGGAAATTTTCTGATGTTGCCAAAGGTCTCGGAATGCCAGCGATTGATATTGCTGATGACCCTTGGACAATTTTGTCCACTGCTCATGAACTGAAGACCAACCTACCGGCACTCATCAACATCTATTCCTGTCGCATGAATTGGCATGTTGGAATTGGCACCGATGGTCCTCCAGAATGGGATCGTTTCACCATCGTGGAGCAACAGCTAGCTGAGTTGGGGCTATTCTCGCAAGCGGCCCAGATAAAGAGGGAAGAACAAACAGCCATGGAGCAGCTATGGATGCAATAACAGTTGCAGACACAATTCGGGAAATCAGCAGACGGCATCTTGAAAAAAACAATGGCCTGCTATTGGGCCAATCAATCTCGGCAGTCGGTTGGGTTAATAACACGGTACCCGATTGCCAGGGAATTGTAGAATTACCGATGACGGATGTTGCCGGAGCTGGTATCGCGGTGGGCGCAGCCATGGTGGGGCGTCGTCCAATTTTCGTAATCCGCTTTCAGGATTTTCTCATCCTCAATGGCAGTCAGCTGATCTTCTATGCCGCAAAATCAAAAGAACTGCACGGAAGAAGTACACCACTTTTTATCCGGGCTATTGCCGCTGATGGAATAGGACCGGTTCATTCCGGAGTTCTGCATAGTATATTTATGCATTTTCCAGGTTTTCGGGTCTGTTCGCCCATGACTCCCAAAGAATATGAAGCCATTTGGAACGACTTCATGAACCATGATGACCCAATGATCGTGAGCGAACATCGGGCAAGTTTTTTAAATACGGAAGAGCTTGATGATATTACGTATAAAAATGCTGATATCACCTTGTATCCAATCTCGGCTACACGCTTTGAGGCAGTAAAAGCAGCTAAACAACTTGCCGCAGAAGGAATCATATGTAACATCGTGCACATTCTCTGGCTTAAGCCGTTCATTGCAACCGAGCGGATAATTAAGCCTCTGAAACAGAGTAAACGTGGTTTAGTGATTGATGCAGGGTACGAAATTGCAGGCGCTTCACAAACTATTGCGTACGAACTGACCCAGGCGAGCGGTCTTCCAGTCAAGGCATTGGGGCTGGCAGACAAAACAAAATGCCTCTGTCCGCCTTTGCAAAACAAATATCCTGATGTTGAAATGATTGTTACTGCGATAAAAAAAGAACTCCATGAAATGAAGAATAATCATGCCATCTAATGCACTTTCACTGATAACCGAGAAACTAAAGAGCCTATTTCCTCGGGGATGTTCGAGGATAATGCTTATCAATCCTCCTGTCATACCTGAAGAAGAGTTTGACCAGGATGTTGCTAAAAAGCGCCGCTATCCTGTTTTCCCACCATACGGTTTAGGCATCATCAACCGCGAACTGAAAAAACATGGCTATCTTACTAAAATTGTAGATTTGAATTATGAGATTTTTGCTAATAATTCACAGTATGATGTGTGGCGTGATTATCTTCGTAATCAGATCAGTGAGTTTAATCCAGATCTGTGTTTAGTAACTTGTATGTACAGCATGACCCATCCTTCACTCAAGGCTGTTTCTTCATACATAAACGAATTGAGTAGTAATATGCCGGTCTTCACGGGTGGCGTACACCCCACAGCGGCGCCTGATGTCGTCTTGAAAGATTGTATTGGTATTGATTTTGTCATGTTGGTGGAGGGAGAAACTTGTCTCATTACCATGCTTGATGTTGTCAATGGAGCCTCATCTGAAGCATCATTACGTCAGCTAGCAACCCTGATTAATCACAAATATGTCGTCATTGACAACCGGCAGGCCGAGACAGATATAGATGAACCTCCCGATTACGATGAGTTACCTATTGGTAATTACCACCAACTTGGCAAAATTGGTGCTTACCACAACATCCTTCCCGACGAAGTTAAGGCATCGACTGTCATATCTAATCGTGGGTGCCGTGGTAATTGCACTTTCTGCAGTGTCAAGGCTTTTTTTGGTGGTTGTGGAGTTCGTATGCGATCCGTCAATTCCGTTGTCGATGAGATGCAGCATATCAAAGAGCAATACGGCGTTACCCATTTTATGTGGCTGGATGATGACCTGTTGTTTAATGAAACACGTGCCATACAACTTTTTGATGAAATTTCAAGCCGGCAGCTTGGCATTACCTGGGATGCTTCTAATGGCGTCGTTGCAAGTAGTATAACTGCTGCTTTGGCTAAAAGTGCCAGAGACTCCGGATGTATCGGCCTGACAATTGGCATTGAATCAGGCAATCAAAATATTCTGCGAGCAATCAGAAAGCCAAGCGGTATCAACCATTTTCGACAGGCTGCCGCTGCATTACGTTCTTTCCCTGAAATTTTCACCAAAGGTTTTCTTATGCTAGGATTTCTTGGCGAGACCGTAGCTCAAATTCAGGACACTCTTAACCTTGCCCGTGAATTGTGTCTCGATTGGTATCCAATTCAAATATTGACACCGTTTCCTGCAACGGGCATCCGTAAACAGCTTGAAGAAGAAGGTCTCATAGCGCCTGAAGACATTAAGGCTCGCTTTTTCCTCGGTTCAACCGGTGGTCAGCGTCAACGAGAAGCCAACGAAAAGAACGTGGCTCACGATTTTTGTGATCCTTTTACCGGAGATATGAATAGGGTGCCAACACCAGAAGAACTTAAGGATTTGTGGTTTGTTTTGGACTATCGCGCAAACTATGAAAAGATTCTTACAGAGAACCGTCCCATCAAGCTTAATTTGCTCCGCAAAATGCTGTTGGACATCTGTGACAGAGTACAAGAAAATCCGCTGGCCACAATGTACCTAGGTATCGTTGAACAGAAGCTTGGCAACAAGGAATCGGCACTTAGGGCAAAGGAACAGAGTGAGTTTTTTCTGAAAGGATCTGACTTTTGGCGTAAGCGTTTCGAAGCCCTTTCACTCTACCAATTGTTAAATAGAGACTATATTCTTAATGGAGCAGAGTAATGTCAGAGTATGATGGGATAGTGGTCAACAAGCCGTGGGGCTACGAGTACCTGATGTACGAGAACGATAAAATAGGTCTCTGGTATCTCCACATAAAACACGGCAAACAAACATCACTCCACTGCCATCCTGGCAAAAAAACAGGTTACATATTGCTGACTGGTGAGGCTCAGGTATCATTTTTGAATGACTCGACTCAACTCAAAGCTGTCAGTAAGCTTATGTTACGGGAAGGATTATTTCATTCTACCAAGGCCCTTTCTGAAGGGGGAATACATGTAATCGAGGTAGAAAGCCCGCCAAACAAGACCAATCTCGTAAGGCTTGATGATGCCTACGGACGCAAAGAACAGCCATATGAAGGTGAAGAAGCCATTGTTCCGATGACAGAGGAATGCATTACCTTCGACCCACCGGCAGCAGGTGAACCCCTCTCATATATGGTGCATGGCACAAAATTGACAATAGAAACACTTTATGATGTTTCTTTGCTTAAAATCCGTCCCCCCGAAGACATTATCCTGATCATGGATGGTGGCCTTATCAGTAAAACGAATGATCCGATAGTCAGTCCCGGCGATGTTGTCACGATCAGCACCTTTAATCGTTTGGCAGAAACCTTTACGGCTCCCACCGGGATTACTCTGATGACTGTTGCCATGAGTGGAGGAAGCTCCAGTGCAGGACGCTAGCAAGCCAGAATTACTGATCATCAATCCAGGCGGTCGATTGAACATCTATCAAGCACTTGCTTCAGCTTTTGCCGCAATCGAACCCCCCATCTGGGCCGGCCTTATCGCAACATATCTGCGCAATCGCAGCCATTTGGTTGATATTCTTGATGCCAATGCAGAAGACCTGTCACCGGAAGAGGTAGCAACCCGTGTCGCTCAATCGTCACCATTATTGGTGGCTGTTGTTGTATATGGTCATAACCCCTCAGCCTCAACCCAGGTAATGCCTGCCGCTGGCGCTATTTGCCGAGTAATCAAGGAGCGCACGCCACACCAGTCAATCTTGCTTGTCGGTGGCCATGTGGCGGCCCTGCCAGAAAGAACAATGCACGAGGAACCCTGTGATTTTGTTATCACCGGTGAGGGTCCGGTTACGCTTCATGAGTTGCTGAACCAACTTAAAGAAATCAAACCAGATTTTTCAGCCGTTCACGGACTCCTCTATCGACAAAACAACTTGATCGTTACAACGTTACCTGCCCCTAACATTCAAAACCTTGATGAGGACATGCCTGGAATCGCGTGGGACCTGCTTCCAATGGAGCAATACCGTGCCCATAACTGGCATTGTTTTGACGGCATGATGCGCCAGCCGTATGCGGCACTATATACATCTCTTGGGTGTCCGTGCCGTTGCAGTTTCTGCTGTATCCAAGCACCTTTTAAAAGTGGCGAAGCGGCTTCCGGATCACCGTCCAATATAAACAGCTACCGTATGTGGACCCCGCAATCGGTTATTGCTGAAATAGATCTTCTCGTTACTAAATATGGCATCAGAAATATCAAGTTTGCCGATGAACTTTTTGTCCTCAATCCCCCCCATGTCGAGGAAATCTGCGACCTGATTATTGAGCGGGGCTATGATCTCAACATCTGGGCCTATGCCCGTATCGACACACTCAGGGAAGCCATGCTTCCCAAGCTCCAAAAAGCGGGAATCCGTTGGCTTGCGCTTGGTATCGAATCAGCAAATGAGCGGGTCAGAGCAGATTCATTCAAAGGCTTTGCCGGTTCAAAAATTCATGAGACGGTGGATCGTATCAAGGCACATGGAATAAACATCGGCGCAAACTACATTTTTGGACTGCCGGAAGATGACCTTGAAAGCATGCAAGCAACTCTTGATCTGGCCATTGAGCTGAACACCGAATGGGCAAATTTCAACTGCGCCATGGCATATCCCGGCTCTCAACTCTATCAGCAGGCGATCGCTGAAGGCTGGCAACTTCCCGAAGAGTGGAGCGGCTATTCTCAGTATTCCTACAACTCCCTTCCGCTTCGAACTCGTTATCTTACAGCAAAAGAGGTGCTTCATTTCAGAGACGACGCATTCAACACGTATTTTTCCAATCCCCAATACCACAAACTTATTCAAGATAAATTTGGTAACAATGCCTTGGCTCACATCATGGAGATGACAAAACACCGCATTAATAGACAGTTGCAACATATTTAGTGCGGTTTATTATGACCGTACAGAGGAGTAATCATGACTGAACTAGAGCGTTATAATGATTGCCTGATAAATGGTCAGCCATATTTTGGATCGCACATGTTTGCATCGCAGGGAGATCCAAGAAGACATATTTATATGCAGGAACTTGTGAGAGTTGCCTGCACTTCGCGCAATTACAGTGAGATAAGAATTCTTGAAATTGGTTCCTGGGCAGGTGGCTCTGCAATCAGCTGGGCTGATGCAATAAAAAAATACAACAATTCAAATGGAACAGTCGTGTGCATTGATCCATGGGTTCCATTTTTCAACCCTTCCACAATAGGTGTTACTAATCACCCTATCTACGAAAGCATGTATAACTACTCGAAAAGTGGTGATATTTTTAAGTTATTTGTACATAACATATCAGCGTCAGGGTATTCAGATATGATTTGCCCATTTCGTGGTACAAGCGATAAGTTACTGCCACTTTTTAATAAAGAGAGTTTTGATATAGTATTCATTGATGGTGATCACCGCTACGCACCTGCTTTAAGAGATGTTTTGAATACTGTAGATCTTGTGAAAAATGGAGGTTTTTTATGCGGCGATGACCTAGAGCTGCAATTCCACCAAATAGACGTTATAAATGCCCTCAAGTTTTCAGATAAAGACTATGTCCTTGATCCAAAGACACAGACACATTTTCATCCTGGAGTGTCACTTGCTGTGGGCAAATTGATTGGGCAAGTATCAGTATATGAAGGATTTTGGCTTGTACAAAAGGAGACAAATCAATGGAAACTCGTTGAATTGGCTGTCAATTCTTCTAATGTAGTTCCGCACCACTTGCAATAGTTGGAGGATGAATTGAGAGTTCTTTTAGTTATAGCAAAATATAATTACCCGAACCCAGGTCCTTCCCCAGCGATTTTTCCGCAAGGACCTGCCTATGTTGTAGCAGCATTGAAGGCAGCGGGACACGAGGTGGCTGGTTGTAATGCTGGGTATGCATCCACAAACAAATCGGCCTTGGATACACTTTGTGATGCCCTGCGTAAGCGCATTTCTCAATTTCAACCTCAAGCCATATGTGTTGGGGGGTTGTCAGCCGACTACCTTTTTTGCAGTCACACTATTCAAATTTGTCGGAAATTAGTTCCTGATATCCCGATGATTATTGGTGGCGGGCTTGTCAGTGCCGACCGGCATTTCATCATGTCAGATCTTAGCCCGGACTTCGCCATTGCTGGAGATGCTGAAATTCCGATAGTTGAACTTGTTAACGCCATGGAAACAGGGGCAGATCTGCGAAACATCAGGGGATTAGCTTTTTGGCGAGACGGTGTAGCAATATTTAATCCTCTGCGTGTTGAAGAAAAAGTTATGCCTGATTATCCACTACCAAGTTATGATGAAATTGGTATAAATGATTTTTTCCGGGCAAGCAGTCATTCACACGCTACTCATCTGACCCAAATGCATCCAAGACCTCGCATGTTTCCTGTGAGTGCAGGCAGGTCTTGTCCGTTCCGATGTACTTTTTGCTTCCACTCATCTGGTGGAGGAATATACAGTCAGCGCGCCATAACAGATGTCATCAATGAAATTTCGTTTTTCCATGACAGGTACCATTATAATTACCTAGCAATTTATGATGAACTTTTCTCTGTCAATGAAGTGCGAGTTAGAGAGTTTTGTGATGGTATACGTTCCCTTAATCTTGATTTCAAATGGACATGTGCCATGCGTGTACCAGATCTGCATGAAGATCTATTACGCGATATGAAGGATGCTGGTTGTTCAATGGTAGGAGTCGGATTTGAGAGCGCCTGTGACACAGTGTTGCAGAGCATGAACAAGCATATCACGGTAAAACAAATTCGTGATGCTATTGATGCAGCAGACAAGGCAGGCATTATCATTCAAGCGCAATTTATTTTTGGAGATCCTGCTGAAACAGAAGAAAGTATTAAAGAAACATCTGCCTTTGCAAATCAACATTGCAAAAGGACCTTATTAGCACTAGGAAAGATCATTCCTTATCCGTCTAGTCAGCTTTATAATGACGCTTTACAAAAAGGAATCATACCTGATCCGAAACATTTCTACTCGACCCAGGATTATAATCTCACCAATATCCCATCATCTCGACTAGATTTTCTAATTAACGAGTCATATTCTTCATTTAATACGAGTCACTCCAAAGTGTTCGCAGAACCATCTGTTTTTTTGATCAACAAACTAAAAGGCGAGTTTGATGATTACAATATTACATTTGCTGTAATTCAAGTGACATGTCCTTTTTGCAATGAAAAACTTGATTTTATACGTGAATATCCAGGAGATATT
This sequence comes from Geobacteraceae bacterium, assembly GCA_036732725.1. Taxonomy (GTDB): domain Bacteria; phylum Desulfobacterota; class Desulfuromonadia; order Geobacterales; family Pseudopelobacteraceae; genus CAIPTY01. The sequence goes on along the minus strand of DAINBV010000005.1, from coordinate 56,598 downwards.
GAAGAGGTGAGTGCGGAAAGCTTGATTCAATTGGGAGCATCACACACCCAATGTTCATGCACCAACTGCCATAATAATTTTTTATATCAAATAAAGGTTGACCAACACACTGAATTTACAAGAGTAATCAATAATGGAGATATTGTTCCAAGCTTCAACAATCTCAAAGCACTGCAACTCACAAATAATCAGAAGTAATTTACAGGATAATTTGTCTACTTGATTATCGACGACCGGAGACAAACATCATATGGCATTTTCGTTACCATTTGGAACAATCACCATTACCGATACGGCAAAACGACTTATTGCAGAATCGCTTGAGTCCAAGCGTATTTCCTGCGGCAAAATGGTACGGGACTTTGAAGACAGATTTGCTGAATTGTTGGGAGTCAAAGAAGCGGTTGCCGTAAGTAGTGGCACCGACGCCGACATTCTGGCACTTGCCGTGCTACATGATTTCGGTGCCAAACGTGGCGATGAGGTTATCGTTCCGGCTCTTTCCTTCGTGGCAACCGGTAATGCTATTGTACATGCCGGATTTACACCGGTCTTTGTCGATATAGAGCGACATACTCTCAACATCGATCCGAACAAGATAGAAGCCGCTATCACTCCAAAAACCAAGGCAATCATGCCGGTTCATTTAATGGGCAAACCGGCTGAGATGGACACTATCAATGCCATCGCAAAAAAACACAATCTGGTTGTTGTGGAGGATGCCGCTGAGGCTCACGGAGCGCGTTATAAGGGTAAGCCTGCCGGTAGCCTGGGCGATCTGGCAGCCTTCAGCACCTATGTGGCCCATATTATAACGACCGGCGAGGGAGGTATCGTTACCACCAATAACGAGCTATACGGCGACATTCTCCGCTCTTTACGATCCCATGGCAGAAACTGTTCTTGTAAGCATTGTATTCTCAACTCCGGTGCTGAGTACTGTGCCAAACGCTTTCGTGGTGAAGGGGGTGAAGATGTTCGTTTCACCTTCGACCGCATCGGCTACTCCTGCAAGATGAACGAACTGGAAGCCGCCATAGGCATTGGTGCTATGGAAGTCTACCACGAGATCCTCAAGAAGCGTCATGATAATTTGATCCATGTTCTGAAGCGTTTTGACCGTTTCGCGCCGTTCCTCTCCACTATCAAGGAAGAACCGCATGAGCAGATCGGGCCACATGCCATTCCGATCATCATCAACGAAGGAGCACCGTTCACCAGAGCCCAACTGACGCAACACCTGGAGAAACGTGGCATCGAAACCCGCACCCTGTTTGCCTCAATGCCGACCCAGTGTCCCGGATTTGCGTATCTAGGATACAAACTTGGCCAATTTCCCAATGCCGAATATCTGGGACTCCATGGTATTCACATCGGGGTGCATCAGGATGTGGGAATTGAGGAGATGGACTACGTGATGGAAGTGTTGGGGGGATTTTTGGCTGTATACTGAGTACTACTCACAAGGCTAAAATATGACTGAAAGTAATGTTGAAGATTTTAATATTCTCTACATCAGCCTGGAATTTACCTGTTGGCAGGAGGCACGTTCATGGAGTTATTTAGCAAACCTGGGATTTGAAGAGGGCTTTACAGCAAATGATATTTCATTTTTTACTCTTCCGATTTTCCACGAGTTTGCACCCGGCGACCCTGCGACATGGTTAAGTCATCTCAAAGCTATCTGCGACGGCAAAAAGTTTGAGCAGGTATGGATTGAAGTCGTCCACAACAATCTTGATGATACGATTTTATCCTATATTTCTACGCTTGCCCCAGTACGACTGGCAATCATCGGAGAGTCTCTCAGATATCCGGAAGAAGTATATACTCACGCACCAAGTTTAAAGAATCGCCAAGCCGACGTAATGCATCGATTGAAATATATGACTCATGCACTTGTTGGCGATGAGCTAGATGCAGAATGGTTAAATGCTTGTGGCATAGTAAAGGCGCTTTGGTGGGTTGGTGCTCTTCCCTCCAGGGCAATATCAAGGAAAGCTTCGAGCCCATCACAACCTCTGGCGTACTTTAGCGGAGCGTTGTATGGAGAACGTAGACATTGGTTACAACACCCACAATTGCGTGACCTGCTTGTAAAGCAGCAGCCTCTTGAGGAAGAGGCGAATCTTCCTGTACAATTCGACCAACTGAACCAACAAATAATTACACAACTACGACAGACAGGATCATTCAACCCGCAGTTGCTGCATACTCATATTGAAGGTCTCAGGCTTCTTCGGCGGCAGAGTTTTACACTTTGGATCGAAGGCTTAAAACAGGGCAGTGCAGTGGTCAACCTGCCGAGCTTTGTGTTAGCATATGCAGGCAGGGTATACGAAGGAATGGCTGCAGGTCGCCCAGTCATTTCATGGGATATTCCTGATCGTCCCAGGACAAAAGCGCTTTTCGAAGATGGCAAGGAAATTTTACTTTTTTCTAAAGATAATCCAGCGTGTTTAGTTGAACACATAACACGAATTCTGAAAAAGACTGAATTTGCAAAATTTATCTCATCAAATGCACTCAACAAGATGTTAAAATTTCACACCATAGAAAAACGCGTTGCTCAAATAATGACATGGATTGAAACAGGGGAGGAGCCCGATTATGGTGAGTATCCAGCAAGTCGCGCTAAGTTCGCTGGGCCGGCAATGAGTGATTCAAATTTGCAATTAAAAATTGCTACTATTACGAGAAATCTTATCCGTGAATCCGGCGAAAATGCAATAAATAAAGGGAAGATTCCAGAAGCAATTGCTATTTACAGCAAGGGAACTCATTTATTCCCGGATACAGTTGACTTTTGGCAGCAGTTGAGACGATTAGCACAACTAACTGGTGATGCAGAATCAGTCAATAGATCCAATCATAAGGTTTTTGATATTTTATCGAATAAGAAGCTGAAAGAAGAAGAAAACAGTTCAATATCCAAACATTTTTTCAAACAAACACTAACAATTAAAGACATACCAGACCGCCTGGATGTCATTATGCCACTATGTACCGGGAAAAAAGTTCTCCATGTCGGTTGTACCGATAACCCAATCTTTGATCCATCTACCAATCTACATATTATGCTCAGCAAGATCTGCCGGGAGCTGGACGGTCTGGATGTGGATGTTAATGGACTTGACAAACTACGTCAGCATGTCTCCGGACAATATTTTACAGAAATCAGCAAAGTTACGGATGAATATGACGTACTCTTGATTCCTGAGACCATTGAACATGTTGACAATGTTCGTGATTTTTTAGAATCGCTGTCCACACTCTCCTTTAAAAAATGTCTGATTACCGCGCCCAATGCCTTCCTACCACACGACAATGGCAACTATTGGGAAGCATCCGACGTATATGTGGAACATATTCATCCTGACCATAACTGCTGGTTCAGCCCTTATACTCTGAAAAATTGCATCACAAAGTTTACAAGCTGGAGGGTACAAGAATCATATCTTTTGAACAATCAAAGTATGGTTGCCTGCCTATGTGATCGCCCCAACATTTGGGAGTTAAAGAATATTCCGAAGAAAGTTCATTTTTACTGGGGAAATGATACGACATCCTTTCTCCGTTATTTGAGCGTCTATTCCTTCCAAAAACTAAATCCTGATTGGGAAATAAATATCTACATACCTTCTGAAAATTATCAGGGAGACATACCTTGGGGTACTGGCGAAGGGTACGATGGCACCCAATTTAATGGCCGAGATTATTCAGATGAGCTTTTTAGTTTAACGGGCATAACCATTAAAGAAGTTGATTTTTCAGCATTTCCTACCATCAATACCGCACCAGAAAACTACAAATCAGACTTCTTTCGTTGGCATATTCTTTCAACGGAAGGTGGACTATACAGCGACATCGACTTGCTCTATTTTAGGCCGATGAATGAATTGTACTTCAACCAATATGACAACAGAGATGTCGATTGTGCTCTCTGCTTACAGTATGCCGGCAACATAATCGGATTTTTACTTTCAGCACCGCACAATCAGTTTTTCAAAAAACTCTTTGAGCACAGTATTTCAGCATTTAATACGACGACATACCAGTCAATCAGTGCGCCCTTCGTCAATCAGTTTTTTCCTTCCGAAGAATCAATACGACAACAGTTACCAGCCATTAAGTTCATCAACATGCCCATGGATGTCGTCTACGCACTTGATCATGATCACGTCCCATCAATTTTTAATGATGATGACTCTGACATGCTAACTGACAAGACTATTGGTATCCACTGGTACGCGGGGCACCCTGTTTCTCAATATTGTAATAATATCCTGACTTCAGATAATTTTCAGGAATTCAACTGCGTTCTCACGCGTAAAATCCGTAACATCTTGAATAAAAGCTGAATTTACCGTTACCTATGTCGGAAGAGTGTCCGACGCCACTTCTGGTAAAAAAATGGAGAACACGGTGAATACCACATCTGAAGAAACAGTGTATTATTGCAATGAGCCAAAACTTGCAGGCTGGGGGGTACCTCTCTTTTCCGTACTTATCCCCACCTACAACCAGGCACACTACCTCTCCGCCTGCCTGGAAAGCCTGCTGGCCCAAGGTTGTCGCAACTGGGAGGCGGTGATTGTCAATGACGGATCAAGTGACAACACCCATCAAGTGCTTGACCACTATGCTGACAAGGATGATCGTTTCCGGGTGTTCCACAAAGAAAACGGTGGAGTCGCCACCGCACTGAATATGGCGCTTGAAAAATCCCGAGGAAAATGGATTTGCTGGCTGTCATCTGATGATACGTTTGAGCCGAATAAACTGGAAATCCAGGTACAGGCATTTGCCTCCCATCCCGGCATCTACTTCTTCCGCACCAATTACAGTGTATTCCATGAAGAAACCGGGCAACTGTCCGGCATTGAGTACCCCCCCGGTTTTATGCCTCCGGATGAACTTCAAGTCCTCCAGTTTTTTGAACTCAATTATGTCAGCGGTATCAGCATCGCTGTTCACCGTTCAGTCTTTGAGAAGGTCGGAGATTTCAACACCTCACTGCGTAACGGACAGGATTTTGATATGTGGTTGCGCATCAGCGCTCTGTATCGATCACGATATATTGATACCCGCACCTGCATCACCAGGGTGCACCCTGGACAAGGTTCATCAATCTCGGCCGACACCGGCATCTTTGATTCCGCCCGCTCATGTCTCGATTTCCTCAATCAACACCGTTTTGAAGAACTGTTTCCCCTGCTGGATCTAACCACCCCGGAGCAGGCACTACTTGCCATCCAGGCAGTTCTCAAAATCCTGATAAACCCACTGGCATATATCAACTGCTGCGGCTTTGGCAGTGCACTTCTGGAACGAATGCGAGAATGGCTGTGCCATTCTCAGGATCAAACTTTAACCGGGTTGTTTGCAGCCCCCCAGTTCGCAACATTTATTGCGAACATTGTGGCCTCGAACCTCCCACAAAACCTGATAGAGGCGTTCCGGGATTTCCATGAAAATCTAGGCACTATTTTTGAGTATCAATCGAAGGACGCCGGACGATTGCTGGAACGTCATGCCTGTTTTTTGGAGTCCATACCTGATCGAGCTGACGAGGCAGCCTTGCTATGGAACTACATTGCACAGCAAAATACTGTCATCATCCCAACAGATAACAAAGAAAATGAAGACGTTCTCCTAGAACACGCTCTGTTGCTTGATCCAGACAATCAACAGCTCCTCCAGAAACGTGCGGAACGTTATCTCGAAGAGGGTGCCCCCCTTGCAGCCATGCAGTTATACAGTACGTTACTCGCCCGTAATGCAAACGACATTAAGATTCTAAAACCGCTGGCGGAATTAACAATTTTGTATGAAAAATATGAACCATCCAGAGAATTTACAAGGACTCGTATTTTGCTAAACAGAATCATACAGTTATATCCAGAAAACCATTATCCGCAGCAACGGTTTGAGCAACTTGATCGATTCAAATATGACGGTTATGTTGTCAGGAACGTAACAGAAGCAAATCGTACAGATTTTCCTGATTTTATCTACCCCTCAACACTAAGTCTTTTTTTAACAACAAAATGCAACTTGCGTTGTTTTATCTGTCGAAGAGAGAATCATGTTTCTGAAGATCTCCCTTTTGAAAAACTGGCTACCCTGGAAAAGCCGATACGTCATGCAACAACTATTGATTTAACCGGTTGGGGGGAATGCTTTCTCTATCCGCGATTTGCTGATGCCATTCACTTCATATATGCTCTGAATCCCAGAAAGAATCTGATCCAGATCACCTCAAACGGGACCTGCCTATCACGAAAAATTGCTGAATTGCTTGCAGGTCGTTTGAAATCATTTACGATTTCCCTGAACGCAGCCACCAGGAAAACATACAATCGCGATATGAAACATGGTGATTTTGACAAAACAATCGCTGCGATACAGCAGTTTATGGCTGCATTGCCATCCCACGACCACAAAAAAATAGTGCTGCACTTTGTGGCTCATACGGGTAATTACCATGAAATACCGCAATTTGTTGCACTGGCAGGAACACTCGGAATTAGCAAAGTGTCGATTGGAAATTATATTGTCGCTGTTCCAGAGCATAAGAGTAATTCGCTTCTGTCTGTTCGAGAAGAGTACAACGCGTCTGTGGTTAATGCAGAGCAACTGGGAAAGAAACTCGGCATTATAGTGTCAGCCCGTCATTTTTTTAGTGAGACCGTCACAGATAATAACGATTGTACAGAACCGTTTGATTCCTGTTATATTTCCACACGGGGAGATGTTAGTCCCTGTTGCTATGCCGGAGAATATATTCTGGGAAATGTCTTTAAGGATGGATTCGAATCAGTTTGGTTCAGCGAAAAGTATGATCTGCTGCGAAAAAGCAGATATCTTTCAATCTGTCAAACATGCCCCCCCCACATCTCTTTTGATGATCCCCAAGCTCACCAGTCATCATTCTTGAAGGATTAAGCCAGAGTGTACACCGTACTATGACCATACACGAGCAGCCATTCAAAACGAACAATTCAAACAGAGGGAGATCGTAATGAGAGCTGTTATCCTGGCCGGCGGGAAAGGGACACGTTTGCGCCCTTATACGGTGGTTTTACCGAAACCGTTGATGCCGATTGGTGAATACCCGATCCTTGAGGTAATTGTCCGCCAACTGGTTCATTACGGCTGTTCCCATATCACCATCGCGGTTAATCATCAGGCCAGGATTATCCAGTCATTCTTCGGCAATGGGGAACAATGGGGGATCACCATCGATTATTCTCTCGAAACCGAGCCACTCAGTACCATGGGGCCGCTCCGCCTTATCCATGATCTGCCGGAAAATTTCCTGGTGATGAACGGTGACATCCTGACAGACCTCGACTTCCGGCGTTTTTTTAACGGTCATGTTAGCTGCAATTCTAATTTTACCATTGCCGCGTTTCAAAGGGTGTTGAAGTCGGAGTACGGAGTTCTGAGGATTGACGAGCGAGATAAACTGTGTGGTTTTGAAGAAAAACCGGAGTACCGTTTCGATGTCAGCATGGGAATTTACGCGGTTAATCGTGAGATATTGAAGTACATTCCGGAGGGGATCCCCTACGGCTTTGACCATTTGATGCTCGACCTGCTCGACAGGGGAACTCCTGCTTCCGTTACTCGCCATAGCGGATACTGGCTGGATATCGGCCGACCTGATGACTATATGCAGGCGATTGACGAGTTTGATTCACTGAAAGAAAAATTTCTGCTGCAAACGAGTGAACACCATGAATGACAACCTTCCCATAAACGTTCTTGTAACCGGTGCAACCGGTTTTATCGGCAAACATCTGGTTCCCTCCCTGGAAAAAGCCGGTGCAACAGTGCATCAATTTGCCTTATCAGCCGGCCAGGACATCCGGGACGCTAAATCATTCAACGCATACAACGACCGCCACATCACCCATGTGATCCACCTTGCAGGAAGAACCTTCATTCCTGACAGTTGGGCGGCTCCCGGCCAATTTTACGAAGTGAATACCCAAGGGACACAACATGTGCTTGATTTCTGCAGGAAACATGGTGCCCGATGTATCTATATCAGCGCATACGTTTACGGTATTCCCCAGGTATTGCCGATTTCGGAATTTCACCATGCAAGCCCCAACAACCCCTATGCCCATTCCAAATGGTTGGGAGAGGAATTATGCCGTTTTTACGCGCAACAGTTTGGTGTACCGGTGACCATATTGCGCCCTTTCAACCTGTATGGCCCAGGACAGGCGACACAATTCCTCATTCCAACGATCCTGCAACAGGCGCGGACTGAATCCGTAATCAGCATAAAAGACGCATCACCCCGGCGTGATTACCTGCACATTGACGATTTTGTAAAAGCATGTGTCAAGGCGCTGCAGCTTGATACTCGTTTTTCCCTGTTCAATGTTGGTTCCGGTTCTTCGGTTTCCGTCGGTGAACTACTTGAGCTGGTCGTACGATACTCATCCCGATCGATTGCATGGAAATCAACCGAAGAACATCGTATCAACGAGATTCCAGACACCATCGCCGACATATCGGCTATTCAGGCAGCGCTCCGTTGGAAACCGGAAATGACGCTGGATGAATTTATCAAAGAAGAGCTGGCATGACACCAAGCGACCTGCCAACATCCGGTTGTGGGCGATGCATGCCAAAATGTATTCTACTGGTCATGTACGGCTGGAATGAATCGGGAGGCGGAACAAAACTCCCCCGCTCCATTGCGGTCGAGCTTGTCAGCCGGGGATACAGGGTGGCGGTATTTTATGCATCATTGAGACAAGACTACCTGTTCCCCCCCTATTCTCTTGAGGAGCATCGCGAGGATGGGGTGCAATTGTTCGGTCTTTTCAATCGCCCGGCACTCTTCATCGATGCGGACAACCCCCAACGTGAAATCAATGACCCGGCTGTAATGGAGCGTTTCCGGCAGGTTCTGGACATAGTTCGCCCGGAGCTGGTGCATTACCATAATTTTCATGGCCTGACCCTGGCAATGGCTGAAGAAACCTGGCATCGCCGGATACCATCCTGCTTTTCCCTCCACAATTACTACATGATTGATCCAGAGTTGTATTTGCTGAAAAACGGGCTGGAACTTTGGGGAAGTGTGGATCCGCTTGCCCATTCAGAAGCCGTGGCCCGCAATCCGCACCTGCTGGAGTGGTATCGCCGTCGTATTGAAATCACCCTGCAGCTGATGAACAAGTGGGTTGACCTTACCCTTGTCTCTTCCCGCCGGCAATTGGAACTTCTTGAGCAATATGGCGCAAAATCCTCCCGCTTCCTTCTGATTCATCAGGCATCCCGAACATCGGATGAGCTCTGGAGCGACAAGACATTTGAACAGAAGCACCGTAACCGGAACATGGGTGCGCTTTCCCTTGGAGTCATTGGCGGACTGATGCCGATCAAGGGGGTGCATATCCTGGTTGCAGCTGTGCAAGAGTTTGAACCGGGGGAAATCGAAGTGCATATTCATGGCACTCCTGTTCCGGGATACCGGGAAGTTCTGCAATCACTAGATCACAAGGGGCATCTCCGTTTTCACGGTGAATATTCCAATGACAAACTTCCTGAAATTGTTGCCGGCCTGGATATGGCAGTCGTCTCCTCGGTGATCGAGGATTGTGCACCACTGACGGTGCTGGAGCTGCACGCCATGCGACTGCCGGTGATAGGGGCGCGTATCGGAGGTATTCCCGACTTTATCAGTGACGGGGTAGACGGCATTCTGTATGCTCCCTACGACATTAAGGGGTTGGCAAAAATAATCCGGACACTGGAAGAAAATCCGAATATTGCGGAAAGTATGCGCGGCAACATATCGCAACCATCACAAACCTTTTCCGGATACTGCGACCGGCTGGAAAAGGTGTACGCGGCCCTGGTATCAGGTGAAACAGCGGACTGGTCTCAATATTCTCTGACCATTGAGCCACGCTCCCTGCGCCACATAAAAGAAAATCCGTCAATTTCCTGGCACGGCGGTCTGTTTGTCCATCACTCCCTGGCGCTGGTCAACCGTGAGCTCTGCCTGAGTCTCTTGCAGCGCGGGCTTGAGATTTCCTTCTCCCCAACCCAGCCGGATGAGTTTTCCCCGACCATTGACCCGCGTTTCCCAAAACTGGAAGCATGCCGCAACAAGCCACTGCCACAGATTGATGTGACGGTGCGCCACCAGTGGCCACCGGATTTCTCACCGGTCAGCCAAGGGAAACTGGTGCTGATCCAACCATGGGAATTCGGCAGTGTCCCGCTGGAGTGGGTGCGCCAGATCAACCGCCATGTGGATGAGTTATGGGTACCGAGCCGCTTTGTACGTGACTGTTACCTGCAAGGCGGCGTTGAACCGGGCAAAGTGCAGGTGGTGCCCAACGGCGTGGCTATCGAATATTTTCACCCGGCTGTAGCGCCATACCCCCTTGGGACCAACAAGAGTTTCCGCTTCCTGTTCGTGGGGGGGACGATCCACCGCAAGGGGATCGATGTCCTTCTGGCTGCCTATTCGCAGGCTTTCAGCGCCGATAACGATGTCTGCCTGGTGATCAAGGATATGGGGGGGAACAGCATTTACCAGGGACAGACGGCGCAGGAAGTGATCACTGCTTTCACAAAGGTTCCGGGGCACCCTGAAATTATCTATCTTCAAGAAGATTTCGACAATCTACAGATGGCATCGCTCTATACCGCCTGTCATTGCCTGGTGCACCCCTACCGCGGTGAAGGATTCGGACTGCCGATTGCCGAGGGGATGGCGTGCGGGCTGGCACCGCTGGTGACCGGCTATGGCGCAGCGCTCGACTTCTGCCCCCCGGAAATAGCCTGGCTGATCCCTGCCACGTTACAGCAGCTGACCACCAAAACGGTCGGCAACCTGGAAACCGTTGATTTCCCCTGGCTGGCTGAACCGGACGTTGACAGTCTGGCCGACCTGATGCGCCATGCCTGTCAACATCCCGCAGAGGTACAACAGCGGGGTCTGGCTGCCGCTGCGTATATCCGGGAACAATTCAGCTGGGATCATGCCGCACAGATCGCAGAACAACGGCTGCGGCAACTTGTTCAGCAGCCTGAAAACAATAGCCTAAATGGTGCTGAATCGTGTATTAGTAGCATGTCATCATATGAACCGGTTCACAATAGTGGGCAGAAAAACGAGGACAACGTGCAGAAGCAACTGGTGCAGGCAGCCTGCCTGAAGGCTGAAAAACTGGCACAACGGGGTGACGTGGACGCCGCCGTGCAGACCATGCTCACCGAGGGAATCCAGGTTGATCCGGAATCCCCCGTTCCGTACCTGGTGTTGACCAGGATCCTGCTGGCGGCCAACCGTTTCCAGGAGGCATTGGGAGTTGTCTCGGAGATGCCGGCAGCAACCGACCAGCGCCTGGTTCAGGAGATCGAAGCGCAATGCTACTGTGCCCAGGGGGATGACGATGCAGCCCGAAAGGCTGCCCAGCTGGCCGGGGAACAATCCCCCCTGGCACTGGTGGTGCTGGGAACCCTGGCCGCACGTCAGGGAAACATCGGGCAGGGAGAAGAGCTGTTCCGCCGGGCAGTGACGCTCGATTCCGGCTGCGGCAAGGGGTGGCTTTCGCTCGGCATGATTCTCTGGAGCCAGGGAAAACAACAGGAGGCCTGGCAGGCGATCAAGCAGGCGGTCGCCAATGATCCCTTGAATGCTGAAGCGATCAGAATCATGCGTGACATGGCAGCCAGGATAGTATAGACAGCATGAATACGACTCAAACCATGACACCGTATCTGCTCGACGCGCTTCAGGTTATTACCGCTGCACGGCAGCGTTACCCCGACAGCCGTAATCTTGCCCTCCACCAGGCGGAACTGCTGGCTGAATGCGGACGAGCTGCTGAGGCACTGTCGGCCTGTGAACAGTTTCTGGTGCAGTTTGGTGTGGATGATCAAATCCTGGCAAAGGGGCTTGAACTGCGCCGGCAAGCAGGCAAGCAGCCATTCCTCCCCAAGGTTTCGCTCTGCATGATTGTCAAAAATGAGGAGCGCTATCTGGCACAGTGCCTGGCCAGCGTCGCGCCGGTTGTGGATGAAATGATCGTGGTGGATACCGGTTCGACCGACCGGACCATTGCCATCGCCACCCTGTTCGGCGCGGAGATCCACCATTTCACCTGGAACGGCAGTTTCTCCGATGCCCGTAACCATGCCATCAGCAAGGCAAGCGGACGCTGGATTTTGATCATGGATGCGGACGAAGCGCTCTCCTCCCGTGACCATGAGGCATTCCGCCACCTGATCTCTGATCCATCGTCAACCAAAACTGCCTGGAGCGTGCCGATCCGCAACTATTCCCACCGGGCGCATATCCAGGGGTGGAGCGCCAACGATGGTTCCTATCCCGAGCTGGAACAGGCCGATGGGTGGTACCCGGCGGAGCGGGTGCGGCTGTTCCCACGGGATGAGCGTATCAGCTACCAGGGGATCGTCCACGAGCTGGTGGAACCGGCTCTGCGCGCCAACGGATTTATCATTCGTACGGCACCGATCATTGCCCATCATTACGGCGAAGTGGATGGTCTGCCGGACAATCTGAGGGACAAACAGCTCCATTATTACGAGTTGGGGAAACAAAAACTGGAGAGCAACCGGAACGATCTGGTGGCACTGGCCGAATTGGCGGTTCAGGCCGGAGAGCTGGAACGCTTCGAAGAGGCTCTCCAATTGTGGGACCGTCTGCTGATGTTGCGACCAGACACGGTTGAGGCGCTGTTCGGCAAGGGGCATGCGCTTATCAACCTGAAGCGGTATGGCGAGGCGCTGGAAGTATCCCGACGGGCCTTGCAGCTCGATCCATCCCATCGTGAAGCAGCCTTCAATTACGGTACCTGTGAATTGTATGCCGGTGATCCGGCACGGGCGCTGGCGGTAGTGGAGCGGCTGCTTGGTGAGGACCAACATCATCCGCAACTTCAGGCATTATCAATCCTGCTACATCTGGCATGCGGCCATCCAGACCAAGCCAATACGGCATATCGCTTTTTAACCGCCCATAATTACGATTGCCGTGAATACCTGCGCGCCCGGATGGCGACACTCGCATCACTCAAGCGCCATGACATTACCGCCATGATACGCACCACAGCTGCCACAAGCGGCATAATCCCCCTCTAAATCAACGGCACGGAACCATCAGACAAGCTAACACCCGGAGAATCGCAATGTTAACAACCGAGCATATAATCAACCTGGTTTCCGCAGAGATGAACCGGGAAGAAGAAAAAATGATCCGCAGTTTTGACTCCATGCGCTGCCTGCTGGTTGAGAAAGAAGCATTGTCACTCTACCGGCTCTGCAAGGCATTTCCCACCATGTCCCGCATACTTGAAATCGGCTCCTACCAGGGAACCTCGGCAGCGGCCATGGGGCATGCCATCGCCGGAACCGACACGGAACTCTACTGCATCGATCCCTGGCAAGACTATTCCAACCAGGGTGACTTCAAGGATTTTGACCGGTCGGAAACTGCCGATGACTTCAACATCATGAAGAGCTTTATCAGGAATACGGCGTTCATCGGCGACAACCTGCGCATGATGCGAGGCACCTCCAATGCCTTTGCCGAGTTATTGGCAGGTAAGGACTTTGATCTTATCTTCATCGACGGAGCCCATGACTATGAATCTGTGATCAATGATATTCAAATCTCTTTTTCTGCTCTCAGGCCTGGCGGTATCTTGTGCGGCCATGACTTCCATACCGCCGGAACCGGCGTCATGCGCGCCGTCAATGAGCTGATCGGCGGGGTGGCAACTATTCCGGTCAAGGGGGTTATTGAAGAAACATCCATCTGGGTGGCAGTTGTTCCTGATCCCGTTTACGAGTACCGTATGACAAAAATCTGCGAATCCATGGCTGCGCAACAGCATGAAGAAGCTCTTGAGCTGGCGCTACAACTGTATAAAGAGTATAAAAAAGCCGAAATTCTACCGTATATCGCCACCATCAAAACGCAACTTTACAGCCAAAACAATCGTGGTCGAGCCTAGGCTGTGAAGATCCACCTGATCACCATGTGGTACAACGAGGAGTTCCTGGCTCCATTTTTCCTCAATCATTACGCATGGGTTGACACCATTCATATTCTGCTCGACGCCGACAGCAATGACCGCACCGAGCAAATCGCCCGCCGCTATCCCAACGTGGAAATCGAGCCGTTCCGCTTCCCCGACATGATGAACGATGTCATCAAGTCAACCGCCATCAGCCAGAAGTACCGCACGCTCTGCGATGCCGACTATGTCATCATCGTCGATTCCGATGAATTCATCTTTCCGTGGGACACCTCCCGCTCGGTGCGCGAGCACCTGAACGCCACACGGTATGATGCCTATTTCGTCAACCTCTGGCAGATCTACAAACATGAGAGCGACTGCCCGCTCGACCCGCAACTGCCAGTGTTCCTGCAACGGCGGCATGGCGACCCGCAAATGGAATCGGCCGGGAATATCGGCTACCTGAAACCGGTCGTGGTCAAGGGGGGGCTGGATATCTTCTGGGGAATCGGCAACCATTATATTGTCAGCAATGGTGTCCAACTGGAGTGGGCAACCAGGCAACGCGCCGGTGAGACACCGCTGACGGTTGCCACCACCCATGATGCCATGTTGCAGGGAGCGCACTGGCGGCTGGTGGATCTTGCCGAAACCATTACCCGCCGGATTGTCAACCGCAAGCAGCGCCAGTCAGCGGTCAATCTGGATAAGGGATTGACCGCCCATTACCATCAGATCACCGAAGCTGACATCATCCGGGAATATGAAGCGCACTGCCATGATCCGCTGCTGTTCCCTACTCCCCCAGCTGTAAATCCGGACATCGGGCAGCTTGAACAACTGAAGGGATGGTTCCAACAGGCGGGGTCAGCCATGAACGGCAACGATGTTACCACCGCCGTGGAGTTATACCGCCAGTGCCTGCAGATCATGCCACAGCTGCACGATGCCCGTCTTAACCTGGCCTGTTCCCTCGGCAGCAGCAATGATTTTGAGACAGCCCGCCATGAGTTGACCATTATTCTGTGCGATCAACCGGAACATATCCAGGCGCGCAGCATGCTGGGAAAGGCGCTGCTGCGGCTTGACCGTGCCGAAGAAGCCCTGGAGCAGTTCATGCTGCTACAGCGCAGTTCACCGCAATCAGTGGAGTTTTGGCGCTATTGTGCGGAATCGTTGTATGCCCTGCAGCGCTATGATCAAGCACGAAACTGGATCGAGCAGGTGCTGGTCAGGCAGCCGGATGACTATCCGGCGCTGCAGACCCTGGCAGCCATCGAACGGACCGAAAATCCCGGAAGGTCAGTACGGCTGTATCAACAGCTGGCCCAACGACGGCCGGATGACCACCGCACCCGGCTGTTCCATGCCACCCTGCTCCTCTCCCTGGGAAACTTTGCAGAGGGATGGCGGGAGTTTGAAGAGCGCCTCCCGACCCTGGCCATGTCTGACGACATCCTGTCGATCCCGCGCTGGCATGGCCAGCCGTTAGCCGGCAAATCGATCGTGCTGGTTGCCGAACAGGGGCATGGCGACGCACTGCAGTTCATCCGCTATGCGACCCTGGTGGCTCAGGCCGGGGCACGGGTGCTGGTGCTGTGCCACAACGACCAGATCCGGCCGGTGCTGAAAACCGTGGCGGGGGTTGAGGTGGCTGTCATTCCCAAGGAACCGTTGCCGTTCCTGCCGGACTTTCACGTTCCACTGATGAGCCTCCCCTTTGAGTTCGGCACCACCCTGGATACGATCCCGCGCCACTCCCCCTATCTCGCCGTCGATTCCGTACGACGGGAAAGCTGGCGTCAGCGTCTCGCCTCCTGTCCCGGCCTGAAAGTCGGACTGGCCTGGGGGGGAAACCGGGCCCAGGCGGACAACTCCCGGCGTTCCGTGCCGTTTGAGAAATTGCAGCGACTGTTCTCTACTCCGGGGGTGACCTTCATTTCACTTCAGGTCGGCCCCGACGCCCTCAAACACCAGAGCGCTCACCATGCATCAGCGCTGGTCGACTGGAGCGATGAGCTGCATGACTTCAGTGATACGGCCGCGCTGGTTGACTGCCTCGACCTGGTGATCTCGATCTGCTCCGGCGTCACCCACCTCTGTGGCGGACTTGGAGTGGAGACCTGGGTCATGCTCCAGTATGACGCCGATTGGCGCTGGCTGCGAGATCGTGATGACACCCCCTGGTATCCATCTCTGCGCCTGTTCCGGCAGAAATATCCGGGGGAATGGGATGACCTGCTGGAACGGCTGCAGACCGAACTGTCCCACAAGCTTACGGCAAAACCTGGCTGCGGTCAGGCGAGCGCCAGCTACCAGTTGGCAGTTGCTGCCTTTAATGCCGGGGATCTGGCAACAGCTGAAAACCGGTTCCGCACAGCATTGCAGTTCGATCCCAACCATCATGATTCCCTGAATGGCCTGGCGACCATTCTCGACCTGCGGGGAGAAACGGAAACTGCCATTACGCTCTACCAGCAGGCACTGGCCAGTGCGCCCGACACTCCCCTGATTCAGTTCAATCTGGCCAACTGCTTGAGAAAAACAGGCCATCTTGCCGAAGCCGAACAGCTCTATCGACAGTCCATGGCAATTGTTCCATCCTTTGCCCCTCCCTATGCCGGGCTGGGAAACCTGTTACTACAGCAGGGACGTCAGAATGAGGCGGAAACCGTGCTACTGGCATGTATAGCCAGCGATGAGGCTCAACCGGATGCCTGGTGCGATCTGGGGGTACTGGCGACCCAACGGGGTGATCTGGAGCTGGCGGAACAACGCTTTCAACGGGGAGTGCGGATTGATCCTGCCCATCCGGCTGCTCTCAATCATCTCGGGATGCTGCTGATGCGCCAAAACCGTCTCGAAGAAGCCGAGCGGTACCTACGGCAGGCAGTGGCGGCCAAGCCGGACTACCGCCTGGCCATGAACAACCTGGGGGTGCTGCTGCACTGGGAAGGAAGGCATGCCGAGTCGGAAGCGTGCCATCGCAGCGTGATTGCCGCACAACCGGACAACGGCACCGCCCACTTCAATCTTGCGCTGGTATTGCTCTCCCAGGCAAAATTCAGCGAAGGGTGGCGGGAATATGAGTACCGTTTTGTCAAAGAGAACCCGGTTCCATTGCGCCATGGTGAACTGCCGCGCTGGAATGGCGAGGATTGTAGCGGGAAAACCATCCTGGTGCATGCCGAGCAGGGTTACGGCGATACGATCCAGTTTGCCCGCTACCTGCCGCTCCTGGCGCAGCGCGGCTGTGCCATCATTTTTGAATGTCAGGACCGGATTATCGCTCCGCTGTTTGTAGGGATGCCGAGCCTGAAACAGGTGATCTCCCGTGGCGAGCAACTGCCGGCTGTCGATTTCCAGGTTCCGTTGATGAGTCTGCCACTTGTCTTGGGGGAAGCGGCCTGGCATGAGCCGGTGGCGGTCAACTATCTGACAGCGGAACCGCAGCTGGTCGTGCGTTGGCAAGAACGGCTGGCAGATCTCCCCGGCCGTCCGGTCGGTCTGGTCTGGTCCGGACGGCGCGGCCAGGACAACAACCATAACCGCATGATTCCACCCGAGACATTTACCCGCCTGGCCAGCCTCGACGGTGTCAGTTTTGTCAACCTGCTGGTGGGGGTTGACGATCCCGCAGCCGATGCGCTGCTGGCACCGCTGAACATGTTTGATGCACGGCCATTCCTGACAGATTTTGCCGAGAGCGCCGCGCTGTTGGCATCGCTCGACCTGCTGGTGTCGGTTGATACGGCCACGTCCCATCTGGCCGGAGCACTGGGGCTCGACACACGGGTCATGATCCCCTACAACGCCGATTGGCGCTGGACCTTCGGGTTACCGGACTGCCCGCTCTACCCTTCCGTCACCCTCTACCGCCAGGAACAGCCGTTTGAATGGGAACCGGTGCTGGATGCCGTCCGGAGCGACCTGATCAGCTGGTGCAACACGGTCGGACAAAGCACGCAGGAGCTGCTGGCGCACGCTCGTACGGCGCGGGAGCAATTCCGTTGGGAGGAGGCGCTGGCCTGGTATCTGAAAGCGCTTGATCTGGATCAGCTTGACCGGCAGGCACTCTCCGGCGTCGGCGCCTCCCTGCAAATGCTCAATCGCGCTCCCGAGGCACTGGCATGGTATGATTCCCTGCTGCAGATTTTCCCCGACGATGCCACCGTGCATTGCAACCGCGCCCTGGTGCTGCTGACCATCGGCAACTATCCGGAAGGGTGGCAGGAACTCCAGTGGCGTAAGCGGATGCTCACCGTAGCGTTGCCCCCCTTTCCAATGCTGACACCGGAGGATATGGGGGAAATCGCCGGAAAGCGGATTCTGCTGCATGCCGAACAGGGATTCGGCGACACGATCCAGATGATCCGTTATGCCGGCCTGCTGGCAGAGCGGGGAGCAGTGGTTGCTGCAACCGTGCCGCGGGAACTGGTCCGGCTGATCTCATGGGTACCCGGAATCCGGCAGGTGATTCCCCATGGTGAGCCGTTGCCGCAGGCCGACTACCAGGCCTTGATGATGGATCTCCCCTGGCTGTTCGGCACAACGCCAGCAACCATCCCGGTCAGCGTCCCCTACCTCCGGCTACCGCATGAATTGGTGGCACAATGGGGGGCGCGGATCGCCCCCCCCCAAGGTCACAAGATCGGCCTGCTGTGGGGATGCGGCGGAGCAAACCTGCTCAACCGCCGCATGCGTTCACTGCCGTTTGAGCAGATAGCAGAGCTGATCGAGAACACCCCGAACGCCCTTTTCTACAGTCTACAGATCGGCAGCGAGGCGATCTCTGGCGATCAGCTGAAGCGTCATCCCAACCTGTACGATCTGACCGGAGAGATTCGGGACTTTGCCGATACGGCGGCCTTGATTCAAAACCTCGACGCCGTCATCACCATCGATTCCGCGGTGGCCCATCTGGCAGGCGCCCTCGGCAAACCGGTTTCCCTTTTGCTGCCATCATTCCGGGAATGGCGCTGGATAGATACGGAGGGCAGGGCGTTGTGGTACCCGACGGTACAGGTTTTCGATCAGATGGTATCTGTAGACTTGAGCACATTAATACCTACGAACCACGCTTGTCGTTGATTAACTTACATGATACAACCACGTGCGTTACCATAAAAAGGAACCTGCCATGAACGTTGCCTGGAGATACCTGGATCTGATGAAAAAATGTCTTTCCTTTACCTTATGGAAAGAACCGCTCATCCCCTTTACCTACCTGCAAACCAACAATCTGCTCGATGCCGCCCAACTGGCGGTCCCCAGCGAACAGTACGGTCAAATTGCCGAATTGAACCTTGAAATGAACAAGGTCGGACTTGAGCTGGCGGTCAACCTTGATCCTGGTGATGAGTTGCGCTCGACCGGCGGGTACTGGCCCTACTATGCCGACACCATGGTTGGTCTGAAACGGCTCGACAATATCCAGTTCTGCATCGAGTATGTGCTGCAGCACCGCATAGCGGGGGACTTCATCGAAACCGGGGTCTGGCGCGGGGGGGCGTGCATATTCATGCGGGCAGTGCTGGAAGCCTACAACATCAAAGACCGGGTGGTATACGTGGCTGACTCCTTCCGGGGTTTACCGACACCTGAGAGCGGCGGCTATTCCCAGGATCGGGGTGATACGCTCCATAGTTACGGCTACCTGGCCGTGAGCAAGAATGATGTGCAAAAACGGTTTTATGAGTATGGGCTGCTGGATCAGCAGGTCGTATTTCTGGAGGGATGGTTCAGCGAAAGCCTCCCCACCGCCCCGATTGACGAGTTGAGCATTCTTCGCCTTGACGGTGACATGTATGCCTCAACCATGGATGTGCTTACCACCCTCTATTCAAAGCTGTCGGCAGGCGGATTTTGCATCGTGGACGACTTCACCCTGGAGGGGTGCCGTAAGGCGATCGAGGAGTTCAGAAGCACGCATGGCATAATGTCCCCCCTCATCCCGATTGACCCGTACAGCGTGTATTGGCAAAAATAATTTCAGGCGGAAAAGTCCATGTCGATTGTTAATCCGGATTTCACCATATGGCTCGGATATGTCTCCAACCCGGTCACCACCGCGGTCTATCTTGAGCGCGCCTTACGTAAAATTTGCCGTGTGATTACGGTTGGGCCGACCATGCCGGTCGAACTATGTAATCACATGGGGATCCGGCAGGAGCTGCAACCGCTGGACATCAAGACATCCTTCACGCCTGACATGCAGGAGCTGGTCAGCACACTTCCCCGGAATTTCAAACCGGATCTTTATCTGTGGGTAGACTCCGTTGCCCGCTTCACCCATCTCCCCCGGCACCTGGAGGCGCTTTCCTGTCCGAAGGCGTGTTACCTGATCGACAGCCATTTTGCTCCCGACTATTACCAGCAATTCTCACACCTTTTCGATTATGTGTTTGTAGCACAGTTAAATGTTCTCGATTTTTTTCGCCGCACCAACCCGCGCTCCTACTGGCTCCCCCTGGCCTGTGATCCTGAAATCCATCGTGATTTCGGGGTCGAACGGATCTATCCGGTCGGGTTTGTGGGGGGGATGAATGACAACCGCGAACGCCTGCTGGCCAAGGTCGCCCGGGTAGCGCCGGTGCATATCGAAAGCTGTTTTCTTGAGGATATGGCGCAGGTTTTTTCAAAATCCCGCATCGGCTTTAACCATGCATCCCTCCATGACCTGAACATGCGTTTTTTTGAGCTCCCCTCCACCGGCGCCCTGCAGCTCTTCAGCCAAACCAGTGGCAGTGGCCAGGAGCAGCTCTTCAAGGATGGCGAAGATATCGTGATCTACTCGGAGGAGAACATTGGGGAACTGGTCCGTTATTACCTGGACAATGCATCGCTCTGTCGGCAGATCGGCGAGCGAGGCAAGAGATTGGTTCATGGCGCGCACACCTACGATCATCGCGTCAAGGATCTGCTGGATGTGGTGATCAACGGCAAACATGACACCGATTCACCGGACGAACTGCGCCGGCAATCACTGGGACTCGATCGGCAGCAGAGCACTACAGCAGTTCCCCCCACGGAGCGTGCGCCGCTCCTTGAGATTACAGCGACGTGCCCCAACAGCCTGCCGCATATCGCCAGGATTGTTTCCAACCGTGATCGCAGCAACTGGCCGTCATGGCTCATGGTGCACGAATGGGAGGATATTCTCTCCCAAACGCTCTCCGCTAAGCTTATCACTCTGGGGGACTGGTCGGCATTGCCTGACATCAGCCACCACGGAAATGGGTATGATCTCTGTTTCATACAATTGGCCAACAACCTGGAGCGTTTTATCGGCAAGCCCCGCTTTCTACCGGTGATCATGGATCTCTGGGAACACGATATCGAGCCGTTCATGCAGCAGTCGGCACATTTCGAGCTGCTGTTTGTCACCAGTTTTACGGCATTTACCATGCTGCGCGAGCGCGGTTGCAGCAAGGTTGCCTACCTCCCCTATTCTTTTCCGGATCACTACCTGTCGGATTCCCTGCCGGCCAAAGATGTGGATATTATCCAGTTCGGTCGAACCAATCCGGTGCTTGACGGCTATATGAGCGAGCTGTTGCAGCACTATCCGCACCTGAATTATGTGACCACCGTGCAACACGACGGCAAGATCCATTTCCATTCATCGCAACATGGTTTGCTGGAAGCGAGTGACACCCGGCAGAAATTCATGACCATGCTGGAACGCAGCACAATCAGTCTCGTCTCAACCGCCGGTATGGACGGTTCACGTGACACCGGCGGTTTTGATCCGGTCAGCCCCCGTTTTTATGAAAGCGCGGCCGGTTATTGCCGTCTGATCGGGCGTTTTCCGCACAATCAGGAATTCGATTTTTTGGGTTTCGAGCGGATCGCCGAACGGGTCGAGTCGTATCACCAGTTTGAAGCGCTGGTACGGAACTATCTTGGCCGTCCCTTTGACAGGCTGGTCGAATACCAGGAGCTGCTGAAACGACACACTACCAGTTCCCGGGCCGTCCTGATAGAAAACGCGCTGCGGCAGCTGCAGGGGTTGCGCAGCAACGAGTTAAGGAGCAGCTATGAGCTACATTGAAGAGCGGATATCCGGCCTGATTGAATCGATTGCTGTCTATACCTCTGAAAAGAAATGTGACCCGTTTGAACTGAATGTCATGCACCGGACGCTCTGCGATCTGATCGCATTCTATGAGCAGTTCTGGGGGGTCACGTTGACGCCCCACTACAGCCATGTCATTTCCTCCTGTGCCGGACTGACAGAGTCACTGGCCTGCACGGCAGTCATGCTGCGCCATCAGAAACAGTACGACGCCGCGGCCTCGGTTCTCAAAGCAGTCATCGCAATGGATCCCGACGCGCCCCATTATGTCACCCTGCTGGCTGATGTGATGCGGGAAAAAGGAGAATTGGCTGCCGCCCGGGCAATCTGCGAAACCGTGCGCCAGGCAAATCCCGGTTTTGCCGAGATACAGTATGTGCTGTCACAATGCGACATGCAGGAACTGCTGGGGGAATTTGGCGACTATTACAGTTTACTTGACATGGCGCACCGGGTTCTCAGACCTGGTGCCTATATTGAAATCGGGGTTTCCAACGGCAAATCCCTGGCGCTGGCCCGGGAAGAGAGCGTCGCCATCGGCATGGATCCCTTGACCGGTGAATTTGGCAGCCTGGTTTTCGTATCACCGGAAAACAATCCCAAACTGTTTAAAATGACCAGCGACGATTTTTTCAGCACAGTCGATGTAAAATCGGTGATGGAGCAGAACACCTTTGACATGGCATTCATTGACGGGCTGCATATTTTTGAACAGGTGCTCAGGGACTTCATCAATCTTGAAAAACATGCCTCCCCCGCTTCCGTGGTGTTTATTCACGACTGCCTGCCGATCAATGCCCGGGTTGCTGAACGGGTCCGGCAGGAGGCGTTCTGGATCGGCGATGTCTGGAAAATAATTCCTTGTCTCAAAGAGATTCGTCCGGAGTTGCAGATAGTTACCTTCCCCGCCCACCCCTCCGGTCTGGCGGTCATCCGCAACCTTGATCCACAATCCAGGGTACTGGAACGACATTTCGACGACATCGTCAGTCATTTTATCCAGCTGCAGCTTCCGTCCGAAAAAAAGGATCTTTTCGCCCTGTTGAATGTGGAGGCAGACAACGATCCGGAACTGTTTCGTCGTGTTGTGCATGCCTGACCGTTTGCCACTGATTCCACCACATGAGAGAAGGATGTCATGATTACATTTGTCAACCCAAGAAGCCCGTTTCTCGACGATGAAGGAGTAATGCCCCCCCTGGGTGTCATGTATCTGGTCGCCAAGCTGAAATCCGTTGGAATTGAGGCACGGATTGTTGATATGGGGCTTGGTGACGAGGCGCCTGACGGTGAGCTTTTCATAACCGGCACAACCCCCCAGGCCGCCGAGATTCTGAAACTGCGCCGCGACGCCTATACCGTGATCGGCGGCCCCCACGCATCCATCGATCCTGAGGCGCTGACCGGCAGTTTCGACCTGGTGGTGACCGGTGAGGGGGAAGAGGTCATCGAGCAGATCATAAAAACCAGGCCCCAGGGAATCCTGCATGCAAAACGGGTGAGAAATCTGGACTCTTTACCGTTTCCCGACCGTACTGACGCCCACCGTTATCACTACCAGATCGGGGGGAGGAAGGCCACGACCCTCATCTCATCACGAGGATGCAACGGCAAATGTTCCTTCTGTTGCAAGGCGGTGATGGATAAGGGCATTTTTCTCCGTTCGGCGGAAAATGTCCTGGCGGAACTGCATGAGATCAAGGGATTGGGGTATGGTTCCGTGATGTTCTATGATGACACGATTGCCATCAACCGGAAGCGCATCATCGACATCTGCCATGGTTTGGAAAAAATGGACCTGCTTTTCAGATGTTTCGTGCGCTCCGATCAATGCGATGAAGAACTGTTTGCCAGAATGGCGCAGGCCGGTTGCCATGAAGTTTTGATCGGCGTTGAAAGCGGCAGCCAGCAACTGTTGAATACCATCAACAAGCAGGAAACGGTCGAGCAGAATCGCAACGCCATCCTCTGGGCTAAAAAGCAGGGGATCCGTGTCAAAGCACTCATGATGGTCGGGCTGCCGGGGGAGACATGGCAAACGGTCGAGGAATCGAGGAAATTTATTCAGGAGACGGCGCCGGACGTTCTCGACGTCACCATCCTGACCGTCTACAAGGGAACTGATATCTACAAGAACCCGGCCAACTATGATCTGAAATTCCGTGAGCCGAGCTGGTACAAGGGGCGCAACAACGAATACAGCAGTACGGTTTCCACCCCTGCCCTCAACGAAAATGATATCGTTGCTGCCCGGGAAATGCTATGGAATACGTTTCTTGACCTGCAACGATAAATTAGGAGGTTTGCCTGGCATGGGTGAACAACAGCAGAAAATTCCGCATATCTGGTTAGCGTACGTCTCCTACCCGGTCACGACCGCTGCCTACCTGGAACGCGCACTGCGCAAAGTCTGCCGGGTGACAACCATCGGCCCGACAATTCCCCATGAACAAATCAAACTATGGTCGCTGGAAAACATGCGGGTACCGGTTGTCCCCCATGATCTGGAAACGGATTACATTCCCGATATGAAACAACTATGGGACGCTTGTCCGGCTGAAGACAGACCGGACATCTATCTGTGGGTCGAGTCAGTCTACGGCCATTTCCCTAAAAACATCGATTTTCTCCCCTGCAAGAAAGCCTGCTATCTGATTGACATGCACCTTAATCTGCATCTCTATACGGATTTCGCCCGTCAATTCGACTATGCCTTTGTCGTGCACCGTCAATTTGTCCCCAATATCCGTGAGATTGTCCCCAACAGCCACTGGTTGCCCGTGGCATGTGATCCGGCAATCCACCGGATCTCCGGCAGAGCGAAACGGCATGATATCAGTTTTGTCGGCAGTGTCCGGAGTGATACGCGCCGCTACCTGTTGCTGGAGCAGCTGAAGCAACAGGTTCCGGTACATATGGAACGCTGCTTCTGGGATGAAATGGCAGCACTCTTTTCAGAATCGAGAATTGTTTTCAACAATGGGGTCAGCAATGATCTCAACATGCGTTTTTTTGAAGTGCTTTCCACCGGCACCCTGTTGCTTTCCGACATGTCACAAGACAGTGGCCAGGAGGAGCTTTTTGTGGCAGAGGAAGATTATGCGCTCTACGATGACCACAACCTGCCAGAGAGGGCACGCTATTATCTTGACCACGATATCGCCCGTGAAAAGATTGCCAAGCGGGGACAACGGTTGGTACATGCCGCCCATACCTATGACCATCGGGTAAAAGACCTGCTTGAGGTTCTGGCCGGTGATAAGCCCGACACCTTGTCTGCCGGAGAATTACGGGAATTATCTCTGGCAGGCGTATCACCTCTGGCTGACAGCAGCCGGAGCAACGCCATAAATGCTTCCGCCCAGGAATTGATCGAGCGACTGATTGCAGACGGCAGGATGGACGCGGCACTCCGCATGTGCAACCACCTTCTGCTTGAGTTCCCTGATAATGCCACCCTGGCTGCATTGGCCCGATACACCGAGATGTATTTCTTGAAAACCAAGGGGATATGATTACAGACGGCAGCAGGACCATTATGGAACAGAGCTTACGCCATCATCTCAGGAGCAACCAATGATTGTAGCCATGCCAACCGGAGTTGCCCACGGCTGGGGGATTGCCGGCAACCATCTGCTGGAAGAAATCTATCAGATGCCGCCCATACCGGAGGTAACCCTGCACAGCATGAACAATCCCGATTTCTCACCATCCTTTCCGGATCGCTGGAACAAGGTGAATATCGGTTATTGTTTTTTTGAAAACGATATCGAAGCGTACCGGCACATGAAACAAGCGTCGGAAACCTGGGATTTCATTATCGCCGGGTCAAGCTGGTGTGAATACCACCTCCGCCTCTGGGGGGTACAGCAAACAGCAACGATTCTACAGGGGATCGACCCCAACGATTTTTTTCAATTACCGCCACGTCATGATGATGGCCGCTTTATCGTTTTTTCCGGCGGCAAATTCGAGTTAAGAAAATCGCAGGACATTGTGATTGCCGCCATGAAAGTGTTCATGGACCACCATCGGGATGTATGGCTTTCAGCTGCCTGGCATAACCAATGGCCATTTTCGGTGGCCACCATGTCAGGCTCACCGCTGCTGCGCTTTACCATGGAAGAACGTCCCTGTGAGGAGATCTTCCTTACCACCCTGAAAAACAATGGCATTGACCTGTCCCGCGTGATGCTCCACCCGATGATGCCCAATACGGCAATGCGTCAGGTATATCAGAACAGTGACATCGGCCTGTTCCCCAACCGTTGTGAGGGGGGAAACAATATGGTCATGAGCGAATACATGGCCTGTGGGCGTACGGTCATTGCTTCAAACAAGAGCGGACATGGTGACGTCATAACCCAGGAAAATGCCTTTGCGCTCAGCGAATACAGCATCAAAATGATTGAACGCAACCAACAACCGTCGGCATTATGGTTTGAGCCATCGCTTGACGAGGTGATCGAACAACTGGAACAGGCCTATCAGCAACGGGAGACAGTCCTTGTAAAAGCGGAGCAGGCCGCCAGAGATCTGCAACAGCTCAACTGGCAGCATGCCGCCCAACAGTTTTACGGGATAGCGTCACGCATGGCCCCCCACAGCAGGAACATTTGCGCCGATGACTACCGTTCGAGAGCCGAGGGATGCCTGCAAGCCAACCAGCCGGCGCTCGCCCTGCTGCAGTTGCAGCAGGCGCTGCAGTTGATGCCGCTGGACAGCACGCTGCACCAGGAGCTGGGTCAGTTGTTATCCAGGCTCGGCCATGAAAACGAGGCGTTCTTTCACCTTCGAAAATCAGAACTGTTGCGCCAATTTGACAGGAGATTACAATAATGCAACTTTCAACCTCAAGCCTGATACGCCTGCTGCAGTTTTTTGAACAGATTGAATCGGAAACCTACCCGGAAACGCCGATGAGTATTCATACGGAAATAACGGAACTGGCCATCAAGCGGCTGCATGAGCTGTACCCGCTCGGCCAGGGTGTCAAGGTGCTCGATGTGGGATGCGGGCAAGGTCCTGCCTTGCGGCATTTCCGTGACATGGGCGCAGAGGCGGTTGGTATCACCTTGAATCAGACCGATGTTGACGTGTGTAATCAGAGCGGCTTTGAGGTCTACCGGATGGATCAGTCATTTCTTGATTTTGAATCCGGGTCATTTGATATCATCTGGGCACGCCATGTCATCGAGCATAGCGTTATTCCGCTGTTTACCCTGCGGGAGTTCAAACGGGTGCTCAAGCAGGGAGGAATGCTCTATCTGGAAGTACCGGCTGCCGATACGGATCCCGGCCATGCCTGGAACCCGAACCACTACAGCGTTTTTTCCAGAAGCAGCTGGCTTGCCTTGTTAGCCAAAAGTGGTTTCGAGTGCATTGACGGCAAGGAATATTCCATGAAACTGATTGAGCATGCCGGCAATGATACCTATTTGGGCTTTTTTTGCCGCCGGTTGGCCTGACAAAATCTTGTTACCAAACTCCGGCTCGAGCGAAAGATCGACTATGATACGTGCTATTATTCTTTTCCCCGCAGGAGAGATACATTCTCCTGTATTTATATCACTTGCAGAATGCTTGATCATTCGTGGATACCATCTTGAAATATTTTGCCATTCCTTTTCATCCGGAATACCGATACCTCAAAACCAAAACGTTACGTTTCACTCTTCAGACATCACTGATCCCCACAACACAGCAATTCTGTTTAAACCGGATGTGCAGCTTGATGAAACAACTATTTCAGAGACTGAAAAACGCTTTGGTGGTTCCCGGTTGGTAATCGGAATTGATTTTGGCATTATCGAAGCCTGCATACTTGCCAGAATCCTTAAAATACCCTTTGGGCTTCTGGCGCTTACCCCTAGCTTTTTACTGCCAGACAGCCAGGATCTTAAAGAAACTCTTACGCTTGCCTGCCATGGCCTTGATTTTGCACTATGCCAGAACCGGGAACAGGCCAGCTCCATTGCTTCAGCGTATCATGTTCCATACGAAAAGTTGTTAGATCCTGAGTTTCAGCTGCTCTATGACAAAACTGTGCCCCCCTCTCCAGATCAGACTTTATCTGACATGGTGGAAGAACAAATACCGCTTGAAGAACTCGAATATCTGGTTACCCTTATCAATCAGGGAAAACTTGAAGAAGCGGAGTCAATAGCACAGTCTCAAACCATGCGATTTCCGTCAGATGGTGTCAGTTGGAAGTTACATGGAGCAGTGCTTAAAATGCAGGGGCGCCTGGAAGAATCATTATTCTCCATGCAAAAAGCTTCAGCACTGTTACCAACAGATGCAAGCGCACACAATAACCTGGGGGTATGCTTCAATGACCAGGGATATCCGGAGGAGTCTGAAGCGAGTTTGCGCCGTGCATTAGCGATAGAGCCATCCTATATACATGCGCACAACAATCTGGGAATAACCCTGAAGGGGTTGGGCCGGCTGCAAGAGGCCAAATCCTGTTACCTTTATGCGTTACAACTCGATCCTGATTGTGCCGAAGCGTATTGCAATCTGGGAGCTGTTCTTAATGAACTTGGACAACCGAAAGAGGCTGAAGCAAGTTATCAACATGCAATAGCAATTCGCCCTGATTATTGTGACGCACTTAACAATTATTCGTTATTCCTTAATCAGCAAGGCCGTGCGGCAGAAGCCCTACATACAGTTTTGCGATCACTGCACGCAAAAGAAACAGGTGCTGCAAAAAACATTTTTGCAGGATGTTTAAAAAATCCACCAATCATTCATCCTTCCGACAATGAACTTTATTCATGTATCATTCGAGCATTGGCTGAGCCGTGGGGAACACCGGGTGAGCTCATGCAGCCGTGTACTGCAATACTGAAGCAAAACCGAGCTTTCTACGAAATTGTCATGCGCGCTGTCGCTGCTTGGCCATTACAAGATCAGACAACGGGGTTGTTCACAAACAGCGACTTTGCTGCAATATCAGAGAACAAGCTATTATGTACCTTGCTTAACACAGCACCAATCTGTGATCTTGAACTGGAACGCTTCCTGACATTGGCACGAAAAACTTTCTTGAAGCATGCCGCACATGAGGCGACTCAGAACATTGAAAATTGCTCCATATTTAAATTTCATGCCGCTTTAGCGAATCAATGCTTTATCAACGAGTATGTATTCGCTTGCTCGGAAACTGAGCTGAACACCGCTAACGAGCTTAAGTCATCAATTATTGCAGCTTTGAATAACAATACAGAAATTCCGCTTTGTACGCTATTGGCAGTTGCAACGTATTTTCCTCTTTACTCGCTTCCCGAACCTGCCCGATTGAATTCAATGCAATGGCCTGTTGACATTAACGACGTCATACGGTTTCAGGTAGTTGAACCTTTGATTGAGCTGCGGGAGCGGGGCACACTCCCGTGCTTGACACCAATTGACAATGAAATATCGCTGCTTGTTCAGGACCAGTATGAGAACAATCCTTATCCTCGCTGGATAAAAGCTGCTCCGCCTGGCACTATCACGACTGTGGCAGGATATCTGCACCAAATATTTCCCAATGCTGATTTCCGTAATCCACTGATCAAAAACGTAACAGAAATTCTGATCGCTGGTTGCGGCACCGGCCAACATCCCATTGGCACAGCTCAACGCTTCAGAAATGCAAGCATACTGGCTATTGATTTAAGCTTGTGCAGCCTTTCTTATGCCAAGCGTAAATCCCGGGAGCTTGGAATCACCTCTGTCGAATATGCACAGGCCGATATTTTAAAACTTAGCTCTCTTGGGCGCATGTTTGATTCAATAGAGTCTTCAGGTGTATTGCATCATACGGCCAATCCTTGGAATGCCTGGAGTATTCTGCTATCCCTGCTACGTCCGGGTGGGTTTATGAAATTGGGTTTTTATAGTGCAATCGCCAGAAGAAAAATCTCGCAACTGCGAACATTAATTGCTGAACGAAAATGTGCTGCGACAGTTGATGACATCCGACAATATCGTCAGGAGTTGCTTGGCAACGCAAGATATCACTATTTTACTCCTGTATTACAATCGTGCGACTTCTTTAGTGTAAGTAGTTGTCGTGATCTGCTCTTTCATGTTCAGGAGCATTGTCTGTCATTACCTGATATTGACACGTTTATTAATCTCAACAACCTGGTGTTTTTGGGATTTGAGATAGATGAAAAGACACTTGCTGCGTATAAAAAACGGTTTCCAGCTGATACTTCAGCAACCGATCTTGCTCAATGGGATATTTTCGAGCATGAAAATCCCGATATATTTTTCGGCATGTATCAATTCTGGATACAGAAGCCTGTATAACTGACAATCAATTTGGGAGTTATATGATGCACAACAATTATTTCAAATGTTTTGACAATGAGGCTTCGCTGCATACCGCCAGAAAAATTCTCGATGGGCAGATTTACAAGGCGTTCGAGGACATTGGTCCCATCAGGACCATTGTCGATATCGGAGCAAATATCGGCGCAACCACGGTATATTTCAAAAGTATGCATCCCGAAGCCAGGATCTATTGCTTTGAACCGAATCCAGCTTCATTTGAGCTGCTTACCTTTAACACCTCAAATCTGGACAACATCTTCACCACCAATTGCGGATTACATGAAATAGAATCAACAACAAAGCTCTACAAAGGAAGGATGGATGGCATTTCAGACTCTATTATTCCCTGCAGCACCGTAACTGAAGATTTTGTCATAATCCCGCTTAAAAATGCCGCTGAAGAGCTGCGACGCCTGCAAATCACTGCAGTCGATATTCTCAAGATCGACACAGAAGGATGCGAGGTAGCCATTTTAAGGACCTTGGTCAAATGGCTTGCTGATATCAAAGTTATTTATCTGGAATATCATTCCGAACTTGATCGTTTGCTGATTGATGTAATACTGTGCCGGACGCATGTCCTCTATTCTTCCAGCGCAAACAATCCACATCGCGGAGAATTGACCTACATCCAGAATAATCTGGAAATTCGCTGCCGACATGATCTGATTGAGCCATAAAAGGATTGTATAAAACTTGCTGAAGATAAGCGTTTGAACAAACCTAACCAGACCGCATCAGGGAGCCTTGATTAATGCCCAACTCTCACAACAGATCAGCCAAAATATTGATCACCATTCCCCACTACTGTAACCGTGATGCCGATCACATCAATAAGAAAAAAGAGATGCGCTCCATGTCTTTTGTGCGCTCGGTCTCGTCACTGGTGCAACAATTCAGCCATTCCCAGATGTATTTCGATTTCAAAGAGCACACCGCATCGCCGGCCAATCAGGCCCAGGATCGCCAATGTGACATTTATATCTGCACATCAGGAGCAGATCACCTGCTCAATGAACTGGATATTATCAAGGGGCTCTATCATCACGTCGAAAGCGATGCCCATCCCCGTTTATTGGGCTTTGCCTGTCGCGAGATATTGAAAGCATTTGCCGGAAAATATGACTATTTTTGCTACATGGAAGATGATCTTTTTATCAATGACCCCCTCTTTTTCCACAAACTAGCCTGGTTCACTGAAAACGCAGGTGACCACTGTTTATTGCAACCAAATCGCTGCGAGGTATCGTTCCATCAGCAGGCCAAAAAATGCTACATTGACGGTGAAATTGCCGATGAAGGCAATCCCTATTTCAATCCGCTGCTCAAACCGTTACACTTCAATGCACTGGGGGTCGAGATGAGATTCAGGCCGGCAACCAACCCCCATTCCGGTTGTTTTTTTCTCAATGCCCGACAGTTTGACTATTGGGCACAACAACCCCATTTCGCATCATGGGATATGAGTTGGGTCGGCCCCTTGGAAAGTGCTGCTTCGCTCGGGATCATGAAGACATTCAGAATTTACAAACCCGATTGGAACAATGCCAATTTCCTGGAAATAAGCCACTTTGGTGATGCCTACCTGCAAACCATCGGTGATGATTTTACCATCAATACCGATCTTCAGCACAAAGCGATACGACCGGAACAGCATACTATGGTTTCTTCCATATCTACCGCCTCATGTCCATCTCTGGTAATCGATCCAAACTAGTCCTTACATAACGAGGTATGGAGTATGAAATCCTTTTCCGATAAAAAAGTGTGGCTTAATTACGTTTCCTACCCCGTAACCACGGCGGTTTATTTTGAACGTGCGCTGCGCAAAATTTGCCACGTCACCACCATCGGCCCAACCCTGCCGGAAGAATATATCGAGCGCTGGTCTTTGCAGGCAATGAAACAACCGATTCGGCCACTCGATATCGACACCCCGCTGGTTGCAGACATGGCAAAAATATTACGGGAAACTCCGGCGCAGGATCACCCCGACCTGTTCCTGTGGATTGAATCAGCCGGCGGCTACACCCCTGAAAACCTGCACGATCTCCCGTGCCCAACGGCCTGCTATCTGATCGACAGCCATCTCCACCTGGAAAACAACCTGCAGGTGGCGGCGTTATTTGAGTATGTTTTCATTGCCCAACGCGAATATCTGCCGGAGATTCGCAAGGTAAATCCCAAAACCTATTGGCTCCCCCTGGCTTGTGATCCGGACATACATTGCCAAAGTACGGCGGCCAAACGACACGAAATTGGATTTGTGGGGGGGGTAACACCCGGCCAGCGTCGGGAGAAACTGCTGAAACAGCTCCAGTCACACATTCCGATCTATTTCGAGAGATGCTTCTGGGATGATATGGCACGCGTCTTTTCCGAGTCCCGCATTGTTTTCAATGAAGCAGTAAATCACGATCTGAATATGCGTTTTTTCGAAGTGCTGGCCAGCGGTTCACTCTTGCTGACCGACATGGCTGAACAGAGTGGACAACGCGAACTTTTTATGGCAGGAGAAGACTACGCTCTCTATAACGACTGTAATCTGGTGGAGATTGCCCGCTTCTATCTTGATAATGAACGTATTCGCGAAAAGATTGCGGCGCGGGGGCAACAGCTGGCGCTCAATGCCCACACCTACCTCCATCGGGTAGCGGATCTGCTTGATGTTGTGTTAGGCGGCAAACAGGAGACCTGTTCTGCCAGGGAACTGCGGCAACGTTCCATGGCCGGGGTGCAAGCAATTGATCACGACTGGAGAAACAGAGCGACCCCCGCTTCCATCCCATCGCGCAGCTTTGTGATTCCGGTACTCGACTACTCTCCTGCCAGCGAATACAACATACTGACCTTACTCAAAGATCTTGAGAACACTCCCGGACAGGTAATTGTTGTTTTTAATGACCCCATTATTGCCGAAGAACTTCGCAGCCATCCACGCATCGACCACTACATCATCATGCAACGCAATGTGGGCGTGTCCCGCGCCTGGAACGTGGGTATCGATGTTGCCGAGTCACCGACCGTTTTTATTCTCAATGCCGATCTGCACGTCCACAGCGAAACCATCGACGCACTTGAACAAGCGTTGTGGAGTCTTGAGCGCGCAGCCTGTGTCGGCCCCCAGGGGTCATTTGTCAACTTCCGGCTCTGCAGTGATCATCTCTACTTCGACAAGGGAAGCTTCTCCG
Source organism: Geobacteraceae bacterium (assembly GCA_036732725.1). Classification (GTDB taxonomy): domain Bacteria; phylum Desulfobacterota; class Desulfuromonadia; order Geobacterales; family Pseudopelobacteraceae; genus CAIPTY01. Next base: position 22,972 of record DAINBV010000005.1, on the reverse strand, counting down.
AAGCAATTGAGGTCGATGCGGTATCTGGATTTCTGTTTTGCGTGAAGAGAGAATTGTTTGACAATGCCACCCTCAAATTTGAGGCGGCCTTCACCCCCTGTTATTTTGAAGAATGGGATCTCGGCTTGCAGATCAAGCGGGGAGGACTGAAAAGTTACGTAGTACCAACCACCGGCTACGAGCATCACTGGAGCGGAACTATACGCGCTTTGCGAACGATCCCGTACTTGGGACGCGACGAGACTGCCGGCGAAATCTTGCTGCGCAACCGCGAGCTGTTTCTGACCAAATGGTCGGGGATTGTCCGGCAACCAGGCTGTGAGCACCTGTTGCAAAGTCTCTGGCGTGATCATACCTTTAAGACGCTGCAACAACAGATTGCCAACGGTGATAGCATTGCGGCAGCAGAACTTTGCAACCAACTGATCTGCTGGTATCCGGATGATGACGAGCTCAAGGTAATATCCAAATTTCTGGAAGTACAGCTGATAAAACATCATACGGGAAATGGTGAATGACATTATGCTCGATCAAAATTTGCTGCGACAACAACTTCAAGCCAAAATTTCACAGGTGTATGAACTGGGACAACAGGAAAACCTGGTGGATGGATACCGGATTACAGTGCTGGTCAGCGAGTCGATCGATTTTTATCGCCGCTATTGGGGGATCGATTTCTCCGATCTGTATCCCTCGCTGATTGCTGCCCAACCTGCCTATCAGCTGATGATATCAACCGTTTCCCGGCAACTGGCCAATGCACGGATGCCGGAAGCTGCAGCGCTGATTGCTGGAACGGCAGCCGCTTTCAATGTACCGGGCAATGTTTTGAATCTGCTCCATGCGGCCGCATTACGGAATGCCGGCGATTTATCAGCTGCCCGCGCCATCGCCAACCACCTTCTTGCCGACCGACCTGATGATGGTGACGCCATCACTGAACTGGCGGAGTGCGATGTGGAAGAACGCTTCTCACAACAAAGTTATTATGACGTACTGAACAGCATCCACATCCGGCTTAAACCTGCAACCTATCTTGAAATCGGTGTTGCCCAGGGACGCTCCCTGGCGCTGGTTCGGCAGGGAACGACCAGCATCGGTGTAGATCCTGACACCGGCGAGCACAACCGTCTATTCTTTCACTCGCTTGAAAATGCTCCCCAACTCTTTCGCATGACCAGTGATGATTTTTTTGCATCGCATAATCTTTCGAGCCTGCTGGGAGCTCCAAGTATTGATGTCGCTTTTCTGGATGGGCTGCACCTGTTTGAGCAGACTCTCAAGGATTTTATCAACGTGGAACGATGTGCAAACAAAGACTCGGTAATCCTTATTCATGACTGCCTGCCGGTCAACGCTCTGGTTGCTGAAAAAAAACGCCAGTCAGCATTTTGGTTGGGTGATGTCTGGAAAATTATCCCCTGCCTGAAAGCCATCCGACCGGATCTCGATATTGTAACCCTGCCGGTCAAGCCTTCCGGGTTGGCGGTCATCAGAAACCTTGATCCCTCTTCCCGCATTCTGGAACGTCAATTCAACAGCATTACGGAACATTTTAACACCCTTACCCTCCCTGAATCGTGGGACGATACATGTAACCTCTGTTGTGTAACCGATCAATCGCCGGAACAGCTGCTCGGTATCGCTGGTGTGGGAGCATGATTTTTTCAGCTCCACTCCCAGGTGGCCCGCTTTATCATTATTATCGCAGTTTGGTGGAAGCGCTGGCCGCCTACCCGCCATTGGAAGGGGTTGCCCTGCTTCCGATTGATGCAGACAGTTTTACCCCCCATGCTCCCGACGACCGCTCGGAATGTAACATTGGCGTATATATTCCTGACAATGGCTTGATATCTCCTGCCTGTATGAATCCTGATTTTACATGGGATCTGATTGTTGTTCCGTCACACTGGCTGGAATTTCAGCTAAGAATACGGGGCATTTGCAATGTCGTCACCATCCTCCCGGGGCATGACACCGTACCATCAGATCTGGTTGCGGAACGCCTCCCCGATGGCAGATTTATTGTGGCCAGCAGTGGCTTGATGAGCTTGCACCAGGGGCACGACCTGGTGTTATGCGCCATGCGCCAATTCATGCAACAACATCACGATTGTTGTTGCGTCACGGACTGGATTCTAAAACACGACAACATCCAGGAGCTGCGTTCATCTCCCTACTGCAGCATGGAGCGGTCTGAGCCCTGGGATCTGTCAGAATTACTGCTACAAAATGGGATCGATCCCGCACGATGTATTCCAACCAATAGCTCCCTTACCAATGAATCACCATGGGAACTTGTCGCTTCAGCAGATCTTTATCTTGCCCCGTCACGGGTATTGCTGGGCGATAACGCCACCTTGTCAGCATTTCAAGCAGCTGGAAAACCATCAATTACCTTTGAACCAAAGGACTGCCTCCCGCAACTCGCCCCTGACGGGACAACGGTTTGGTTTGAACCGGCCATAGAGAACATACTTGTTAAACTTGAATCGGCCTACACAAACTGGAAGACCGGAACAGCTGTCAAGTGTCCCGTCAATACGCATCCCTGGGCAACGATTGCCGGTGAATTTTATTCCATTTTAACGAAACAGTTTCCGATACAAAGCCGCCCAATCACCACTTTCACCTGGAACAAGCGGGGGGTAGCACTGGCCGGACTCACGCTGTATGATTTGGCAGCAGAGAGCTTCCATAAGGCATTGGTCATCGATCTTCGCAACGCGGAAACTTACAACTGCCTGGGAAATTTGATGGCGCAACAGGAACGCCATCAGGAAGCACTACTCTACTTTGAGAAAGCGATCGCGATTGACACGAATTTTGGAGCGGCCTATTTCAATAAGGCTGGCACGCTCAAGGATTTGAAACTCTACGAAGATTCCATTGCAACGTATCAGAAGACCATTCAGCTGGATCCGTTGTTTGTCCGAGGATGGCTCAATCTGGCGGTTGTGTATGCCTTAAACGAGCAGGAGGATAAATCGGATTATTGTTTTACCAAAACACTGGAAATTGCCCCTGACAATACCGATGCGCTTTTTCTCTGGGGGAACAGGCTACTCGGGCAGCAACAATGGGAAAATGCAATTGAATGTTATGATCGAATTCTTTCCCTCGATCCGGAACACTACCTCGCCTGCAATTCCATGGGGATTGCATGGCTATCCTTGATGGAGGCAGACAAAGCATATTCCGTACTGCATAAGGCGCTCTCCATCAAACCGGATCTTGACAGCGCCATGACCAATATCGGAACCGCATGTCGAGATCTGGACCGGCTTGCGGAAGCTCTTATGTGGTATGAAAAAGCCTTGGCAATCGATCCCGATGCAGCTGATACTCACTGGAATTATGCTCTGGCCCTCCTGCATACCGGTAACTACCAGAGAGGGTGGCAGGAATATGAGTGGCGCTTCAAAAAATCCGATAAAATCAATATTCGCAATTCTAAGCTACCGCCGTGGGATGGAAAAACAGACCTTGCAGGTAAATCGATTCTGCTGCAGGCTGAACAAGGATATGGAGATACCATCCAGTTTTTGAGATATGCACCTCTGCTCACAGCGCGAGGTGCACATGTGGTTATTGAATGTCAGGATGCAAACATACAATCCGTCATTCCTCAACTCGCCGCTACGATTGATTCAATAAACTGGAGCGATACTCAACCGGTTACAGACTTCAGATACCCGCTCATGTCACTTCCACTGGCACTGAATTCGACCCTTGAATCATTACCAGCTGCGGAAGGATATATTTTTCCACCAGACGATGTTGTGGCACAATGGGAGTCCGTCGTAGGCTGTCATATACCAAAACATTCATTACGCATTGGTCTCGTGTGGGACGGGCGTAAAACGTTTCGCAATGACAAGCGCTCAATTCCGCTCGAAAAACTGATTCCCCTTTTCGAAATAGCCCCATACTCATTTATCAGTATCCAGAAAGGGGAACCGGCGACTCACCTGAAATCACTGCCAAACCAACTCACGGTTCATGATTTTTCTGAGCAGTTGACAACATTTGCAGATACCGCTGCTCTCATTTCCACACTTGATTTAATGATCTGTGTCGACACATCGGTTGCCCATCTTGCCGGTGCTGTCGGTTGCCCAACCTGGATTATGCTAAAAACAGGTCCGGATTGGCGCTGGCTTGAAAACAGAAACGACTCTCCCTGGTATTCTTCCGTAAAGCTTTACCGCCAACAGAACGATGGTGACTGGGACAGCGTCATTCAAAACATTCAGCATGATTTGCTCAATTTTATTGCATTGAAAAATAAATCTAAAGTTTCGAACCCCTTCTCCGATAATAGTAAGTAACGGCAGCACAATCGGTCAGTAGACCGAATACACAACCTAGAAAGGGGAATCACCATGTCAATGTCAGATGTATCACTCACCGCAGGAATGAGAAGCAACCTTCTCCAGCTTCAAGGAACAGCAAAACTGATCGACCGTACTCAAGAACGTCTCTCAACAGGGAAGCAGGTAAATACTGCTCTTGACAATCCGACCAACTTTTTTGCTGCACAGGCACATTTGAATCGTGCTGCAGACTTCACCAACCGTAAAGACGCAATGGCTGAATCAGTTCAACAGGTTAAAGCAGCTGATGCCGGCATAACCGCCATCACATCAATGCTTAGTGCTGCCAAAGGCTTGGCAGAATCAGCATCCGCAACATCGATTACTGCCGACCGTAAAGCTTTGATGACCCAGTTCAACACCTTGATGAGCCAGATCGACCAGCTCTCTTCCGATTCAGGTTATCGTGGTACTAACCTGCTCAACCAGGGTACGGTTACTGTTAACTTCAACGAAGACGCATCTTCCAAGCTGACCGTCAGCGGCTTCAACTCAACTTCAATCGGCTTGAGCGTATCACAGGCTGGTACAGCTAACACCGACTGGACTAACAATGCTGCCATCACAACCCAGAGCGCAATGCTTGATACTGCAATCAACAATTTGCGTACTCAGTCAAAAGGTCTCTCTGCAAACTTGAATATCATCACCACTCGTCAGAATTTCACTGACAACATGATTTCAACGCTCCAGACCGGTTCCGACAATCTGACACTGGCAGATATGAACAATGAAGGCGCTAACATGCTGATGCTGCAGACTCGTCAGAGCCTCGGCACAACAGCTCTCTCCATGTCTTCACAGGCAGCTCAATCCGTACTGCGTCTGTTCTAATTCGATCAACAGTTTTTTTCTTGGGGGAGAGGGCAACCTCTCCCCTTTTTTCTATCTAATGCACCTTCAGGGGGTGTCGTATGAACATTGATGCTACCGATTCCCGAATCACAGCGATTCCTACAACCCAGTCACCTCAACAGGACCTCGCTGCGAAACCGCCAATGTCAAAATCAATCGAGCAGGTTTACAAACAAGACACGGACAACAAAACAAAGACTACCGATAAAGTAACAATCCAGCTTGAAATCCCTAAAAACACGCTCGAAACGATACAGAAAGTTAGCAACGTCAGCGAACTGCTCGTATCAACAGCAAAAAACATCCGTAAAACAGATGAGGCATTGTCAGCAGGCGCTTCAATTGTTGCCCAAATGAAAGAAAAGTTGAGTACTATCATCAAACAGTTCCCCCCCTTCCCACCCGAAAGTAAGGAGCGGATGGAACTATTGATGAGCTATAGTTCCCTGCAGAAGCAGATAACAAGTCTGATGGTCCCGCCACCACCACCACCGGTCTATGAAAAAGTGCAGCATCTTTGGGACAATTTATTTCCCAATCAGTCAATCACACTTCAGACGCCGCAGCTTCCCGTAACTGTTCCCGAGTCTCACATTAAGACGGCTGCAGAACAACTTAACAACGTCAGCAACCAGGTCGGACTGATTCAGGAAACCATGGGCAATTCGGTAAAAGGTATCTGACATGGCACTTCGGCTGGTTCTCAAACCGAATGAACGGGTCATTATTGACGGGGCTCTACTGCGCAACGGCTCGTCAACCACACACATCTTTGTTGAAAACAAGGTCGCTGTTTTAAGACAAAAAGATATTTTGCTTGAGGCTGAGGCAACCACCCCCTGCAAACGCCTTTACCTTGTTGTGCAACTGATGTACATTGGCAACGGACTTACCAATGAGCTTTCTGACCTCTACTGGCAACTGGCTCATGACATACTGGAGGCAGCTCCCAGCATGAAAGGCTTGATTTCCGCCATCAGTCAGTCTATTGTTGATTCCAGCTTTTATCAGGCGTTAAAACATGCCAAAACCCTAATACAATCTGAAGAGGAGTTATTGCGCCATGCCACATAATGCAGCCAACGCTTATACCAACATGCAGAAAGAAAACCTGAGTGGGCGGGAGCTGGAAGCATCAGTATTATCTCGTGCAGGCCTGATGTTAAAGCAGGTCAAGGACAACTGGGATGCTCCTGATCGTGATCAAAAGTTGTTGGACGCTGTCAAATTCAACCAAAAGGTTTGGAGTTTCTTTCAAGCAGAGCTGTCTGATCCGGAAAACCCACTCCCCAAGAATCTGCGTGAAGACATACTCAACCTGAGTATTTTCATTGATAAACGTCTTTTTGAAGTAGTTGCATTCCCAGACCCGGAAAAACTTGCCATAATCATTGATATCGACTTCAACATCGCTGCCGGCTTACGCACAAAAGTCGAATAATCACGTCACCGTAAGCGCATATCCTTTCATCTGCAAATACTCCGTAATCTCGCGGATATGTTCATATCCGCGAGTTTCCAATTCCAACGAAACCATAGTTTTTCCCAACGCTAGTGATGTGGAACGCCTCTCATGGCTGATCAGGTAGATATTGGCGCGCGTTGCCGCCACGTCGGTCGCCAGTTGTGCCAATGCTCCCGGCAGATCATCCAGTTCGATCTGCAGCTTAAGAAAGCGGCCGGCAGCCAATAGTCCACGATCCACCACCTGGGCAATTGTTTTAACGTCGATATTCCCGCCCGAGAGCAAGCAAACTGTTTTGCCGTGCAATTCAAGTCCCTTGTTGTGCATCACCGCTGCCAGAGTAACGGCCCCGGCTCCTTCCACCAACATCTTAGTTCGCTCCAACAAGGAAACAATAGCCAAAGCAATCTCTTCCTCCTGCACCGTGACAACCGACTCAACCAGTTTGTTAACAACCGGAAAGGTTAACTTGCCCGGCAGCTTCACCGCAATACCGTCGGCCAGGGTAACACTGACCGGACATTCGGTGATGACACCTGCGGCAAATGAAACCGAGGTGGAAGGTGCCGCACTCGATTCAACACCGATCACTCGAACATGCGGCGCACGTTCATGAATCGCGGTTGCAATCCCCGCGATCAACCCTCCTCCACCGGTTGGAACCAGGATATTTTTCACATCCGGCAACTCTTCCAGTATCTCCAGCGCGATTGTACCTTGCCCGGCCATAACCAGCTTTTCATCAAAGGGGTGTACAAAAAGTGCTCCTGACTCCCTCTGTGCCGCCAGGGCAGCCTGACACGCCTCATCAAAATTGCGCCCGGTCAACACCACCTCTGCACCATAATCACGGGTGGCCTGCACTTTCTGGGGCGGCGTTATTTCCGGCATATAGACCGTCGCCTTGACACCAAGCAGATCAGCTGCAAAGGCTACTCCTTGCGCATGGTTACCGGCAGAAGCCGTAATTACTCCTTTTGACAACGCTTCGCGCGACTGGGCTGTCATGAAATTAAGCGCCCCCCGTATTTTAAAGGCTCCGGTGCGCTGCAGGTTTTCACATTTGAAGTAGAGCGGAATCCCGAGTTTTTCCGTGTAATAATGGGAATACATCAGTTCTGTTTTTCTGACCCTTTTCTTCAAACGATCATAGGCTTCCAAAATATATTCAAAATCAAGCATACGTTACCTCACTGATTGCCTTCGCTTCTTCGTTGACAGATGTGACTGTCAAGATTAGCATGAATTCCAAACGATAAACAGGGGGAAGCCATGACCATCCAGGAACAGATATCAAAATTTATGACTTCACCAGCCTACGCTGTAGCTGGCGCATCAAGTAATCGGCAAAAGTTCGGCAACCGGGTGCTACGCTGCTACCTGCAGAATGGTAAAAATGCTTTCCCTGTCAACCCGAATGAATCTGAAATCGAGGGAATTCCCTGCGTTGCAAACATTCACAACCTGCCTTCTGAGGTACAAAGCCTGTCAATCATAACCCCACCAATGGTAACACTGCAGATCGTGAAAGAAGCCATCGAGCATGGCATCAGGAACATCTGGATGCAACCCGGCGCCTGGCACCCGGACGCAGTCAAGATTTGCCATGATAACGGAGTAAATGTGATTGCTGATGGGAGCTGCATACTGGTTGTACTGGGATATAAGGATCACGCTTGATAGGGATGACATGTTATACAAAAAAACAATTCTGACAAAATTTCTCTCAAATGGAATGAAAGCTGATTTTGCTGTAGTCATGGAAGACGGCCTCTACAAAGCGGCACTGTACATCAATGGCCGCTTTGTTCACGGCCCCGCAATGCCTGAGCCACTTTCAGAGCCTAATGATACAATCACGCACTGGATGGGCAACAAACCCGGGGTTGGCTTAACCACCGAGGAAGCAGAGCGCATTACCCGGGAAGTTGCATTGGAAAACAGTGTCGTAAAACACCGCCTAAAAAGTTTGTAAACAATTATTGTGGAATAATTATGAGCATTGACCGTACGCCCCCAAACAAATTACTCGCTCAAACTGCCGTTTTTTGCAGTTATCTTGAGACAGAGCGCACCGTATCCCCCCATACACTGGCAGCCTACCGCACTGACCTGGGACAGTTCACTGCATTTGTCATATCTGAAAAAGGGGACACAGCTTCTGCTGCTGATATCGATCACCTGCTGCTGCGACGCATGCTTGCCGGCTTGAGCAAAGATCTGAAAAAGAGTTCGATTGGCCGCAAACTGGCTGCCATACGCAGTTTTTTTCGTTATCTCATCCGCACCGGAGAACTCAGCAAAAACCCGGCTGAACTGATTGCAACCCCCAAAAAAGAGTGCCGGCTCCCGTTTCACCTTGACATCGACCAGACCACAACCTTGATGGAAGCGCCATCCAGTCAACACAAGCACGGTCTTCGAGACAAAGCGATCCTGGAATTACTCTATTCATGCGGCTTACGAGTATCTGAATTGACTGGACTTGACTACCACAGTCTTGACCTGGAAAGTTGTATGGTGCGGGTATTGGGAAAAGGGGGAAAAGAAAGGATCGTACCAGTTGGCAGTGTTGCAGTGGAGGTACTTCATCAATATCTTGCAGAGCGGGGATTAATAAAAGGGGAAGAACCGTTATTTCTTAACAGTCGCGGAGGGCGAATCGGCCGCAGGAGCGTGGCACGACTCATAGAGCAGTATGTAACACAAATTGCGTCCTTTAAAAAAATATCGCCCCATGTTCTGCGGCACACCTTTGCAACCCACCTGCTGGAGGGGGGAGCAGACCTGCGCGCTATCCAGGAACTGCTCGGCCATGCTTCCCTCTCCACAACCCAAAAATATACCCAGGTGGGGATCGATCGCCTGATGGAAGTGTACGACAAGGCACACCCCAAGGCTCACATCTGACTAAAAGGGAATATCGTCATCCATGATCGGCGGTTCGTTATACGGCTCACTCGAAATCGGCGGTGCGGAATCGCCCATACCACGACTCACCTCACCCTTCGGCGACAGAAGTTGCAGCTTATCGCCAACGATTTCCGTCGTATATCGATCATTGCCATTTTTATCCTGCCACTTTCTGGTTTGCAGACGTCCTTCGATGTAGGCCATTTTACCCTTTGCAAGATACTCACCGGCTATTTCGGCCAGTTTTCCCCACAGCGTAATATTGTGCCATTCGGTACGTTCTTCCCATTCCCCGGATTTGTTTTTGAATTTTTCCCCGGTTGCCAGTGAGAAACCGGCCACGGCCTGCCCCGAAGCGGTATAGCGCACTTCAGGATCTTTCCCCAGTTTCCCGATCAACATCACTTTATTAAGACTTGCCATCACAGTACCCCTTCATTCTCGTTTACTCAGCCTCTTACATTGAAGCTCTTCGTTTTTTTATACTATAGTTAAAACATTGAAAATAGGTCAGCAGGATCAGCAGGAAGCTATACAGTGAGGTACTCAGGAAAAAAGGAGTACCTACTTTTTGGGCATCGGGAATACGGGCAACAAAGATCAGAAAAAACACCAGCAATGAGGCTTTCCATAAATCTCCGAACAGACGTTTTTTGCGCAAACCGAGCAATTGATCGGCGGTCAGTCCCGGCACGCAACTGTCAAGTTCCACCCCGGCATCACGCCACGCCAGGCGATAGACCGGATACAACAGCACCCCTTGAGCCACCACTGCCACAACAAAGCTGATAAAAAACTGCCCGGGATAGCGGGTTTGAAACATGAAAGCCACCACTGCCAGCAGCAGGAGCAACACTATCTGTATACAGCGATATGCCAAGGTAATACGTTTAATGCGGGTTTCGTCAAATGCCGACATATTTTCATCCTCCGGGACAATCTTGATACCATATCTTCAATACTTGCACAAGCAACGACGAGCGTTTATAACAAATGCAACTTTCAATAACAAGCGGCAATTGTTTGAGACCGGTTTACCGTTCTCACCACGGAGTGCGTGCTCAACTTTATGCGAAAATCACATCGTCCGATAAAACCGGTAATAACATTAATTGCAATCCAGCTGGTCTGGATTACACTGGTGGTGCTGTGGGTCTACTGGTACATCGGCAAACATCGGGAATTCAGATCATTGGCCGAGAAGTACCGTCCGGAACTGCTGGGTGGCGGTTTTAATTGGCCGGTCATGGCTGAGGGACTGGTCATGCTGGTCATGATTCTGATCGGCGTCTATGTGATGTTTGTCTACTGGAACCGCCAGTCACAACTCTATGCGAAACAACGCGACATCATTTCTCAGGTTACCCACGAACTGAAATCCCCCCTGGCATCCATCCAACTGCACCTGGAAACGATCCGCTTACGCAAACCGAGCGGAGAAAAGCTGGAGACCTTTGTCACCACCATGCTGGCAGATACGGATCGCCTGCATTACCTGATCAACAATCTCCTGATGGCAGCCCGGCTGGAGCAACGGCGCAACACCAGCGAACGTCGCATGACCGATCTGTCCACACTGCTGACGGAGTTTGCCGAACAGCAACGACAGACACTCCCTTACGGCGGCACCCTGACTCTGGACGTGGCACCCAATCTCAAACTGATGATTGACCCTGAAGCTATGCAGATGGTGTTGCGCAACCTGTTTGAAAATGCCGTTCTCTACTCCCCCGGCTCACCGGATATCCTGATTAGCGCGCAGCTCACCAAAAACGGGGTTGAGTTGAACATCAGAGATAAGGGGCGGGGTCTGGAGAAAAAGGAGTTGAAAAAAGTTTTTGATATGTTTTACCGTGTGCAGTCCCCTGGTGAGAATATCCGCGGGACCGGGTTGGGACTCTATATTATCGCCAGTATACTTGAAAGTTGGGGAGGAAACGTATCGGTTGAAAGTGACGGTCTGGGGAAAGGGTGTACCTTCCGGCTGCTGCTACCGGTAACGTAACAATCAATGCAGAGCGAAAAGCCGCACATACTGCTGGTTGAAGACGAAATCCATCTGGCACGGGGGATTTGTTTCAACCTGGAAGAAGATGGGTACCGGGTCAGCCATTGCGCTACCGGCGAGAAAGCAATTGAAAGTTTGCAGATCGAGCATTTTGACCTGATCATTCTCGACATCATGCTTCCGGGGATTGACGGATTCCACGTTTGCCGCACCGTGCGGCAGTATGACACCCGCGTTCCGATTCTGATGCTGACCGCCCGCAGTGATGAGCGTGACCGCATCGAAGGGTTGGAGCAGGGTGCTGATGATTATATTACCAAACCGTTCAGCCTGTCGGAATTTCTGTTGCGGGTAAAAGGGATGCTGAGGCGTTCCTCCTGGTATCGTCCCGACCCGGTGGAAGAGGGGTATCGCTTTGGCGACAATGAGGTTTTCCCCCTCTCCTATCGCGCCCGCACCGCCCAGGGTGAGATCGATCTGACTGAAATGGAAGTACGGGTACTCTCCATATTCTTTCAGAAAGAAGGCAAACCGATTCCACGGCGTGAATTACTGGAATCGGTCTGGGGGTATGCCTCTGACACCGAAACACGTACCCTCGACAATTTCATTGTCCGTTTACGCAAATATTTTGAACAGGATCCGAGCCGGCCGATCCATTTCCAGACGGTACGGGGGGTCGGCTATCGCTTTACCCGCTCGGGATGATTGATCACATCTGTCAAAAGTCTCTGCATCGCAGGCAGAGCACCGGAAACAGATACTCACTTTTTTTTACGCCGTAATTCCCTGAAAAAATCCTTTAACACCATCGAGCACTCCTGCTCCAGCACTCCCGGCAGGCAATCGACCGCATGGTTGAAACGGGGGTCGCGGGCAAAATCGTACAAGGAGCCGACTGCCCCCCCCTTCGGGTCGAGACAGCCAAACACCACGCTGGGGATCCGTGCCAGGATAATTGCCCCCATGCACATGGTACACGGTTCAAGAGTGACGTACAGGGTACAGTCCAGTAAACGCCAGGCATCCAGTTTTTTGGCAGCTTTTCTGATGGCAATCAGTTCGGCATGTCCAGCAGGATCACGCTTCGATTCGCGCACATTATACCCACGCGCCACGATCACGCCATGGCGCACAATCACACACCCGATCGGAACTTCTCCCTTGAGGCGTGCTTTTTCAGCTTCTTTCAGCGCCTTGCGCATCCAGAATTCATGTTCGCCCCCCCCTTTTACATCTGCTGCCCGGTTCATCGCCATCCCTTTCCCACATGCCATCCAGCTAGCTGCGCCTTCTTTTTGAGTGAGTGCAGCCAACTGCCGGTATTTTAGTTGATTTCTGGCAGTACAATAGAGTAAATTCGCATCCATGTCAGCAAGTGTACTCATAATAGATGATTCTGATGCCGTGCGGGAAAAGATCATCAAGACCCTTGAATCATTTGACCTTTTTTCGCGCTATTACGAAGCGGAAGACGGGTTGGAAGGATTCAAGAAACTGCTGTCATCTCCAGTAGATATAATCTTATGTGATCTTGAAATGCCCCGCATTGACGGATTCAAGTTCCTCAGCATGATGAAGGCGAGAGCGGAATTCCAGGACCTTCCCGTGATCATGCTTACCGGTATGAACGATCGCGAGACCAAAATCAAGGGGCTGGAACAGGGCGCCAACGATTACATCACCAAACCGTTTGACCCGGAAGAGCTGGTGGCCCGGGTCAAGGTTCATCTCAAGATCAAGCATCTGCAGGACGACCTGAAACGATCCAACGAGCTGCTGCTGGAGCTTTCCAATACGGATCATCTGACCGGTCTCTTTAACCGGCGCTACCTGATGGAAGCATTGGAAAAAGAGGTGCAACGGAGTGTCCGTAAAGGGGGCAACCTGTCGCTGATCATGCTGGATATCGACCATTTCAAATCGGTTAATGACACCTACGGGCATCTGCAGGGAGACGTGGTACTGCAAAAAGTGGCGTTGCACCTGCAAAAAGAATTGCGCAGTTATGACATTGCCGCCCGCTATGGTGGCGAAGAGTTTGTGGCGGTACTGCCGGATGCTTCGCTGACAGAAGCGACCTTTGTTGCCGAGCGAGTGCGCATGGCGGTACAGTCGGCCAAATTCAGCGGCGACCTGTCAAAATTATCGATTACTGCCAGCCTCGGCGTCGCATCATTTCCCAACAAGGATTGTACCACCGACGGCTTTATCAAGATGGCTGATGATGCCTTGTACCGTGCCAAGGATCTCGGCCGCAACCGCACCGAATGTGCCGCTGCACCTCCCCCCGTATAACAACCAGCTGTTGCAGATCAAGCTTCAGCCGGCCAGATTACCGTTCACCTTTCAATCAACTCATATCAAGGATCAACCATATGGCACACCCATTTCTTTCACTGCTCATTTCAATGTTGCTCGTCCCGCTGTTGCTGCTGCAACCTGTCTCGGCTGCGCCATTCAAACGTCTGACAACCGCGCCCCAATCGGAACAATGGTTCGGCATCTACGTGGATAATGACCGGGTCGGCTTCTACCGCCAAAAGATCACCGCCGTACCGGAGGGGTATCGCATAACCGCCGACGGCAGCGTTAAAATGAAAATCATGGGATTTTCCAAGGAAGCAACCACGCGTGAAAACTACCTGGTCAGCAAGACCCTCAGCCTGCGGTCACTGGAGGTGGAACAATCGATCAATGGCGTTGTTTCCCGTGTTACCGGCAAGGTGGGAGACAGCACGATCCGTATCACCAGCGAAAACAACGGCGCGTCCAAAGAGAAACAGATCAAGGTCAAGGGAGAAGTATTCCCCGGAGCTGCCCTCAACATCCTGCCGCTGATGCGGGAAACCACCACCGGCAAGACCTACAAGGTCGCCATGTTTGATCCGGAAGAAATCAAGGTAAAAGAGGTAAAGATCAGCATACTCGGCTCAGCCACCGCTCCCGACGGAAAAACGGTGCTCAAGCTGCGCAATAACCTCTACCCCTTTGTCAACAACGATATCCTGGTGGATGAGCAAGGTGAAACCATCATGGAATCGGTGCGTGACGGCCTGGTCACCACCCGCCAGGAACAACCGAGCCAGCTCGGGCAGTTTGTGGGCAATCTGGTGTTGTCTAAAAAGGATCTGATTTATGATTTCAGCATGGTGCGCGTACAACCACCACTCCCTGAAATATCAAAAATACGGGGTTTGAAACTGGAGATCAGTGGCTGGAACGATAGTCTGCCGCTTCTGCAAAGCAGTTTTCAAAAAATCGAGAAAAAGGTACCGGGTGTTGTGACCGTCGCTACCGGCTCGGCACTTCCCGTCCCGGTTACATCCGAACCGGCAACAGCCTCGGCTGACACGCTGCAACCGGCCGAAGGGATTGAATCAAATAATCTTCAAATAGTAGCCAAAGCGGCAGAACTGATAGCCGGCAAGCAAAATACCAAGGAGCGTGCTGCCGCCCTGTCTGCCTGGACTGCCGACTGGTTGAAAGACACGGTGGATGACGGTGGAGGAGCCAAGGAGAGCTTTGCCTCGCGGAGCGGCAACTGCCAGACACATGCCCGGCTGTACACCGCACTGGCCCGCAGCGTCGGCATCCCAACCCGTTTTGTTTCCGGCCTGGTATACCAGAACGGATTGGGCTTTCTCTATCACAGCTGGGCCGAAAGCCTGCTGGATGGCATCTGGACACCGGTCGACCCGACCTACAACCAGCTCCCGGCTGACCCGACCCACATCAAACTATTCGAGGGACACCGCCCCGAAGACCTCTCCCCGATCATTGCCATCATCGGCAAGATCAAAATCACGGTCCTGGATGTAGTGCAAACGCCTGTTCCCCAGCCACTAGCGGTTAGTGACAAGCAAGCGGCGCCCTGATGTAAGCAGCAGCTGTGGGGCGATGGCAAGACTCGGCTGCAGCGCCTGCAGCTCCCTTTTTTTCAGCACCAGCAGCATGGGCGCCCCGCTGTTCCATCGTTCCACCAGCTGTGGCAGGCGCGGAAACCAGAGCGACTGATCCCCCTGCCCACTGCCAAAGGTCAATTCATCCAACTCACCGGTAGTCATCACCCTGCGCTTCAAATACCAGGGAATTCCCTGCACCGGCCCGAATGTCACCACCTGGGTCTCCGGGGTCAGCTTTTCCCGGATCTTGACCGCCAGCTCACGGGACGACTCGGCCTGGGCGATCACTCCCAGCATCAGCCGCGGCACGGCAATCGCCAGCAGAAACGAGCAGAGGCAGAGGGTTGCCGCCACCAGGCGCGGATTACGACCGGCACCTGCCGTACATCCCACCCCCTGAACCAGAAACAGTCCCCCCAGCACCAGCGGCGCTACCACTCCCAGGGGAGGAAGCGTGGTCACAAAGCGCTTCAAGGTTTCGGCCTGGGACGGCACCAGACTGACGGCGAGTTCCACGACCTGCGGCAGTGCGCCGTACCCCACAAAAGCCGCTCCCACCAGCAGTGAGACCATGCCGGTCAACAACGCCGCACTCTTGATTTCTCTCCCCCGCCCCTCCAGCAAGGCATCAAACCGGCTGGCGATCAGAATGGCCAGCGGGGGGAAAATCGGGAGGATATAGGGGATCAGCTTGGAATTGGACTTTGAGAAAAAGAGGAAAATCACAACCATCCAGACCGTCAGAAACAGCCCCCCCTTCCCTTCCTCAAAATGCCGGTCGCGCCAGGCTCTGACCACACTGCCGGGAATAAACATCGACCAGGGGAGCATGGTTGCCAGCAACACCGGCACAAAAAACCAGAATGGCTGGTAGCGCCCGTGCACCGTGCTGGTAAAACGTTCAAAATGTTCGTGAATAAAGAAAAACCGGGCAAATTCGGGATTCCTGAGCGACACCAGCACAAACCAGGGGGCAGCCACGGCCAGGAAGAACAGCAGGCCGGTAGCCAGACGCATTTCACGCAGGACACGCCAGCGTTTGCTGACCAGCAGGTACCAGAACACGATCCCGGCCGGAAACACCATCCCGATCAACCCCTTGGCAAGCGTTGCCAGGGCACAAAACAGGTAGAACAGATACCAGGGGAGATCCTGGGAACGCTTCCCCTCCCGCTGGGCAGCGATGATAAACGCGCCCAGTGCGCCAGTCAGACAGAGGGTCAGCAGCATATCGGTCAGAATGATCCGTGACTGCAGCACAAAACCGACCGACGTGCCAAGCATTGCCGCTGCCAGCAGACCGGTCCGGCGGCCATACAACCGCCGGCCAATGATATAGGTGGCCAACACCGTCAGCAAACCGCAGATTGCCGAAGGAAACCGCGCGGCAAACTCGTGTTCTCCCAGCAGTTTAAGCGAGGCGGCATTGATCCAGTACAGCAGCGGCGGCTTTTCAAAGTATTTTACATAGTTGAGGGTCGGCGTCACCAGATCGCCCCGTTCCAGCATCTCCCGCGGTATCTCGGCATACCGCCCCTCATCGGGATCGATCAACGGCAACCCGCCCAGGTACTGGATAAACGGTATCCCCAGTACCAGCGCCAGAATCAGCAGATCGCGCAGCCAACCGCCGGCACTGCTGCGGCCGGTAAATTTCAGATCCCTCATTTCCGCTCCCTTTTTTCCCGGCGAATCAGATCAAACGGCTCGCAGGCAAATGGCAAGCGCATGATAATCCGCTGATTGGGGTTGACCGCCGCCACCATGCTGGTGCCGCCATCGGGATTCACCAGCTCCAGCTGATCAACGGTCAAGCGTTCCACCTTCATGGCCGGGCCGATAATTTCCAGTTCATCGCCGGACTGGATGCGGTTTCTGGCCTCGATCACCGTCGCGCCATCCTCCCTGACCGACTCCACCCGCCCCACAAACTCATGGCTGCGAATATAGGCGGCATGGTACTCCTGCCCCACGTTATGCGGCTCGCCAAACAGAAAACCGGTGGTATAGCCACGATGGCTCAATTTTGCCAACTCCTCCATCCATTCGGGTCGGCAGATCCACCCTTCGGGATCGCGCTGATACTCGTCCAGCGCGGTGCGGTACACCCGCAGTACCGAGGCCACGTAATTGATCCCCTTCATGCGCCCCTCGATCTTGAGCGAGGCCGCACCGGTGCGTATGATTTCCGGCAGATGCTCCAGCAGGCAGAGATCACGGGAGTTGAAAATAAAGGTGCCGTTATCATCTTCCACCACCGGGAAATATTCCCCCGGCCGGCTTTCCTCCACCAGATGGTAATTCCAGCGGCAGGGGTGGGCACACTCCCCTTGGTTGGCATCGCGCCCCGCCATGGCGCTGGAGATCAGGCAACGTCCTGAATAGGAGATACAGAGCGCGCCATGTACAAACACCTCCACCTCCATGCCGGTGCGCTGGATGGTTTCCCCCATCGCCTCCAGGGTGGTTTCCCGCGCCAGATTGACCCGCCGTACCCCCTGTTTCTGCCAGAATTGGGCACTGCGCCAGTTGATGGTATTGGCCTGGGTTGAAAGGTGCAATTCCCGCTCAGGGGAGATTTCCCTGACCAGGTCGACAACACCGGGATCAGCCACGATATAGGCATCAAAGGGGAGCCCGGCAATCTCGCGCAGGTAGGTTTCCAGCTGTTGCAGAGCAGCATTGTGGGGAAAGCTGTTAACCGTCAGGTACGCCTTGACCCCACGGCTATGGCAATAGTCAAGCGCCTGTTCCATTTCCGGCAGGCTGAAGTTATCGGCCAGGTTACGCAAGCCGAACGCCTTCCCCCCCATATAGACGGCATCCGCCCCATAGCGAATGGCAGTCTGCAATTTTTCCATATTACCGGCCGGCGCCAGTAGTTCAGGTAGTTTCACGCACTACTCCTTACATCAATAGATAGAGTCAAGCAGCTGTAGTTATAGGACACTCTGCGGGTAAATGCAAACAGGAGAGCAGATCTCGAATTCAATCCGGCTATTGGCAGCGTACCAGTGCCTTGTAACTCGCAGCAAACCCCTCCAAACCTCCCCTTGTCAGAGGGGAGGCTTAAATGCCTCCCCTCTGACAAGGGGGGACTGAGGGGGGTTGGCTTAGATGTTACTGTGTACCGGCAGCAGTACTGAAGCCCCCATGTGTTCCCTTTTCCCAGGATTGCAAAGAAACTTTCCACCCGTAATCACCGGATTTCAGCCGGTTGCCAGATTTTCACGATCCATTGGAAAAAATCTTTACACACGCCTGCAACGCATAATATCAACAGGTTACCAATCCAGCCCCCACATGGTGGCAAGGAACTTTACACCATTCGGCTATACTTGTTGAAGTTCCCTCACCGCAGTGGCTGCTTTCCCCACCCTTTCAGCCCTCGACAGTCATAATTCCAATCCGCCCGCAAATTTTCAACATCAGCCCAACCGACCGGTTTGTAAATGGTTTTAGTGTCGCAACGCATGTTGAGTCTCCTCCGACAGACCGCACAATTCCGCCTTTGGTACAGTACGTGTTAAGGAGTTCAGAGTTCGGAGTTCGGAGTTCGGAGTTCGGAGTTCGGAGTTCGGAGTTCAGAGTTCGGGAGTTCGAGAGTTCGAGAGTTCGGGAGTTCATTGAGTCATTGAGTCATTGAGTTCATTGAGTTCATTGAGTAACTCCACAACTCGCAACTCTTCAACTCATAACTCGCAACTCCCAAACTCAATAAAAAGGAGAAGATATGGCGGCCAACACATCGTATGAAAAAGGGAAATTGTATGACCTCGACATAACCAAGGTGCAGCCGGATCCGGAACAGCCGCGCAAGTTCTTTGACGAACAGGCGTTAGCTGAACTGACCGCTTCGATTACCAGTCATGGCGTGCTGCAACCGATCCTGGTGCGGCAAGCTGCGGATGGCGGTTTTATCATCGTCTCCGGCGAGCGGCGGTATCAGGCAGCCAGGAATGCCGAACTGGCGCTTATCCCGGCGATTCTGACCGACGGCGAACCGGCGGAGATCTCGATCATCGAGAACCTGTTGCGGGAGAACCTGACCGCCATCGAAGAGGCCGAGGCAATTGAGCGGTTGCGGTCGTTGCATGACTATGCGCTCAGCGATCTGGTTTCGGTGCTAGGCAAATCTGATACCGCCATATCGGCCATGCTGTCGTTGAACCGCTTACCGGCGGAGGTAAAAGACGACTGCCGAAACGATCCCAAGACATCCCGAAGTATCCTGATGGAGATTGCCAAAGCGAAGACAGCGGAAAAGATGACTGCGCTGTACACCAAATACAAGGCGACCGGCTTGACACGGGGTGAGATCAGGAAGCAGACCGCCAAGCCCAAGCCGGTTGATGCGCCGATTGACCTTATCTTTGTTGATCAGTTTTATGACAAGCTCTACACGCTGGATGATACGAGATTGAGCGCCGAGCAGAAGGCTGCGTTGCATGTGATCCTGGAGAAGATGCGAAGCATGATTTACCAGAAGATGAAGATAATTAAGTGATAATGTTAAATATTTCAGCACATTACAGCAAAAGCAGCTCAAAATCAGGCTGGGAAAAATTCGGGCTGTTTTTCGACGTGATTTGTTATAAATCAATATGTTAGCTCAAAATTCCCGCATGCGGGAATTTTGGGTTCATTGACGATCTGGATTACATGCCGTCAACAGTAGTGGAGGGTGGTAACCTCTTCTTACAACAGCACAGCTGGGTGATAGAGAGAACTGATGGAGGTATTTCCTGTTGTGGGGTTACTGGTTGTTATTGTTAGGATATTGGTGTAATTCTCTTTTCAGGATGTTTCGCTAACCCTGGCAACCCCAGAATGACAGTGACAGGATTCTGGTAACGGTGGAACTGTTCAAGAGAATCAAGGGCACTGACATGGAAAAGCATCTAATATTGGATGCTTGAATTGCATCTAATATTAGATACCGGCATATAATATTAGATGTCAGTATATAGTATTAGATACTCGGTCTAACCGGTGATTAACGAGTTATCCTGCTATCTCTTCGATTGAACGGAGTCGAAAACCCCGCACGTTCGGCACATCTTCTGCCCTTGCATCGTGAAGCAACTGTTCAACGTGTGCCGTGCTCTCGGCTTCAAAAATGAACTCCCGAACGTCAAACCTTGCTCTCAGAGAAGGATTTAAAATGTCAAAGTTAGAGAACGGATTTATTGGCCCTTTTGCGCCGTTGTATATTCCAAGCGGTTTTTCCAGCAACACTTTAAATTGTGGCATACTATCCTCTCGGCAAGATCCGCAGTATAACCAGTAAAATGCACACGGTCTGCGCTCCGCTTGCCGGTGCGCTTAGTCGTTATTCTTAGAACCCCAAAAGACAACCGTGATTAATGCGCAAATAACCGGGACTATTATCAAGAGGAATATAGCTTGAGCGAGATATCTGTCATCCCAGGTCAAATTTCTATCGCCGGTATTTTGCTTGTTCTCCTTACGGTTTGGCTGAACCATCTCCTCGCCAACACAAGGGACCCCAAAAACAAAAGAGCCGATCAAGGAAGTAAAGTGATTGAGGCGTTTCGCCCAGAACTCGACGCATTGATCCAGACTCCCGAGAGCGTGGATGCCCGCAGCATCCTCACGAACGACGCCTACAAGAGGCACGAATCGGCTATCAGAAACTTCTTGCCTTATTTGGCTTGGATTCCGCGAATCAGAATGCGCTGTGCTTGGCGCAAATTGGCACATCATAAGGAAGACAAAACAAAGCAAATACCTTGCTATGTGCAATATGCTGATTTTGGTTCGCTGACAGCTAGAAGAAATATGAGACCAATCGTAATAAGTCGTATTCAAAATATTATCTCCTTAGCAATGTAATAAATTGGAGGGTCACTATGATTACCAAAACAACTAAATCCATTATTTTGCGTTTTGCCCCCATCATTATTTCCTGTCTTATCTTTGGTTGCGGAGGCCAAATAGTCAACATAGTCAGTGATCCCTCTGGCGCAGACGTTTTCTCGAATCGAGACAATATTGGCAGGACGCCGTTACTTACTTCAAAAGATGAGATTATGCCGCTTTGGAGTTCAGATGGAACATTTACACGCGCCGTTATCACCATAAGAAAAGCTGGCTATCATGATTACAAAGAATTTGTGAACGAACTCACAATGCCAGACTTGATTAACGCTACTTTGATTCCGCTACAAGCTGAAGATCAGAAAAAACAATGAAAAGTCAGAACAACCAAACACCGAATTAAAGAATCAACGGAGATAACATCGTGAAAAAACCAGATATTTGCGTGTTCGTATCAAGTAAATTCGCTCGGTTATTCCCGAACTTCAAGGAATTATATCGCGGCAACATTGACGATGACAGTGTTGTTTTTGACTGCATATCCGCTGACAACATGGGTAATTACTTAAACATTGTCGCGGTTGTCCAGGACTTTCCTGAAGATTTACCTCCTGCGAACATTTGGATTCCGACCGAATATGTGCTGGCTGTCTTACTTCATTCTGAAGACAAGAAGCAAATGGGATTCTGCCAGTCGAAACAAGATGATAATAGCCAGAATCAATCTGACCAGTTGCCATAGCCATACGACCTAATCTTTCGTAGATATCGTCCAATGCCATGATGAATTTCCTAACTCACGCATGGACACCGTCAGGGCGGAAAAGGCCCCGCCCTGCGGGTCATGCTTGTCGTTGAAAGGAAGAAAAAATGAAAATTAAAATCAGCTTTTTCATCATCTTAATATTATTCGCCGCATCCGCTTTCGGAGCCCTTCCCAACACTGATGACTTGATGCCCGCATGGGAGAGCTACGTAAAGAGTCGGCCTGATACTGACGAGTTCACGAAAATCGGAAAAGACGTTTACAAATTCAAGTCAAAAAAATTCGATTACGATGGAACTATAAAAATAATCGACACCATGATTAGTGACGCAAATGTCAATGGTAAGGTTTTTAAAGAAGCTATTATTCAAATTGAACTCCCAGGTTTGAAGCGGGATGTTTCTGAAAAAGTAAGTTTTCAAACATGGCGTCAGAATATTACGATGTTTATGTTTGATGTAGAACACAGTAAATGGCTGAATTACGAAGTATACACCCAGTTTGCAATTCAGAAATTCAACAAGAATATTGAGGTAGCTTCGGCTACCCAAAAAGCAAATAGGATAAGCTACTATGACTCACTTATTGTCGCACTTTCAGTTCTTGTTATCTTTGCTTTCGTGCAAAGCAAAAAATATACAAAATCTATGACAGAGCAGTACCAACAAGCAATTCAGGACTCACGTGAACACCAGCAAGAGGTAATGAACGAACTCAGAAAATCAAATGAGCTACTGGCAAAGCTGCTTAAAGAATCAGATAGTAAAAGCAAAACAACCTGAGAACTTTCAATCGGGTAGCCGGGGGTTTTTCTCCCCCAGCCCCCACACCACCCGGCATGCG
>DAINBV010000004.1:0-108281 GCA_036732725.1 Geobacteraceae bacterium | reverse complement strand
ATCCGCTGCAGTTGACAATCAAGGGCATAGATCTGTGAAATGCAGGGGGTTGACGGGGTGTTGTTCTTGGCGTCGTTGCTGGCAAATTCAACAAAATCGAAATAGTAGCCACGTCCCGCCATGCCTGCCGCCCGTTGCAGCGCTTTTTCGCTGGCGCTGAACACGGCCAGTCCCGGCGGCAGGGCAAATGCTTTCTGTACCCCGAAAATACAGCTGTCGATTCCCATGTCACCCACCGGAATATCAAGAGCGCTCATGGATGAGACCGTGTCGACGACAAACATCACCTCGGGAAACTTCTTCATCACTTCGGCAATTTCCGCCAAGGGGGACATGACGCCGGTGGAGGTTTCGTTATGGATCATGGTCATACTGTCGTACTTGCCGGTGGCCAGAGTCTGTTCCACCACTTCCGGGGTCACCGGCTTTCCCCAGTCAAAACGGATCGCATCCGCTTGCTTGCCACAGCGGAGCGTCACATCGTGCCATTTATCGGAAAAAGCGCCGTTACAGAAATTGGCGCAGCGGGTTCCCACCAGATTACGGATAGCTCCTTCCATTACACCAAAGGCGCTGGAAGTTGCCAAAAACACCCGATCTTCGGTTTTCATCAGTTTTTTAAGCCCGGTTGTCACCCGGCCGTGCAACTCGGCATATTCTTTCATACGATGACCGATCATCGGTTGTGCCATGGCAGCCAGGATATCAGGATGAATTTCCACCGGACCGGGAATAAACAGTTTTTTATGCATTATATTTTCCTTGAGAGCCACCTGAATACGGGTGTTTTGTTTTATAAACCGAGCAAAACAACTAACAACAAACATCACTAATGTCAAGCAGGGGAGCAGACCAGCAACCGTTACTCATAGCGCTGCAACGGACGATACAAGGTATCCCGTTCCACCGGAATCTTGTCCGCTTTACGGATCATTTCCACCAGCCGTTCCTTGGTCAACGACTGGGGAGAGGCGGCGCCCGCCTCATGGCCGATCTTTTCCTCCACCACCGTGCCATCCAGGTCATTGACGCCAAAGGCGAGCGACACCTGGGCGATCTTTTCTCCCAGCATGATCCAGTAAGCCTTGATATGCTGGAAATTATCGAGATAGATGCGGGAGATTGCCAGAGTTTTGAGATCATCCACCCCGGAGAATGCAGCCAGATCAAGCTTTAAATCCGAATGTTCCTGTTGGAACACCAACGGAATAAAGGCCTGGAAACCGGCCGTATCATCCTGCAGGCTGCGCAGCATTTCCAGATGCTCGATCCGGTCATCAATTGTTTCAACATGACCATACAGCATGGTGGCGTTGGTCTTGAGCCCGCAGCCATGGGCAAGCCGAATGATTTCGAGCCAGCGCGCCCCCGATATTTTTTCTGGACAAATGCGTTGCCGCACCGTTTCACCCAGAATCTCAGCGCCGCCTCCCGGCATTGAGCCGAGTCCGGCTGCCATCAGCCGCCCAAAGGTCTGCTCAATCGAAAGATTTGCCATCTTGGCCAGGTAATCAATCTCAACCGCCGTAAAAGCCTTGATATGAACGGTTGGCGCCGCATCCCGGATGGTAGCCAAAAGTTGTTCATAATATTCAAAGGGGAGATCTGGGTGCAAGCCACCGACCACGTGAATTTCAGTGGCCCCTTCAGCGGCAGCCTCGGCAGCCCGGCGACCGATCTCATCCAGCGCCAGGGTGTACGCCCCTTCTTCTCCGGCGGTTCGTGAAAAGGCACAGAAGGCGCAACGATTGACACAGATATTGGTAGGGTTGATGTGGCGATTGACATTGAAATAGACATCACGCCCGTTTTTGCGTTGATTGGCAATGGCAGCCAACTCACCGATTGCCAGCAAATCGGGGTACTCGTACAGAAACCGGGCTTCTGGTGCGGATATGCGCTCAGCGTGGCGGACTTTTTCCGCTATGGTATCAAAGGTAATCATAATCGTGGGAGTGTACGGCAAAGTAGGTTGTGCTTCAATCGGAAATTACAGATCAATCAAGTGTAGCGTCTCTTTTAGTTGCCCGGCATACACCGGGAGCAGGCTGCAGCGATCACGCTTCAGCAGCAATCCCTCTGATACGTTTGGTCAGACCGTTCAGAAAATTCCGCAGAAACTGGTCGCCGCACTCCTTGTAATGCTTGTGTTCCTTGTTTCTGAAAAGCGCCGTCAATTCGGGCTTGGAAAGTGTAACGCCCGCCAGTTGCATCACATCGAGCATATCTTTTTCTTTCAGATCCAGGGCAATCCGCAGCTTCTTCAGGATCCCGTTGTTGTTGACCGATGTATCCTGCTTGACGGACTCACCCGCTGCTGTTTCCCGTTTGCCCCGCCGCTGGATAATCAAACCATCCAGGAAAAAGAGCAGCAGCGGATTACTGCAGGGAATAAAATCATCCTCTTCTTCCTTTTTCAGCAGTTTGAACAGTGTCGGCAGCTCCAGCGTACAGCCGGAGAGCTTGAAAATTTCAATCATCCCCGGATTGCTGATATCAAGCGCGTAGCGAACCCTGCGTAGTATGTCGTTGTTGTTCATCTCTGTTCTCCCCATGAGCCTGTCTCATTCAGCGACTGAAGATATAACGCCTGCTTTTCAAGGGCAACACCTATTTTAAAAAAAATGTTCGCAGGAAAGTAACATAGCATTTATCTGATATACTTGCTGCTCACATTGATTCACCGGCTACAACAAGCGAAAGGGAGAAAGCACATGAGCCGAGCCGCCACGTTGGAACTGCGTAAATTTGTCGCCCCGGAGTTTATCTATGGTGGGGGGGCACTCAACCTGATTGGGCGCTACGCCAGAAATTTCGGCGCAAAAAAGGCGCTGGTGGTGACCGATCCGGGGGTTGTACAGGCCGGTTGGGTTGACAAGGTGCTCCGTTCACTGGCAGCCGAGGGAATTCCGTGGGAAATATTTCAAGACGTAACCCTGAATCCCAAGGATCTTGAAATCGCTGAAGGTGTCCGTTTTTACCGGCAAACCGGCTGCGACATCATCATCGCCGTGGGTGGCGGCAGTCCGATGGATTGCGCCAAAGGGATCGGCATCGCCTATGCCAACGGGAAAAATGTGCTGGAATTCGAAGGGGTCGATGAGGTACCGATGCCCGGCCCCCCCCTGATCTGCATACCAACCACCGCCGGCACCTCGGCCGACGTTTCCCAGTTCGCCATCATCACCGATACGACCCGCCGGGTAAAGATCGCCATCATCAGCAAAACCGTGGTGCCGGATGTGGCGCTGATCGATCCTGAAACCACGACCACCATGTCGGCCGAGCTGACTGCCGCCACCGGTATTGACGCCTTGGTGCATGCCATTGAAGCGTATGTTTCCAACGCCAGCTCGCCAATTACCGATCTGAACGCCTTGGCTGCCATCCCGTTGGTAGCGAACAATCTGGTCCCCGCCATCAAAGATCCCCTCTTGATGGAATACCGCAACAACATGATGATGGGGAGCCTGCTGGCCGGTCTTGCCTTTTCCAACGCCAGCCTGGGTCTGGTGCATGCCATGGCTCACAGCCTGGGGGGACTGCTAAATTTCCCCCATGGCATCTGCAATGCCTTGTTGCTGGATCATGTGGTCAGTTTCAACTATGCCGCCGCCCCGGAACGCTACGACGCCATCGGCATGGCAATGGGACTGGCTTGTAACCAGGGAAATCCGGATGATCGGCTACAAGCACTGCTACAAGGGATCGCCCGGCTGCGTGAAGCCGCCGGTATCACCACCACCATCGGCGGCCTGGGTGTTTCCCGCAACGACCTGCCCCAGCTGGCCATCAACGCCTTTAATGATCCCTGTTCCGCCACCAACCCACGCGCAGCGACGGTACAGGATATTGAGAGGATCTATGGAAATGCGCTCTGATTCCGCAACAACAGGCCCTTCACTGCGTGACAAGGTGATCGGGTTGGGGGAACGCTCCCTGCGCAAAAGCTACTATCCCCAACTGCAACAGCAGCTGGAGGGGCTGGAGCAGGCACAAAAAAAACTGGCCGACAGCGAAGCCCGTTATCGTTCGCTGGTGGAGAACATCAACGACGTGATCTTCAGCCTGGACGTGGAGGGGATCATCACCTACATCAGCCCGGTGATCCATTCTCTGAGCGGGTTCAGGCCGGAGCAGCTTATCGGCCAGTCATTCAAGACCTTTATCCACCCCGAAGATCTGACCACTCTGATCAGCATATTTGAGCAGACTCTGGCAGGGAAGGTGGAACCACACGAATTTCGCCTGCTGGAGAAGGATGGCACCTTCCGCTACGTCCGCTCCTCCAGCCGGCCGCTGATGGAGGATGGCGAGGTTATCGGTCTGACCGGTAGTTTGAGCGATATCAGCGAGCACAAAAAATTGGAGGAGCAACTGCGTCAATCGCAGAAAATGGAATCGATCGGCCGCCTGGCCGGCGGCGTGGCCCATGATTTCAACAATATGCTGAGTGTCATCCTGGGAGGCACGGAACTGCTGCGACGCAAGATGTCGCCGGATGACCCGGCCTTCAAATACCTGGACCAGATCGCCAAAGCGGCCGACCGGTCCCGGGAAATCACCCGTCAACTGCTGGCCTTCTCCCGCAAGGAAATTGTCTCCCCCAAGCCGGTCAATCTGAACAGCCTGATCATCGAATCGGAAAAGATGCTCGCCCGCCTGATCAACGAAGATATCAAGCTCACCTTCCGGCCAGCCACCAACCTCTGGACCGTCATGATCGACCCCTCCCAGGTGGATCAGATTCTGATGAATCTGGCGGTCAATGCCCGCGACGCCATGCCGGATGGTGGCAGCCTGATCATAGAAACGGCCAACATCCATATCGACGATTCCTACGGCCAGCATTGCCTTGATTCCCGCTGCGGCGACTATGTCCAGTTGACCATCAACGACACCGGTATCGGCATGAGCAAGGAAACCAGAGAACGGATCTTTGAGCCCTTCTTTACCACCAAAGCTGTCGGCCAGGGAACCGGCCTCGGACTGGCAACCGTGTACGGTATTGTCACCCAGAATAACGGTTTCATCTGCGTCTACAGTGAGCCGGAACAGGGATCAGCCTTCAAGATTTACCTGCCGCGCCTGCAGGAGAAACCGATCGAGGAAAGCGAACCGCCACAGCTGGAACTGAGTGGTAGCGGAACGGTACTGCTGGTGGAAGATGAGGAAATGTTGCTGATGGTAGCGACCAGCATGCTGGAGGAGATCGGCTACAGCGTAATTCAAGCCTCAAACCCGATCGACGCGCTGGCGATCTGTCAGAAAGCGGATCAGCAGATTGACCTGATCCTGACCGACGTGGTCATGCCGGGGATGAACGGCAAGGTAATGGTAGACAGAATCAGGAGCATGCGCCCCACCACCAAGGTATTGTTCATGTCCGGCTACACAGCTGACATCGTGGCCCAGCGCGGCATCGTGGAGGAGGGGATGTATTTCATCCAGAAGCCGCTCAACATCAATCAACTGAATGAAAAACTGGGAAAAATCCTTGGCAGAGCGCCACTTGACTCCCCGGCATTGTCATGACCGTGATCAACAGAAATTTCAGCAGCAGTGAAAGGTATGCACATGTCTGACAACTGTGCCGCATCAAACAGAGCAGCTGGGAGCCCGGCCAAGCATGGGGCGCTGCGGATTGTTCTGCAGTACCTCCTGTTCGGGGCGCTCTGGATCTTCTTCTCCGATGAGCTGCTGGGGATACTGGTCTCCGACCGGCATCTGATCACCAGAATTTCCGTGTTCAAGGGGTGGCTGTTCATTGCCATCACCTCCTTGCTGCTGTTGTTCCTGATTCGACGGATGCTGCACGACATCCAGCAGACCCAGCAGAAACTGGAAATCAGCGAAGAACGCTATCAGACCATCTTTAATTCCGTCAACGACGCCATTTTCATCCATGACCCGGCTACCGGCGCCATTCTTGACGTCAACCGGCGGATGATTGAAATGTATGGCTACAATAGGGAGGATGCGCTACGGCTCAAGGTGGAACAGATCAGTTCCGGCATCCCCCCCTATACGCAACAGGAAGCTAGAGAATGGATGCACAAGGCGGCCAGCGGGACTCCCCAGCTTTTTACCTGGCAGGCACGACACCGCTCGGGCCGTCTCTTCTGGGGTGAGGTAAACATGCGCCTCGACCGGATTCTGGATCAGGAACGGGTAATCGTCACCGTGCGTGACATTACCGAGCGCAAGCTGGTCGAGGAGCGGCTGCAGCTGCAGACCGTGCAACTGGCAGAGGAAATCGTCGAGCGTCAGATGGCTCAGGAGACACTGCAGGATCAGACCGTCGTGCTGGAGGAGGAAATCGAAGATCGCAAACGATCAGACCTGGCGCTCCAGGAGAGTGAACGCCGTCTGCGCGCCCTTTTTGAGGGGGCGCCGATCGGCATGTTCCGGACAACCCTCGATGGCCAGCTTCTGCAGGTCAACGCGGCTCAGGCGAACATGTTCGGCTATGGCACTGCCGAAGAAATGATTGCCCAGGTCAACCCGGCCGGAGCGGCCGTAACGCTCTGGCTGACTCCCGAGGCTCATCAGGCAACGATTGAAAAAGCAATCGCTGCCAAGGGGGAGTATATCCAGCAGGAACTCTCCCTGCTCTGCAAAGACGGCAAGCTACTGGATGCCATCTTCTACATGATGCTGACCAGCGATCCGGGGAGCGACAAACCGTGTCTGGTGGGCTTCATCCAGGATATCACCGGGAGGAAACGGCTGGAGGAGCAGCTGCACCAGTCACAGAAGATGGAGTCGATCGGACGACTGGCCGGCGGTGTGGCCCACGATTTCAACAACATGCTCAGCGTGATTCTCGGCTCGGTAGAGCTGTTGCAACGTAAACTGCCGGAAGATCATCCCGGATTCAAGTATCTGGAACAGATCGGCAAGGCAGCCAAACGTTCCAGCGACATCACCCGCCAGCTGCTGGCCTTTTCCCGCAAGGAGATCATCGCCCCCCGGCCGGTCAACCTGAATAGCCTGATCATCGACTCGGAAAAAATGCTGGCCCGCCTGATCAGCGAAGACATTAAACTGACCTTCCATCCGGCCACCAGCCTCTGGACAGTCAAGATCGATCCCTCCCAGGTTGACCAGATCCTGATGAATCTGGCGGTCAACGCCCGCGACGCCATGCCGGACGGCGGCAGCCTGATGATCGAAACGGCCAATCTGTCTATCGAGCGGGAATTCGGGCAGAGCTACCCCGAAGCGCGGCCAGGGGAGTTCGTCCAGTTGAGTATCAGCGACACGGGGCACGGCATGGAGCGTGAAATTTGTGACCATATTTTCGAGCCGTTCTTTACCACCAAGGAAGTGGGGCAGGGGACCGGTCTCGGCCTGGCAACCGTGTACGGCATCGTCACCCAGAACAGCGGGTTTATCAATGTCTACAGCGAACCAGGGCAGGGGACGGTCTTCCGGATCTATCTGCCGCGCCTGATTGAGGAAGTAACGCCGACCGAGCAGCATATTCCGCCAGCACCGACCGGCTCGGGAACAATCCTGCTGGTGGAGGATGAAGAGATGCTGCTCCAGGTGGCGACCAATCAGTTGGAGGAGATCGGCTACCGCGTCATTCAGGCAGCCTCACCCCAGGCGGCGATTGATATTGTTAGCCGGGGGGATCAGGTCATCGACCTGATCCTGACCGACGTGGTGATGCCCGGCATGAACGGCAAGGAGATGGCTGACCGGATCAAGTCAATCCGCCCGGAGATCAAGGTGCTGTTCATGTCCGGGTATACGGCCGACATCGTGGCGCAACGCGGCATCATTGAGCAAGGAATGCAGTTTATCCAGAAACCGCTGGTGGCGGCCCAGCTGAATGATAAAATCAGTGAAATATTGCGCTCTGCACCATGAAGACAATTTTGTTTTCTCTGCTACGCCTGTGTACCGCTGACTCCGCTGATCAGCCATTATTACGCTCCGGGAGATACTAATGTTCAAGTTTCTACCTGATTTCAGGCTGAATACCAAGATCGCCCTGCTGGGAACCGGCAGTGTGCTGGTAACTGCCATAATCCTGGTGCTGCTGGCGGTATGGCAGAGCGGTCAGTACAACCATCTGGCGCAACGCGAAGTGGACAAGCTGATCGATGCCGATCTGAACCACATCACCCTGGGGGTTTACAATCTCGTCCAGACCGAAAATGACGCGGTCCAGCAACAACTCAACAGCAACCTCAAGGTGGCGCATTACGTACTGACCGGCGCAGGTGGAGTCAGCCTGTCGCCGGAAAGCGCAACCTGGACGGCTGTCAACCAGTTCACCAACAGCACTACCGAGGTCAGGCTCCCCACAATGCTGATCGGTGGCAAATTGCTCGGTGACAACACATCTCCCGCTGCCGAAAGCATGGTGGTTGATCAGGTCACCCGCATGGTGGGTGAAACCGCCACCATTTTTCAGCGTATGAATGACAACGGCGACATGCTGCGCGTCGCCACCTCGGTCAAGACCAGAGACGGCAAGCGCGCCATCGGTACCTACATCCCTGCCGTCAATCCCGATGGAAGCCCCAACCCGGTAATTTCCGCCATTCGCCAGGGGAACACCTACCATGGCCGCGCCTACGTGGTAAACGCCTGGTACCTGACCGCCTACGAACCGATCAAAGACAAGTCAGGCAAGCTGGCCGGCATGTTGTTTGTCGGTGTCAAACAGTCCAACGTCGAGGCGCGTGTGCGGCAGGCGATCCTGAAAACCACGGTCGGCAGGAGCGGCTATGTCTATGTCCTGAGCGGGAAGGGAGAAAACCGGGGACGCTATGTCATTTCCCAGCGGGGGGAACGGGACGGTGAAAACATCCTGGAAAGCAGGGATAATGATACCCGCGCCGTAGTCACCTCAATCATCAGTACAGCCACCGCTCTCACACCGGGTCAACTTGCAACGCAACGCTATCGCTGGCAGAACCCGGGCGACCCCGCGCAGCGCTGGAAAATCGCCCGCCTTGCCTATTACGCCCCGTGGGACTGGGTGATCGGCGCCACGGTTGATGAAGACGAGCTGCAGGCCTATCGGAGCGTCTTGAGCGACGGTCGTGTGCGCATGACCAGCATCATGGGGATGGCCGGCCTGGCAATTGCGCTCTTGATCGGCTTGTTCGGTGTGCTGATCGCCTGGACCATTGCCCGGCCGGTCTGCCGGATGAAGGAGGCGGTGGAGACCATTATCGGCGGCAAGCTGGACCAGATCGTGGAAGTTGATTCCCGTGACGAGATCGGCGCTCTGGCCCAGGCCTTCAATCATATGACCGAGCGGCTGAATACCGACAGCAGCGAACGGAAGCGGGCGGAAGAGAAACTGCTGGAATCACAAAAGCGGTTGTCGGAAATCATCGATTTCCTCCCCGACGCCACCTTCGCCATTGACCGGGAAGGGAAGATCATTGCCTGGAACCAGGCGATTGAAACCATGACCGGCTTCACGGCAGAAACAATGATGGGTAAAGGTGACTATGAATACGGGCTCCCTTTCTATGGCGTTAAACGACCGATTCTGATTGATCTGGTTTTTAAACCTGACCATGAAATCAAGACCAATTACAGCTTTGTCAAGCAGCAGGGGGATTGCCTGCTGGCCGAGGCCAATGTCTATCCCCGTGGCGAGCTGCGGATCCTGTGGGGAATTGCCCGGCATTTATACGACTGCAAAGGGAACGTGGTGGGAGCCATCGAGTCGATCCGCGATATTACCGATCGCAAGCGGGACGAGCTGACGATTCGTGAGGCGAATGAACGTTTCCGTTCGGTGATGCGCGCCGCCACCGCTTATTCCATTATCGGCACCGACCCGGACGGCATTATCCATGTATTCAACGAAGGGGCGGAACTGATGCTCGGCTATACCGCCGAAGAGGTGATTGGCAAGGCGACTCCCGAGCTGATCCATGACCCGGAGGAAGTCGCTGCCCGGGCAACAGAAATGGGAATCGCACCGGGCTTTGAGGTCTTTGTGGCGGCTGCGCGCCTGGGGGTAAACGATACGCGCGAGTGGACCTACATCCGCAAGGACGGTTCCCGCCTCACGGTTTCCCTAACCATCACCGCCATGCGTAGCGAATCCGGGATGATGAACGGCTTCATCGGCC
This sequence comes from Geobacteraceae bacterium, assembly GCA_036732725.1. Classification (GTDB taxonomy): domain Bacteria; phylum Desulfobacterota; class Desulfuromonadia; order Geobacterales; family Pseudopelobacteraceae; genus CAIPTY01. The sequence continues at coordinate 98,169 of DAINBV010000004.1, read as the reverse complement.
TGGCCCGCGACATTACCGGTGAGAAACAGATGGAACAGCAACTGCAGCAGTCACAGAAGCTGGAGTCGATCGGGCGGCTGGCCGGCGGGGTGGCCCACGATTTCAACAACATGTTGGGGATCATTCTGGGGGCGGCCCAGCTCTCGATGCCCACAGTTCCCGAGGGTAGTGAACTGTGGCAGAATCTGAATGCCATTAAAACGGCATCGGAGCGTTCCCGTGACATTACCCGCCAGCTGCTGGCATTTTCCCGCAAGGAGATCATCTCACCCCGTCCGGTCAACCTGAATACCTTGATCATCGATTCCGCCAAGAACATGGGGAGGCTGATCGGCGAAGATGTCAAACGGGCCTTCCACCTGGCGCCTGATCTCTGGACCGTCATGCTCGACCCTTCCCAGCTCGACCAGATTCTGATGAACCTCTCGGTCAATGCCCATGACGCCATGCCGGACGGCGGGCTGCTGACCATCACAACAAGCAATACGCATATCAACCGTGAAGCAGGGCACCTTCACCCCAATGTTCAGCCAGGTGACTATGTTCAGGTAACCGTCAGCGATACGGGATGCGGTATGGATCGGGTAACCAGGGAGCATATCTTCGAACCGTTCTTTACCACCAAAGGGATTGGCAAAGGAACCGGTCTCGGTCTCTCGACTGTCTACGGCATCGTCTCCCAGAACAATGGCTTGATCAATGTGGAGAGCGAGCCAGGGGAGGGAACCACCTTCAGGATCTATCTGCCGCGGGTGGTGGCGGAAATCGTCACGCCAGAGCAGGAAACCCTGGCGGCACTTACCGGTTCGGGGACGATCCTGCTGGTGGAAGATGAGGAGATGTTGCTCTGGATGACGACCAGGCTTTTGGAGGAAATCGGCTACCAGGTAATCCAGGCCAGCACCCCCCGGAAGGCGCTGGCAATCTGCGCCAGTCAGGATCAGCAGATAGACCTGATCCTGACCGACGTGGTCATGCCGGAAATGAACGGTCGTGAACTGGCGAAACGGATCAATCTCATCCGTCCGGAGATGAAGGTGCTGTTCATGTCCGGTTATACGGCTGACATCATGGCGCAGCGGGGTATTCTGGAGTCAGGAATGCAATATATCCAGAAGCCGCTTGACATGACTCAACTCAATGAAAAAATCTGTGCCATCCTAAGGAGTTCACCATGACAATCAAAGATATCGCACTCCCCGCTGCTGACGCGCTGCCCGAAACTCTACCGGGAATCGACAGCAAGGTTGGCCTGACCCACTTGAACAACAACCCCCATTTCTACCGGGAGATGCTGCTCCGTTTTCTGGACACCAAACGATATGCCGGGGTAGAAATCAGGGAAAAGCTGGCGGCGGGAGACCGGGAGAGTGCCGCCAGATTGGCCCACTCCTTGAAATCGGTTGCCGCCAGTATCGGTGCCAGGGAGTTAAAGCTTGCCGCTGAAGCTCTGGAAATGCTGCTGGAATGGGGGGAAGAAGAAATTATGGCTCTGCTGACCGAATTCGACACGCAGCACTCCATCGTGATCAATGGGCTGCAAGCAGCCTTCAGTGATCAAAGTTTCCCTGCTGCTACTGCAAATCTGGACAAAACCGCTTTTGATGCGGCACTGGTCAGTAAGCTGGCTGAAAAGATCATGTCGCTACTGGAAAACGACATGGTTCAGGCACTGGAATTTGTGGAAAAAATCGGGGAGCAATTACGGGGGAGCGTCCAGGATGTCCGGTTCAGGAAATTGAAATCGAGCATGGATCGCTTTGATATTGACGAGGCACGAAAAGTTCTGGAAGAAATTCTGAGCGAATCTAAACGGTTGTAAGCAGCCTGCACCTGCTACATTAGGATAATCTGTGACTGCTATTTACAAAGTAACAATTGGAGGTACTCTCTTATCAGAAGTTGTCCGATACAAGTCTGAACAGGGGGTGTGCAATGGTTCGACAAGTTCTGTTCAAGGAGACACTCTCCATTTGCACCATCGGAAACATGGCAAGCGAATTGATATCCGCCTTGCATTGTGGCGAGGATGTAACCATCGACCTCTCCGGGGTGGACCGCATGGATTCAGCCGCGCTCCAGGTGCTGGTGGCTGCCGCCAAGGAGGCCGACAGCAAGGGGATTAGGCTAAAATTTACTCTTCCCGATACCCTCAAGACCTATGCCTCTTCAGTTGGAGTTGAACTCTGAAATAGCTCCCGCACTGCATACATGACATTGCTTGCGAGCGGCGCCACGGCGCCACTCTGTTTACCTGTTTTCCAATGAATTACCGGCTGGAGGAGATATGGATCTTACAAGGTTTCACGCGATATTTGTGGAAGAGGCGTCGGAACATTTGGAAACCCTCGAAAATGGTTTCATGCAACTGGAAAAGACTCCCGACGACGCCGAGCTGTTGAATTCAATTTTCAGATCCGCCCATACCATCAAAGGCTCCAGCGGCACCGTGGGATTACCGGATATCGCCCGTTTCACCCATGTGATGGAAGAAATCCTGGAATCGTTGCGTGCTGGCGAACTGACGATCCACAAGGAGATGATCAGCACGCTGCTTGAGGCGTTGGACATGATCAAGGAAATGGTCGCGGCCGTCGCCGCCGAACAGGAATTCCCCTTTGAACGCTGTCTCGACCTGATGGCCCGCATGAATCTCCTGCGAGGAGTTGCCACGCCGGCAGCCGAGTCTGAACCGCCATCACAATCCCCGCTCCCCGTCACAACCAGCGAGCTGAACAGCTTTCTGATCCGCTTTACCCCACCGCTTAATCTTTTTCAACGCGGACTCGATCCGGCCAGACTGTTTGATGAACTGCGGGAACTGGGTGAGATCACCACCCTGACCTGTGACACCGGGCAGGTCCCCCCGCTTTCCGAACTGGAATGCGAGGAACTTTACTTCCGCTGGACAATCCGGCTGGAGACAATCCACGACGAGCAGGCCATCCGCGATGTGTTCGAATTTATCGAGGATAGCAGTGTCATTGAGATTTCCTCCCTCTCTCCGTCTGATCACGATATTCCGCTGCTCGGCACCCTGCTGGTGGAGCAGGGGGTGGTCAATGCCACCGACATCCGGGATGCCCTGACACAGCAGAAGAAACTGGGCGAAATCCTGGTTGCCCAGGGGAAGGCGAGCAGCGCCGAGATTGATCAGGCGCTCGACAAGCAGTCCACCCGCAAGACCGATTCAATCAAGAAAGCGGTCTCCACCAGTATCCGGGTTGACCTCCAGAAGCTGGACCACCTGGTTAATCTGGTGGGAGAGATGGTGATCAACCACTCCATGTTCCACCAGGTGATGTATGGCCATGCCGGTCAGGATCACGAACAGCGGGGCGCCAATTCCGAGCGGATCGACACGATCTTTTCCCAACTGCAACGCATCGGCAAGGATATCCAGGAGGCGGCCATGTCGCTGCGCATGCTGCCGGTGGGTGACGTGTTTCAGCGTTTCACCCGCTTGGTCCGGGAGCTTTCAGCCAGCAAGGGGAAGGAAATCGAGCTGGTGATCAGCGGCGAGGAAACCGAGCTGGATAAAGGGGTGCTGGAAAAAATCGCCGATCCGCTGGTGCATCTGATTCGCAATTCGGTCGACCACGGGATCGAGCTTCCCGAGCAGCGGGCGGCGGCTGATAAACCGCGCCAGGCCACGGTTTTTCTCCACGCCTACCAGATGGGTGACGCGGTCTACATCGATGTTCAGGATGACGGACGTGGCCTCGACCGGGAAAAAATCATCGCCAAGGCGTTGGAAAAAGGGGTGATTCAAACCGCGGCCGGGCTCTCCGATAGTGATATTTACAACCTGATCATGCTCCCCGGCTTCTCCACAGCTGACAAGATCACCGATACCTCGGGACGCGGCGTCGGCATGGATGTGGTGAAAAAGAATATCGAGGCGTTGAACGGCACTGTCCAGATCAAGACCATGCTCGGGGCCGGTACCACCATCTCCATCAGGCTGCCGCTCACCCTGGCGATCATCGATGGCCTGACCGTGGGTATCGGCAATGAAATCTTCATCGTGCCGATCACCTCGGTGATCGAGTCGGTGCGTCCCTTGCGCAAGGATCTCAATTCGGTCGGTGAGCAGGGATCGGTGGTCAATGTGCGCGGTGAACGGATCCCGCTGATCCGCCTGCACCAGCTGCTGGATGTTCCCTGCTTCAAGCACGACCCGTGCACGGCAATCGTGGTGGTCACCCACCATGAGGGGAAAAAATACGGTTTTCTGGTGGATGAACTGCTGGGAGAACAACAGGTGGTGCTGAAAAACCTCGGTTCAGCCACCCCCAAGGTACTCGATATAGCCGGCGGCACCATCATGGGTGATGGGCGCGTGGCGCTGGTGCTCGACGTGGCCGGTATCGTCCAGCTATCGAGCGCGTGAAGGGCACCGTCGTTCCCACCAGACAAAAACATGTAGTGAGCCATGATCCATAGCCAGACGTGACAATAGGTAACGACCAACCAAGGAGGATCACATGAAACTGAAAGCATTTAACAACTGGAAAATTCTCAACAAAATCATCAGTATTTCGGTAATTACCATTGTCATGATCTTTGCCATCAGCATGACAATCCTGCTTCCGTTCATCGAGAAGAAGCTGATGCACGAAAAGGAAACGGCGCTCAGTGACATCACCGACCTCGCCATGACACTGGCCAAAAACTATGATGAACGGGCCAAAAAAGGAGAATTCAGCCAGGAGACTGCCCAGAGCATGGCCAGGGAGCAGCTGCGCAGCCTGCGCTACGCCGATGGAGAATACATCTTTGTTGTCAATCAGGATGTGGTGGCCGTCATGCATCCGCTCAAGCCGGAACTGGAGGGGAAGAGCTGCGCCGATATCAAGGATCCTCATGGCAAACCGCTGTTTGTGGAACTGGTCAAGGTCGCCAAGGACAAGGGTGAGGGTACAGTCGATTACATGTGGCCCAAACCGGGGCAAAGCGCACCAGCTGCCAAGCTATCGTACGTCAAACTGTTCCGCCCCTGGGGGTGGGTGATCGGCACCGGCATCTATGTTGATGATGTTAGCAAGGAGCTCAACCGGATTCGTTACGGTATTATCATCACGCTGGTGCTCTGCGCCAGCATTATTCTGCTGATATCATGGGGGGTGGCGCGCCGGATTCGTCAGGCGCTGGTTGAAGCGGTGGAAGCGAGCAATCGCCTGGCTCAGGGTGATCTGACCGTGGATATCGAAGTCAAGAGCGAGGATGAAACCGGGCAGTTGCTGGGCGCCATGAAAGACATGGTCAGCGGCATCAAGGGGGTTGTCAATCAGACCATCGAGGCCTCCCATCAGGTCTCCATCGCTGCCGACCAGATCTCCGAGGCCAACCAGAGCTTTTCCCAGAAAATCACGGAGCAGGCCGCCTCGGTGGAAGAGACCACTGCCGCCATGGAGGAAATGGGCGCCTCCACCCGCAGTACCGCTGAAAATGCCCGCGAGGCCAACAATCTGGCCCGTACCAGCAAGGGGGTAGCGGAGCAGGGGACCATCGTCATGGCCGACACCATCGCCGCCATGGCCGACATCAACAAGTCATCCTCAAAAATTGCCAATATTTCCGACGTGATCGGTGAGATCGCCTTCCAGACCAACCTGCTGGCACTCAACGCGGCAGTTGAAGCAGCCCGGGCCGGTGAACATGGCAAGGGGTTTGCCGTGGTGGCGGCCGAAATCCGCAGCCTGGCCCAGCGCACCACCCAATCGGCCAAGGAGATCAACGCCCTGATCGAGGACAGTGGTGAGAAGACCAGCAAGGGGGTTCAACTGGCCGAGGAGCTGAGCAAAAAACTGAACGAAATCGTCACCGGCATCAAGAAGGTCACCGACCTGATGGACGAGGTGGCCGCTGCGGCCCAGGAACAATCCCAGGGGATCAATCAGGTCAATACGGCCATGGGGCAGGTGGATCAGACCACCCAGCAGAACGCTTCTCTGGTCGAGGAGACTTCGGCCTCGGCAGAAGAGCTGGCAGCCCAGGCCAAGGCACTGCTGGATGTGGTCTCCTTCTTCACGGTGGACGACAACCGCAGAGCAACCAGGACAACCATCCGTCAGGAACCACCCATCACCAGAAGCCTACCGCATAACAGCGGTGCTACCCGTAAAATTTCCGTCAAGCGGCCGACAGTAACGACCAGGTCGTCCATGCCGGCTAATGACCAGGGAGACTTCTCGGAGTTCTGAAACGATCAGGGAGGATTATATGGCAGAGACCAGCTTTAGAAGAAACACCAGCACGGAACAGACCGATCCGGGGCAAGAGTATGTGACCTTCACCCTGAATGAGGAACTGTATGCCTTTGATGCCTTGAATGTGCAGGAAATCATCGAGCTGACCAGTATTACCAAGGTGCCGCACCTGCCACCCTACCTGAAAGGTGTCATCAACCTGCGCGGCACGATAATTCCGGTGCTTGACCTGAAACAGAAATTCGGTATGGCGACCAGTGAGTACAAGAAACATACCTGTATCATCGTGACCGAATATTCCCGGGGGGTGATGGGACTGATCGTTGATACGGTCTCCGACATCATCAACATGTTATCCCAGGATATTTCAGCGGCTCCCGATTTCGGCACCAGCATCAACACCGAGTTCATCTCCGGTATGGGGAAGGCGGGAGAGAACCTGGTGCTGGTGCTAGACGTGGACAAGGTACTGACTGCCGACGAGGCATCCCTGTTGGAACAGCTGGCTGATCAGGGAGACGATCAGCAGAGCAGCTCATAGGTCACCCCAATGCCCGAGACATACCTGAACGACATGCCGATGATGACCGATGAGCTCTTTGAGCTGTTTGCCACGTTCATCTATGATTTTGTCGGTATCCACCTTGGCGGACAGAAGAAAACCCTGCTGGTATCCCGCTTCCAGAAACGGCTGCGGACACTGGGACTCAACAGCTATGAGGAATACTTCCAGCGGGTCACGGCTGACCAGGATGAATGCACCATGATGATCAACAATATCTCCACCAACACCACCAAATTTTTCAGGGAAAATCACCATTTCGAACTTTTAAAAGAAAGCCTGATCCCCGAGTTGCTGGAAAGCCGGCGCGCCAGCCAGGAGATTCGCATCTGGAGCGCCGGCTGTTCCACCGGTGAAGAACCGTATTCCATTGCCATCAGCGTCTGCGAGGCCCTCAATCACGGTTATTCCGATCTTGATCCCGATCCCTTTTGCGGCTGGAAGATCAAGATCCTGGCCACTGATATCTCCACCAATGTTCTCACTTCAGCACAACGGGGTTTGTATGGTGTTGAACAGCTGCCGACCGGTCTGAATCGTGAATTCCTGAGTCGCTATTTTCTCAAGGGAAACGGTGCGTTTCAGGGAATGGTGACCGTCAAGGATTTCCTGAAGCAGGCCATCAGCTTCAGAAGGCTGAATTTCAAAGATTCGGACTACCCTTTCAGTAAAAAATTCGATCTAATCTTCTGCCGTAATGTAATCATCTATTTTGATGACGAGATGAAGAGCCATCTCTTCAGCAAGATCCATCAGCATCTGGCCACTGATGGACATCTCTTTTTGGGGCATTCCGAGACCATGTTCAATAACTCTCTTTTCGCCCCCACCGGTATAACCGTCTACCGCCGACTATGAAACGGATCACGCTGAATATCGGTGAACTGGCCGTATCGAAAGAAGCGGCCTCCCTGGAGACCATCCTCGGTTCATGCGTGGCAGTCTGTCTGTGGGACGAACAGCGACGCATCGGAGGACTCAATCATTACCTGCTCCCCAGGGAACAGCCGGGGAGTGAAAAATCAACCGTCTATGGTGCAACCTCCATCGATACCCTGATCGAGCAGATCGTTGATATCGGCGCAGATCTGCACTCCCTGCAGGCACAGATCTTCGGTGGCGGTTCGGTCATCTCACGGCTGGATGACATCTTTAACATAGGAGCGGCAAATGTATGCATCGCCCGTGAGCGGCTCCGGCACTACGGCATACCGATCGTGGGCGAACATGTCAGGGACAATAATGGTATCCGGGTGGTGCTCAAAACCGCGACCGGGGAGATAACGGTACGCCCGCTTGGCAAGGATAAGGAAGTTATTGCGGTCAGGGAGGCGACCGCGGTATATCATCATGCACAGCCGTGCAAAACCTGTATCATGTGCGGAAGTTGTGCGGAGCTACTGGAGCGGGCAAAGGGGAATCAGCCGCTCTGATCCACGCTGCTCCTGCTGCCATTACCGACAAGGAGATTTCATGGGGAGCAAGATCAAGGTACTGATTATTGATGACTCTGCCGTTATCAGGGCGATATTGTCCGAAATTCTTAATGATGCCGGTGATATCGAGGTGGTTGGCACGGCAGCTGATCCGGTTTTTGCCAAGACCAAGATCGCCAGCCTGATGCCGGACGTCATCACCCTGGATGTGGAAATGCCACGCATGGACGGGCTGACCTTCCTGGAAGAGCTGATGCGCACCAATCCCTTACCGGTCGTGATGGTCAGTTCCCTGACCCTCAGGTCGTGCGACACGACCCTGCGCGCCCTGGAACTGGGGGCGATCGATTACGTGTCAAAGCCGGCCATCGATATTGCCGAAGGAGTTACGGCGCTGGCCGGCGAGATCGTCAGCAAGGTACGGATTGCCGCACATGCCAGGACCAGGCTGCGCCCCTCCACCCCGACAGCGACGGTTGCAGCGACTGCCCAGTTACCTGCCCTGGATACCAGCCGCATGGCCACCACTGACAAACTGATCGCCATCGGCGCCTCCACCGGAGGAACCCAGGCGATTACCGAAGTGATCATGGCGCTCCCCGTAACGACCCCCGGTATCGTGATTGTCCAGCACATGCCGCCACTCTTCACCCAGTCGTTTGCCAAACGCCTGAACGAAATGGCGCGGCTGACCGTCAGAGAGGCGGAGCAGGGGGACCGGATCGTGCGCGGCACCGTCTACATTGCACCCGGCGGCAGACATATGGCCATCAACCGCAGCGGTGCCATGTATCATATCGAGCTGTCCGACGGACCGGCGATCAATTACGTGAAACCGGCGGTGGATGTGCTGTTCCGCTCAGTCGCCCTGCATGCCGGTAAAAACGCGGTGGGGGTCATCCTGACCGGCATGGGGGAAGACGGCGCCCGGGGACTGAAGGAGATGCGGGAACATGGCGCTGTCACCTTTGCCCAGGATGAGGCGAGCTGTGTGGTGTTCGGCATGCCGAAGAAGGCGATCGACATGGGGGGAGTTGACCGGGTTGTGCCGTTGCCAATGATACCGCGCGCCATCCTGGATGCCATCTGACATGAGCGCGCCAACCGGCAGCAGACAACGGATACTGATCGTTGACGATACTCCCGAGAACATCCAGGTTCTGATGGAAGTTCTGTGTCATGACTACGCAATCATCGTCGCCACCAATGGTGAGCGGGCGCTGCGGGTGGCACGGACAGAGCCGATGCCGGACATTATCCTGCTCGATATCAGCATGCCCGGCATGGATGGTTACGAGGTCTGCACACAGCTCAAAAACTCCGAAAAAACGGGTCATATTCCGGTAATCTTTATCACTGCCAAGGCCAATGAGGAGGATGAGCGCCGTGGACTGGAGCTGGGAGCGGTTGATTACATCCTGAAACCGTTCAGCCCGGTGCTGGTAACAACCAGAATTCGCAATCACCTCAGCCTGCGACGTCATCAGGAACACCTGGAAGAGCTGGTGGAGCACCGCACCGCCGAATTGCAACTGGCGCTGGAAGCTGCCGAAGCCGCCAGTCGCGCCAAAAGCACATTTCTGGCCACCATGAGCCATGAATTGCGCACGCCGCTCAATTCGATCATCGGTTTCACCGACCTGGTCCATATCAAGGGGTGCGGTGACATCACTCCCGAACAGGAGGAATATCTCGGCTATGTGCTGGAGAACGCCCGCCACCTCCTGTCACTGATCAACAACATCCTTGATTTTTCCAAAATCGAAGCGGGAAAAATGAGGCTGGAACTCGGCACAACGGAAATCAGGCCGCTCATTTCCAGCACCCTGCTGATCGTCAAGGAACGGGCAAACCGCAATTCTATCTCAATCAAGGTGGATGTTGATGAGCTGCTTCCGGCAACCATGCGAATTGATCAACAAATGGTGAAACAGGTGTTGGTCAACCTGCTTTCCAATGCGATCAAATTCACCCCCAACGGCGGCACCGTAACGGTTGAAGCACGGCGGGTGGCGGGAGTTGACCTCTCCATTCCACAGACCGGGGAACACCCAGCTGCAGACCAGCTGCTACTGATCTCGATCCACGACACCGGCATCGGGATTGGGACGGAAGATCTGCAGCGAATCTTCGAGCCATTTGTGCAGGGTGACAACTCCGCTACCCGCAAGCACGAGGGGAGCGGGCTGGGACTGGCGCTGTCAAAAATGATGGTTGAACTCCATGGGGGAACTATCTGGGCCGAGCCTCCAGCGGATGGGAGGGGGGCGCTGTTCCGTTTTACCCTGCCGCTGCTGGCGCAACACGATCATGTTCCGGCTTTAATTGATTAACTATTTACCATGTTTCGGAGGTACCACCATGAAGATTCTGATTGCAGAAGACGACTTTTATGGTCGCAAGTTGATCCTGGCCTGTCTGTCACAACTGGGTGAATGCGATGCAGCGGTGAATGGTACCGAAGCATTCAATGCCTTTGTCTCGGCGCACAAGGAAGGGAAACCGTATGATCTGATCTGCCTGGATATCATGATGCCGGAGATGGATGGGCAGGAGGCGCTGCAGAAAATTCGTGATACGGAAGAAGCGTTGGGGATCGTACGGAGCAAGCGGGCCAAGATCATCATGGTCACGGCACTTGACAATATGCACACAATCATGTCCTCTTACCATTCATTATGCGATGAATACGTGATGAAGCCGATTGACCGGCGGATGCTGCTGGAGCAGGTCCGTAAAGTCGGTTTTCCGGTCTGATATGCGCCAGGCCGGTTCCAAATTTACCAAACAGAAAGAGTATCAATGCCCGAAACACGCCATAGTACCATCTATCGCAAAGATTACGCTCCCCCTCCTTTCAGTGTTGAAAAGATCAACCTGCGCTTCGAGCTGGGTGAAGAAACCACCCTGGTAAAATCCCGCCTGACGCTGCGCCGGCAGGCAAGCGCTTCCCATGATCCGGCGCCACTGCTGCTGAACGGGAAACATTTTGCGCTACGCGAGATCCGGCTTGACGGCACACCGCTCACGTCTGACCGCTACCGCATCAGCGAAGATTGCCTGACCATCCCTGACGCACCATCCCACTGCACCCTGGAGATAACCACCGAACTCCGCCCCCAGGATAACACCGCCCTGGAGGGACTGTATCGTTCCTCCGGCATGTTCTGCACCCAATGCGAGGCGGAAGGGTTCCGCGCCATTACCTACTACCCGGATCGCCCCGATGTACTGACACTCTTTACCACCACCATCGTGGCCGACAAACAGCGCTACCCGGTACTCCTCTCCAATGGCAACCTTCAGGAGCAGGGAGATCTGCCGGATGGGCGCCACTTTGCCACCTGGCATGACCCCTTTCCCAAGCCGAGTTACCTGTTCGCCCTGGTGGCCGGGGACCTGGTAAAACTTGAGGATCACTTTACCACCTGCTCCGGACGCCAGATTACTCTGCAAATCTACGTGCATCAGCAGAATCGGGACAAGTGTGGCCATGCCATGCGTTCTCTCAAGAAGGCGATGCGATGGGATGAAGAACAGTTCGGCCGGGAATATGATCTCGATAGCTACATGATCGTGGCAGTTGATGATTTCAACATGGGGGCCATGGAAAACAAGGGGCTGAACATCTTCAACTCCTGTTACGTCCTCGCCACTCCGGCCACCGCCACCGATGACGATTTCCATGCCATCGAAGAGGTGATTGCCCACGAATATTTCCACAACTGGAGCGGCAACCGGATCACCTGCCGCGACTGGTTCCAGCTCTCCCTCAAGGAGGGTTTGACCGTCTATCGCGACCAGGAGTTTTCCGCTGACATGCAGTCGCGCGGAGTTAAACGGATTGAGGATGTGCGGACGCTGCGCACATCCCAGTTCCCCGAAGACGGCGGGCCGATGGCCCATCCGGTACGTCCCGATTCCTACATGGAAATCAACAACTTCTACACCGCCACGGTCTATAACAAGGGAGCGGAGCTGGTCAGGATGCAACAGACCATGCTGGGGAAAGCGCTGTTCCGCCGCGGCATGGATCTCTATTTCGAGCGTTTCGATGGCCAGGCGGTGACGGTGGACGATTTTGTCGCCACCATGGCCGAAGCGGGTCAGATCGATCTGCAGCAGTTCCAGCGCTGGTACAGCCAGGCCGGCACACCCCAAATTACTGTTCGCAGCTGCTACGATCCGGCCAGGCAGAGTTACACCCTGACCTTCAGTCAAAGCTGTCCGGCGACTCCCGGTCAGCCGGATAAACAACCGCTGCACATACCGATATCACTCGGCCTGCTGGACAACAACGGCCAACAAGTGCCGCTGATCATGGATGGTGAATCTGGCGCGGCGGAACTGTCACGGGTTGTGCATCTGCATGAAGCCGAACAGTCGTTTTGCTTCACCGGCCTGGATCAGGAACCGACTCCGGCGCTGCTGCGCGGTTTTTCCGCCCCGGTCAAGCTCGACTACCCCTACCGGCATGATCAGCTGGCACTCCTGATGGCCCATGAGCCCGACCCGTTCTGCCGCTGGGAAGCGGGGCAGAAGATGGGCTCCCGGCTGATCCTTGGACTGGTATCAGATCTGCAGCAGGGGAGGGTGTTACAGCTTGACCCGGCCTTTAGCGGGGCATTCCGGCTGACGCTGTTGGCAGAGACCCATGATCGCGCCTTTCAGGCCGAGGCGTTGACCCTGCCGACGGAAAAATATCTGGCCGAACTGATGCCGGTCGTCGATCCGACGGCGCTGCACCAGGCACGTCAGTTTGTCATCACGTCGCTGGCACGCCAGTTCAAGCGGGAGCTTCTGGCGCTTCGCAACGCCTGTATCAGCAATCAGCCGTACCATCCCGACGATGGCCGCTCCGGCCAGCGACGGCTGGCCAATCTCTGTCTGTCATATCTGATGAGTATTGCCGGGCAGAACGAAATTGAGCTCTGCCTGCAACAATACCGGCAGGCGGACAATATGACCGATACCATCGGTGCACTGGCGCCGCTTTCCTGCTGCGACTGTCCGGAACGCCAGGAAATACTGGCCGATTTTTACCGTACCTGGGAGAGCGAACGACTGGTGGTCGACAAATGGTTCTCGTTGCAGGCCGCCTCAACCCTCCCCGGAACGCTGCATGAAGTGCAGGAGTTACTCCAGCACCCGGCCTTCGAACTGACCAACCCCAACCGCTTCCGCTCTCTGGTGGCGGCCTTCAGTCAGCGCAATCAGGTCCGTTTCCACGCCGCTGATGGGTCCGGCTACCGTTTCCTGGCAGATCAACTGCTGCGCCTGATTCCGGTCAATCCCCAGGTCTCAGCCCGGTTGCTGGCCCCCTTGACGGTTTGGCGGCGTTACGACAGCGTCCGGCAGGAGCTGATGCGGGAACAGTTGCGGCGGATCCGCTCTCTGGCTGATCTGCCGCGGGACGTATATGAAGTGGTGAGCAAGAGCCTGCAGGAATGAGCCTTCCGCTGCCTGCCAGATACTTCTGACAGGTTTGCATCAAGCTGATTTACCTATTAAGATTACCCTCTTTTCACAACCGAGGATTTAGTACATGACCCAGCACAACAGCATCATTATCAAAGGCGCCTGCGAACATAATCTCAAATGTATCGACGTGGAAATTCCCCGCGACCAGCTGGTGGTGATCACCGGCATTTCCGGCTCCGGCAAATCAACGCTCGCCTTTGATACCATCTATGCCGAGGGGCAGCGGCGTTATGTGGAATCGCTTTCGGCCTATGCCCGCCAGTTTCTGGAACAGATGGAAAAACCGGATGTGGAGTCGATCGAAGGGCTTTCTCCGGCCATCTCCATCGAACAGAAAACCACCAGCAAAAATCCCCGCTCCACCGTCGGCACGGTAACCGAGATCTACGACTACCTGCGCCTGCTGTTTGCCCGCATTGGCCACCCCCACTGCACCAGCTGCGGCAAGGAGATCACCTCCCAAACCGTATCCCAGATGGTGGATCAGATCATGACCCTGCCGGCCGGGAGCAAGTTGATCCTGCTGGCTCCCCTGATCCGTGGCCGCAAGGGAGAGTACAAGAAAGAGCTGCAGCAACTGCGCAAGGACGGGTTTACCCGCGTGGTGGTGGATGGTATCCCCCGCGACCTGGCTGACGAGATCGAGATGGACAAGAAGAAAAAACATGACATTGACATCGTGGTTGACCGTATCGTGATCAAGGATGGTATCCAGCGCCGCCTGGCCGATTCGCTGGAAACTGCGCTCGGACATGCCGAAGGTGTGGTCAAGATCGAGCTGGTGGAACCGTCCGATGTGCCGGAATCATCAAAAAAAGCAAAACCACCGCTGATTTTCTCGGAAAAACTGGCCTGCATCGATTGTGGCATTTCCTACCAGGAAATCACCCCCCGGCTGTTCTCGTTCAATAATCCCCACGGAGCATGCCCGGAGTGTACCGGACTCGGCACCAAAATGTACTTTGATCCGGAACTGGTGATCCCCAACCCGGAACTTTCCCTGGCCGAGGGGGCGATCGCTCCGTGGCAAAAGCGTCTTTCCGGCTGGTTCCATCTGATACTGGATGCCCTTGCCAAGGCCTACCGGTTTGATATCCGCACCCCGTTCAAGGATCTGCCGGAAACGATCAGGGACGTAATCCTGAATGGCTCTAAAGGGGAGAAAATCGAGTTCTGGTGGGAAGAGGACGAGGGGCGCAAGCACACCTATCAGAAAGAATTTGAGGGGGTGCTGAACAACCTGCAGCGCCGCTGGAGCGAAACCGAGTCGGACACCGCCCGGGAAGAACTGGAAGCGTACATGAACATCATGCCGTGCCCGACCTGTCACGGCGCCCGTTTGCGCCCTGAGGCGCTGCACGTGCTGGTGGGAGGGAAGACAATTTGTGAGGTCACGGCGCTGGCGATCCGCGATTGCCTGCGCTTCTTCGAGAGTTTGGGACCAGTAGAGTCGCAGGGCAATCTGTCCCTGCTGACTGTCAAAGAGCAGGAGATTGCCCGCCGTATCCTCAAGGAGGTGCGGGAACGTCTCTCATTCCTGGTCAATGTGGGGTTGGACTATCTCTCCCTCGACCGTACTTCCGGCACGCTTTCCGGCGGCGAGGGGCAACGCATTCGTCTGGCAACCCAGATCGGCTCATCGCTGGTCGGGGTACTCTACATTCTGGACGAACCTTCGATCGGTCTGCATCAGCGTGACAACGGCCGCTTGCTGGAAACGCTCAAACACCTGCGCGATATCGGCAATACGGTTCTGGTGGTGGAACACGATGAAGAGACGATTATGGAGGCGGATCATCTGTTGGACATGGGGCCGGGTGCCGGGGTGCATGGTGGCGAAGTGGTGGCCCAGGGAACTCCGGCTGATGTGATGCGCAATCCGAACTCCCTTACCGGGCGCTACCTTTCGGGTAATTTGAGCATACCAGTTCCTGCCAAGCGGCGCAAAGCGACCAAAAAGCTGATTATCAAGGGAGCCAGCGAGAACAACCTGAAGAATGTGAACGTGGAGATTCCTCTGGGGGTGATGACCTGTGTGACCGGTGTTTCCGGATCCGGCAAGTCAACCCTGGTAATTGATACCTTGCACAAGGTCCTGAGCCAACAGTTGTACCGCAGCCGCGAAAAAGCAGGCGCTTTCCGGGAAGTGTTAGGGCTCGATCAGCTGGACAAGGTGATCAACATCGACCAGTCCCCCATCGGCCGCACCCCGCGCTCCAACCCCGCCACCTACACCGGGGTATTCGGCGATATTCGCGATCTGTTCGCCAACCTGCCGGAATCAAAACTGCGTGGCTACAAACCGGGTCGTTACTCGTTCAATGTCAAGGGGGGACGTTGCGAGGCGTGCTCCGGTGACGGTATCATCAAGATCGAGATGCATTTTCTGCCGGACGTGTACGTGGAATGCGAGGTCTGCAAGGGGGCGCGCTACAACCGGGAAACCCTGGAGGTGCTCTACAAGGGTAAATCGATTGCCGAGGTACTGGGGTTGACCGTCAGTCAGGCACTGGAATTCATGGGGGCGATCCCCCGCATCAAGAACAAGCTCAAGACCCTGGAGGAAGTGGGGCTGGGATACATTACCCTGGGGCAGGCTGCCACGACCCTTTCGGGGGGCGAAGCCCAGCGGGTCAAACTCTCCAAGGAGTTGACCAAACGCGCCACCGGACGCACGATCTACATTCTGGATGAACCGACCACAGGCCTGCATTTCCATGATATAGCCAAACTGCTGGAAGTGTTGCACAAGCTGGTGGAGGCCGGTAATACGATCGTGATTATCGAGCACAACCTGGATGTGATCAAGACCGCCGACTGGGTCATCGATCTGGGGCCGGAAGGAGGCGACCGGGGAGGGGAGATCATCGCGACCGGAACGCCCGAACAGGTGGCACAGGTGACGAGATCGTATACCGGGGAGTATTTGCGCAAGCTGCTGTAACACAACAGCAGGCAGAAGTTATTCAGACATGATTGCGCAGCATCAGCTCTTGCGGATCGGGTGAAAGGTAGATCTGCCCTTGCAGGTAGTTCTGATCGTATTTGTTGACGTAATGCCTGAGCAGAGTCAGCGGTACAATCAGCGGTAACAGTTGATCATGGTACTGGTTGATACTTTCCAGCAATTCAGCTTTTTCCTGAGGTGACGCGACCATCTTGAAATACCCCATGATATGCATCAGCACGTTGCTGTTTTTCCTGGTAGTTGCTTGCAGCGCCAGACCGTTCATCAGCAGTTCCTGGTACTGCCTGAACAGTTCTTCCGCTTCCAATTGCGTTGCACGGGCAACCAGCCGTCCCATCTGGCGATAGGCACTTTGGCTATGGGCCATCAGCAACAGCTTATGGCTGGTATGAAATTTCACCAGTTTCCCCACATCCGGTGAGTCCCGGAGAAAATCCTTCCAACGCCGGCAGGCAAAAATCCGCTCGATAAAATTTTCCCGCACATGCGGATCGTTCAGGCGTCCTTCTTCTTCCATCGGCAGCAGCGGGAAATGGCGGGCAACAGCAGCCGCAAACAGCCCACTCCCTTTTTTGACCGCTCTTCCCGATGCCCCATAAACCTTGACCCGCCACAACCCTGAACTGGGAGAATTCTTCTTGAATATAAAGCCGCACAGATCGGCATCTTCCAGCTGTTGCACCTTGCGCTGACAGTACGACAACATCTGCTCGGTCTTGTCAATGCGACTGTGACGGGTAATCAGCCGTGGCGCCGCAGGATCTCCCTCCAGACGCATCGCTTCCCGTGGGGCAGGCATGCCACACTCTACCTCGGGACAGACCGGTACAAAGGTAAAAACAGGTCCCAGGACATCGGTAATGTAGTGATCATGGGTATGACCACCATCGTAACGGACGTGTGCTCCCAGCAGACAGGCGCTCACGCCGATTGTGATCGGGCTGTTCACGGCGATAGGTCTCTGGTCACAAAATCAGCAATGGCATGGGCAATTTTTTGGGGGGTACAACGGTCGTTATTGAACAGCAGATCGTAAAGAGCAGGATCGTGGTCGTCCCGGTCAAGGAAATCGCGGGTAAAGTGGTCGCGCAGTTTTTGCTGGGTGTGCACCAGTTTTTCCGCTTTTTCCCGTTCCAGTTCAAGCCGCCGGGCAATCGTCTCGGCTTTGAACGAGGGAGATCCGAACATTCTGAAATGGTAGGAATGTTCGATATGACGGGTAATAATCGCCCCTCCCAGCTCGACGATAATCACATTTCCCTGCTCGGCCAGGGAAACCACGTGGCGCGACAGCAGTTTGAAGTAGTCCTGGTTACTTTTCCAACGCGGTGAAAAGGTTGCCAGAACATCATCCATTATGCGGTTCTTTTCCCCCAGGTGCTGCAGGATTTCTTCCGAGATGTTATGACGCACGGCGACTTCTTCCAGCACCGCCTTGTCGATCAATACCCATTCATCCCCGGTTTTCTGCATCATCAGCTCTCGCAAACGTTCCGCCACCGGGTACCCTTCGCAGCCGAATTCGCGGGAGAGAGTCAGACACGGTCGCGGTTTTACCCGGCGGTGTTGTCGTGCCGCTTTTTCTTTTTGTTGACGATTGTACTCTTCCAGAGCGCCGATGCGCAGATCGACCGATGGTATTAGCAGATTTTCCGGCATACTCCCCCCTATGAGCAGCTCTACTCCATGATCACAAGCGTGAATGATGTTGTTGCGGAAGCTCGTTTTCACCAAAGCCGTAGGTTCGGCGCACCACGAAGCGGGGACGTTTCCTGACTTCCTGGTAAATCCTCCCCACATATTCTCCCACGATTCCGATTCCCATGATGATGATGCCGATGAAGAAAAACAGAATGGCAAACAGGGTAAACACCCCTTCCACTTCTGCTCCCACAAGGAAGCGGCGGACTAGCAGGAAGAGCGCAAACAGCACCGATACAACCGAGGTTATGATTCCGAAGAGTGCAAACAGCTGTAATGGAACCACCGAAAATCCGGTCATCAGATCAAAGTTCAGCCGAATCAGCCGGTAGAACGAATACTTGCTTTCACCTGCCGCCCGCTCGGAATGGGCAACCTCGATTTCCGTCGGATTACTGGCAAAGGTTTGCGCCAATGCCGGGATAAAGGTAGTTGTTTCGCGACAACGGTTGATATTATCGATGACATAGCGATGATAAGCCCGCAGCATACAGCCATAGTCATTCATCTTCATGCCGGTCATTTTGTTGGTGGTGATGTTGACAATTCGTGACGCAATCCGGCGAAAGGCCGAGTCCTGCCGTTTTTGCCGGATCGTGCCGACTACATCGTACCCTTTTTCGATTTCTGCCACCAGACGGGGAATTTCCTCCGGCGGATTTTGTAAATCGGCATCAAGGGTAATCACAATTTCACCCTGTGACATCTCAAAGGCCGCCAGAATCGCCATGTGTTGGCCGAAATTGCCGTTAAATTCGATTACCTTGACCCCTGGGTATTGGCGGGTCATCTGACACAGCAGCTCCAGCGAACGATCGCGGGATCCATCGTTGGTAAACAGAATTTCAAAACTTTTCCCTATCCCCTGTATGGCAGGATAGAGACGCTCCATCAATGGGAGCAGGTTCGATTCTTCGTTGTATACCGGTACCACAACGGTGATATACGGTTGTTCCATGCCATGCTCCAGTTCTGCAGCAGCTGTAGTCTGTTTTCGAGCTGCCTGTTCATGTCTGCTACCATCCATTGTTTCAGATCCCTTTTATTGCGCCAACTCACGCAGCAAATCGTCTCCAAACAGCTGCTTTTGCCAGTTTCTCATATTCGCAAGTGTGTCAAGTTCCCCGATCGTGCCGGGCCGCTGCTCGGCCGCTGCTTCCAGCAGCCAGTTGGGAGCCAGCAACCCCGGCTCCAAGCGCATGTTGCGGCTGTAGCTTTCACGCCATTCCTTGATCCGTTTCAGCCGTTCCTTATACCCCTCCGAATTCTCAACCCGGGGAGTGCGGGGATACAGCAGCTGCCGCTCAAGCGGAGTATCAGCATGTTCAATGACGATATCCAACAGAGCAGCGCCAAAACGTTGCACCTGCCCCGGCGTCATCCCTTTGATGGCAGCCAGTTCGGCCAGGGTGCGCGGACGTTTTTCAGATATTTCCAGTAAGGTTTCCGCCGACATAACCTTGAATGGCGGGCGATCAAGTTTGCGGGCATGAAGATCACGCAACTGAAGCAGCGGTTCCAGGATGGTCAGACTCTGGCGGGAGAGTTTGCCAGCCCCTTTACAGCTCATGAATAATGGTCCGTTTTTCTCGTTCACCCGAACCTGGCAAACCAGTCGGCACTCTTCCGCAACCCAGGCTTGGCGTCCGGTTTCAGCCAGTTCTGCATTCAGCTGATCATATAAGGGGAGCAGCAGCGAGGTATCTTCGGCAGCATAGCGGCGCATCTCCAAGGTCAAAGGGCGCATGCTCCAGTCGGCTTTCTGATATTTTTTATCCAGCTGCATATCAAAACGCGCTTTCAGCAAGGCCGCCAAGCCGAACTCCGTAATCCCGAGAAAACGGGAAGCAACCATGGTGTCAAACAGATTATTGATTTCAATGCCAAAATCACGATACAGGGAGCGGACATCATAATCGGCGCCGTGCATGACAATCAAGGTATCGGGATTCCCCAGGGATGCAGCCAACGGTTCAACCGAATCCAGCGCCAGCGGGTCGATCAGCCAGCTCTCCGTGCGGGTTGAAATCTGAATCAGGCATACTTTTTCCTGATAGTGATGAAGTGAATCCATCTCCAGATCAACAGCCAGTTCGGTGGTGCGATTCAGTATGGCAGCAACTTCAAGTAGCCGTTCTGCCGACGTTATGAGTTCTACTTCTGTCGTGGATGGTATCAAGCCGGAAACTCCCGGAGAATGGAATAGGTGGTTGTGCGCTGGGCCGGTACAAATCCGGCTGAGCGTATCAGAGTAATCATTTCGTCGGAGCTGAGACGGAAACTGCATCCGGCCGCAGCAACGACATTTTCTTCCAGCATGGTGCCGCCCAGATCATTGGCACCAAAAAAGAGCGCCACTTGCGCCATTTTTGCCCCTTGGGTAACCCAGCTCGCCTGCAGGTTCGGGATGTTATCAAGGACAATCCGCGCAAGTGCCAGCACCTTCAGGTATTCAACCCCGGTGGCAGTCGTTCCCCCCAGTTCCGTATTACCGGGCTGATAGGTCCACGGGATGAATGCGGTAAATGATCCCCCCTGATCCTGCAGCTCTCTCACCCGGAACAGGTGCTCGACGATGTCTTCCTGGGTTTCACAGCTGCCAAACATCATGGTTGCAGTAGTCGACATGCCATGCCGTGCTGCCGATAACATCACCTCACCCCACTGTCGCCAGCCGATCTTGTTGGGAGAGATGGCAGTACGGATTTCATCTACCAGAATTTCAGCTCCGCCACCAGGGATGGAACCAAGACCTGCGCTGTGAAGTCGCGCCACGGTTTCATCAACTGACAGATTACTTTTTTTGGCAATCCAGACGATTTCGGCCGGGGATAGTGAATGGTTCTGGATGCCCGGAAAACGTGTCTTGATTTCCCTGAACAGAGTCTCAAAATAACTGATTTCCAGATGCGGGTTGAGCCCCCCCTGCATCAGAAGCTGGGTGCCGTTCTGCGCCACTAGCTCCTCAATTTTGTGCAGTATCTCATCATTGGAAAGCAGATACCCTTCTTCTGAATCTGCATCACGGTAAAATGCGCAAAACGAGCACTTAGTCTCGCAGATATTGGTGTAATTCACGTTGCGATCAACAACAAAACTCACCCGTTGATCGGGATGCAACTGACGGCGTATACGATCAGCCCGCATACCGAGTGGCAACAGATCACCCCGCAACAATTCCAACGCTTCAGATCGGGTTATACGCTGGCAGGTCGTGTTGCTCTTCATGGCTGCTCCGGTATGACAGAGCTGAGCGCCTGCCTGACTTGTTCCGGGATACGATGGGGCTTCAATTTACCATTGACGCAGGCCAGTACAACGCTTGTGGAGACCAGTAGCTGCTGGTCTTCTGTGCGATTGATCTGTTGTGAAAGTGTAATGGTTGAACGGCTCATGCTGACCGGTTTGGTAATAACCTGCAACAACTCATCGTGCCGTGCCGGCGCCTTGAAATCGATTTCCATGCGAATAACCGGAAATATGCTTCCGTCAGCTGCCAATTGGGCGACTCCCAAACCTCTGGCACGGAAATATTCAGTCCGGGCCCGTTCGAAAAATCTCAGATAACTGGCGTGGTACACAACCCCGGCAGCGTCAGTATCTTCGTAATATACGCGAATATTCATGGTTATTTCATCTTCAGGTTGATAGTTTTGATGTCACTATCACCGCGAAATTTGATCTGTAAGCGCAGTTCCTTGGCAGATTTTGCTTCTCCAGGAAAGAAGATAAAACCGGTTGCCAGAGATTCCGCGGACATGACTTTCCCTTCTATCCCTTTTTCCCTGATTTCATTGGCAATTCTATATTCCTGCTGGTGATCGTCTGCCTTGGAAGCGCCGCCGATTATGGCGCCTCCCGCGCCGCCAAGTACGCCCCCCTTGACAACGGCAGAGCCGACGTTGTGTCCTGAAACAATGCCAATGGCCAGTCCGAGAAGTGCTCCGGCGGCGGCTCCCCATCCGGCTCCCTTACCAGCCCCGCTGGTAATAACACCCGACTCGGTTGCCTTCTGTACCCGCTCAGCCGCTTCCTGGTTGGTCAGTAGTTTCCAGTAACGGTTGCCGTCGTCGATCAGAAAGGTCTGCCCTGCCACCACTTCTACTGCCTGACCACTTTTGTTATCCATGACTACCTGGACAGGTAGCAAACCTGCTCCGCGAATATCAAAGCCGAATGCTTCTTCGGCCGCCGTGCTGTCGGAAAATGATTCAGCTCCCACCATCAATCCGCTACTGTTATGAAAATTGGCATAATCCTGGGGAGGGCGAAATGATACGGAACGATTTTGATAGGTAGCACATGCTGTGAGCTGGCACAGAATTATGACTAAGCAGAGTAGTTTTTTCATATCAGACCGCTCCTGATTTTTTTTGAGTGCCGCAGCCGAAAGTGTAGTGAAGAAATGCCGTCAATGCAACCTGATTATGCTTGAAAACCGCTTTAAACAGCCCAACCAAGCCAAAATAGCCCAAAATCAGGTTTTAAGACGCAAGCAGCAAAAAACCAGGCAACCATATCAACATCAACCCAAACACCAATTTCAGACCAATTTTGAAAGACACCCTTTAAACCCTTTATTTATGCGGTTTGAGCGTAATCAGGGTTCGTTTACCCATGTTTTGAGGCAATTGGTACCCCTCACATCCGCAGATTTCAAAACCAAGTTCTTGCAACAAGGCACGTGACTCAACAATTTCCCGTTGAGCGTCCGGACCCTTCATGGCGATCAAGCGCCCTTCTTTTTTTACCAGTGGCGCCACCAGGGAGACAAACTGGTCAAGTCGAGAAAATGCCCGTGAAACGATTACATCAAACAACCCGGTATAGTTATCATACATTGATTCAACTCTGCAATGCAGAGGCGATATGTTTTGTAATCCCAGTAGTCGTGATACATGTTTTTGGAACATGATCTTTTTCTGCACTGCATCAACGGTGGTAATTTGGATATCCGGATTTACAATTTTTATCGGAATTGACGGAAATCCTGCTCCGGACCCAACATCCAGCATCGACTCACCTGCAGATACATAGTGGATCAGCGAAAGCGAATCAATGATGTGCTTGATAATAATCTCCTCGTCCGTATCAAGCGCTGTCAAATTTACTTTTTTATTCCACTTTTTCAATTCATTGATCATGGTTATAAAAACATCAACCTGATCAGCTGATAATGTATAAGCAGCTTCGTGCAACCGTTTTTCAAGTAGTGAGCGCATATCCATACCTTATACTCTGGAAGCCTGAACCTTGAGAGCAATGGAGATTACCGAGATTGCTGCCGGAGTAACACCAGGAATCCGAGACGCCTGCCCCAGGGTATCCGGACGATGTTTGATCAGTTTTTCCCTGACTTCAGTGGTCAGTCCGCTGACGGCACTGTAATCGAAATCACGCGGCATCCTGGTGTGTTCAACCGATTTGGCACGCTCAACCTGTTCCAACTGTCGATCGATATAACCCTGATATTTAACCTGAATCTCTACCTGCTCCTTGATATTGTCCGGTGTTTCACGTGAAACCTGGTCAACCAGGCCGAGTTGCTGGTACCCGATTTCCGGCCTGCGCAGCAGATGTTCCAGAGTCGTTCCCTTTTGCACTTCACCGGCACCGTATTCTTCAAGCAGCGCCACATCCTCAGCGGTCATCACCAGGCGTGTATTTGATATTCGCTGCCGTTCATGCTCAATCTGCTCCCGCTTGTGTATAAATGACGCGTATTCAACATCTGGAAGCAAACCGACCGCATGACCATGTTCACGCAAACGCTGATCAGCATTATCCTCACGAAGAAGTAAGCGATATTCCGCACGGGAGGTAAACATGCGGTACGGCTCCTTGGTACCGAGGGTTATCAGGTCGTCGATCATCACCCCGATATATGCTTCATGCCGTCCCAACACCAACGGGTCTTTTCCTTTAACCCGCAAGGCGGCATTAATCCCTGCCATCAATCCCTGAGCAGCCGCCTCTTCATAGCCAGAGGTGCCATTGATCTGTCCCGCATGGTAGAGATTGTGAATCAACTTAGTTTCCAGAGATGTATGTAACTGAATCGGGTCTACATAATCATACTCGATGGCATAGGCCGGTCGCATGATTTCAACCCGCTCCAATCCCACGATCGAGCGGTAAAATGGGATCTGAATATCGATCGGCAAGGATGTTGACATACCACTCGGATAGACTTCCACTGTCTCCAAACCTTCCGGCTCGATAAATGTCTGGTGCCGCTCCTTATTAGGAAAACGCACCACCTTGTCTTCAATTGATGGACAATAACGGGGACCAATTCCCTCAATTATTCCGGCATACAGAGGCGAGCGATCGAGACCGGACCGAATGATGTCATGGGAGCGCGGATTAGTATAGGCAATGTGACACGGAACCTGCGGCAAGGTGATTCTATCAGTTGAAAAAGAAAACGGGATAGGTGGAGCATCACCATACTGGGGTTCGAGTTTCGAGAAATCGATTGTACGCTTGTCAAGCCTAGCAGGAGTTCCGGTTTTCAGCCGTCCAACCTCAAAACCGATATCACGCAACTGATCGGAAAGACCTATGGAAGGCAAATCACCCGCTCTACCACCCGGATAATGGGTCAGGCCGATATGGATCAACCCTTTCATAAACGTTCCGGTGGTTACCACAACCGTACGCCCAAGAAAACGGATACCTGCTCTCGTATCCACTCCTCGCAACTCATCTCCCTCAAGATACAAGGCAGTGACCTCTCCCTGTTTAAGGTAGAGGTTGTCCTGATGCTCCAGTATCCGTTTCATCCGCAGCCGGTAGAGCTGTTTATCGGCCTGTGCGCGTGAAGCTCGTACTGCCGGTCCTTTTCTGGTATTAAGAATGCGAAACTGAATGCCAGTGGCATCGATATTTTTAGCCATTTCGCCACCCAGTGCATCGATTTCCTTCACCAGGTGACCTTTTGCCAAGCCACCGATGGCCGGATTACACGACATGAGTGCCACTGCGTCCAGATTAATTGTCAACAGCAACGTTGAACATCCCATGCGGGCAGCTGCCAAGGCTGCTTCACAACCTGCATGACCAGCTCCAACCACAATCACATCATAATGATGATCGTATGTGACCATACCACTACCTTTCATGTTTCACGTGAAACAAACTGCTACTTCCCAATACAAAAAGAAGAAAATATCAGATCAAGAATATCATCCGGGGTTGTTTCGCCGGTTACCGTACCAACAACTGAGAGCGCCTCCCGCAGATCAATGGACAGTGTCTCCAGTTCAGCGCCAAGTGATAGTGCATCCGTGCAACGACCGAGAAGCGTTTGTGCAGAAACCAGTGCATCACGATGACGTGCTCTTGAAATTGCCACAAACTCGCGGCTGTCGAGAACTCCATCACGCACAAAAGCTGCTCGCAAGGCAAGTTTTAATTGCTCAATACCGGCTCCGGTTTTCGTAGAAACAGGAAAACAGGGGAGCTGCTGCCACTCGTCAGACAGGGATAACTGATCAACAAGATCTGTTTTATTGGCAACCAGCAGTACCTTCTTTCCTTCCAGTGCCTTCAGGATCAAGCTATCTTCAGAATCGATCCCGCGAGAGCGATCAAGTACAAACAGAACCAGATCGGCGAGGGGAATACAATCCATCGCTCTCCCGATTCCCTGTTGTTCAACCAGATCATCGGTTGCTCTGATACCAGCCGTATCCAGCAGACGAATTGCCAGACCGCCAACATTGGTCGTTTCCTCGATAATATCGCGGGTTGTGCCGGCAATATGGGTAACGATGGCGCGTTCTTCACCTAGCAGAGCGTTCAGCAGGCTTGATTTCCCGGCATTCGGTTTACCCACAATCAGTACAGCGATACCATCACGAACAATTCTACCCTCTTCATAGTTTTCCAGGAGCTGGGAAACAATATCATTGGCAGCAGCAATATTTGCGCTGATCGCAGTCAAATCGGTAGCACCCAGGTCTTCCTCGGGAAAATCGATGTACGCCTCCACCAGTGCCGCAGCATGCAGCAACAATTCCCGCAGATCGATAATGCGACGGGAAAGAGCTCCTTCCTGCTGCCGCATGGCCAATGACAGGGATGCTTCGGAGCGTGATGAAATCACATCCATGACAGCTTCTGCCTTGAGCAGATCGATACGACCGTTTAGAAAGGCACGCCGGGTAAATTCACCAGCTTCTGCCAATCGTGCTCCCGACTGTAATACGGTTGCCAAAACCGTTTCAACGACCACCAGACCACCATGGCAGTGTAATTCCAGTACATCCTCGCAGGTATAGGAACTGGGTGCCTTCATCAATACCGCCATCGCTTCATCAAGCAGATTCCCGGTAGACGGATCTATGATGGTGCCATAATGCAGGAAATGGCTGGTAAAATCTCCCCCCCGATGAAAACGAAACAACTGCTTTCCAATCCGATGAGCCTGACTGCCGCTGACACGCACAATGCCGATGCCGCCCATGCCATGCGGTGTACTGATCGCTGCTATGGTATCCTGAATGTACATCCGGTATCACGCCCCTAGCAACAGTCCGGGATCAAGCCCCAACTGCTGTTGTTCCCCTTCATGAAATACCCGGATGATGCCATACTCGCCATCATAGCCAGGTTGACGGATAACATCACCGTTACGAACTCTACGGACTGCCTCTGCCAATAAGGGAGAGGCCGATGAAATCTCATCCAGCGATGTTTCCAACAAAATTCCGAATTCCGATTCAAAACGAGTTAACAAACGGGCATAGGCACCCTTGACCCGTTTGGAGGTCACACCAACCGACAACAATTCACCAATCAGTTCAGGTAACGGTATCAGACTGAATACAGCCGGCGCGTTGACAGGGAATAAGGGTGAAACACGATCCGCCAGTTCAAGCACCCGTTGCTGCACACCAATCGTCAGCTGTTTGCCACACACAGGACAAATATGGTTGCACAAACGGCTGGCAAGCGGATCCATACATACCTGACACCCCCTGTGTCCATCGGCATGATATTTTCCTTCTTCCGGGAAAAATTCCACCGTACCGCGAAAAGTAGCGCAATCATTGCTCCTGATAGCATCCCGCAGTGAGAAGTAATCAAGGCCCGTGTTAAACAGATTGACCTCGCGACCAAGATTCGACGGAGAATGACAATCGGAATTTGAAATCAATGCATAGCTATCCAGCTGTGAAATACGACGATTCATGGCAGGATCGGATGATAATCCGGTTTCCAGGGCAAAAATATGCTGTGACAAATCGCCAAAACATTCCTCGACCGTATCAAACCCGGATTTTGATCCAAACAGGGAAAACCATGGTGTCCAGATGTGCGCTGGTACCAGGAAACCATCGGGCGACAGCTCCAGAACCATTTCCAGCAGGTCATGACTATCAAGCCCCAGTATGGGACGCCCATCGGAAACCACATTACCGATGGTTGCCAAGCGCTTCGTAATCCGCGCTGCCGATTCCATATCAGGAACATAGAGCAGATTATGAACCTTGCGGGTCTTACCATGTCGCTTGTAGATACAGCTGATTTCCGCCGAAAGAAGAAATCTGACGGGAGTGTTGCCATTCGTGATTCCACATAACGGAGATGAAATCACAGCAGAATCGACAAGTTTGAACAGACCCGGCTCTGCAGGTTCCAGCTCCTGTTGAAGGTGTGAAAACCAGACTGGATGGGTAAAATCACCCGTGGCAATCACCTGTATTCCTTTAAGGCGAGCCCAGCCAGCAAGCCCCGTCAGACTGCTTTGGGGGCTGGTTGCTCGCGAATAGGGGGAATGGATATGCAAATCGGCACAATAGTTCACTTCATTGGATCCTCTATGAAAAATGCGCTCCTGTAACAACAGGAGCGCATCACATAATGCCTCACTTACTTGATACGTGCATGATGATTATGGATTGATTAGATATCCAGGTTGACAACATTAAGCGCATTTTGCTCAATAAAATCACGACGAGGTTCAACCTGGTCCCCCATCAGCACGGTGAATATCTCGTCGGACTCGACAATATCTTCAATTTTAACCTGCAACAACACCCGATTTTCAGGATTCATAGTGGTCTCCCACAACTGTTCCGGGTTCATTTCACCAAGACCTTTGTAGCGCTGGATCGCGAGACCCTTCTTGGCATATTCAAGGAAAAAGGAGAGTACATCTTCGTGGTTGTTAGTTTCCAGTAACAACTTGCTCCCTTCCTGTTGTTCCAGAAACGCTCTTCCATCTGCCATGGTATCCACCACACGACGATGATTATCAACCAACAATTCATATTCGTGAGAAGAAAGTACCGCCAAAGTTTGGGCATCGATCATGGAGCGTACATTGCCGATACGGAAGGCAATCCGATCCTCCTCCACGGTATAATCGGATCCGGGAGAAAGCTCTTTCATGGCATCCAGGTACGGAACAAGACCTTGCAATTCCTCGATACCGGCAGGAACATTGGTACGAATGATCAAGGAAAGCAGTTCATCGCCAATCCCTTTCTTAACTACCTTATCCAGAATGGCACGATTTTCGATGAACTGTCTGATAACCGGAATAATCTGTTTACCGATATATACCCGATCCCCTTTTTCTAGTTTAAGAACCAGCTCTTCAGCACCCTCTTCAAGCAGGAAGTTCTGGAGCGCAGCTTCATTACGCAAATACATCTCTTTTTTGCCACGTTTAACCTTGTACAAAGGTGGTTGGGCGATATACAAATGTCCACGCTCGATCAGTTCGAGCATATTGCGATAGAAAAAGGTCAACAGCAGCGTCAGAATGTGCGAACCGTCGACGTCAGCATCGGTCATGACAATAATGCGGTGATAACGAAGCTTGGCAATATCGAAATCATCCTTGCCGATACCGGTTCCCAGGGCGGTAATCAAGGTGCGAATTTCCTGCGAGGCAATCATCTTGTCAAAACGTGCTTTTTCCACATTCAGGATTTTACCCTTGAGTGGCAGAATAGCCTGGTTTTTGCGATCCCGTCCCTGCTTGGCGGAACCGCCAGCAGAGTCACCTTCGACAAGATACAGTTCACAGAGAGCCGGATCTTTTTCCTGACAATCAGCCAGTTTACCCGGTAAGCCGCCAAGATCCAGGGCACCTTTACGGCGTACTGTTTCACGCGCTTTACGAGCAGCCTCACGAGCCCGGGCAGCATCAATTGATTTTTCCAGGATCCGTTTGGCGATTTGCGGGTTTTCTTCCAGATATTGCCCTAATCGCTCATTCATCAACGATTCAACATATCCTTTGACTTCCGAGTTACCCAGTTTGGTTTTAGTCTGTCCTTCAAACTGGGGCTGCGGAATTTTAACCGAAATAACGCAGGTCAGTCCTTCGCGAAGATCGTCACCGGAAATTGATATTTTTTCCTTTTTCAGCATCTCGTTGGAAGCGACATAGCTGTTCATGGTGCGCGTCAGGGCAGCTTTAAACCCAGCCAGATGCGTGCCCCCTTCATGGGTATTGATGTTATTGGCAAAGGCAAATATCTTTTCATCATAGGAGTCATTGTATTGCATGGAAACTTCCATTTCCACGCCGCCCTTGTCTCCTCTGAAATACATCGGTTTGGAATTGATCACTACCTTATTTCGATTCAGATACTCAACAAAGGAGTTGATCCCGCCTTCGTAATGAAACTCATGGGATTTGTTTTCAACCCGCGCATCCGTAATTCTGATCCTGACACCGGCATTTAGAAATGCCAGCTCACGCAAACGTTGCGAGAGAACATCAAAGGAGAATTCAGTTGTTTCAAAAATTTCCTCATCCGGCATGAAGGTAATTTTTGTACCACGCTTTTTGGTTTCACCTGCAATAACCAAAGGGGCAACAGCATCACCACGGCGATATGATTGACGCCATATTTTTCCTTCGCGACGGATTTCCAGCTCAAGAGTTTTTGACAAGGCATTAACAACCGAAACACCAACCCCGTGTAACCCGCCGGAAACCTTGTATGAGTCATTATCAAATTTTCCACCGGCATGGAGTACGGTCAAGACAACTTCGGCAGCAGATTTACCCTCGGTCGGATGCATATCGGTCGGAATACCACGACCATTATCAACTACCGTCACTGAACCGTCGGTATTGATACTGACACTGACATCGTTACAATACCCTGCCAACGCTTCATCGATGGAGTTATCAACAATTTCGTAAACCAGATGATGCAGGCCGGCGCTGGAGGTGGAACCGATGTACATGGAAGGACGCTTACGTACCGCTGCCAATCCCTCAAGGATTTTTATGTTGTCTGCACCGTAATCGGCGGATTCACTGCTCTGTGATGCGATTTCTTCACTCATATAACTCATTTCCCTCAAACGTCAGATGACCATCGTGTACGTTAAAAATTGCGCATTCCTTCAATAGGTGACTAGCTGGAGCCAATCGGTCAGTGGTAGTCATAAAAACCTGAATATTACTGCTAATAATAAAATCCATCAGATTGCTGTTACGTTGTGCATCAAGTTCCGAACTCATATCATCCAGCAGCAGCAACGGCGGCTCACCGAACACCGTATGTAAATGCTCCATTTCGGCCATTTTGAGCGCCAGTACATAGGTTTTCTGCTGCCCCTGTGAACCGAATGCTTTCAATGCTCTCCCATTTAACAGAAAGAGGAGATCATCCCGATGGGGACCCGCCGTTGTACTGCCATAACGTTGATCCTGCGCCAGAGTTGCATCAAAGTTTTTCAGCAAATCAGATTGGATACCGGAAATATCATCGTGCGTAACTGCTAACGGCAGATAGTGCAGGTCAACTGTTTCATTTGCACCGGCAATCACTTGATAATGATACTGTAACCTTCGATTCATGGTCGCAACGTACTGCAAACGATAATAAATTATCTGGGCACCTGATTCAGCCAGTTTTTCCGTCCAGACAGCTAGACCGGATGTATCGCCATGTTTTAAAAGAAAGTTTCTTTGCTTTAAAATACGGTGATATTCATGCCAATGATGCAGGTAGGCAATCGTACTGGTATAGACCACCCGATCAAGATAACGCCGGCGTGCTTCAGGGCCAAGTTTGACCATACTGGTATCATCAGGAGAAAAAACTACCGCATTGACCATACCATGGAGATTAGAAGCACGCTGTACCGATTTACCATCCAGCAGTACTTTTTTCCCCCCCGGCTCAAGTGTCAGTTGAACCCGGCCAATACTGTTTCCAGATTCAATTTCACCGGCTATACGCGCCTGCTGCTCTCCATGACGTAATAATTCCGACAAGCGCGAAGTTCTGAAAGAGCGGGAATTACCAAGCAAATAGATAGCTTCCAGAAGATTGGTTTTACCCTGACCATTTAATCCATAGAACAGATTAAAATTAGCACAAGGTTTGACACTAACGGTTTCAATATTACGAAATTGAGAAATAACCAGCTTTGTCAGACGCATTACACAACGTCTACAGTCTCATCGGCATGATAACAGCAAGGAAACTGTTGGAATCATGGGGAACAATAATCGACGGTGATAATTCATCCTTGAATTTCACATCAACAAGTTCCGTTTCGGTTACTGCCAGCACATCCAGTAGATAGCGGGCATTAAATCTGACGCCGATCGGCTCACCACCGTACATAATGTCGATGTCTTCACGTGCATCACCTAATTCAGGGTTACTGGAAGAAATTTTGATACTCGATTCCGATATTTCCAGCATGATTCCTTTGAATTTTTCACTGGACAGGATTGCCATCCTGCGTACCGAATGGGTAAAAATCTCCTTATTGATGGTAATCACCTTATCGTTGGCAGTCGGAATTACGCGGTTATAATCGGGAAAATCACCGTCAACCAGACGCATTACCATGTATGAATCACCACGCTTGATAACCGCACTGTTGTCCATGAAACCAAACAGGAGCGTGCCACCCTCTTCGTCGGTTATTTTTTTAAGTTCGAAAATACCTTTTTTGGGAAGTATGACACCTTTCAATAACTCGGCTCCTGCTGTTCCCTTGAAGGTACCATTGGAAATGGAAAGACGATGTCCATCGGTGGCAACCATTTTGAGAATGCTTTCGCCCTGGTCATTTACTTCTACCTTGGTGAATAAACCGTTAAGGTTATATTTGGTTTCATCGTTACAAATAGCATAGAAGGTTTTCTCAATCATGTTTTTAAGGAGCGAACTTTCTATTTCAAAAAGATTTTCCTCTTTGACTGCCGGAAAATAGGGAAATTCTTCCGAAGAAAGACCCACAATGTTGAATTGCACCTTGCCACAGGTTATTTCAACCCAGTCATTATCCTGGGTAGTAAAGGTAATCGTCTGATTAGGTAATTCCTTAACGATCTCGTACAATTTCTTGGCACTAACGGTAATTTTACCCGGCGTAGTAATGTGAGCCGGATAACTGCTTTTCATACCAACCTCAAGATCGGTAGCCGTAATATGAAGTGACGATTCGGACGCTTCAATCAAAACATTGGAGAGAATTGGCATTGAAGTTCGTTTTTCTACAATACCCTGCACTTTTTGAAGTGATTTGAGAAAGAGCTCTTTTTCAATTTTGAATTCCATTTTTCCCTCCATGGAGCATTACCATAATAGAAGTTTATTTATATTTTAAAGATAGTTCTTATTATATAACCAGCTAAACCGTGGATAACCTGATAACATGTTGATATTAAAAATGAAATAGCATTATGTCTCTGTTGATAAAAAAGTATGCAATTGATGATTTTCAACAGGTGCGAAAGATATCAACAGACATCCACAGAGTTATGCACAGGTTATGCTTACTTTTTGAGTATAACTTTGATCTCTTCGATGGTTCGAGACAAATTAGCATCTGATTTCAAAGCGTTATCTATTTTTTTAGCAGCATAAATTACAGTTGAATGATCTTTGCCACCAAAACGGAGACCAATATCAGGATAGGATGATTTGGTAAGATCCCGGCAAAGCCAGATTGCAATCTGGCGGGCATGGACAAGATTTTTGAGTCGTTTTTCCGATTTCAAGTCAGCCTGTTTGATACCAAAATAATCACCAACAGTTTTTTGAATCAGCTCAACCGTAATTTCCTTATGTTTTTCACCGAGAATATCCTTGAGATTCTCCCGAGCCATGTCCAGTGTAATGGGAACATTCTGTAAACTGCTGTAGGCGCCGAGACGGATCAGCATCCCTTCCAATTCCCGTATGTTTTTTGTATCAGTTTCCGCCAGAAAACAGATTACATCGTCAGGAATGCGAATTCGGTTTATCTCTGATTTCTTTTTTAAAATTGCAATTTTTGTTTCCGTATCAGGTGCTTGAATATCAGCAATCAATCCCCATTCAAAACGGGAACGGAGACGATCCTCCAATCCAATAATTTCACGGGGAAATTTATCAGAACTGATAACGATTTGTTTATGGTTTTCATACAGACAATTGAACGTGTGAAAAAATTCCTCCTGGGTACCAACCTTACCGGAGATGAATTGCACATCATCGATCAATAAAACATCTACATTTCTGAAGCGCTCCCGAAACGTATCCATTTTTTTCTTTTGAAGTGCATTTACCATTTCAAACATGAATTTTTCAGCAGAACAATAACATACCGAAGCGGAAGGGCGCTGTTCATTGATGGCGTGACCGATTGCGTTTAAAAGATGACTTTTACCAAGACCAACGCCACCATAGATAAAAAGGGGGTTATAGGTATCAGCCGGACTCTGGGCAACGGCCATGGCTGCTGCAAAAGCAAACTGGTTGCTCGAACCATTGACAAACAGGTCAAAGGTATATTTCTTATTCAAGGGAGTAAATGACGAAGGATCAAGACTGTTTTTAACCGGTGCTATCTCCGGCGTATCGATGAAAAGTTCCTCTGCATCCGGTGTATAAATATCATCATTACGTTCATCAACAATGA
The DNA here is from genome assembly GCA_036732725.1 of Geobacteraceae bacterium. Classification (GTDB taxonomy): domain Bacteria; phylum Desulfobacterota; class Desulfuromonadia; order Geobacterales; family Pseudopelobacteraceae; genus CAIPTY01. The sequence continues at coordinate 63,906 of DAINBV010000004.1, read as the reverse complement.
ATTCAATAGTGCAGGGATATCCCGAGACATTTGACAACGCATTGGAAAACATAGTGGTATAATTTTCTTCCAACCACTCCTTGAAAAAAGATGTGGGAACTGAAAGTTTAACGATATTATCGTGTTGAGACACAAACCTGATCGGTTGCACCCACGTTGAATAATCCCGTTCCGGCAGAATTTTTTGCAGATTTTCAGTTGTTGTCGTCCAGATTTCTTGCATAGGTAAAAACCACGAGGATATTTGGTGGATATGTAGGTTATCAACAACAGAAAATTAAATAACCTGCTTGAAATAAGTCAGGTTTATTCCAATTTGTCTCTGGTATCTGTAAAAGTTATCAACACCTTATTCACAGCTGTTGATAACTTTTAGTAGTGTTAATTCAATGTGTTAGGCGAGTTAAATCGTTATTTTCCTGCATTTTCAAGAGGATAGAAGGTAACAGAGCTTGCAGACTTTTTCAAGGTAAATCACACCAGCGGTTATTCATGGTAACGGTAATAAACATATTGACAAAAGGTGAAGCATGTGATTAAAAACACAATTCCAGTTATAAAATATCATAGAGGTGTATGGATATGAAAAGAACATTTCAACCAAGTAATATTTCTCGTAAAAGAACTCACGGATTTCTTGTTCGTATGGCAACCAAAAACGGACGTCTTGTTATCAAACGTAGAAGAGCAAAAGGAAGAAAAAACCTTTCCGTACGTATTGCGACTAAATAATTACGTTGATTGATACCACACGTACCATTGCTGGCAATCAATTTCCGCCTGGTATACGACTACGTAAACGTCCAGAATTTCTCCGGTTGCTGCATACACCCCATAAGTATGCCTGCCGGGGAATTCTGGTTGTTTGGAATACCAATGAACATGGCACAGCACGAATCGGCATTACCGTCAGTAAAAAAATCGGTTGTGCGGTAACAAGAAATCGGATTAAACGCTTTGTGCGTGAAGTATTCAGATGTAATCATACTGCCTTGCCAGCAGTTGATATCAATGTAATTGCACGTACCGGTTGCGCTTCTCTGGCATTTGAGAACGTTCGGCGTGAATTATTGAAAGCCTTCGATTCCATAGGCGCAACCTCATGCTCACACATATCGCACTCCTGTTAATCCAGTTCTACCAAAAGCTGGTGTCACCCTTATTACCAACTGCATGCCGTTTCTATCCCTCCTGTTCAGAGTATTCCAAAGTTTCATTTTCCAAATACGGTTTTCTCAAAGGTTTTTGGCTTACGCTTGCCAGAATCAGTAAATGTCATCCGTTTCATCCTGGTGGTTTTGATCCAGTACCCTAATCCTGATAAACGGGATACGTGCGTTAACGAAATTACTTTCTGCCTGAAAAGCGCAGAAAATAATTTCTAACTTACAAACAATAGAATATAGGTAGATAGCGGAGTTTCTATGGAAAAACGAGCATTATTAGCGGTCATTCTTTCAGTTGCGGTCTTTTTTGCTTTTTCATTCGTCATGGGACCGCAGAAGAAAACAGGTACGCCGCCAGCAGTTGTCGAAAAAGCAGGGACAACTGCTGCCAGCCAGCCAGTCACAGCGCCGGCACAACAACCGGTAACCGTTGCGCAACAGATTGCACCCGACACAACAGCTAAAGATGTAATTGTGGATACCAATCTGTATACGGCAGTTTTTACCAATCGCGGCGGCGCCCTAAAGCAAATTACACTCAAAAAATATCGTGAGCAGAACACTCCCCAGGCCCCCCAGGTGGTACTGGGCACCACATCTGATCCGGCACTCAATTCTTTCAGCACCCGGGCAACCGGTTTCAACCTTCCTGATTCGATCATTTATACTGCTGATGCAACACAGCTCGCCAACAAAGGTGAGCAAGCGCGTCAACTGGTATTCAACTATGTATCAAACCAGGGGTTTACCGTACGTAAAACCTATTCATTCAAAGATTCCAGTTATGGAATCAAGCTTGATACCCAAGTGTTTAACAATCTTGCCACCCCGCTGGTGGGAACGATCCAGCATGTCATGACCTATCCTGCAGCTCCGAAAGTAAAAGACAATCGTTTTGATACTGCCGGGGCTTACTTGTTTGCCGATGCCAGTCTGGCCAGCAACAAGATCAAGGACATTGCCACGGCATCGAAAAAATATGACAAAAATGTCCAGTGGGCAGGTTTTGCCGACAAATACTTCCTGTCTGCCATACTTGCTGACAACGGGAGTATTGCCACTGTAGAGCTGAAGAAAAACGGCGCCGGTTTCATGGAAGAAATTGTGTCAGCCCCCCAGATCACCGTTAATCCTGGTGCCTCAGCCACCGTATCCCACCGGCTGTTTGTCGGACCGAAAGATATCGATATTCTCAAGGCGCAGGGAAATTCACTGGTTCAATCACTTGATCTCGGCTGGTTTACGGTCCTGGCCAAGCCGATGCTCTACTCGCTCAAATTCTTTTATGGTGTCGTGGGGAACTACGGCGTGGCCATTATCATCATCACCGTTATCCTGAAAGCTTTTTTCTTCCCCCTGACTCACAAAAGTTTCAAATCAATGAAGGGGATGCAGAAAATACAACCGGAGATGAACAAGCTGCGTGAGAAATTTAAAAATGATCGTGATGGCATGAATAAAGCGGTCATGGAGCTGTATCGTGACCACAAGGTTAATCCGCTCGGCGGCTGCCTGCCGATGGTCGTGCAGATTCCGGTCTTCTTCTCGCTCTACAAGGCGTTGATGTTCTCCATCGAGCTACGTCACGAGCCATTCTTCCTGTGGGTGACCGATCTGTCCGACAAAGACCCCTACTACATCACACCGGTTGTGATGGGGATTACCATGTTTATCCAGCAGAAGATGACCCCTTCGCAGATGGATCCGATGCAGCAGAAGATGATGCTGGCGCTGCCGGTGGTGTTTACCTTCATGTTTCTAAGTTTTCCCTCCGGTCTGGTATTGTACTGGCTGGTCAACAACATTCTCACCATAGCCCAGCAGACCTATATCAATAAAACCGTCAACTGAGCGGTTGCTTGAATGAAATATGATAAAAAACGTCCATACAAAAAATGTATGGACGTTTTTTGTTCAGTAGGGCACAACGTTTTCACACCATACCATTTCGGCAGTAAAAGGATAGATCATGTACGGAAAAATCGAGAAAATTCACTTTGTTGGCATTGGCGGCATTGGCATGAGCGGTATTGCCGAAGTCTTACTCAACTTGAACTACAAGGTTTCAGGCTCGGATTTACGCGCATCCGACACAACGGAACGGCTGGTCTCGCTGGGGGCGGAAATCGGCATCGGACACAATGCGGAAAACCTTAAAAATGTGGATGTGGTGGTCATTTCTTCCGCAGTGCATGATGACAACCCGGAAGTGGTCGAGGCGCGTCGTCTGCACATTCCGGTGATCCCGCGGGCTGAAATGCTGGCAGAACTGATGCGCATGAAATATGGTATTGCCATCGCCGGAACCCATGGAAAAACCACCACCACATCCATGGCAGCTTCCATACTGGGACATGCTGGCATCGACCCGACCATCGTGATTGGCGGCAAGCTGAATGCCATCGGCACCAATGCGCGCCTGGGACAGGGAAAATTTCTGGTGGCCGAGGCGGACGAATCCGATGGATCGTTTCTGGTGCTCTCTCCCACCATCGCCATTGTTACTAACATCGATGCCGATCATCTCGATCACTATTCCGGCATCGAAGAGATCAAAGACACCTTCGTGGAATTTATCAACAAGGTCCCCTTTTACGGCTTGGCCGTACTCTGTCTTGATGACCCCAACATTCGCGCCATCCTGCCGCGGGTCAAGAAACGCTACATGACCTATGGCCTCTCATCCCAGGCAGATGTTCGTGCGACCCATGTCACCCACGACGGCTTTCAAACCACCTTCATTGCCCATTACAAGGGATATCGCCTGGGTGAAATCTCGTTTCCCATGCCTGGACCGCACAATGTACTCAATGCCATGGCGTGCATTGCCATTGCCATGGAGCTGGATGTGCCGTTTGCCGCCATCCAGGAAGGATTTGCCCGCTTCAGTGGCGTAGGGCGTCGCTTTACGGTCAAAGGGGAGCCAAAGGGTGTCATGGTGGTGGATGATTACGGGCATCATCCGGCAGAGATCAAGGCGACGCTGGCCGCAGCCCGGCACGGTTGGCCGGAGCGGCGTATCATTGCTGCCTTTCAGCCCCATCGTTTTACCCGGACCCACGAACTGTTCAACGATTTTGTCACCGCCTTTTATGATGCGGACGTGCTGGTTTTGACCGATGTGTATGCTGCCGGTGAACAACCGATCGAGGGAGCAACTGCCGCCCATCTGGTCGATGAAATACGCCGGCATGGGCAAAAGGATGTGACCCTGATCGGTAACCGGGAGCTGATCCCCGAACATCTGGCTGGGATCGTGCGGGAAGGTGATATCGTCATCACCCTGGGGGCGGGAAATATCTGGCAACAGGGGGAAGCATTGGTAAAGCTCCTTTCCTGAATCAGGATCAGAGGTAACGTAAACAAACAGACCGGCCACGTATTGGCCGGTCTGTTTGTTTATGAGCAGGTGAAGAGCCAGTCAATCAGGCTACAGCGATTGCGGTAAATCGTGCCACAGCTCCGTTCTGGTGGAATACATTTTCAGGCGTTGCACGACACTACTGACCGGCGCTGCAAAGATCGTTTCATAGATGAATTCATCTGCCAATGGATCCATGGCAAAGGCGAGGTGTTCCTTCTTGACACTGAATTGGGCATTGATTCCGGCCCGGTTGCCCCGTGCATCAACCCGGATCCATTTCCCGAGGGTGGTAAGATAAATGGCGTTGAAACCGTGCAGAACCGGCTCATTATCATGGGGTGGATCGATACGCAAGACCTGGTAGCAGAAACCGGCCGGGATAGCAACCGCCCGCAGCAAGGCAGCCAGCAGATGGCTCTTGGCAAAACAGATGCCGGTGCCATGCCGCAACACCTCGCTGGCGCTACAGGTTACTATTTCCAGACCGGCATCATTGCTATGGGAAATGGAATCCCGTACCCATTCATAGAGACAGCGGGCCTTATCCACCTCGTCGGTGAGGGAACATGTCAGCTCCTGTGCTTTCCGGAGGACTTCCGGAGTCTGCCAATCAATAACAGTGTCGCACGCCAGGTATTCGCTCATATCATCGGATTCAGGGTACATGGGAGCCTCGCTAGTCGGCGGTTGCCGTTGGATTGGGAACATGGAGTAATCACGTGGCTGGCGGAGAAACTATCCTATTTGCAAGCCACTGAGAACTATACCTAATTGCACCGATCCAGGCAAGTCTGCTCATATGCCGGATTGTATAGTTTAACACAGGGGGTGCTGGTAATATGGTTGTGATGTGGTATAGTTGGCGCAGAAAAATGGGTGTGGTAAACTTGGTACAGTTCTGATGAGCGAGGTGACAGTCATGACAAGCGCCGTAGGTTATTTCGAGAACGCAGCGACCGGCAAGATTGAGTTACTGCTTGATACCTGGCAGAGCACGTACCCTGGCATGGGAATCCTGGCGCTGGTGGCCGAGGCGGATCGGGAAAATCTGGTTCCGTTGCTTCAGGATCTCTGTCAACGCAAGGGGATCGGACTCTGTGGCGCAGTATTTCCCGCTCTGATCCACGATGCCGGTTTATGTGCCAATGGCTGCCTGTTACTCCGCTTCGATGTCATGCCATTTACCGCCATCTACGACTCCCTGACCACCACCATCCCTGAAGACCACACCATGATCCGGCGTATGAGCGATGACCTGGCTAAGCAGCTTGATCAACAGCATGGCGCCACCCTGTTCATGATTTTCGACGCCATGGTTGCCAATATTGCCACTATTCTGGACGAGGTGTATCTGACGCTGGCCGATCGTGTTCGCTACATGGGAGCCAATGCGGGGAGCGAAACCTTCAAACCGATGCCGTGTCTGTTCGACAACCGACGCCAGGCGCAGAACGGGGTGCTGGTAATGTTGCTGCCGGACCATCCCGGCGCGGTAACCGAACATTGCTATCAAGCGCCGGAGCGTATGATCTCGGCCACCTCAACGGAAGGGAACCGGATTATCTCCATTGACTGGCGTCCAGCCTTCGAGGTGTATCAGGAGGTGGTGGAGGCCGAGTTCAATATTAAAATTGATCGGAATAATTTTTACCAATTAGCGGTCCATTTTCCCTTCGGTATCATGCGGGCCAATGGCGAAATTATCGTGCGCATGCCGGTTGCTCTTGAGGAGGATGGTTCTGTGTTCTGCGTCGGTGAGGTGCCAGCCAACGCCGTGCTGACGCTCCTGCGCGCGCCGGAGGTTGATTCGCTCCAGACGGTGAACACGCTTGCCCAGGATTTGCAAGAGCTGTACGGATCGATATCAGGGAGAGATCTGCTCACCTTTTACTGCGCCGGCCGTCGGATCCATCTGGGAGAGCGGGCCGGGGGTGAGTTGATGGCAGTGCAGCGTGTTACCGGTGCCGGCCAGATGGTCGGCGCACTTTCGCTGGGAGAGATCGGGCATTCAACCCAGTGGGGATACCCTGCATTTCATAATGGTGCGCTGGTCTGTTGTACCTGGGGAACTCCATGAACCGTGAACAGATCATGGCCATCCTCTATGAGATGGCCATTGTAATTGGCGGCGAAACCAGGGTCCAGCCGCTGGTGACCAAGACCCTGCAGCGCCTGTTGTTTCACACCTCCTTTCCGTGCGGGATGGTATTGCTCTACCCCGAGGGGGAACTGAGCTCCAGCCAGCAAGGGGACGAGATTCGTGTCGAAGCGTCGATAGGCGATTACGAACTTTCCTTGTGTAATGGATCGTTGATCAGGGTTGACGCCGCACTGTTGCGGGGCGGAGCGGAACTCTCCGAAAATCTGGAACTGCTGGAGCTGCTCCCCTGTCGCAGGAATTACTATCGTGCCTTTCTGAGACTGCCAATCGGAGAGTGTGGCGTCATTCTGCTTCTTTCGCCCCGTCTGCCAACCGGCGACCTTCCGCTGACCAGAATCTTCCAGCCGGTTCTCGGCAATTTTGCCAAGGCAATCCAGCTCTGCCGCAGCAACGAGGCGTATACCCAAAGCATCATCAAGGAGCGCCGGACCGCCGAAACTGCCCTGCATGATCTGAGTTACCGCAACACCCTGATCCTTGATTCGGTTGGAGAAGGGATCTGCGGGCTGGATCGGGACGGCAACGCCACCTTTGTCAATCCGGCTGCAGCCAAGATGCTTGGCTATACTGCCGACGAGTTACTCGGGAGTCCATTGCACAGCATGTTGCATCACCGCCAGCGTGACGGTGGTGAGATTGAGCTTGATCAATGTCCGATTACACTCACCCTGCGGGAAGGAAGCCATCACGCGATTGTCGACGATCTCTTCCAACGGAAGGACGGATCGGACTTTCCGGTGGAGTATGTCTGTACCCCGTTGTGCGAGTATGATGCCATTGTGGGAGCGGTCATTGTCTTTCAGGACATCACCGAACGGAGAACACTGGAAAAGGAAAAAGAGGCTCTGCAGGGGCAACTGGTTCAATCCCAGAAAATGGAGGCAATCGGCCATCTGGCCGGCGGGATCGCCCACGATTTCAATAATATACTTACCGTGATCATGGGGTTTGGCAACCTGCTGCAGATGAAAATCAAGGATAGCGATCCGTTACGCAGCCATGTTGATCATGTCCTGGAAGCGGCAGAGCGGGCGGCGCATCTTACCCGCAGTCTATTGGCCTTCAGCCGTAAACAGGCCACCAATCCCAAACCGGAAAATCTGAACAATATTGTCCGGGGGGTAGAAAAATTTCTGCGGCGGGTGATCGGCGAGGATATCGAGCTGGAGACCAGTTTCAAGGAAGAGGATCTGATCATCAATGCCGACAGCGTCCAGATCGAACAGATCCTGATGAATCTCGCCACCAATGCCCGGGATGCCATCGGGAGTGGCGGACGTTTGAGCATCCAGACCGAATCGGTAGAGCTGGACAGCCATTTCGTCAAGAGTCACGGTTACGGTAGGGTCGGCAGTTTTGTACTGATCTCGGTCACCGACTCCGGCTGCGGTATGGACAAGGAGACCTGTTCCAAAATATTTGATCCGTTTTTCACCACCAAAGAGACCGGCAAAGGGACCGGACTGGGACTGGCCATCGTGTACGGGATTGTCAAACAGCACAACGGTTACATCAATGTCTACAGCGAGGTAGGGGAGGGAACCACCTTCAGAATCTTCCTCCCGCTGCTCGCCTCGGGAGAGGTTGCCGTGCCGAAGGCGACCCTTCCCTATCCCGAGGGTGGCACCCAGACGATCCTGCTGGCCGAGGACGAAAAGAGTATTCGCAATCTGCTCGCCTCCACTCTGAGGGATTTTGGCTATACCGTGATCGAGGCGGAAGATGGCAGCGATGCGGTTGCCAAGTTCATGGAATATGGCCAGGAGATCCAGCTACTGGTGTTTGATGTGATCATGCCCAGGAAGAGCGGCACTGAGGCGTACGAGGAGATTCACCAGTTGAAACCGGGGATCAAGGTACTGTTCCTGACCGGTTATACCGCCGACTTCATTCATAGCAAGGGGTTGGTGGATGAGCAGCAGGAGCTGCTGATGAAGCCGATTTTTCCGGTGGATCTGGTCAGAAAGATCGACCAGATGCTGAAAGCTGAGTAACAATAATTTTCCGTTGCTCAAGTTCCTCTCCCTCAAGGAGAGGAACTTTCCTTATGCAGGCTTTTGCTCTAAACGTTTCCGCTGGCGGTGATTGTATATAACTATTTGATATATTGATAAGAACAGGAGGCGCCCCATGAACCTGCGAACACACACCACTATCCTTAACGAAGGTGATCCGGAACAGAAACGGGCCGAGATTCTGGAATATTTCCATGACACCTTCGAGATCGACGAACGACTCTACGACACGCTTTGCTGTGACGACACCTTTTACCTCCGCCCCGACCGGCTGCGCCATCCGCTGATCTTCTACTTCGGCCATACCGCCACCTTCTACATCAACAAACTGACCGTTGCCAAGGCGATTGATAAACGGATCAATCCCCGATTTGAATCGATGTTTGCCGTAGGGGTGGACGAGATGTCGTGGGATGATCTGAACGAAGCTCATTACGACTGGCCGACCCGTCAACAGGTCAAGGAGTACCGTGACCAGGCCCGCCAGCTGGTGGATCAGTTGATCCGCACGCTGCCGTTGACGCTCCCGATCGGCTGGGAGAGCCCGTTCTGGGGGATCATGATGGGGATCGAACACCAGCGGATCCATCTGGAAACTTCATCGGTCCTGATCCGTCAACTCCCGATCGATCAGGTGCAGCAGCTGCCGCTATGGCCGGTCTGCCCCGAGGCGGGTGAACCGCCGGCCAACCGGCTGCTGAGCGTGGCTGGCGGGAAGGTGACGCTTGGCAAAAGCAAGGATCATCCGCTCTATGGCTGGGACAATGAGTATGGTAGCCACAGCGCCGAGGTGTCTGGTTTCAAGGCGGCAGAGCAACTGACTTCCAACCGCGAATACCTGAGTTTTGTGGAGGCAGGAGGGTACCATGACCGACAGTGGTGGACCGAGGAGGGGTGGAACTGGCGCGAATTCAAGCAAGCCGAATATCCGCTGTTCTGGATCAAGAGTGGCGATGGCTGGAAGCTGCGCACCATGGCGAGCGAGATCGAGCTTCCCTGGAACTGGCCGGTGGAGGTCAATTATCTGGAAGCCAAGGCGTTTTGTAATTGGAAGTCGGCCCAGAGCGGGGCGCCGATCCGTCTGCCGAGCGAGGACGAGTGGAACCGCCTGCGGGATCTGTGTGCCATCCCGGATCAACCGCAGTGGGAGCGGGCGCCCGGTAATATCAACCTGGAATGGTGGGCCTCTTCCTGTCCGGTTGATCGCTTCAAGAGTGGCGACTTTTTCGACGTGCTCGGCAATGTCTGGCAGTGGACCGAGACGCCGATCTATCCCTTTCATGGTTTTGAAATCCACCCCTGGTACGACGATTTCTCAGTGCCGACCTTCGATTCGCGCCATAACCTGATCAAGGGTGGTTCCTGGATTTCCACCGGCAACGAGGCGACCCGGGAAGCGCGCTACGCCTTCCGGCGGCACTTCTTTCAGCACGCCGGTTTCCGCTATGTGGAGAGCGCCGCACCGATCGTGATTCATGATGATCAGTACGAAAGCGATGCCCTGGTTGCCCAGTATTGTGATGCCCATTACGGGCCGGAACATTTTGGCGTTCCCCGTTTCCCGAGTGCCGTGGCCGCCATCTGCCTGGAACAGATGCAGGGGCGCAGCAAGGGACATGCGCTCGACCTGGGGTGTGCCTTGGGACGATCAGCATTTGAACTGGCCCGCGGAGGTTTTGAACAGGTTACCGGGCTCGATTTTTCCACCCGTTTCTTCCGCCTGGCTGCCCGGATGCAGGAGGAGGGGACCTTACGCTATAGTTTGCCGGAAGAGGGGGAAATCGTCTCATTCCACGAAATCAACCTGGCGGAGCAGGGGTTGGAAGCGGTGCGGGAGCGGGTTCACTTTTTTCAGGCCGATGCCTGCAACCTGCCGGAAAAGTTCACCGGCTACGACCTGGTACTGGCCGCCAACCTGATCGATCGCCTCTACTCGCCGCGTAACTTCCTCACCACGATTCATAAACGGATCAATCCGGGGGGAGTGCTGGTGCTGACTTCACCCTACAGCTGGTTGGAAGAGTACACCAAAACAGAAGAATGGCTGGGAGGGTACCGGGAGGCGGGTGAGCCGGTCTGGTCGCTGGATGGACTGCGGCAGGCGCTGGCGCCCCACTTCCGTCTGCTGGGGGAACCGCGTGATGTGCCGTTCGTGATCCGGGAGACCCGCCGCAAATTTCAGCATACGGTGGCGGAGTTGACGGTCTGGGAGTTGCTCTAAGCACCCCCGGTACGGGCAGAGTGAAATGGAAGATCAGAGGAGACCGGTCAGCGATGGCCGGTCTTTTTTGTGAACCGGCAGTTGTCAGTTGCTGTAATGAGTGCATTAGGGGTGTTTCGTCGTAATTCCTGGCGAAATGGAGCGTAAACAGCCGATATTGTCTGAAGCCGCCAGGGTGAGTTTATCGGCTGTAGCGCAATGAGGCTGGAATTACAGAAACAGCACGTCAGCATGAATGTAAGTGACTGGCAACTGCCGATTCCCGTTTAATCCTGACTAAACGGTCAGGAAATCGTCAGTTGACCATGAGTGAGCGCATGAATATGCTGAACCTGAACTAATGCGAGGATGCCATGAATATTCTGGTGGTAGAAGACGAGCGAAAAATTGCCGAAGCGTTGCGGCAGGGGCTGGAAGCGGAAGGATACCGGGTGACGACTGCCGGAAGCGGTGAGGAAGGGTATTTCTGTCTCACCACCGGCGAGTATGACCTGATGTTGCTCGACCTGATGCTGCCGGGGCGCGATGGGATCGAAATTCTGACCACCTTGCGTGGCAAGGGGATCACCACACCGATTCTGATCCTGACCGGCCGCGATACGGTGGAGGACCGGGTACGGGGTCTGGATAGCGGCGCCGACGATTACCTGGTCAAGCCGTTCGCCTTCCCGGAACTGCTGGCGCGCATCAGGCTGTTGCTGCGCCGTGGCGTTGCCGAGCCGCAGCATCTGCTCAAGTTTGAAGAACTGGAAGTTGACCTGCTGGCACACCGTGCCACCCGCTGCGGCCAGCTGCTGGAGCTGACCGGCAAGGAATTCGAGCTGTTGTGGTATCTGCTGCGGCATCAGGGACAGATCGTTTCCCGCGAAATGCTGGCCCACGATGTGTGGCAGATCCGCGAGCGCTCCACGCCGCTCGACAACGTGATTGATGTCAGCATTGCCCGGCTGCGGCGCAAGGTGGACGGCCCTTATGATAAAAAAATGATCCGCACCCTGCGGGGGATCGGTTTCTCTCTGGGAGGGGAACGGCATGAATAGGCAGCTTGGCATTCGTGCCCGTTTTACCCTGCTCTACGGAGCAGCCTTGATTGTCATGGTGCTGCTGGTGTCGGCGGGAATTTATTTCTTTGTTCAGCGGGCGCTGATGGGACAGGTTGAAAACCACCTGCGCAAGGATTCTCTGATCATCCAGGAGTATCTGATACATGATCGGGGAGGTCTTGCCAAGCTTGCCGATCGTGGCCCGATACTGCTGTTCAGCGTCAGCGATAACGGAGCGCCGTTGATTGCTTCCGATGACTGGCGCTCGGCCAACATGGATCGCCTGGCTGCCAACCGAGTAGCGGGGGAACAGCCGTTTTCCGTTCAGTACAATGCTGGCACCTCGTATCGCATGGTGATCGGCACACTGTTGCATCAGAACCATGCCTACCGGATCACGGTGGCCCATGACGAGGTCCGGGTGCGTCAGACCATGAAAACCCTGGCGTTGATCATCCTGCTGATCTTGCCGCTTTCGGTAATGCTGTCGCTGGCCATCGGCTATCTGATTGCCGGGCGTGTGCTCGCTCCGATCGGTGCCATTGTCAAAAAAGCGGAGGAGATCAGCGCGGAAAACCTCTCCCAGCGTTTGCCGGTCGGTGAGAACCAAGATGAGTTCAGCCGTCTTGCCCTGGTGTTCAACCAGACCTTTGCCCGGATTGAAGAATCATTCATGCGTTTGAAGCGGTTTACCGCCGATGCCTCCCATGAATTGCGGACACCGCTGGCAGCTATCCGCAGTATCGGTGAGACGGCCCTGCACCAACCGGGAGGGAGTGGCGACGACTGTCGCGAAGCGATCGGAAGTATTCTGGAAGAAACCGATCGCCTGCGGCAGATGATCGATTCACTGTTGTTACTCTCACGGGCAGATTCCAGCGAAATCGAACTGCAGCATGAACCGGTTGATCTGGGCGAGCTAGTCCGGGAATCGGTGGAGTTGCTGAATGTGCTGGCGGAAGAAAAGCGCCAGACTATTCAACTGTCTGCCACCACGCCGGCAGTGGTTACGGCTGATCGTGCCACCATTCGGCAGGCGCTGATCAATCTGCTGGATAACGCCATCAAATATTCTCCCGACGAATCAACCATCGCCATCTCCGTAGGGCGTACGGAGGCCCATGAGCCGTACGTCTCGATCAAGGATAGCGGCATCGGGATTCCGCAGCAGGATCTTGCGTTGATTTTCGACCGTTTTTACCGGGTTGACCAGGGGCGGTCGCGGGATGCGGGTGGAACCGGGCTCGGACTCTCGATTGCCCGCTGGGCAGTGGAGGCCAATCATGGCCGCATTGATATCAAGAGCGAAGCTGGCCTGGGGAGCGAGTTTCGTATCGTGCTTCCCCACTGAAACCGGTAATGATCCCGAAAGGGTGAAATTTTATACTGCAATAACAGTTGCTCTCAAGTGTGAAGAAAGGGGGATTAAGGAACATTTGCTGAAAGATTTCAGTTAGTTTGTTGAACCAATGCAGCACTATATTTGAAAGGAGACAGCACTATGCACAAGAAATTGATAACATCTCTCGTTGCAGGAACCGTGATCATCGGTCTGGCAACCATCGCAGGAGCTGCAGATCCCAAGGGTGAGTTTGTTGGTTCCGAAAAATGCAAGCAATGTCATTCGGAAGAATACAAAAGCTGGAAAGATAGCTGGCACAGCAAGATGGTGCGCCCCAAAAAGGGAGCGATCCTCAAGGAGGTGGTGGAAAAATGGAACAGCGCCGGCCCTACCACCGGTAACGCCACCAAGGGGAAGTTCACACTCGATGATGTCAGGTATGTGGTCGGCTCTCGCTGGAAGCAGCGTTTCCTGGTCACGAATGATCAAACCGGCGGCATGCAGTTCCTCAACAAGCAGTTCAACCGCTACACCGGCTCGTGGGAAAACTACGGCAACGCCAACGACTGGAACAGTAACTGCGGAACCTGCCACACCACCGGTTACCGGATCCTGGAGTATGACGAGAAATTTGGCAAACATGGCCGGACCGTCAAGGATAGCTATGCTGAAATGGGGGTCGGTTGCGAAGCGTGTCATGGACCGGGGGCCAAGCATGTCCAGGCAAAAAAGAGCGACAAGAAGAAAACCATCTTTAATCCCGCCAACGCCGATCTCAAGGCCCAGTCAAGGGTGTGTGGTTACTGTCACATCCGGATCGAGAATGAGAAGTTCATGACAGCCCAGGGGAACCCCCGCGAGGATCTGCCAGCGCCCAAACTCGGCGACAGCTACAAGGCCGGTGACGACTGGACCAAATGGTATCCCGAGCAGGCGATCATCCCCGGTGTCCATGCTGATCAGCCGGTCAACAAGGAGTATGCCGGTGACCTGAAGGGACTCTTCAAGCTGGACGAGCATGCCAAGGGGAACGGGATTTACGAGGAGGCCAAACACCATCAGCAGTACCAGGGTTTCCTGCAATCCAAGCACTACCAGAGTGGCGAAATGTCGTGCATAACCTGCCATTCCCCCCATGCTGGCAAGGGTAAGCTGAAAAAGGTGCAGAAGGAAGCGTGCGCCAAGTGTCACGATGCCTCCTTCGCCGTGGAGAAGTACATGCCCAATACTGGCCAGACCGCCGGCAAGCTGTTCATGCGCACACACACCTTTGGCAAGAATCCCCGCAAGGGTGGCGCCGGTGTCGGCGACATGGGACCGGTCAATTATTACGAGTAAAACCTGAAAACGAATAACAATCGAAACGCCCTTCAGTAAGCACTGAAGGGCGTTTCGTTGTTTATGGAGCGATGTTCGGGGAGCTGGTTAGCCGAGCATCTCTTTCATGTCGGCATCCACCGTGGTGATCGGGCCGATGTTGAAGTTCTCCACCAGGAAGTTGAGGACATTCGGGGTGATGAAGGCCGGCAGTGAAGGTCCGAGCTTGATGTTCTTGATACCGAGGTGCAGCAGGGTCAGGAGGATTACGACCGCCTTCTGCTCGTACCAGGAGAGCACCATGGAGAGCGGCAGGTCGTTGACGCCACATTCAAAGGCGCCTGCCAGTGCTACGGCAATCTGAATGGCGGAGTAGGCGTCGTTGCACTGGCCGATATCCAGCAGGCGCGGGATGCCGCCGATGTCGCCGAACTCCAGTTTGTTGAAACGATACTTGCCGCAGGCCAGGGTCATGATAACCGTGTCAAGGGGAGCTTTCTCGGCAAATTCTGTGTAGTAGTTACGTCCCGACTTGGCTCCATCACAGCCGCCGACCAGGAAGAAGTGCTTGATCTGACCGGCTTTTACCGCTGCAATTACTTTGTCAGCCACACCCAGCACGGCGTTGTGGCCGAAACCGGTCAGGATTTCCTGTCCCGGATTCTCGGGGAAGCCGGCCTGTTCCTGTGCCTTGGCGATGACTTCGCTGAAATCCCACCCTTCGATGTGTTTGACACCGGGCCAAGCTACCAGTCCCCAGGTGTAGAGACGGTCGGTATAGCTGTCGGACGGACGCTGGATACAGTTGGTGTTGAAAATGATCGCGCCGGGGAAATGGGGGAATTCCTTGGCTTGGTCCTGCCAGGCGCCCCCGAAGTTACCCGCTAGGTGAGTGTACTTCTTGAGGCCGGGGTAACCGTGAGCCGGGAGCATTTCGCCATGGGTATAGACGTTGACGCCAGTCCCTTCGGTCTGTTTGAGGATTTCTTCCAGCATTTTCAGGTCATGCCCGGTTACCAGGATTGCTTTACCGGCCTTGGTTCCCAGATTGACGGGAGTCGGGGTCGGGTGGCCGAATGTTTCGGTGTTGCCGGCATCCAGCAGCCCCATGACCGTCAGGTTATGTTTACCGCACTCCATGGCCAGGCCGACAAAGTCCATCAGGCCGAGCTTGGGGTCGGTGGTGGTTGCCAGGGCGCGCTGGAAGTATGCCAGAACCTCATCATCACTTTTGCCAAGAATCATGGCGTGATCCATGTAGGCTGCCATCCCTTTCAAGCCGTACATGACGATCTCGATCACGGAACGGATATCTTCATTCACGTGTTGGTTGTTGATACTGTACTGATCGGCCTGGGCGATCATGCCGGCCTGATCGGCTGCCGGTTTCCAGTCAGCCACCGGATTGTTGATGGCTGTTCCCAGGGTTGCCTTGGCCTGTTCCTTGAGCTGATAGCAGCGGTTGATCAACTCCACGATCCGGGCCGGATCAAAATCGACATTGGTGACGGTGGTAAACAGACCCTCAATGGTAAAGCGGTCGATCTCGGGGTTGCGTCCCAATTGGTCGGCATACAGTGCCAGGCTCTTGAGACCGTACAATAAGTGATCCTGCAATGCCGCTACTTCCGGTTTTTTACCGCAGACGCCTGAAATATTGCATCCGGTGCCGTTTGCTGCCTGTTCACATTGATTACAAAACATGAGCTACTCCTTTTTCTGGTGTGGTTAATTAAGCCGATAGTTGATTTGTGTGCTAACAGTGTTTGAAGAGTATATCACTCCTTTTTGTCTTTACTTGACCATAGTCAAAAAAATGTGAAAAATTCGACTTTCCGCATAAAAAAGGTGTGTTCTTTTCGATTGCATTGAATAGTCGCTTATACTAAAGTGCGTATGTTTATGGACAGGTTACGCATATTTCTAGGAGGTAGTACATGGCTGAACAGCAAGGGTTCGTCAAAAATTTGATAGTAAAGGTTTTCGCTCTGCTGCACATTGCAGTTACGCGACCGCTGTTGTCGCTGGTGGTGTTGGTGGTAGCTGTGGTGGCATTTGCCTATGCCAACTACGAAATAATTCATTATTCCAGCTCCCCCGGATTCTGCCGCATGTGCCACCCCGGAACCACCACCGGTCCCTTGAGTGAAGTACACACCTGGGAACAGAATATCCATGCCAAAGCAGGCGTATCCTGTCTGGATTGTCATGGCAAGCCGGGCGCAGTCGGTTACCTGATTGCCAAAATGGGTGGTCTGGTCGATACCTATGGCGAGCTATTCAAGTCCAAAGAACATAAGCTGGAAATCCTCAAGGAAGCGCACGAGGATGCCAAGTATGCCGCCAAGCTGGTTCCGAATGAAACCTGCCTGTTCTGCCACTCCGATGCGGTTAACAAGAAAACCAGAGCTGAAACTTTGATGAGTGTCGGTGTTCATTTCAGAATGCTCGATCATGTGGAAAACCCGGAATTCAGAAAATCGAAAGGTTTGAATGACATTCTGGTGGATCCTGTGAAAGCCGATACCGATGTTGATCCCAAACATAAAACCCATATCGAAGCTGGTATCAACTGCCTCGATTGTCATCTTGGGGTTGCCCACTCGGGAGATTTCAAGACCAAAACCAAGATGAAGACCTGCTTCAAGTGTCACGACTCAAAACGTCCTGGCAAAATGCCGGCTAACGAGAACTGCTCCGCTTGCCATCGCAAATCGGACCGGGTTATGCCGAGTGGCGCAATCGTGTTTGGCAGCGGCGAATATGCCGTCAAGTTCCAGCACATGGTTCACCTGAAAAATTTCCAGTGCACCGACTGCCACACCAAGCTGTTCCAGGCCAAGAAAGGTTCCACTAAAATCACCTTTGCCGACCATACTTCCGGTAAATACTGCTACAGCTGCCACAACGGCAAGATCGCCTTTGCCAACGACCAGTGTGCCCGTTGTCACGGTAAATCACCGATGCCGACCGTTCTCAACTACAGCCGCAAAGGGATGGTTCCGGTCTCCTTCAACCACGAAGGGCATGCCAAAAAACGGGTCTGCACCGATTGCCATACCAAGCTGTTCGGTATGAAAAAAGGATCCAACGGCATCAACATGAACGGTATGTACCAGGGTAAATTCTGCGGCGCCTGTCATAACGGCAAAGCCGCTTTCAACGTTACCGATTGTGCCAAATGCCATAAAGGATTCAAGCCGGGCAAGATCACCTTCAAAACTTCGGGTGGCGAAGCGACCTTCAGCCACGATGTTCACCTGCAGATGTTTGCCTGCAAAGACTGCCACACCAGACTCTTCAAGTATAAAGCAGGAGCCAACAAAGCAACCATGGCTGACATGGAAGCGGGCAAATCATGCGGCGCCTGCCATAACAAAGGTAAAGATGCCTTCTCGGTTCAGGATGACTGTGGCAAGTGCCACAAGATGTAACCAGCTGAACAGGCGGAATTGCTAACATCAGAAAGCCCCCGGAAATTTTTTCCGGGGGCTTTTTTTCTGGGAAGAATTTTGGTAAGTATGGCAGGTAAAACGGTTCAAAAAGCAATAAATACAACTGATACGGCTTGAAAAAAGCTTGATTTACTTCCCAAAAACCTAGATCGAGGTCATGGTGATGGAATCTGTGAGTTTTTTAAAGCCCTGATATGACTGCAAGCGCAATAAATCTCATGCCGTACGCCCCGTTTTCCTTTGCATTCAACGACAAACCATATAATAATACGACCCAATTTACAAAACCATACTACGGGTAATCCCGACTGAAAGGCTGTACCAGTAATGAGTAAGACCGTAAGCAAAAAAATGTTGATCAATGTAGTGCATCCGGAAGAAGCACGTGTCGCCATCGTCCATGACGGGCGCTTGATGGAACTGAACATCGAGATCACCGGAAAAGAGCAACTCAAGGGAAATATCTACAAGGGCGTTGTGGTAAGGGTTGAGCCGAGTCTGCAGGCGGCGTTTGTTGATATTGGCCGGGCAAAACCCGGTTTTTTACAGATGGGGGAACTGCATCCCGATTTCTGGCAATGGCGTGACGATGTTCCCGAAGACCAGCGCAAGCGGCGCCCCCGTATTCAGGAGGTGTTGCGGCGTGGCCAGGAACTGATGGTACAGGTGGAAAAGGATGAGCGCGATCACAAAGGTTCGGCGCTGACCAGCTATGTCTCTCTGCCGGGACGCTACATGGTGTTGATGCCAGGGAGTGATTCCAAGGGAATTTCCCGCAAGGTGGAGCAGGAAGGGGAGCGCAAGAAGCTGAAGGAAATCGTGGCCGGAATGAATATCCCCGAAGGGATCGGCTACATTATCCGCACCGAGGCAGTTGGCAGGACTGCGGAAGAGATTACCAAGGACTTTGAAAATCTGCTGGAGCTGTACCAGGAGATCAAGCGTCGTACCACTGAAATCAATGGTGCCGGCGAGGTCTATCAGGACAAGGGACTGATCTGCCGCTTTATCCGCGATTATTTCTCCGATGCTATCGATGAGGTACTGGTTGACAGCAAGGAAGCCTACCGCGATGCCAAGGAGTATTTCCGCGAGGTGATGCCGGACTGCGAGAAGCTGGTCAAGTTGCACAAGGAGAAGCGCCCGATTTTTTCCCGTTTCCAGTTGGAAGAGCAGATCGACCAGATCTACGAAAAACGGGTGACGCTCCCTTCGGGTGGCTATCTGATTATCGAGCCGACCGAGGCTCTGGTCAGTATCGATGTCAACTCGGGCAAGTCAAGCGGTGAACGTGGCATCGAAGAAACAGCCTTTAAAACCAACCTGGAAGCGGTGGAGGAAGCGGCGCGGCAACTGCGCCTGCGCGACCTGGGTGGCCTGATCGTGATCGACTGCATCGATATGCGGGAGAACCGGCACAACATCGAGGTAGAGAAAACGCTGAAACAAGCGCTCAAGATGGATAAGGCGCGGGTCAACGTGGGACGGATTTCCGAATTCGGTATGCTGGAGATGTCGCGTCAGCGGATTGCCAAGACCCTTAACGATGCGATTCATCTGGAATGCCCCCACTGCGAAGGACGAGGGAAAGTCAAGTCAGTGGAAGCGATGGCAGTCTCCTTCCTGCGCAAGGTGCATGCGGCCGCGGCCAAGGGAACAGTTGGCGAGGTGCATGGCGGATTGCCGCTGGAGGTGGCCTATTACCTGCTGAACCGTAAAAAGCGGGAGCTGACGCAGATTGAAAATGATTACGAGATCGAAGTGACGGTCAAGGGGAAGACCTCTTTCCTGTTGAATCAGCTGGAGCTGGAAATCGTCAAGCGTGAGAAACCGAGGGCAGAGGATGAGGTGCTGGTGGCAGCCGAGCAGAAGATGATCATGGCCACCGCTCCGGTCGATGCAGAGGTTACGGAAGGCGGGATTCCTGTGGTTGCCGAGGCGATTACCAGTGACGCCGAGGGTGGCAAGAAGAAAAAACGCCGTCGCAAGAAGAAAAAACATCCGCTGACCGGTGAGGGTGAGCTGGCAGAAACGGACACGCTCAGCGATGAAAACCAGTCGCCAGATGCCGCAGAAGAGAGCGAAGACGAATCATCGGTGGCTGATCAGACCGATCAACCGCTAACGGCTGACGATGCCGCTGGCACCGAAGGCGCGGCCAAGAAGAAACGGAAACGCCGCCGCAAAAAGCCGGCCCGGCGTAGCGATGAAACCACGGAAGGGACGACTGTTGAGGTGGTTGAAACCGTCGATTCTGTTGAAATTGCAGCTGTTCAGCCGCAATCTGCGCAAGCGGCAGCTGAAACAGTGACCGGGGTTGTCGCCGAAGCAACGACGGAAGGTGAGCCGGATTCGACAGCCGCCGCTGCTCATAAAAAGCGCAAGCGTCCGCCCCGTAAACGGAAACGCTCTGAAGCGGGCGCCGCCGATGAGGCGCCGCTTGAGCCTGAAATCAGCGTAGCTGCGGTTACCGCTGAGGTCGTGCCAGCGGTTGTTGAGCTGACTGCCGAAGAGTTTGTGCCGGCGGTTGTTGTCCCGGTGCGTAAGGGGCGTAAACCTGCCAAGGTGGTGCAGGTGGATGAGCTCGCCAAACCTGCCAAGCCAAAGCCGGCGCCCAAAAAGAAAACTGCCAAACAGACAGAAGATCTACCTGTTGAGGCCGTGGCCGAGCCGGTGGCCATGACGGTAACTACGGAAGCTCTCCCACTGGAACTCCCGGCTGCCAAACCGGTTAAAAAAGCTGCTCCCCGGCGGCGTACCGCAAAAGTACAAGATGAGCAACCGGCACAAGTTGCTGTTAGCGATGTTGTCCCGACAGCAGCTGTTGTGGAAGGGGAAACAGCGGTAGAAGCAAAGCCGAAGAGTCGCGGGAGAAAAAAGAAGGTGGAAACCGTTTCGGAAGGGTAAGCAAGGGAGACCGGATCAGCTGGTGCGGATCCGGGATATGTAGATACAGTAATGGCGGGCACGATGGTGTGCCCGCCATTTTTAATTCTCACTGATACCGATTGCAGCGCCGGTTACAGTTTAAACTGCCCGACCAGGCGTTGAAGCTCACCCGACTGGGTGGAGAGGGTTGCCGCCGCGGCCGCTGTTTCCGTTGCTCCCCGGGCGGTCTGCTGAACGATGCTGGTGATGTGCAGGATGTTGTTGGAGATCTCACCGGTGGTTGTGGTCTGTTGTTCGGCGGTAAGTGCAATCTGGTTGACCTGGGCAGTAACATCATTGATCTGGCTGAGGATCTGTTCCAGCGCCTCACCGGAACGGAGCGAGTATTCGGTTCCTTTCTCCACTTCTGCCACCCCCTCCTCAATGGCCAGCACCGCACCTCTGGTTTCAAGCTGGATCGCCTTGATCATTTCCCCGATTTCCCGGGTAGCGCGGGTTGTCCGTTCTGCCAGGGCGCGAACTTCATCGGCTACCACGGCAAAGCCGCGCCCCTGTTCGCCGGCACGGGCAGCTTCGATGGCAGCATTGAGCGCCAGCAGGTTGGTCTGATCAGCGATGTCTTCGATGGTGCCGATAATCTGGCCGATCTGGTCGGAGCGCGCTCCCAACTCCTCAACGGTCTTGGCAGTGTCTTTGACCCGTCCGGCAATCCGTTCCATGCCGCTGGTGGTCTGGCGAACCACTTCGGCGCCCGCCTGTGCGGTCTTGCTGGCACAGCCGGAGTTTGCGGCTGCATTCTGGCAATTGCCGGCAATGCTGCCGGAGGTGGCAGCCATTTCCTCGCTGGCAATGGCAACCGAGTTGGTCTGTGAGGCGACATCTTCCGTTCCGGCGGCAATTTGCTCTGCACTGGCATGCAGCTGGCAGGAGGCCTGGGCAACCTGTTCGGAGGTCCGGGAAATACGGGAAATCATGTCACGCATGGTGGTTTGCAGCGTGCTGAGCGAGCGCATGATGACACTGATCTCATCATCCCGTTTGTCGGAGATAAGTTGGGTCAGGTCACCGGAGGTGATGTTGACAAGGTAGCTGATGCAGCGTTTAAACGCAAAATTGAGTGTCCAGTAGAGCAGCCAGCTCCAGAACATTCCCAGCAGCACGAAGATGGCGGTGGAAATAATCGCCTGTGACGGTGAAAATGCCCGGCCGCTGATCACAGCCAGAATTATGCAGCAACTGTAACAAAGCGAGAGGAACAAAATCCGTGTACGTATTTTCAGTCCCAGATAGATGTTAAGAAGAAAGTTCATGTAACCCTCTGATTCACCGGATGTTTATTATTAATGACAGTGTCTACTTACACTTTTAGCATAAAGAAGACAAAATGGGTACTATTTACTGTAAGTATCGTAAGGTTGCTCATCCGGTGAGCAGCTGCCATGACAGACCGGATGAGCGGATCGAGTAGATACTGCAAAAAAGAGTTGACATGATTAACAAATAATACTACCTATAGTTATAATAGATAATGGCGCGGGGATAGAGTATGGGCGCTGAGAAAAGTGCAGTTTTAGTAGATTACCACCACTGATTTTTTTTAGCTGAAATAACTATATGATCTATAGATCAATCTGTTTGTTGGCCGGAAAAGGCGAGCAGCAGCTGACACGCTGGCATCATCAAGCATCCTTTAGTAATCAGCCCGAGGGTATCATGACAGAACACATTCTTTTCTATGGCAAGGGTGGGGTAGGCACGTCGACCCTGATTGCAAATATCAGCGCAGCCTTCTCAAAAGCAAATTTTAAAATATTGCAGGTCGGATCCGATCCCACCGCCGATACATGCTCGACACTCAACGGTGGTTTTACCATTCCGACCGTCAGCGACGTGCTGCGGAGCAAAGGTCGCCTGGAGTTGAAGGAAATCATTCGCTATGGCTTCAACGGAGTCGGCCTGATGGAAATCGGCGACTCGGAAACAGTCGGGAAAATATTTGAGACCCTGCAACAGGAGCAGATCTTTGAGCAGATTGCTGCCGATTATGTGCTCTATGATCTTGCGGGAGAGAAGAATTTTGAAGCGTACTACCGGATTTTAAGCCGTCTCGGGGCACATCGCATCTTTGTTATTACCAGTTCTGATTTCATGTCGCTGAAAGCGGTCAATTCAATATTCAACTTGCTGGAACAGAACAGCCCGGAAGCAGCTATCCCTTTTGGCGGATTGATTACCAATTCCGTCAGCAGCTCATTTGAAGATTCGTTTATCGCCGATTTTGCCCGGCATACCAATAGTCATGTGCTGGGGCATGTGCCGCGATCCCTGGTGGTGCGGCAGTGCGAACTGTACGGCAAAACGGTGATCGAGGCAGAACCGCTCTCCAATCAGTCCTTTTATTACCGGCGACTGTCAAACCAGATATTTGATATTGGCCGTCAGCTCCCGATCAAATCAGCGCCTCGCGCCATGTCAGCCGATGATTTGCGGCAGTGGGCCCGCGAGTGGGCGGATCGATTATATGCGCTGGAGAATGGGCATGTCAGCGATGGAGCGGCAATTTAAAATAGTACCAGCGAGGTATTCCATGAGCAGAGCAGCTGAAAGTGTACGACGCTATGCAACCTTCTTTAAAAAGCAGCATGCCACCAGGGTGCTTGATTACGGCACCGGTACCATGCGCAATGCCGTTTTCATGGCTGATCAGGGATTCCGGGTGGTGGCCGCCGATCTGCCGGAACAGGTGGAAAAGTTGCGTGGCTGTCCGGCGCTGATGCAGGTCGAGCAGCTGCTTGCCACAGATCAGCTGGTAGACAGCAATCTGCAGGTTGATCTGGTGCTTTCGACCTATGTGTTCAATATCATCATGGATCGGGAAGAACGTCATCACTACCTGCAAACAGCCGTGGCCAATCTCAAGCCGGGCGGCTATCTGCTGATGGAGGTGCGCTGCCCCAAACCTGACGAGGAGTGCGGCGCGGCCTGCAGCGATTACTTCGCCTGTGCCGAGTGTGCCAAAACGCTCACCCATGACGAGCTGGATTCACTGTTGAATCCCCACGGGCTACAGAGAATCAGTCATTACTACCGTAATCATGCGGTGGCGGCGATTTATCAGGTAAAGGAGAATTGAATGATTGCCAAGCGGGGAAGGGGAGTGTAGCAGCGACAAAAACTTTTCTCCGTGGCGATTGTATGCGATAAGAAGAATACAAATTTGCCGGCAGCAACGCCATGGAAAGAGATGGTATGAGTCCCAACTTCCCTTCACAAACAGAAATTAACGCCGAACTTTACCGGCAACTTCCCCTGCAACAGCGCGAGTATCTGGTCGACGGTCAGCTGCGGAGCTGGGATGGAGCCGTACAGCAGGTGCTCTCGCCGGTGCAGTTGAAAGAAGGTGAGCGGCTGACACCACAGGTGGTGGGTTATGCTCCGGCACTGACTGCTGAAGCGTCTCTGGAGGCGCTGGAGGCAGCCAAACAGGCCTATGCCAATGGGCGGGGAGTCTGGCCAACCATGTCGGTCGGCGAACGGATCAGTTCAATCCGCCGTTTTACCGAGCAGATGCTCGCGTATCGGGATGCCATCGTCCGGCTGTTAATGTGGGAAATCGGTAAATCGGCGCGGGAAGCGGAACGGGAGTTTGACCGGGCGCTGGCCTGTATCACCGAATCGGTGGATGCCCTGAAAGAGCTTGATCGCGCCTCATCCCGCTTCGTGATCCAGCAGGGAATCATCGGCCAGATCCGCCGGGCTCCCCTGGGAGTGGTACTCTGCATGGGGCCGTACAACTTCCCGCTCTACGAAACCTTCTCGACCCTGATCCCGGCGTTGCTGATGGGTAATACCACCGTGGTGAAGCCGCCCCGTTTCGGCATCCTGCTGTTTCAACCGTTGCTGCAGGCTTTTCGTGATTCATTTCCTGCCGGTGTGGTCAACACGGTTTATGGTGATGGTGATGTGGTGGTGCCGCCCCTGCTGGCATCCGGTGCGGTGGATGTGTTGGCCTTCATCGGCACCAGCCGGGTGGCCGACCGCTTGCGCGCCATGCATCCCACCCCCCACCGGTTGCGCTGTATCCTGGGGCTGGATGCCAAAAATCCGGCCGTGATCCTCCCCGATGCCGACCTTGATCTGGCGGCCAGGGAATGTGTCAGCGGCAGCCTGACCTTTAACGGTCAGCGTTGTACCGCCTTGAAGATCATCTTCCTGCACCGCTCCCTTGCCGAACCGTTTCTTGCCCGCCTGACCGCCGGGATCGACCAGTTGACCTGCGGCATGCCGTGGGAGCCTGGAGTGGTGATCACACCGCTGCCGGAACCTGAGAAACCGGCATATCTGACCGAACTGGTTCAGGATGCGCTTGCCAAGGGAGCGGCGGTGATCAATGGCGGAGGGGGGAAGGTGACCGGTTCTTTTGTTGCTCCGGCGCTGCTCTATCCGGTCAATTCAACCATGCGGGTCTATCACGAGGAACAGTTCGGTCCGGTGGTTCCGGTGGTTCCCTATGATGATGTGCAGGAAGTGATCGATTACATGATCTCCTGTTCCTATGGTCAGCAGGCAAGCATCTTTGGCCGATCTTCCGACGCCATTGCCCAACTGCTGGACGCCATGGTCAATCAGGTCTGCCGGATCAACATCAACAGCCAGTGCCAGCGCAGTCCCGATTCATTCCCGTTCAACGGGCGGAAAAATTCGGCCGAGGGAACCCAGTCGGTAACCGATGCCCTACGGGTTTTCTCGATCCGCTCGGTGGTGGCGACCAGGGAGACCGATGATAACCGGGAGATTGTCAACGAAATCGTGCGGGGGAGAAAATCGCATTTCCTCTCCACCGATTACCTGCTGTGACGTTGTTACGGTTGCTTGAACGCCGAGAGTGGCAAGCGGATCACGATACTCAGCCCGCCTGCCGTACGATTCTCGGCACTGATCCTTCCATTATGGGCCTCCACAATCCCCTTGCAGATCGATAAACCTAACCCGGTTCCTCCCGCCCCTTCCGGTATCGGGATGCGGTAGAACTTGTCAAAGACCCGTTTCAGGTCATGTTCCGGTACCCCGTGGCCGCGATCGGCGACCTCCAAAATCAGCAATTCCTTTTCGGTGGTGGCAATGATCTCGATCGGATATTCAGGGGGAGCATACTTCAGGCTGTTTTCCAGCAGATTGACCAGCACCTGGGTCATCAGCACCAGATCCATCGGCACCAGCGGCATGACCGGCAGCATTTTAAAGTTGATCTGCCGGTCGCCGATGCGCTGCTCCAGCGCCGCCAGCGCACACCCCACCAGATCCTGCACATCGCACGGCTCCAGATTCAGCCTGACCGCTCCCGACTCGATACGGGTCATGTCCAGCAGATTGCCGACAAAACGGTTCAAACGGGCCGCCTCATCGCAGGCGTTGTCGAGCAGTTCACGGCGCGAGTGTTCGCTCAGATGGATGCTTTCGTCGCGCAGGGTGGTCAGGACACCGGTAACCGATGCCAAGGGCGTTCGCAGATCATGGGAAACCGAGTTGAGCAGCGCGCGCTCCAGGTTTTCTCGGGCCTGCACAATCTGGGCCTGTTCCGCCTGCCGGGAAAGCTGGATCCGTTCCATCGCCATGGCGGTCTGGGTGGCAAAGGCATCCAGCAACCGGCGATTCTCCAAAGAGTGGTATTCCTGTTCATATGACAGCTGGATCCCGATTACCCCCAGAACACTGGCCGGCGTCTGCAGAGGAAGGTAGATCAGCCCGGCGGAAACCAGGGTGTCGGTGGCGCGTCCGGCCGGGTGATTATTGCGGAAGGCCCAGTCAGCCACCGCCTGCTCCTTCAGGTCCAGGGTCAGCCCGTTACTGAATGCCACCAGATCCAGGCGCTCCCCCTCGGGAATGAAAATAGCCAGTCGGGCATTGAGCGCCTCTTCCACATTCCTGATCACCGCCTGCAGCACGGCAGTGATATCAACCGCTGCCGCCAGATCCCGGCTGAGGTAGTACAGGCTGGCAGTCTGCAGCTCGCGGGTGCGAATCACCTCACTCCGTTCACGGGTGCGGGCCACCAGGGTGCTGATCACCACCCCCACCATGAACAGACCGAGAAAGGTCAACAGATACTGGGTGTCAGCCACTACAAAGGTCAGGCGGGGGGGGACAAAAAAGAAATCAAAGGCGAGCACGCTCAGGAGCGAGGTAAAGATGGCCGGCCGACGCCCCAGGCGGATGGAGGCGATCACCACTGCCAGCAGATAGAACATCACCATGTTGGCCGGGGCGAGAATCAGGCGTAACAGCTCGCACAGCAGGGTCGCGGCAACCACCAGGGCAACACTGGCGGCATAGCCGCCCAGTTCAAACGGACGACGCTGCTTCGGCAGGGTGGCGGAGGTTTTGCTCTCCTCCTGCGGGTCGAAGCTGACGACCACCACGTCGATGATACCACTGCGACGGATCACGCGCTCCATCAGGGGAGGAAAGATCAGTTCACGCCAGCGTGGCTTGTTCGGTTTCCCCATCACGATCTTGGTAATATTATGCCGGCCGGCGTATTCCATCACCGCATCGGTGACATCGGTGGCGGTCATGCTGGCAACCTGGGCCCCCAGTCCCTCGGCCAGTCGCAGATGGCGCCAGATCTGTTCCCGGTTCTGCTGGACCTGGGCTCCTCCGGCCGGTAGCTCGACGTAGAGTGTGAACCACTCTCCCTTCAACTCTTCTGCCAGGCGGCAGGTGGCACGGATCAATTTTTCGCTGTAAGGGCTGCCGCTGACACAGACCAGCAAACGTTCCGCAGTCTGCCAGGGGCCGGCGATGGATTGCGTATCCATGTAGGCCCGCATCTGGTCATCCACCCGGGCGGCTGTGCGTCGCAGGGAAAGTTCCCGTAGCGCCATCAGGTTGCCGGGGCGGAAAAACTTTTCAATCGCCTTGGCAGCCTGGTCGGGGATGTAGATCTTGCCTTCCTGCAGACGCTGCAGCAGGTCTTCCGGTGGCAGGTCGATCAGTTTGATCTCAAAGGCCAGGTCGAGCAGACGGTCCGGCACGGTTTCCCGCACGACGATGCCGGTAATCTGGGTTACCACGTCGTTCAGGCTTTCGAAGTGCTGGATGTTGACGGTGGTGTAGACGTCGATCCCGCTCTCCAGAATCTCCTCCACATCCTGCCAGCGTTTCTCGTGACGCGCCCCGGGGGCGTTGCTGTGGGCCAGTTCATCCACCAGTACGATCTGGGGAGTGCGCTTCAGGATGGCATCGAGGTCCATCTCCGGCAGTGCGACCCCCTGATAGATGACCTGTTTGCGGGGCATCACCTCCAGCCCCTCCAACAAGGCGTCGGTCTCGGAGCGGCCATGGGATTCCACGTAGCCGACCACCACGTCCCGTCCGTCTTTCTTGCGTTGACGGGCAGCTTCCAGCATAGCGTAGGTCTTGCCGACCCCGGCGGCGTAGCCGAGGAATATTTTCAGCTTACCCAGCTCGGCGGTAACTTCCTCGGCCTGGGCCAGTTTGAGCATTGCTTCGGGGGTGGGGCGTATGTCGTCGATGTTGGTGGTCATGGGTTTCTCGGTAACTACTCCATTTTTTCCTTTGTTTTGTTGGTTGACATTATACGTCACTGCCGTATAATCGGCATATGGTTACTTTTGTCGAATCACCACTGTTTACGAAACAGGTTCATGATTACCTGACAGATACCGAATACGGAGTCTTTCAGGAATATCTTGCCGCCAATCCTGATTTGGGCGACGTGGTGCGCGGCTCGGGTGGGGTTCGCAAGATACGCTGGAACCGTCGGGGAACCGGCAAGAGCGGCGGTGTCAGGGTTCTCTATTTTGCCCGGACAGAGGCTGGACAAATTTGGTTACTTCTGATTTATGCCAAGAGTGCCGTTGACAGTATTCCCGGTCACATTCTCAAAGCCCTCAAAGAGGAGATGGAACATGTCACTAAATGAAAAAGAACTGCTCGAACGTGATGCAAAGCGCAACATCGGTGAAGAACTGCTCCAGGCGGTGCGGGACCTCAAGGCTGGCAGGGTCGGACGAGTGTCTACCATAGAAGTATCCCCTTTGGCAGCGTCCCGTATCAGGATTGGTCTTTCCCAGAGCGAGTTTGCCAAGTTGCTCGGTGTGTCGCTCCGTACCCTCCAGGAGTGGGAGCAGGGGCGTCGTGTGCCATCGGGAGCAGCAAAGTCACTCATTACGATTGCTATAAAAAAACCGGATATTTTGAAAGAGCTGCTCGCGGCTTAGTGCTCCTTCTTCAGTCGTTTTCTGATGATGAAACAACGAAGAGAATCGCCAGCAAGGAGCATGTTGCCATACCGGCCAAATACAACCACGCCATAAATTCCCAATATAATTTACCTTCCGGTGCTGTTACAGAAAATAGATAATGGTGAGTTGGTTCTCCATTTTCAATTCCATCCAATAGAAGACCGAAAATTTCGGGCGCCCGAAATTTTGATGTAACTAGCTGATTAATAACGAAACATGCCTAAAAATCGCCCAAATATTTCCCGACCTGTTTATGGATGTCATGGGGCAACTTTGGTGTGCCCTGGCTTCCGACAATTTGCTCTGTCATAAGAAGAGGTTAGCCTTCTCCACTTCTGCCGGCAGAATTTATTGCCTAACTAGCTGTAATTTAACAATACACCGTCAAAAACCGCCCGAATTTTTGAGGTGATTATGAGACTTGAATTCTGAAGGATAAATTCATCTATCGAACCGCCAGGTGCGGACCCGCATGCCGGGTGGTGTGGGTCTGGGGGTGCCCCTCCTGGCTACCCGATTATACCTTCTCTTATTTGGGCGGTACTATGACAGAACCCAGTGAGTGTTGTTCTCGGTCAGAACCGTAATATATGACTTCGTAGTTACCTGCAGAAATGTCACCGAGGTCAACGCCAGAGCACATGCATGTCTCATTCTTTGAAACTAGTCCTGTCTTTACAGAAATATAGATTTTTTGTTCTTCAATTTTCGTCTTGATGCTTTTCACGGAAAGTGCCGAATTTATCGTGGTTGGCTTTTTCGTTATCTCTGTCAGGCCTGAAACGTCGCATCGAACAGGAAGGTACACGCACTGCGGGTTTCTTGATGGTTGTCCTACTGCGACACCTCCAACAGCTTCCATGAACTTCCACGACTCACCATAAAACCAATCGCCCAAGCCAGCATTAGCACTCCCTCCGCCGAGGAAAATCGCTGCAACCAATGCAAACAATATTCGGTTTTTCATGCATTTTCCTTTTTCGGTATAACTCGTCATTGACCGGTTCACGCGCGTGAACCGGTGATCTTCCCGAATGGAACATTTATCCCGTGTAAATCACGGGTCATGTTTGACATTTGAAGATTTGCAAGAACACTCTATCCAATTCAAGCTTCAACACAAGCAGATTTATCCGTAGCGCCCCATATAACCGTACTGCTGCTCCTCAAATGATTCCCAACATACACAAAACCGGCTTGCAAGGTGTGTCGATTCTCATTGACGCACAACAAAGTTTCCACCATATTCCGTGCTGTACGTAATAATCTGCTTCCCTCCATATATCAGCTGTCTCGCCAATGCCCCTGAAAAGCAGGACGAAAGGAATCTCCCATGGACTACCGCACCCTGTTGCTCCCCACCCTTTTGCTCTTGGCGGCCTGCGCCTCGACTCCTGCCAGTCACCCGGCAGACGGAACCCCACTGGCTAGCGAAACAACCCCGGCCCCCTGTCCGGCAATCCCGGATACGCAACAGTTACTGGCCCGCCATGCCGGCTCCTTCGGATCGCAGGAAGCTGTGAAAGGTGCGCTCCCCCGGTCGTTCACGGGGAAGAGTGCCGGCCAGGGAAAATCGGGCAGCGTGGAGCTGGTGCTCGACCGTAACGGCAAATTTTCCCAGAGTGTTGTGGTGGATGGCATGCTGTCCGCCAACGGCATCGATGGGGAGGGGCCCTGGTCGCTTGGCTATGCGGGAGTGCCGCTGCGCCTGAGGGAGGACGAGGCGCTCGACCTGGACTTCCATGCCTGGCTGCAAGGTCGCGACTATCTGGCATCCTTCGATCCAAACCGTGATTCAGCCACCTGTACAATTGGCGCAGCCGGTCCCCAGCTTAGCCTGCGCTACCAGCTCCCCGGGATTGGCAATCCGGAACTGACCTTCGCGCTTGGCGACGCAGCGCTGCTCTCGGCGGCGCATCTGGATATCAACGGCCACCGCAGTCTGCGCAACTTTGAAACCTGGTCAGATGTCGATCAAAACGGTGTCCGCTGGCCGCTGACCATTCGCCAGCGCGAGGCTTCGGGGAGCGAGTCGCTGCTTAGCTTGGGCACGACTGTTCCCGGAATCGCCTGCCCGTCGCGTGCCTCGCAGGAGTGCCTGGCGCCGCCCCATTCCCGGCTCAGCTTCTCCTGGCCGGCAGAGACTCCGGTTCGCGTGCCGTCATCGTTTTTCATGAACGAAGTCCTGTTGCATGCCAAGGTCGCCGGGCGCTCCTTCTGGGGGCTGGTGGACTCGGGGGCCGGTGTTACCGCTGTTGACGCCGGGAGTCCCCTGGCCAGCGTGTTTCGTCCGGCAGCGTCCAAGGAAAGCCTGGCGCCGGATCAGCGCATCCCTTTCTCCTACGGCGCGATCGGCGAAGCGGTGCAATTGGGGGGACTGACCGTGGGACAGCTTCCGGCAGCCCTCATTCCGATGCCCTCGTTTGATGTATTCGGTGAGCGCCGCCCCGAGGCGCTGATCGGGTATCCGATCTTTCTCAGTACGGCGGTTCGGATCGACTTTGCCCGCCAGGAGTTTCTGCTGGCCAGGGAGGCCGGGACGCTGCATTCCGCCAGCGCTACTCCGATTCCGGTCAAACTGTTGGGGCAGTCACTGGTGGTGGAGGCAAAGATTGATGGTGTCTCCGGCTGGTTCGTGCTTGATACCGGCGACAGCGAGGCGCTCGATCTCTTCCGGGACTGGGCTGGAGCCCACGGGTTTCCCGGAGCACGACCGAGCTACACGATGCGGCAACAGTCGGAGATCGGTGATCACCAGGCCGATGAGAAGCGCATGCGCCCGGCGACCTTCGAGCTCGGCCCGATTCATATCTCGGAGCCGCTGGTCGCCATCGACTCGGTTAACTCTCCATCGAATCGCATCGCAGGACAGATCGGAAACGGGGTCTTTGCCCGCTGCGCTGCCGTTGTCTTCGACATTGGGAACAGGACGCTCTGGCTTGACCCCCCCTGCAATCGTGACCTGCCGGAAGACCTCTCCGGCTGGGTACTGGAGAAAAAGGAGAACGCCGCCTATCCCGATCGTCCCTGGGTGGTCAGGTTCGTACTCTCCGGCGGATCGGCTGATCTGGCCGGAGTGAAAGCCGGTGACCGAATCCTGCAAATCGGTGGCCTGCCGGCGGTACTCGATATTGGCAGCTTCGAATCCGTGACCAAGCAAGTGGCAACAACCAAGGTCCCGGTTGTGATTGTACGTGGTGCTGCCACCAAAGAGGTGACACTCAATCTGGTTAGGCTGCTCTCACCTTAGTAAGTTAGAAATTAATTTCTGCGCTTTTCAGGCAGAAAATAATTTCGTTAACGCACTTATCCTGTTTATCAGGGTTAGGGAATAACAGGGGCGAGAACTACCCCCGTGCCCCTGTAAAATCGAGCAGATTGTCTCTATTGACCAGCTCAACCGGGCATTCCGGATAGGCGGCCGTAAAGGAGGATGGCACGCGAAACCGTGCCTTGCCCCATTTGATTTCCCATCCTTTCAATGCTCCACCTGACTCTTCCAGATAATCAACCTCCTGCTGTTGATGATTGCGCCAGAACCATATATTCGGATAGGCCCCATGGTTTTCGTTGTGCTTCAAACGCTCCGCTATGACGAAGTTTTCCCACAGGTTACCCATATCCGTACGCAGATCAGGTGGGTTCAGGTTGTTGATCAGCATGTTGCGCAAACCGGTATCGACAAAATATATTTTGCGCATTTTTTTCAGTTCGTTACGCTGATTCGTGCTGTATGGACGGAGCCGGAAGATGACGAATGCCTGCTCCAGCAAACGGATGTAACTCTCCACCGTAACCTTGTCAACCCCGGCCTGCTGAGCCAGTTCGCTATAGGATACTTCGCTTCCTGCCTGGAGCGCCAGGGATTGCAGGAGTTTTTCCAGCACATCCGAATGCCTGATCCGGTTATGGGCAAGTATATCCTTGTAAAGATAGCTGCGCGTTAGTTCGCGTAATGTTTCCGTTGCCGCCTCAGGGGTGTTGACCACATCCGGGTACATCCCGAAAATCAGGCGCGCCTCCAGAAGCCGCCCCAGCTCCAGCGGAGTATGGATCTGCCCCAACTCCTCAAGTGAAAAGGGGTGGAGGTGAAATTCAAATTTGCGGCCGGTAAGCGGTTCCACAATCTTGTTGGACAGCTCGAACGACGATGAACCGGTTGCAATGACCTGGGTTTCGGGGATGGCATCCACGAACAGCTTGAGGGTTATTCCAATGTTGGTAACCCGTTGCGCCTCATCGATCAAGAGCAGCTTGGTCTTGCCAATCACCGATTTGAGCTGGGTAGATGTTTTTTCGGTCAATGCCTGACGCACATCCGGTTCGTCACAATTTAGGTAGAGTGAAGGGACGCCGCATGAGCGCTCAATTTCCCTCATAAGCGTGGTTTTGCCTACCTGCCGCGCACCATAGATAATTGCCGCTTTTCCCTTAAAAAGGGAATGTATAAGCCTCGGCTTGATGGTTCGTTCTATCATAGTTTATCTCATTTAGGTGAATTTATTCTCCTAAATTAGTATAAAAAGGTGAATACGACAAGAACAAAAACAACGGTCGCGAAGGTCAATCTTTTTCCCGGTTGTCCAATTCAAGGTTCAGCACAAGCACATTCACCCGTGGAGCACCGAGAAAACCGAGCTGGCGCTCTTCGATGTGTTGACTGACTATCTTGAAGAAATTTCTCTGTTCTGCCGGATGCCGACACAAACTTCTTTTGCACCAACGTACCCAGGAAAAGGGGGCGCGGTTATCCGCCACCCCCGGATTAAAGGTGGAACAATTAAAATGCGATATCGAGCTGAGTGGTCAGTGCCGGTTTGCCACCGGGGTTGATGTTGCCGCCAGTGCCGTCACTTGGGTCAGATGCCGATGTCTTGTAGAACGGGTTGAAGAATACGGCTCCCACGATCAGTGAAACGTTCTTACTGAAAGCCCACGAGCCGCCGACGCTGACTTCACCATTGACGTTGTTGCCGCCCATGTAATCGACAGCCAGCCAGAGCTTGTCGGAAATCTCGGGCATGCTGCGATCCCAGGATGCCATGATGCCGCTGTTGGCCCCTTTACCCAAGGCGCGTTCCGAGCCGTAGTAGCCGCCAGCCGACAAACGGCCGATGACCGGCAGGGTCTTGGCAACCAGGCCGTAGGTGATGTTCTGGCGGGTGGTCAACCCTTTTTCCAGTTTCTCGTAGGTGCCCAAATTGTAGGCACCGACTGCGATAGCCGGCAATCCTTTGATGCCAAAGGCGTCTTCCGGTGTCCCCAGTTTGGCGTTAAAGTAGAGCGGGGCACGGTCATAGCCGTAGGTTGCGTCGTTCTGGTAACCGGATTTCAGAAAATCAATACCGACTTCCAGTTTGATGTTTTCCGAAGGGAGTACGCCGGCGCTCAAGCCGATGTTGTACAGGTTGGGGTTCCAGCCGTTGGCGGTTTTTCCGGAGAAACGGGTGTAGTTATCGATATCCAGGTGAATATCTTTGAACCCCTTGACATCAGTAGAAGGAATCCAGATTTGTGTTGAAGGGGTTGCCATTGCTGTGCTACTTCCCAGTGCCACCAGTGCTGCCGCCATTGTCATGATTTTGCCGAGCTTCATTTTTTCTCCTCTTTTCTAATTGAGTATTCACATCGTGATGTTGCTGCGTACCTGCCGGTTCTTCAGGCAAGAAAAGTATTTTATAACGACCTCACGTCCGGTGCTGCCGATTATTTCAATCCATCCAACTTCAGGTTCAATGCAAGCACATTTACCCTCGGTTCGCCCAAAAAGCCGAGCTGACGCCCTTCGGTTGCCTGCGCAACGGCCTTAGCCAGTGACTCTTCAGATACGCCGCGCGCCTTGGCGATTCGTGGGACCTGCAACAGGGCCGACTCGGGCGTAACGTGCGGATCGAGTCCGCTGGCCGAAGCCTGCACCAGTTCGGCCGGAATCTTGCCGGTTACGCCGCTGTCGCGTAGCGTTTTGACCCGGTCTCCCACGGTTTTCAGGTAATCCGGGTTGGTCGGCCCGGCGTTGGAACCGCCGGAAGCCATGGGGTTGAAACCGAAATCACTGGTGGCAGAAGGGCGCGGCCAGAAGTATTTCGGGTCGGAGAACGGCTGGCCGATCAGAGTTGAACCAAGCTGCTTGCCGCTCTTGTCGCTGATGAAACTTCCTGCGGACTGTTTGGGGAACAGGGCATGGGCCATGCCAGTCACCAGCGCCGGGTAGATGCCGCCGCAGATGATCGTGAAAATTATGAATAACAGAATTGCCGGTTTTATCTCTTTCATGGTTATTCTCCTTTTTACACCATCATCCCGATTACCATATCGATCAGCTTGATCCCTGCAAACGGCGCGATGATCCCGCCTACGCCGTAGATCAACAGGTTGTGGATCAGCAGCTTCTCGGCCGGCATCGCCCGGAACTTGGTCCCTTTCAAGGCCAGCGGCACCAGCATCGGAATGATGATGGCATTGAAGATGACCGCCGACAGAATGGCGGTGAACGGGCTGGCCAGATGCATCACGTTCAATACGCCCAGCTGCGGGTAGATTGAGAGCAAGGCCGCCGGGATGATGGCAAAGTACTTGGCGATGTCGTTGGAAATGCTGAAGGTGGTCAGGTTGCCGCGGGTCATCAGGATCTGTTTCCCCACCTCGACGATATCCAGCAACTTGGTCGGATTGCTGTCCAGGTCGATGATGTTGGCCGCCTCACGGGCCGGCTGGGTGCCGGTATTCATTGCCACCGCCACGTCGGCCTGGGCCAGGGCCGGGGCATCGTTGGTGCCGTCGCCGGTCATGGCAACCATGTAGCCAGCTTCCTGGTACTCGCGGATCAGGCGCAGTTTCTCTTCCGGTTTGGCCTGGGCCAGGAAGTCGTCCACCTGGGCTTCGGCGGCGATGGCGGCAGCTGTCAGCGGGTTGTCGCCGGTGATCATCACGGTTTTGATCCCCATGCTGCGCAGTTGCAGAAAACGCTCCTGGATACCAGCCTTGACGATATCCTTCAGATTGATCACTCCCAGAATCTCACTATCCTGGCAGACCACCAGCGGCGTGGCGCCGCCACGGGCGATCTTGTCGACCACATCCTCCAGATCGCTCGGAATGCTCTTCCCGCCCAGTTTCTTGACAAACGCAATTGTTGAGTCGGAAGCGCCCTTGCGGTACTGCTTCCCTTCCAGGTTGATGCCGGAAAGGCGCGTATCGGCGCTGAACTCCACCACTTCGGCATCCTTGGGTGTTTCCCGGCTCAGCCCGTATTTCTGCTTTGCCAGCAGCACCACACTGCGCCCTTCCGGGGTCTCGTCAGCCAGCGAAGCCATCAGGGCCGCTTCGGCCAGTTTCTGTTCGTTGTGACCGCCGACCGGAACGAAGGCGACTGCCTCACGATTGCCATGGGTAATGGTGCCGGTCTTGTCCAGGAGCAGCACGTTGACATCACCGGCCGCCTCGATGGCCCGTCCGGAAAGTGCGATCACGTTCTTCTGGAACAGGCGGTCCATGCCGGCGATGCCGATGGCCGGGAGCAGCGCGGCAATGGTGGTTGGCGCCAGGCAGACGAACAGGGCCACCAGGATGGTCAGCGATACCGGCGTACCATGTCCGGCCACCTTGACGCTGTAGATCGAGAGCGGGCTGATGTTGGCGCAGACCAGCAGGAACACAAGAGTCAGGGCGATCAGCAGCACCTCCAGGGCGATCTCGTTGGGGGTCTTGCGCCGCTTGGCTCCCTCGATCAGACCGATCATCCGGTCGAGGAAGGTTTCGCCCGGATTGGCGGTGATGCGGACGATGATGCTGTTGGCAATCACCGTGGTGCCGCCGGTTACGGCGCTACGGTCGCCACCCGATTCGCGGATCACCGGGGCTGATTCGCCGGTCACCGCCGATTCGTTGACCAGTGCCGCGCCTGCTACCACGTCACCATCGCCGGCGATCATATCCCCGGCATCCACCAGGATCAGATCTCCCTTGCGCAGCTGGCTGGCGCCGACCGTGGTAAAGGCGCTTTTGAACTCTGCTTTGGCAAGCAGTTTGGCGGTGACATCGGTCCGGCTTTTGCGCAAGCTGGCGGCACGGGCCTTACCGCGCCCTTCGGCCAGCGCCTCGGCAAAGGTGGAGAAAATTACCGTCAGCCAGAGCCAGATTGAAACGGCGCCGGTAAACCAGGCCGGCTCCGTGTTGGCGCCGGTCAGCGACATGCCGAAGGTGACCAGGGTGATCAGGCTGGCGATTTCGACACAAAACATGACCGGATTGCGCCAAAGCGTGCGGGGATCGAGTTTTTTGAGGGAGTCGAGCAGTGCGCCTTTGAGGAGCCCGCTGTCGAAGATTGATTGCGGTTGTTGGCTATGTTTGGACATTTGTTTTCTCCGTGTGTGTTAACCCCTCCCCGCTCCCCTTATCAGGGGAGAGCCTCAAATCTCCCCCCTGATAAGGGGGGATTAAGGGGGGTTGGGGCTCTATCCCAGCATGGTCAGCTGTTCAACAAT
Source organism: Geobacteraceae bacterium (assembly GCA_036732725.1). Classification (GTDB taxonomy): domain Bacteria; phylum Desulfobacterota; class Desulfuromonadia; order Geobacterales; family Pseudopelobacteraceae; genus CAIPTY01. The sequence goes on along the minus strand of DAINBV010000004.1, from coordinate 26,183 downwards.
CGGCCCAAGCGACAGGGCCGGGAAAAAGGTCAGTGCTCCGACAATCAGGATCACCAGTGTCAGCCAGATGGCAAAGGGGGCCTTGTCGGTCGGCAGCGTGCCGAGGCTGGGGGGAACGTACTTCTTCTCAGCCAGGGAACCGGCCATGGCCAGCACCGCGATGGCCGGAACATAGCGTCCCAGGATCATGGCCAGGGAACCGAACAGGTTGTAGAAATTGACGTTGGCATTCAGGCCGGCAAAGGCGCTGCCGTTGTTGTTGGCCATGGAAGCAATACCATAGAGCACCTCGGAGAGTCCGTGGGCGCCAGGGTTGGCCATGGAGGCGACCGCTTGCGGTGTGATCATGGCGATCCCCGACAGGATCAGTACCGTGACTCCGGCAATGAGAATGGTCAGGATCGACATCCACATCTCACGTACCTCGATCTTTTTCCCCAGATATTCCGGTGTGCGGCCGATCATCAGCCCGGAGACGAAGACTGCGATGATGGCGAAGGCGAGCATGGTGTAGAGACCGGAACCGACTCCGCCGAAGATGATTTCTCCCAGCAGGATCAGGGAAAGCGGCATCATGCCGCCGACCGGGGTCAGGGAGTCGTGCATGCTGTTGACCGCGCCGCAGGAGGTTCCGGTGGTGGCGACGGTGAAGAGATTACTCCCGGCCATGCCGAAGCGGAGCTCCTTCCCTTCCATGTTGATGCTCTCTACCCCCTGTTTGGCCACCAGCGGATTACCGCTGCTCTCGGCCCATTGCAGGACGCCGAACGTGGCAATCAGGATGAACAGCATGACCCCCAGCAGCGCCCATCCTTGGCGGGTGTTCCCCACCATGACGCCGAAGGTGTAGGTCAGAGCACCGGGGATCAGCAAGATCAGCAGAATCTCGATCATGTTGGAAAGCGGGGTCGGATTTTCAAAGGGGTGGGCCGAGTTGGCGTTGAAGAAGCCACCGCCGTTGGTTCCCAGCTCCTTGATTGCCTCCTGGGAGGCGACCGGTCCCATGGGGATCTGCACTTCCTTGACAATCACGTTCTCGGTAAGCGGGTTCCCCTTGGCATCCTTGAGCGGATTCCCCTGGTTGTCCATTTTTGGCTTGTCGTAGCTGGTGGACTGGACCAGCGGCACAGTCTTGTACTCGCTGAAATTCTGGATCACCCCCTGGGAAACCAGTAGCAGTGAGAAGATAATCGAGATCGGGAGCAGGATGTAGAGGGTACAGCGGGTGATGTCGACCCAGAAATTCCCCAGCAAGCAGGTTTTGCGGCGTACAAAGCCACGGATCACGGCGATCGCTATGGCGATGCCGGTGGCGGCGGAGACGAAGTTATGCACCGCCAATCCCACCATCTGGGTGAAGTAGCTGGCGCCCTGCTCACCAACATAGGCCTGCCAGTTGGTGTTGGTGACAAAGCTGACCGCCGTGTTGAGCGCCAGTTGCCAGGTAAAGGGGGGGACCTTCTGGGGATTGAGCGGCAGCAGGTGTTGCGTCATCAGCATGGCGAAGAGTCCTGCAAACAGTACCAGGTTGAAAAGGAGCATCGCCCCGGCATAACGCTGCCACCCCATCTCATCTTCCGGTTTTACTCCGCAGATGCGGTAGATCAGCTTTTCACAGGGGGCCAGGAGCGGCGACAGAATGGTACGCTCACCCTGGAAAACCTTGGCCATGAAACTTCCCAGCGGCTTGACCAGGGCCAGTAAAACGACGAAAAACAGGATGGTTTGCAGCCATTCATAGCTGTTCATGATTTTCTCTCCGTTGATTCTGAGGTGCTGAGATTGAGCAACTGCCGGGCGATGGTGATCGGGATTACTCCCCATTGATTGGTGGTACGGTCGAACACCGGCACCTGGCCATGATGATAGTCGGGGGCAGGGATCGTGGTGACCCCTTCCTGATACTGAAGCATATCAGCATTTTCGAAAGTTTCACCTTGGTAGAGACCGGTTTCTTGATGGAACAGATACGCTTTCATGATGTTGTTCTCCTTTGCTCTTACTACTTCAACAATTTCAGGGTAGCAGGGAGGAGATAAATTGGGTGTCAAGATCGGGGGGGAACAGGTCAATTTTATGTCAAGACCGGAGCAGCATTCCGGAAGCGTCCTGGCGACGAGAGGTAATCTCATCATTCCGCTGTATTGACGTGACATTGGACAGGTTACGTGCTCTAGTGCCGGTCTGGCAGATGGAAGGTGTTCAGTATGCGACGGGAGCGGAAATGCCGCAAAAAATTGATGAGCTGATTCAAGCGATACGGGAGCTGGAAGAGGAACTGGAACAGGAGTTTAACCGGAAACGGGAAGAATTTCAGTTCATCATCGGAGAAAAGCGGGTTCGCTTTGCAGAGGAGGTCAGCCGTCAGCAACGCAAGCTCAAAACCGGTCTGTTCCGTTATCTGATCACTTCCCGGCCGCTCAATATCCTGACAGCGCCGGTCATCTACGCCGGTTTCATTCCCTTTGTGCTACTGGATCTGTTCCTGTGGCTCTACCAGGCGATCTGTTTTCCGATCTACCGCATACCAAAGGTCAAACGGTCGGATTATCTGGTCTTTGATCGCGTGGATCTCCCCTATCTCAACATCATCGAAAAATTCAACTGTTTCTACTGTTCCTACGGGAACGGGCTGGCCGCCTATGCCCATGAGGTGACGGCCCGCACCGAACAGTACTGGTGTCCGATCAAGCATGCCCGCCGGATCAAGGCGGCCCACGACCGTTATCCGCGCTTTTTCGAGTATGGTGATGGGGAGAGCTTCAGCAAGGGGTTGGAACGCCTGAGAAAATCGTATGAAAAGGATGAGCGAAGCCGGTAGGGAACAGCTAGTCGTATCAGGAGGCAATCCTGAGCCGATAGCCGACTCCCGGTTCGGTAATGATATGCTGGGGGCGTGAGGTGTCGGCCTCGATCTTGCGTCGCAGGTTGCTGATGTTGACCCGTAGTACATGGGGTTGTTCCAGATATCCCAGTCCCCAGACCTGTTTGAGAATCTGGTTGTGTGTCAGGACCTTGCCGGCATGGGTGACCAGCAGGCGCAGAATATCGTATTCCGTCGGCGTGAGCGATATTTCCACCCCCTGGCAGGTTACCCGCCGTTCGGACAACTCGACTGTCAAATCGCCACTGACGAACAGCGGCTCCGGCGTCTGCTGGAGCGTTCTCCGCAATGCTGCCCGGATGCGGGCCTGCAGCTCGCCGACTCCGAACGGTTTGGTTAAATAATCATCAGCGCCCGCATCCAGCGCCGCCACCTTGTCATCTTCCCGTTCCCGTACCGACAGCACAATGATCGGTACCGCCGACCACTCCCGGATCCGTTTAAGCACTTCAATTCCATCCAGATCGGGTAAGCCGAGATCCAGCAGGATCACGTCTGGTTTCGTCGCAGCTGCGGCCGCCAGCCCGCTGTGCCCGTTTTCGGCCAGATGCAGGGTGAACTCACCTTCCAGGATGGTCTGCAGGAAACGCCGCACCGGTAGTTCATCATCAATAATCAGTATGCGAAATTTATTGTCCGGATTCATGTAGTCTCCTCACGATCTCTGCTATCCTGCTCGACAGGGAGTCTGACAGTCACCAGCAATCCCCCCTCGCTGCGGTTGGTTGCGGTTATCGTTCCCCCATGCGCCTCGATAATCCCTTTGGCGATGGAAAGTCCCAACCCGGTGCCACTGCTCTGCTCCGGCACCGTAACGCGGTAGAACTTGTCAAAGATGCGCTGCTCGTCACTGGCTGGAATTCCGGGTCCACTATCGGCAACGCTGATCACCACCTCACTCCCTTCGCAGCGCGCCGCCAGGGTGATCTCTGCTGAAGAGGGGGAATACTTGAGGGCATTATCCAACAGGTTTACCAGCGCCTGGGTCAAGAGCGTCAAATCTGCCAGCAGCGGCGGCAGGTTCGGGGCAACCAGGGTCACAATCCGGTGATCACCGGCACGTGATTCAATCGCCCCAATCGCACAGCCAATCAGCTCATCAACCTCACACTCCTGCAGGTGCGGCGAGAGGGCACCCGCCTCAAGCCGGGTCATATCAAGCAGACTTCCCACAAAGCGATTGAGGCGACCGGCCTCATCGGCTGCGATTGAGAGCATGGTCTGCCGTTTTTCCGTGTCGAACCACTGACCACTTTCCTTGAGCGAATCGAGTACCCCGGAGATGGTAACCAGGGGGGTGCGCAGGTCATGTGAGATGGAATTCAGGAGCGCCTGTTCCAGGTAGTGCTTGTTAAGTTGCAGGCGGGCTTCTTCGGCCTGTCGGGAAAACTGGATCCGCTCCAATGCCATGGCGGCCTGACCGGCAAAGGCCTCAATCAGGCGAAGATCCCCGGCCATGGTTGTTTCGCTCCCTTCAAGTACCATCACAGCGGTAACATTGGTGCCGGACTTGATCGGGACGAACAGGTTGGCCGCATCTGCAAAGGCAGCTGTACCAATGCCGGCCAGCCGTCCACTTTGCATCACCCAGCGGGCAATTGCTTCGCCGTCGTCATCCAGTTCAAAGCTGTCGTTACACGGCAACTGCTCAAGGGAACCGTCCTGCTGGAGTAGCAGCAACAAGCGGGCGTTAAGGTTCTTGAGCACTGCCCGCTGCAGCGCTTCCGCAATATCGTTGATATCTACCGCTGCCGATAAATCACGGGTCAAAAGATACAAGCTGTTGGTTCGGGCCTCCTGATTTTTTGCCAGGTCAATTTTTTCCTGGATTTTTGCCACCAGGGTGCTGATCACGACACCGACGATAAAGAGGGCAAAAAAGGTGATCAGGTATTCCGTGTCCGAAACCCGCAGGGAGAAGCGGGGTGGAACAAACAGCACGTCGAAGGCGACCACCGAGAGGAAGGCGGTCAGGATTGCCGGTTTAAGGCCAAGCTGCACGGCGGCCACCACCACGACCAGCAGATAGGCCATGACCATGTTGGTTGGCACCAGGTGGGGGCGCACCAGTTCACATGCCAGCGATGCCAGGGCTACCAGTGCCACGGCACCTGGGTAGCCGGAAAATAGGGGTGAGCTTTTCATGGGGGAATCTTACCCTTGAATTGCAGTTGTGTCATTCCAATTTCAAAGCAGGGCGCGATCCTGATGTAAATCTCAGCTGTTTAATCAGGTGCGAACCCGGATCGGCATGATCACGGTGGTCAGGCCATCCCATTGCAGCCGGCGTTGGATGGCAAAGGCGGTCTCATTATGCAGCAGGCGGTGATAGAACTTTTCCAGCCGGAAGGTTATCTGGCCGGTGAAGACGGTTGAGCGCGGGAACTCTTCGGCGGTCTGTTTGCATAGTTCCACGGCGCTTTCCACTACGTCGGTTGCCAGTGTTGTCCGGTATTCGGCGGCAAACCCCAACTTTTGGGCCATGGATACATATTTTTCCAGGCTGCTCTGTACCGACGCTTCCAAAGCCTCAATCTCTTCCGCTCCCTTGAACGAACCGGAATCGATCATGGCAACCGAAACAAAGATGACGTTACGGTAGGTTTTGGGAAAAGTGCTCATGATCGAGAAGAGGGTGTGCACGCCAAAGCCGCTGTAGCCGGAGACCAGCTGGATGGCGGTTGGCGCATTGCGGTCAATGGCCGGCGGCTCCCCGTGGGATGAAATCGGCACATCCAGCAGGGTCTCGTCCAGATCCTTCATCCCCTGCCGCACCCGCAGGTAGTGTCCCTTGATCAGATAACAGAGCCCGATTACCACCGAGGTGATCAGCAGGGTCAGCCAGCCACCCTCCATGAATTTCTCAAAGGTGGTGATGATCAGGATCGTCACGCACAGCACCAGGCCGACCAGATGGACCGACAGATGGCGCAGCCATTGTGGATCTTCCTGACGTCTGCTGATGAAGAACTTCGACATCCCCAACTGGGAAAGGGAGAAGGTGACAAAAACGTTGATCGAGTACATGACCACCAGTGCCGAAACCGAACCGTGGGTGTAGATCAGGAGTGCGATGGATGCCAAGCCCATCAGGATAATGCCGTTGCGCATGGTCAGGCGCACCGACAGGGAGGCAAAGCGGTGTGGCAGCCATGAATCAACCGCCATGTTGGCCATGACCCGTGGTCCATCGACAAAGCCGGTCTGGGCTGCCACCAGCAGCAAGGCGCCTTCCGAAAAGATGGTGATAAAGGCGATTGCGTTCCCCATCGGCCAGTTTCCGAACAGCCCGTCCGCCAGCACCGCGTTGAGAGTCTTTCCTTCCACCGGCTTGACACCGACCAGTGAATAACAGAGAAACAGGATGCCGGCGGTGAAGGCGAGTGAGGTGGCCATATAGATCATGGTCCGTTTGCCAGTCTTGACGCGCGGCTCGCGCATGATCTGCAAACCGTTGGAGACCGCCTCGATGCCGGTGTAGGTTCCTCCCCCCAGCGAGTAGGCGCGCACGAACAGGAGCAGAATGCCGAAGATGCCGATACTGGAAAGGTCGTGGCTAAGCCCGGTCTGGATATCACATACCAGCGGAGCGCATTTATCGGTATGGGTAACAACTCCATAGATCAGCATCAGCAGGTGGGTAGCTACGAACGTCATAAAAATCGGGGCCATCACGGTGATCGATTCCTTGACTCCACGGATGTTGAGGACGATCAGGATCAAGGCCAGCAGGCAGGCGACCGGCACCTTGTAGTGGTGCAGCCCTTTGGGAATATAGCTGAAGACCGCATCTACGCAGGAGGCAATGGATACGGTGATAGTCAGAATGTAATCAACCAGCAGGGCGCTGCCGGAGACGACTCCTGCCTTTTCTCCCAGCATGTGAGTGGCCACGATGTAGCCTCCGCCGCCATGGGGAAAGTGTTCGATGATGCGTGAATAGGCATAGGAGATGATGAAGACCGTCAATGCCGTGGCCAGACCGAGAAATACCGCCAGGTAGGTGTGTTCTCCCAGAGCGCGGAACGCCTCCTCGGGGCCATAGGCGGAAGATGACAGGCCGTCGGCCCCCAAGCCGATCCATGCCAGAATCGGGATCAGCGATATCTTGTGAAACAGGTGAGGGTCTTTCAATTGTTTGGGGGCACCAAGTATGGCGCGGAGCGCGTTTTTGATAAATGATGAAGGTTCGTCAACGATGTTACTCATGGTGTTTCACCGTTGCTTTCATCACATCAACCGGAACCAGCTGCCAGTTACCGAGCGTCCGGTTATACACCGGCACCTGGCCGGAGTGCTGCACTGGCGGGGCAATACTGGTAATCCCTTCTTCCTCGTTAACCTGATGGGGTTCAATAAAATCTTCACCCTCGTAAATGCCACTTCCGATGTCGAACAGATACGCTTTCATGACGGATCTCCTTAATATAACCATAGCTCGGTCGGCATAAAGAAGGTGTCAAGATCGGGAGCGGTCGTATCAAGAATATATCAAGATCGGGTCGGATTGCCGTGAAAGGTGATCGATTGCAGGTGTTTCAATAGTGCTGTGTGTGGTTGCTGTGGTGCCTGGGGGAAGGTGTGTCAGAGTAGGGTGGATGTGACGGGAGGTAACCCGTGCGGGGATGATTGGGCATCCCCGCACGGGTGAGTAATTCAGTGCGGTGCTGTTTCAGAGGACCTCATCAAAGACAACCGCCGTGACCTTGTTTCTGCCGTCATCCTTGGAGCGGAAGAGCGCTTTGTCGGCCTGTCCGGTGAACCACTCGGCCGAATGCTCCTTGGTTATCAGTGAAGAAATTACGCCGATACTGATGGTCACGAAGGGGGCCACCGGGGAAAATTCGTGGGGGATGGCCAGTTCGCGCATTCCCCGGCAGAGTGTTTCGGCGAGCATCAGTGCCTTGTCGGCCGGAGTGTCGGGGAGGATGATGGCAAATTCTTCGCCGCCGTAGCGGGCCGGGAGGTCGCTGATGCGTTGGAACACGCGCCGCAGAAGTGCTCCGATGCTGCGCAGGCATTCATCGCCGGCCAGATGGCCGTAATGGTCGTTGTATGACTTGAAGTGGTCGATATTGCAGAGGATCAGCGATAAGGTGGTGTTGCTCCGTCCGGCGCGCCTGATCTCCACCGACATCGCCTCGTCGAAGAAACTGCGATTTGCCAGCCCGGTCAAGCCGTCCTGGCGCGCCAGCATTTCCTGCTGACGGTTTTTGCGGGCCAGTTCGCTTCCCAGCTGTTCCAGGCTGTCGCTTTGGCGTTTCAATTCCAGATAGTTGCGTATCCGCATTTTCAAAACCGGTGCGCTGATCGGCTTGTTGATAAAGTCGCTGGCGCCGGCTTCCATTGCCTGCTCTTCTTCTTCGACCGTAGCTGGCTCGGTTATGAATATCACCGGTATCGGTTGTGTCTTGTCAGCCGCCTTGAGTTGTGTGCAGAGCTGGTAGCCGTCCATGTCCGGCAGCTTGTTACCGAGCAGGATCAGATCCGGCTGCTTTCCGACAGCCAGTTCCAACCCCTTTTCGCCGTTGGTGGTAAAATGGATGGCGTAGTCATCACAAAGGATTTCGTTCAGAATTTGAATATTGACAGGAGAATCATCAATAATGAGTATTTTGTCCCGGTCTCTTTCAGTTTTCATCGTGCACACCTCTCTTCTGGTATTGAAATTCAGTGTTTAGTCTGGGGTTTCTAGCTGGCCGGAAACTTGGTTGGCCAAACGTCTTGGCATTATATTCTATTTTTTTCTTTATTCCAATGTATTACCGGTAAAATTTTTACTCACCCTTAAAATAGGACTCTTTGAACCGTTCCCGGGGGGCGATCACGGAGAAGCTGGCCAAAATTGACGGCTATGGTAATGACGAGTGCCATATAATAGCAAAGAAGATGCCAGACAATGTTCTTTGGTGAAACCTTATGGTTATTGAGGTGATACAGCGCAGTTTCTGTTGATGTGGCAGGGGGCTTTGAGGGTGGTGGCGTACTGGGGTGGGTGGAATCACTTTCTTCGGGCGTGTTCTCCAGCAGTTTGCGGATCATCTGATGGCCGGTTTTGTTGCAGTCAGTACACATTTGTTGCTTGAAGGACCGGTACGTCAGCAGGAGCTGCGAGCCGATCAGTCGTCGGCTTCGATTGTTATGCCGAACAGTTGGCCGTCACTGTCAATCAACATGGTGATTGAAATCCGGTCTCCCTGGAATCGGAAGGGTGAACTGGTGGCGGCCAGACCGTTCTGTCGAAGAATCTGCCGGGCTTCATCAAACTTCATGCCGGGCTTGATGCCGAACATAGCGGTGTTATGGTTTCTGGTGGTTATTTTTCTGATTTTACGGTCAAACCCGTAACCGATGGAAATGTCGAGTTGATCAAAGCTGCGCTCAAACCCTTTCAGGCACGGTTCCTCCGTGGCAATACTCCCTCTGAGTTCCCGGTAGTCGGTGCCGGAGTAGAGTTCCACACCAAACAGATCCAGCTTCCCCGGCCATCTCTGCTCTGCTGTCCTCCCAACGCAACCGCACAGCTGTAACATAATCATCACCCCTGCCAGTTTTGTTGCTGTAGTCATACCGCTCTCCAATGAAAAACGGGCCGCCCAAAAAGGTCGGCCCGGAATGTGTCTGCCAGGTAAGGAGTAATGCTTGATGAAAACTATTTTGTCAGCGGGTAACCAGCTTCTTGCCAGCCGGTGATACCTGCCGGAAAACGGAAGACATTGTTAAAACCGTTCTCTACCAGAATTCTGGCGCCGATGTGGCTTCTGCGGCAGGCGACAAAACCGCAGTAAACAACGATGGTCTGATCCTTGTCGTTGCCGGCGATCCGGATCAGATTCTCTTTTTGAGCCGCGGTCAGATCTTTTTCCGATTTGGGCATGGCGGCGTTGATGGCTGCCGGAAGCAGACCAAAGCTTTTGTCTTCTTCAGGAGGAAGAGCACTGATGATGGTGACTTTTTTCCCTTGATCCAGCCATTTTTTCAGTTCATCGGTGGTGACAAGCTTGTAGCCACCTTCCTTAAGATCTGAGGAAAACTTGACCGCCGCCTTCTCGATCGGCACTTCCAGCCCTTTGGGTGAAGTTCCGTGTGAGGTTGCGCAGGCGGAAAGGGTGAGAGCCAGAGCGGTAATCAGGGAAAGGTTGATAAAGGTGCGCAAGGTCAGCTCCTGTAATTTAAATGGCGGATTTGGTGGGCACAGTTGGGATCGAACCAACGACCTGCCGATTAAGAGTCGGCTGCTCTACCAGCTAAGCTATGTGCCCAAGTATCCCAACGGTTCTCTGTTGCACCGTTGGGTCGACGGATAGTATGACGATTGACGCTCTCTGTCAAATTGGTATATTTAATAATAAAATGAGTGTCATCGAAAAAAATAATAGAGGAGTGTTATGAACCTGAGGCAGCTGGAAGTTTTCATCGCCGTAGCCAACAGCGGGAGTTTTTCCAAGGGAGCCGAAGCGACCCTGGTCACCCAGTCAACCGTCAGCCAGAACATCTTCGCCCTGGAGGAAGAATTCGGTATCAGGCTGTTTGACAGAACCGGAAAAGGTGCCTTGCTGACGGAAGGGGGAAAAGTGCTTCTGAAAAAGGCGCAACGTCTGCTCCACTATGCCGGAGAGATACCGGCAGCCATCGAACGTTTCAAGGGAGTGGCCGAGGCGCAGCTGAGGATCGCCGGAAGCAGTATCCCGGGTGAATACCTGATCCCGGCGGCGCTGCCACATCTGATCAAAAGACACCCGGGACTCAACATCACACTTACCCAGGGGGATAGCCAACAGGTTCACGAGTGGATCCTCTCCGAACTGGTGGAGCTTGGTGTGGTAGGGGGACATTTTACAGGGGAGGGGCTTGAGTTCAAACACCTGTGTGATGATGAAATCGTGCTGGTTGCTCCTGCCGGACATAGATGGGGAGAAGCAGCCTGCATCCGGCCTGATGAACTGTTGCGGGAACCTTTCGTGTTACGTGAAGCAGGATCCGGAACCGGGCAGCATACCGGTATGGCGTTGGCTAAGGCAGGCATCGCGGCTGAAGCATTGACTAAGGTGGCCGTTCTCGGCAGCAGTCACGCCGTGACGCGTGCCGTGATGGCTGGAGTCGGCGTCTCGTTCGTGTCGGCTATTTCAATTAAAGATGAACTGATGCAGGGTACGCTGGTGCGGGTGTTGATCGAAGGGGTCAGCATCACGCGGCCGTTTTACCTGGCAAAGCGCAGGGGAAGAGAGCTCTCTCCGGCTGCCCTGGTATTTTCCCGGGTGATGATGGAGTTGTATGGGGACGGTGCTGAAACGGAATTCGCACAGAATAGAATGCGCCCGGAAAGGTCGGACAGGTGATTGAACTGTGCCTTCTTTGCTACGTCCACTGCTAAACTAGATTTCTATCCGTATGCCCAATTCAATGACCCGTTCGGGCGGAATATTGAAAAAATCAGTTGCCGGCAGTGCGTTACGGGTCATTAACGAGAACAGTTTTTCCCGCCAGAGCATCATTCCGCGTTGCTTCAGGGAAGGAATCAAAGTCTCATGGGCCAGGTAGTACGAGACCGTGTCCAGATTTACCTTCAAATCGAATGATTCACATTCCCGCAAGGCAACCGGCACATGAGGGCTTTGCATGAAACCGTAGTTGACGATCACCTGGGAGAATCCCTGTTCCATCTTGATGACCTCAAGCCGTTTTTCAGCTGATACCCGGGGGACTTCTTTGGTAACGACGCTGAGAAGTATGACCTGCTCATGAAGGACCTGATTATGGGCGAGATGATGGAGCAGTTGGGGAGGTGTTCCGGGAATCCGCTTGACCATGAATACCGCACTGCCCGGAACGCGCAGCGGGGGATTCTTGGCAATCCGGAGCAGGAAGTTTTCGAGAGGTTCCATGGCTTCTTCATACCGTTGGGTGAGGATTTCCTTGCCGCGCCGCCAGGTCGCCATCATGGTAAAAACCATACCGCCCGCTGCCAGGGGAAACCACCCGCCGGACCCAATTTTCATCATGTTAGCTCCGAAAAAGGCCACATCCACCGTCAGGAACAGTACTGTGACAAGTCCGGCAGTGACGGGATGCCACCGCCATGTCCCTATGGCCACAAAATAGGCCAACACTACCGTGATCACCATGGTAGTCGTAACCGCCACTCCGTACGCACCGGCAAGTTTGCTCGACGTGCCGAAGCCGAACACGAGGGAGATCGTCACGAACATCAGCAGCCAATTGACACTGGGGATGTAGATCTGGCCGATTTCTCCCTGAGAAGTCTGGATAATGTGGACATGCGGGCATTGCCCGAGCTGCACGGCCTGCCTAGTAAGGGAAAAAGCCCCGGAAATTACTGCCTGGGAGGCAATCACGGTGGCAATGGTGGCAAGCAGTACCAGCGGGTAGAGCGCCCACCCAGGAGCCAGGCTGAAGAACGGTTGGTATGATTGCTCGGGATGGAGCAGCATCAAAGCTGCCTGACCGAAATAGTTGAGCAGAAGAGCGGGGAGCACCAACGCAAACCAGGCAAGCCTGATCGGAAAACGTCCAAAATGTCCCATGTCGGCGTAAAGAGCTTCCCCGCCGGTTACCACCAGAAAGACGGCCCCGAGAACAACGAAACCGCGCCAGCCGTTGTGGATGAAGAAAGCGACACCATGAGCCGGGTTGATGGCGGCGAGTACCTGCGGCGCCCGGACAATCCAGCTGATACCAAGGAGCGCCAGTGTTGCGAACCAGAGCAGCATGACGGGACCGAAAATTATTCCGATCCGTGAGGTGCCGCGCTTCTGGAAACGGAAGAGGAGCACCAGAACCGTTATAGTAATCGGCAGCACATACGGCTTCAGCCCCGGCGCCGCAATCTCCAGACCTTCTACGGCGGAGAGTACTGAAATAGCCGGGGTAATCGCCCCATCGCCATAGAGGAGCGCCGCGCCGAACAGCCCGATAAAGAGCAACAGCCGGCTTTTCCGAGAATGGTTCTTCCAGGGCGCAAGCAATGCCAGCAGCGCCAGGATGCCACCTTCTCCGTGGTTGTCGGCTCTCATCACGTAAAGCAGGTACTTGAGCGAAATAATGATCATGAGCGCCCAGAAGATGAGTGACAGTACGCCAAGGATGTTTGATTCGGTCGGTGGAAACGGATGTGAGCCGTGAAAACATTCACGCAGAGCATAGATCGGACTCGTCCCGATATCGCCGTAGACGATCCCGAGGGCAGACAGGCTGAGCAATAGCAGACGGTGGCTTGTGCCAGGTTTGTTCATCCAGCGGCTCTGGCTGTGATCTTCAAGGTTCTCTTCCGGCATATTTCTCTCTCGAATTCATTTTTGAATCGGTTCCCACAACCTGAAGCCACCAAGGATACCATCCTGATTAGAGATGAGTTGGACGTGGGCATCCAACGTGAAGGTAATTTTACGGGCATTCCCGCCGCCGATATAGGTTTCGTCGGGATGAAAGAGCTCTTGCAAGAGAGTAATCGCGTGCCGCACACGATCGTTCCACTTCTTTTTGCCGATTTTCTTCAACGCTATCTTGCCAATATATTCGTTATAGCTCTTTCCCTTGTGCACCGGATGCTGCGCCAGTTCAAGATGCGGCAGGGGTTCCCCGTTACGAAACCATCCGGTCCCCACTCCGGTTCCTAGCGTAACTACCAGTTCAAGTCCCGTGCCTCGAATGGCTGCGAGACCCTGCATGTCGGCATCGTTGAGTAGTTTAACTGGTTTGCCGAATGTGGTCTTGAGTGCTTTTACCAGATCGTATCCATACCAAATATCGTTGCCGAAATGGGGTGCAGTAATGACTTTATCATCGCGCACATAGCCGGGGAATCCGACCGAGACGCGGTCGAATTCCGGAAGTGGCTTCACCAGATCAACGAGCGTATTTATAAGAACCTTGGGAGGACAGGGATACGGTGTGTCAACTCTGACGCTATCCACGATCATTCTTCCTTGTGAATCGAGGACTGACGCTTTGAGTGCTGTGCCTCCCACGTCGATGGCAAGTGTACGGGACGGTTGTGTTTCATGGATGTTTTTTGAAGTCATGGATTACCATTCCTTTTGAGCAAACTTCAACTGCAATAGAACGCGGATTTTCTCGGATGCGACGGGTTTACACGGATTTCAATCTTTGTAACCTGCTTATAAAATCCGCGTTAATCCGTTAAAATCCGGTCTGTTCCGCGTGCTATTGCCTTTTGGTTTATCCTGTTTGGTTCCGGTTACGCTGACTTAGGATGACAATAATGAAGCGGCATCCCGGTCTACCAGCCATAGTAATTTGCCTTGTGCCGGCTTGATCAACCGGGCAGGAATAGCGCTCGGATCCTGGGTGTCTTCAAATACTTTCCGCAGAATTGAAGCCTTGGCATACCCCGAGACCAGGAAAACAACTCGACTCGCCTGATTGATGGCCGGGACCGTCAAGGTAAGCCGGTGCACCCCTTCCTCAGCCATATACACATCAGCTACCCAACGCTGCTGCTCGTCCAGGACTGAAGTGCCGGGAAAGAGGGAAGCGGTGTGGCCGTTCTCCCCCAGTCCCAGCAAAATAAGATCGAAGCGGGGATGACCATCGGCAAAAAAACCGCGCAGCAGCGCTGCATACTCCGCTGCTGCCTCCCGCGGAGAGCAGTTGCAGACCATGGGATAGACCTGGTGCTGAGGGACTGGGACATGGTCGAGCAGCACTCGATGCGCCATTCTGGCATTGCTCCGCAGATCATCGGCCGGGACGCATCGTTCATCTCCCCAAAAAATATGGGTGTTCTGCCATGGCACCAGATCACGGAACGGTTCCTGGGCCAATAGTTCATAGGTGCGGCGTGGTGTCTCTCCACCGGAGAGGGCAACGAAAAACCTGCCACGATCTGTTACTGACTGCCGCGCCTCAGCGGTGAAAAGTTCTGCAGTAGCGTAACTGAGCGCTTCCAGATCATCGCATATCCTGATCATGGGGCACACTCGTCCTTTTCGGTCTTGATCATGGGGGGGAACCAGCTGCACCCGTCACGGGCAATCAACTGGTCGGCTTCCTGCGGTCCCCAGCTGCCTGGTTGGTAGAGGATGGACTGGTGGTGGGTTGTAAGAACCGGCTCGACTACTGCCCAGGCAGCCTCAACCGCGTCCTCACGGGTGAAGAGCGCGCCGTCGCCGGCCATGGCATCTCCCAGGAGCCGCTCGTAGGGTGTTTCCTCTCCCGGCTGTTCTTCGCACAGATAGAGTTCCCGCTGGTCACCTGCAAACTCCTTCCCGGCGTGCTTGACACGAGCGGCAAGTGCGATGGCGGAATTGGGGGAAATGTGAAAGCGCAGATAGTTGGACCGGCCGGTCGTCGGTGCCGAGTCTTCGAAAAGCCTCTGGGGCGGAGGCTTGAACTCCACCAGGACCTCGTTAACCGTTTCGGCCAGACATTTGCCGGAGCGCAGGTACCAAGGCACCCCCGCCCATCGCCACGAGTCGATGAAAAGCCGCAGGGCGCAGAAGGTCTCGACGTCGGAGTTCTTTGCCACGTTTGCCTCCTCGCGGTAGCCCGCGTATTGACCACGTACCAGGTCGTCGGGCTGCAAGGGGCGCATGGCCTGAAAGACCTTGGCTTTCTCGCTCTGCACGGCTCCAAAACCTCTATACGCCGGTGGTTCCATGGCCAGCAGGGCGACGACCTGGAACAGGTGGTTCTGGATCACATCGCGCAGACAGCCGGCGGATTCGTAAAAAGCGCCGCGTTTCTCGACGCCGAATTTCTCGGAGAGGGTTATCTGGACGCTGGCCACATAGTTGCGATTCCAGATCGGCTCCAGAAAGGAATTGGCAAAGCGGAAATAGAGGATATTCATAATCGACTCCTTCCCGAGGAAGTGGTCGATGCGAAATATGGAATCTTCCGGGAATACCGACCTTGCAACCTGGTTAAGCGCACGCGCTGAGGCCAGGTCTCTCCCAAACGGTTTTTCGACAATCACGCGCGCATTATCGGCCAAGCCTGCTGAACCGAGCCCTTTGATTACCGTCTCAAAGAGCACGGGAGGAATGGCGAGATAGTGTGCCGGGTGCCGGGCGCTACCCAGTGCCTTTTTTATCTTCATGTACGTGTCGGGGGCGTTATAGTCACCGCTTACATACCTGAGCAGGGACAGGAGATGGCTGAGGGCACTCTGGCTGTCGATCCCACCCGATTGTTGTATACTGACCGTCACGCTTTCGTGTAGTTGCGCCAAACTCCATTCCGGGAATGCGACACCGATGACCGGAACCTTCAGATTGCCCCGCTTCGCCATCGCATAGAGCGCCGGGAAGATCATTTTGTGGGCGAGGTCGCCCGTCACACCAAAGAGCACCAGTGCGTCCGAATGTGGTGAGATCATGAGTCGCCTCCCGTCTTGGCATCAACCTTCTCCAGATGGCCACCGAAGCCATAACGCATGGCTGACAGGATCCGGTCGGCAAAATCGGCCTCACCTCGCGAACTGAAACGTTCGTACAGTGCAGCACTGAGTACGGGGGCAGGAACCCCCTCTTCAATGGCAGCGATGGCTGTCCAGCGACCTTCGCCCGAATCGGACACGCGTCCTTTGAAATTCTCTACATCGGGGTTCGCCAACAGCGCATTTGCAGCAAGGTCGAGCAGCCAGGAAGAGATGACGCTCCCTCGACGCCAGACCTCTGTGATATCGGAAAGATTGAAGTCATACTGATACTGCTCAGGATGTCGTAGTGGCGTCGTTTCGGCGTTTACTTCCCGCTCCTCGTTTCCGACGTTGGCATGGCGAAGGATATTGAGCCCCTCGGCATAGGCAGCCATCAGCCCGTATTCGATACCGTTGTGTACCATTTTGACGAAATGTCCGGCGCCACTCGGCCCGCAATGGAGATAGCCATGTTCTGCCGTACTCGTAGCCTTTTCCCTGCCCGGCGTAGGCGGAGCAGCACTGATGCCGGGGGCCAATGCGGCAAAAATCGGGTTGAGCAGTTCTACCGCTGCTGTTTCTCCACCGATCATCAGGCAGTAGCCGCGCTCCGCTCCCCAGATGCCGCCGCTGGTACCGACGTCAAGGTAGCGGATGCCATATTCCTGCAGCTGTGCCGATCGGCGAATGTCATCCCGGTAGTAAGAGTTGCCGCCGTCAATAATAATATCGCCCTTATCCAGAAGCGGCGTGAACGTAGTGATCATCGAATCGGTCAAGGCAGCCGGCACCATCAGCCAGACTACCCGAGGCTTGACGAGCCTGGAAACGAACTCTTCGATTGATCCGGATCCCAGAGCACCTTCACGCACAAGCGTTTCCACTGCGTCGGCCTTCATATCAAACACGACACATTCATGACCGCTCTGCAGCAAGCGACGCACCATGTCCCCCCCCATGCGTCCCAGTCCAATCATGCCGATTTGCATTTTGTACCTCCATTTCCACTGCTGATACCTTAGGAGCTGTTCAAAAATAACCTGAACATCTTGCATCTCATCTTCAGGCAATCATTGGCCGAACCTTGATCGCAAAAAAAAACTCAGCGTAGCTTTGCCGTTCCCTGCTACTGGTTTCGCCCAGCCATGACCCCACCGTCTACATTCCAGATCGCGCCTGTCACCCAACTGGCTTTGTCAGAAAGCAAAAACATGATTACTGCCGCCACATCAATAGGTTTTCCGATCCGGCCAATCGGATGAAACTCATTGAAAGATTGGAGAACAGCATGAATCTCAGTGGGATTGATGAAGGAACCATAGATGGGAGTCTCTACCACAGCAGGAGCAACTCCATTGACCCGTATGCCAAATTCTGCCAGTTCCATGGCCAGATGATGAGTCAGGGAGTGCAAACCAGCCTTGGCCATCGAGTAGGCCGAAGAAGGTGTCGCCTTGATTGCCTGGTGGGCCCACATGGAACCAATGTTGACGATTGCCCCGCCGCCATTTGCCGCCATGTTTTTGGCTACCTGCTGAGTCACAAAGAAGGTTGCCTTGTTAAGGTTCATGTAGGCGTCATAATCATTACAGGTGTGTTCTAAAAAAGACTTAGGATAGAACACTCCCGCTGCGTTGATCAGATATTTTACATCCTTCATATCATCGCGCACATAGTGAACCAAATCGTCAACGTCCTTTTCCTTCAGAAGATCACACTGAATAATGTGGACCTTGTTGCGAATTGTGAACGTGCTATATGCACTCTCCAACTTCTCCTGACTCCGTCCAACCAGAGTCACTGAAGCGCCTGCATGCACCAGTAATCTGGCAGTCTCCAGTCCCATACCACTACTCCCCCCGACGATGAGAGCTCTCTTGTCTGAAAATGACATTTTTGTTCCTCCTTGTTTCAGAATGTTTTGTTCGATGTTATTGGCATAGCGGGTCAATAATCCTGACGCGAAAGTCTATTGCTTCCCAACGTGACGCCTGGGGCCAGAAGAAGGTGAAGACAATCTGCGAAACACCAGACAGTCCGTACGTTTCGATATCGGCAAGATGCACACCAAGACCGGTATCTATGGTTTTGCACTCTCCAGAAGTTATCCAATTGTCACTACTCCAGTGCACCAGGGCGGGAGCCAAGCTCTCGATGCGTAAGGTTTTGCCGGTCTCGATGGTTTGGCGTTTGTTGTTGAAACTCCACACGGCTAAATGAGATCCGGTCTTTTTCACAAGGTACCGCTGCACAGGCTGGGGGGGCATGTCAAACACCGAGCCATCCTGAAGCGACCGGCAGATCTTTACGTACTCGGCATGGGCCCATACCAGGGGCATGGCCGAACCGGACGGATGCCCCCTGAAGAGTTCCCGGTCCGGAATATCGTCACTATCCCACACCTGCTCGGAGAGCATGCCACCCTCACTGGCGTATGACTCCATGGCTTTCAGGAGTCGTAGCGCCACTTCACGACGACCTGCCGCCAGTTCGTAATGGGCCCGCTCTCCGGTGAGGAGCGGCCAGGCCCTGCCGACACCGGTTCCGTCGAACGGTGAGCCATCCTCATGCTCCCCGTAGCCGTCATTGTTGTAGCGATGCCAGGCAGGCCCGGATGGAAGATCCACCATCAGGAAACGGTCGATTATACGGATGGTGTTAACAATACGCGGGTCATCGGCGCTCCGCAGACCGAAACGGACGAGCGCCAGGGCATCGGGACTGATGAGCTCTTCACACGGCTCTGTTCCCTGGCCGGGCGGGCGGTTTTTTACCGGAACAAAACCGTGTGACGGTGAGGCGGCATCAGCCCGCTCAGGCGGAGCGATGCGCACATAGTAGCCATCGACTCCAACTTCTTTGGCCAGGTTGGTTCCAGTCACGTAGGTCAAGCGCTCGATGCTGTCATTGCAGAAATCCGCCGTTTCGCGAAGGTATACAGCAATATCAGGTGCTCCGTTTAATTCCGCCAGATCAGCAGCGGCGAGCATGGCGGCAATCTCCACTGCCAGGGTGAAAGGTGAGTATCCTGCATTCTCCTCCCAGCGGTCCTGTTGCGTAACCGGTCCGTTCTGCACGATATATGATGCAGCCAGGCGCACCATCGGCCAGAAACATTCGATCTCGTAAGCATCGAGAGCACCAGTTCGTCTGGCAAGATCCACCAGCAGGATGGGAAACGCGGTCTCATCCATCTGGATACCGTTCCAATAGGGGGTGCCGTCGAGCCACATGTTTTGTGGCCAATGCCCGTCTGCTTCTTGCGTGCTCTGGAGATAAAGAAGCACACGACGGGCATCCTCGCACGCTCCGGCGGCGAGAAGCCCCCCGGCGGCCTCTACCAGATCCCTTGGCCATACCAGGTGATATCCTCCCAGATCGTCGTCTCCCTTGTTGAAACCCCAAGGTATTGAAAGACCGGCAATCATTCCACCCGGGAAGTCATTTGATTCGTGAATACGGATCACTGCCGTGCTGACGCGGAACAGTGGGTATTCAGAACCGTTATCATCCTTGATAGAAGGGAGTGTTTGCTGCCAGGCCTGCCAATTCCGAACGTATGTATCCTGTAGCTCCGTGAAGTTGTCCAGCAGGGCTGCCCGTGCCAGGTTACCCGCCTCGGCAATGGTGCGGCCGAACCCCAGAGTCAGGATAAATTCTCCATTGCAGGCAGCCAGATTCACCTCTGAGCAGATGGCAACATTGCCATTCTCGGCCCTGGAAAACGCCCATTCCATGCGCTGATGCTGCATGAGATCCTGCCATCCGTCCGAGATGCCGACAAAGCCCACCGAACGTCTCAACCACGGGGTTGAAGAAGCGAGCGCCAAGGCATTTCCCTGCCGTTCCGCGAACAGCATCGGCACCCCCTTGTAATCACCCACACTGGCGTTGTTTTCAGCACCTCGATTGCCCAGATGCGGTGCAAGCAGCACATGGAGACGATAGTCATCAAGCTTTCCAGTGAGAGGGAAAAATTTGACCCTTTGAATGATCACTTCCCGGCTCGGGTCGGAGAAGATTTCCTTCTCTATCCGGTACCGCCCTTCTTTACAGGTATTTGTCAGGCGGTACAGCGGTACTCCGGCCACCGGATAGGTAACATGTGAAACCGCATGACGTTTTTCTTCCGAGAAGAAATTGTTATCAGCAGTAACAATCATTCCCAGGTCACGGATACATGCCTGGTCCAGTCGTGGATAGTAGACCTCATTAAGAATGCCGTGACTCAGGCTAAACCATACTCTGCTAGCAGGGGAAAGCGATGTACCCACCCCGCTTTTTGCACTGGAAGTCCAGCGCGCCGGAATTCCTGGCCAGCCAGGGGCATGTTCCTGAGTATCCATGGAAACTCTCCTATTGCTTTCTTTGTCTGCCAAATCGAGAT
The DNA here is from genome assembly GCA_036732725.1 of Geobacteraceae bacterium. Lineage (GTDB taxonomy): Bacteria > Desulfobacterota > Desulfuromonadia > Geobacterales > Pseudopelobacteraceae > CAIPTY01. Next base: position 5,510 of record DAINBV010000004.1, on the reverse strand, counting down.
CTATGCATCTTTCTTATTACTTGGCTGCATATCCACGATCAGCTTGTGAATTTCTGCAATGGCGACGTTTTGCGCTTCAAGGTTTTCCAGGATGACCTTGATTTCGGCTTCCGCCATCAAGTTGATTTCATAATCGATGTGTGCTTCGACGCGATCACGCACCGCCGCCCTGTTCTGGCTCATCATGATCATGGGGGCGGTATAGGCTGCCTGGAGCGACAACAGGAGATTCATAAAAATGAATGGATAGGGATCCCAATGCCGAACCCATGCGGTGATATTGAGGATTGCCCACAATGTGAGAAGTACTGATTGCCCGATGATGAACGGCCACGAACCAACTTTTGCGGCGATCCAGTCTGATGCCCTCTGGCCTGCCGTAAGCTGTTCTTTGACAACTTCGTTGACGTTCTTTATAGGATCATGTTCACGCCGGTAGTGTGGTGGAAATACGGGATGTTTCATGGTACCTTCCTTGTCGTGATCTTGATAATCAATCCATTTGAAAGGCGGTGGTCTGCAGCAGTTGAATATCAATTATTTCTTAGCTGCAATTTTTCAGTACCGACTTGTGCTGATACATCAACTGGTCACTAAGCTTTAAAGCTTCTACAAGCTGATCCTTGTTTTCAGCGGAGGCAATTCCAAAAGCGATACTCACCTGCCCATTCAGAATTTCAGGACTGTTCATAATCAGTTCATGGACAAGCCGCTGCAACGCTTCCTCTGTTGCTGGTGGACATAGTTTGGTCGTGTTCGCACGCAACCGTTCTTCTGCAAGGTGGCGCAGTTCGGAGGTTGTTGGTAGCATGTTCTTGCTTATTTTGGTTCTCATTATGAATCTCCAGCATCAGTAGTACTCTTGAGTCGCGCATTTTCCTCGCGCAGTTCCGCCTCAAGCTGCTTAAACATAGTGATGTTTGAGAAGGTGATCACCACTCCGGCAATTACGTCCTCCATTGTGCGGTAGGGCATAATGCGCACCGAAAACCAGCGGCCGTCAGTAGCAACAACCTGTTTTTCAGAAAAGTCCAGCGTCCGCAGTACATTCTGTACCTCTTCGGACAGTTCGGGATAGATCAGGTCGCTCACTATTTCGGCAAGCGGCCGCCCCACATCACCCGGTCTCAGTTTGAAGAGTTTGTCTGCTCCGGTGGTAAAACGCCGGATATGGAGATCGTTATCCAGAAATACGGTGACTATTTCCGTGCTGTTGAGCAGGTTCCTCATGTCGTTGTTCACCCGCGACAGATCCTCCATTTTGGACTGTTGCTCGGCGTTTACCGTCTGCAACTCTTCATTCAGTGACTGCATCTCTTCGCGTGAAGTGGTCAGCTCCTCGTTGGTGGATTGCAGCTCTTCATTGGTCGATTGTAGCTCCTCTATGGTGGATATAAGCTCTTCTTGCGAGGATTGCATCTCCTCGCGGGTCGTCTGAAGCTCTTCGCGAAATTGCTGGAGTTCATGCTCCAGTTCGGGAACCTTGGCAGAATCGGTTTTACCGGTTTTAGAGCGGCTGGGTGATTTTGTTTTCGGGGGCGTCGTCACGTCGGTAAAAACGATCATCACCATCCCCTTGAGCGCTTCCGGTTCATCTATCGCCTGAACAGTGATGTTAACAAACTGCGCGGAGACGCCTGTCCCTACCTTGAGTCCCTTGACGATGACCGCTTCTTTTTGCCGAACCGCCTTCTGGAAGGCACTCCCCAAATCAAAACGGAGCCCTTCACGAGTCATGGCGAAAATGTTCCAGTTGGCTTTACCGGCCGCCGGCTCAAGATATTTGCCGGTCTTCCCGTTGATATAGAGGATATCACCTTTGTTGTTGGTCAGCACGGCCGGCGGGGAAAAACGTTGCTGGATCAGATGGTCGGCGAGCGACTGCAGATTGGCAGCGGAATAAGACAACGTCGATTCTTCGGAAATGCCCTTTCGAACAGGGACAAACGAGGCTGGAAACGCGAGCGGTTCGGCCAGTGCTGATTCGCGCTGCCGGAAGAGTCTCGCTTTGGCGTTTAAGGTCGTGAAGAGATCGGAGAAGATTGTGATGGACTCGGCGCTCCCCAGAAACAGGACGCCACCGCTGTTCAGGCTGTAGTGAAAGAGCGGCAGGAGTTTTTTCTGCAGTTCCGGCGTCAGATAGATCAGCAGGTTGCGGCAGATCAGGATATCGAGTTTGGTAAAGGGGGGATCCATGATGATGTTCTGGGTGGCAAAAGTCACCATTTCGCGAATCTCCTTGCCGATCCGGTAGCCGTTCTCTTCCTTGACGAAATAACGTTTCAGCCGCTCGGAGGAAACGTCTGCGACGATGTTGGTCGGGTAGATCCCCTGACGCGCCTTGTCGATTGCGTCCTGATCCAGATCGGTGGCATAGATCTGTAGTTTATAATTCTCGGTGGATTTGACACGCTCCAGCGCCTCCTTGAAGGTCATTGCCAGCGAATACGCCTCCTCACCGGTCGAGCACCCTGCCGACCAGGCACGGAGCGTCCCTCCGGCGGGGTGGTCCGCCAAAAGTAGCGGGATGGCCTCATCCCGTAACTGTATCCATGACTCAGGGTCACGAAAAAAGCTGGTTACCCCGATCAGAAGTTCCTTGAAGAGGAGTTCCACCTCCTGGGGGTTCTCCTGCATATAGCGGACGTATGTTGCGATCCTGTCGATCTGGTGAATGCTCATGCGCCGCTCTACCCGACGGTAGACAGTATTCTTCTTATACAGCGAGAAGTCCTGACCGGTCTTGGTCCTAAGCAGGATGAGAACCTTTTCCAAGGCGCTCTTGTCCTTCTGCTCCAAAGTCTGCTCGGATGTGGTCAAGACGAGGGAATGCCGGAGAATGTCGATGATCTTTCCGGGTAAAGCCTCTGCAGGGGCAATCAGGTCGGCCAATCCGGCCTCAATGGCGCTCCTGGGCATGCTGTCGAACTTGGCTGAAGCGGGATCTTGCACCAGCACAATTCCTGCCTTTTCCTTGATGGCCCGTATCCCCATCGTGCCATCTGAACCCATGCCGGAAAGTATGACACCGATGCTCTGCTCCTGCCGGTCCTCGGCCAGCGAGCGGAGAAAAAAATCGATTGGGAGCCGCAGGCCGCGGGGCGTTGCCAACTCGAACAGGTGCAGCACCCCGTGCAGAATTGACATGTCCTTGTTGGGGGGGATCACATAGACGCAGTTCGTCTTGACCTTCATCCGGTCCTTGACCTGAAAAACCTCCATAGTGGTGGTGCGCTGGAGCAGTTCGGCCATAATACCCTTGTAGTTCGGGTCCAGGTGCTGGACGATGACAAAGGCCATGCCACACTTCTCGGGCACGTTTCGCAGGAATTGCTCCAGCGCCTCCAGTCCACCGGCAGAGGCGCCGATGCCGACAATGGGGAAGGCAGGGGGTATACTATTTGATTTCATTATTATTCACTTTCTGCCGGATTGATCATCCCGTATTCATAACCTATTTGAATCATGCTGAGATGTCGGGTCGGTCACAGTTGTTCTAATGCCATTTTTGCCGTCGCCTCTGATGAAGCGGGATTCTGGCCGGTGATCAGGTTGCCATCGTGAACAGAAAATGCTTGCCAGTCAGCGCCTTTGGAATAATTTCCGCCGTTTTTCTGCAATTCATCTTCAACGAGGAACGGTACAACATCAGTCAATCCGACAGCTGCTTCTTCCGTGTTGGAAAATCCGGTGACCTGTTTTCCCTGCACCAACGATGAACCGTCCGGCGCCTTGGCATGGCGCAATACCCCCGGCGCGTGACATACCGCAGAAACAGGCTTGCCCTGGGCATACATGGTCTCAATTAATGCAATAGAGCACCTATCCTCTGCCAAATCCCACAACGGCCCATGGCCACCGGGATAAAACAACGCGTCGTAGTCATCGGCACAAAGGTCTCTCAAAATCCTGGTATGCGCCAAAGCAGCTTGCGCTTCCGTGTCTTGCTTGAATCGAGTCGTTGCTGCTGTTTGAGAATCTGGTTCATCGCTCTTCGGATCAAGCGGCGGTTGCCCCCCTTTTGGAGATGCCAGGGTTATGTCAACTCCGGCATCTTTAAAAACATAGTACGGGGCGGCAAATTCCTCCAACCAGAAACCTGTTTTTTTACCCGTTGATCCAAGTTCATCGTGTGATGTCAGTACCATCAGGATTTTCATGGTTGTTTCTCCTTCTTGTGATTGTATTTCAATACGTACGCAGGAAGCGCAGCTCCGAGCGCAGTTGTTCTACCTCTTCGAGCAGGCCAAACAAAGTCTTGAGCAACGTTATATCAGCGCTGTGATTGATCCGAACATGCTCGATGCGCCGCACGGTGTGAATAGCCTCTTCCGTGAAGGTCATAATTCCATACGGTGGCTGAAGGATAGACCGCACAAGACCGGCACGACAGTAGATCAGAATGGAACGGCGAGGAACACCCGCTAATTGAGCCGCCACATCAAGGCTGTACAGAACATTTGGCTTTGACTGAAACAACTCCATGGCAAAAAATGTGGGGTTGTCCTGATCATTTCGTGTTCTCATGATGTTTTCCTCGGATTGAATGTAGATACAGTTGACAACTGCTCCCACAGGACTTTTTCTTCCGGCGTAAGAAGTGATGGAACCTGGATCTTGACAATGGCATGCAAGTCACCCCGCGTCCCATTGTCTGAGGGCAAGCCCTTGCCGCGCAGGCGGAACTCCTGCTCTGCCGTCGTGCCGGGCGGAACTTTCAAGGCCACCGTTCCATCTAGAGTTGAGATATGGACGGTGGCGCCAAGCACCGCTTCCCACGGAGCCAACTCCAGATCGTAATACAGGTTGGCGCCACGTACCCGGAAATCAGGATGTATGGCGAATTGCACCCGCAAGTAAAGGTTGCCCGCATCACCTCCACCACTCCCTTCCTGGCCTTTGCCTCCGAGTCGGATAAGCTGCGCTTCACGTACTCCTGGCGGAATCTTCACCCGCAAGGTCTGCAGAGACGTTTGCCCGGTCCGTGAATCGACCCGTTGCAGGTTGATCGTACGCGTCGAACCGTGCAAGGCTTCTCCTAACGTTACCAGAATGTCGCTTTCGATATCCTGCCCCCGCTGAGCGAAGCCGCCGCCGGCTGTTTGACCGCGACTACCGAAGAACTGCTCGAAAAAATCACTGAAGCCCGTGCCGTCGAAATGGAATTCGGAACCATCTTCCGCACCACCACCAAAACCACCCGGACGTTGCCCCGGCTGCCGGTCGGGACGGTTCCAGTCTGCTCCCAGTTCATCGTACTTACGCCGTTTATCCGGGTCGCTGAGAACCTCGTTGGCCTCGTTGATTTCCTTGAACTTTATTTCCGAACCACTCTTGTCTTTGGCAATGTCGGGGTGATATTTACGTGCAAGTTTTCGGAAGGCCTTCTTTATTTCCGCGTCACTCGCGTTTTTAGCCACGCCGAGAATGTCATAATAGTTTTTATATTCAACAGCAGTAGTGTCCCAACGTTGAATAGTCGATGGGCTGTAATGGCCTGTTAATTCTGA
>DAINBV010000003.1:0-133062 GCA_036732725.1 Geobacteraceae bacterium | reverse complement strand
TCGGAACATTTCCTTTAGTTGGGCAAGCTCACGCTGAAGCAGGTCGATGCAGTGAGCTTGCCGGCATACGGTAGCATCAAGCTCGTCTATGGTGTTTTGCTGCTCCATGAATCGTATTTCGAGATCGATAATTCGCTGTTCCATGGCAACTGTTTCCTGACAGTACGAGTTTAAAAGGGCATTATACGCCGCAAAAAAAATAAAAAACAGACTGTATTATTTGTTTAAATGCATTATATTGAAATCAAGGTAAGCGCTACCGAGATGGAAAAAGTTGAAGTTGTAAAGAAATAAGTAAGTAAGCAGTAGAAGTAAGCAGTAGAAGTAAGCAGTAGAAGTAAGCAGTAGAAGTAAGCAGTAGAAGTAAGTAGTAGAAGTAAGTAGTAGAAGTACATTAGGTAGTACATCAGTACAGCACCAGATCGCCAGCTCAAGGAGGTTATCATTAAAGAAACTATTCCACCTGGCAGTTACATGAAGGACCGATGTACGTAAGCGGAAAAATTAATCCGCTCAACCCATGAAGGGTACAATACAATTACAAAGTGAAAGCCCGCGAACGTTGCGGGCTTTTCATTTTTATAGGTAGTTCAATGCTTCTTGAAATAATCTTCCAGTGCGGTAACCAAGGCTTCAAGTGTATAGTGTGCCGGTTCAATATCTACCTTGAGCCCCAATTCATGACACGTTTTGGTGGTTATAGGGCCGATGGAGGCAACTGTCACCCCTTTAAGCATATCCACCAAGCGGTCATCTCCCAACATTGCTGCCAGATTGCGTACGGTTGATGATGAGGTAAAGGTGATGCAGTCAACGGAACGTTTCTCAAGCGCAAAAATAGTTTCAGGATTGAGGCGCTCAGGCATGACATTGCGATAAGCTATGGGAGTCAGTACGTCGGCCCCCAGTTTGGTTAATTCCAGTGGAATCAGATCGCGTGCCCGGTCTGCATGGGGGAAGAGGATTCGTTTGTCGGTTACGTCAATGCGGCTAAATTCCGCTACAACTCCCTCTGCTTTATAATCTTCTGGTATCAGATCTGGCACAATACCATAGTGTTTCAGGCTAGCAGCTGTCTTGGGACCGACAGCACAAATTCTGCAGGAAGAGAGCGCGCGACTGTCATGCCCTAGTTGAGAAAGCCTTTGAAAGAAAAATTGAACTGCATTAACAGAGGTCAGAATCAGCCAGTCAAAAGCTGATAACTGTGAAATTGCTTCATCCAGATCGTGCCAATCATCAGCCTCGACCAGCTCAATCGTAGGGCATTCGTGGACTAAAGCGCCTTTTTCTGTCAGCATTGTGGAAAATTCGCCTGCCTGATCAGCAGCGCGGGTGACAATGATTTCCCGTCCCGATAAAGAGCGATTATCAAACCAGCGTAGTTTGTTGTGAAGTGAAACCACATCCCCCACAATAGTGATGGCAGGTGGTTTGAATCCGGTTGTTTCTGCCTTGTCGGCAATGTCCTCTACCGTTCCGATCAGGGTTTGCTGATTGCGTGTTGTTGCCCAGCGTACCAGTGCAACCGCTGTTTTGGGTGAACGTCCATGTGCGACCATTTTTTGCATGTTGTGGCGCAGGTTGGTGACGCCCATATAAAATACGACGGTACCACCACCCAGTGACAGACGTTCCCAGTCGATGTCGGACTCATCCTTGTTTTTTCCCTCTTGCCCGGTGACAAAGGCAACAGAAGCGGTAAAATTTCGATGAGTAAGCGGGATTCCGCTATAGGCTGCTGCGCCAAGCGCTGCGGTAACCCCCGGCACAATTTCAAACGGAATCCCGGCGGCTACCAGTGCCTCACACTCTTCACCACCGCGGCCAAATACAAACGGATCGCCACCCTTCAAGCGAACTACTCGCAGCCCTGCCAGCCCTTTTTGTACCAGCAGCTCATTGATCTCCTGCTGATCCTGATTGTGCCGGCCACCGATTTTGCCGGCATAAATCAGTTCGGCTGTTGGCGGGGCATGGTTCAGTAACTGCTCGTTGGCAAGATAGTCGTATATAACGACATCAGCATTTTTTAAACATTCAACACCACGCAGGGTGATCAGGCCGGGATCACCTGGGCCTGCTCCCACCAGATGTACTATGCCGTTACTCACCGATTGACCTCTGGTATACTTCCTCCAAAATAGCCTTACCCCCTTCAGCGAGCAGTTGATCAGCAAGTTTAATGCCGAGTTGTTCATAATCAGTTGCCAGCCCGGAAATTTCTCCCCGTACTGAGCGACTCCCATCAACTGCAGCAATAAAACCTACCAGTCGCAATTTGTCGCCTGTAACCGTGCCATGGGCTGCAATCGGTACCTGGCAACCGCCTTCACAGCGTTTGAGCAGTGCACGCTCTGCCCGTACCGCAAATGCAGTATCTGGGTGGTTGAAAAAGTCAATAGTTGCCGTAATAACCGGATCTGCAAGTCGGCACTCTATTCCCAGCGCACCTTGCCCAATGGCAGGGATGGAGAGATCAACATCCAGATATTCTGCCACGCTGTCGGTGAATCCAAGACGCTTTAAACCGGCGGCCGCCAGGATTACAGCATCCAAGTTGTCGTCATTCAGTTTGCGAATCCGGGTTTCCACATTGCCACGAATAATACACATTTCCAAGTCGGGACGTACCTTTAGCAGTTGTGCCTGACGACGTAGTGCCGATGTGCCAATCTTTGCACCCTGTGGCAGGTCTGCAAACTTTACATTGCGTGAAATCACGGCATCACGCGGATCTTCGCGCTCAGTAATGCAATGCAGTCCCAGCCCTTCCGGAAATTCAGTCGGCACATCTTTCATACTGTGAACCGCAATATCAATCTCGCCGCGCAGCATCGCTTCTTCGATTTCCTTAACAAATAATCCTTTGCCGCCGACCTGCGCCAACGGCACGTCAAGGATCTTGTCACCGATGGTTTTAATCTTGACCAGCGTTACTTCCATGCCGGGGTATTTCTTTTCCAACTCTGATTTAACCCAGTTGGCCTGCCAAAGCGCCAGCTGACTGGCTCGGGTTCCGATTCTTAGTGTTTGTGGGGGCATTGTGTTCTCCGTTTCTAAATTGCTGGAATTATCGAGTTTGTATTTTTGTACTGGAGTTACCAGCTGTTTATTTGATGTAGTTCAATTGCTGATATTCCAGGATCAGCGGCAGATCGGCCTCTGCCCAATCGAGTTTGTGTAGATCCTTTGCAGCTAACCAACAGGTAGCCAGATGCTCGTGCAACGTTATCTCGCCTGCCAGGATGCTGCAGCGGAACGGATAGAGTGTTACGGTGAAATCCGGATAGTGGTGAGTATGGGGAGTAAGTGGTTCACCAACCTCAATTTGAATACTCATTTCTTCATGCAATTCTCTGTGAAGGCATTGCGGAGCAGTCTCATTCATCTCGATTTTGCCGCCAGGGAATTCCCATTTGAGCGGTAGACTCATACTCGCGCTACGCTGCGCTGCCAGGGTTAATCCATCCTGTTCGATGATAGCGCACGCTACGTGGATGTGGGAATTGTGCATCGTTATACAACCACCGGTAATCGGTCTGTCAGGCGGATTGCTTGTGGCGTCACTTCTGCTCGGTATGCCAATGCTTCTACTCCATTCTGAAGTGCCAGTCGTAGCAGACGACCATATTCCGGATCAATGCTATCAGCAGGTGAGACGGTATCGGCATCACCTCGCTGAACAGTGAAAAAAATCACTCCTCGATCCCCCTCGCGTACAACTCGCATCAGTTCCTGCAGGTGTTTTTGCCCGCGGGTGGTAACTGCGTCGGGGAAGAGGGCATGAAGTTTGCCATCTACCAGGGTGACATTTTTGACTTCCACAAAACAGCGACCCGACTTCCCTTCCAGCAACAAGTCAATGCGGCTGTGCTCACCGTAAGGGACTTCCGGTGTGATGTGGTCATACCCCTGTAATTCCTGTATGGTTCCGTCTTCAATCGCTTCGCGAGTCAGTCGATTGGGAAGTGTGGTGTTGATGCCGGCTAGATATCCGTTGGATTCTACCAGCTCCCAGGTGTGCGGATATTTACGATTAGGATTGCAGCTGCGTGAAATCCAGATACGGCTGCCGCTGACTGCACACCCTTTCATGCTGCCCGAGTTGGGGCAGTGGACGGTGATGCAGCTACCGTCTGCCAGTTCCGCGTCTGCCAGAAAGCGTTTATAGCGCTTGATCAGTGTACCCTCGATTAGAGGTGGCAGGTGCATGGCGTTGCGCTATTCTTCCAAGTCAAGTTCTTCGTTCTCTTCGGCTGCCGCTTCCAGCTCGAACAGCTGTCTCATGGCATCAATATACAGGTCGACTCTTCCACCCTGTCCCGCTTTTTTGAGAACTGCCGTGGGGGTGTGCAACATCTTGTTCATGATTGCCATGGTCATGGTTTCCAGCCGCTTTTCAGCATCTGGGGGGAGATCTTTCCAATTGGCAATGGTTTTTTCCAATTCAACCCGCCTGATCTCGTCGAAGCGGGAACGCATGGCAACAATCGTGGGGGTCACTTCCAACGAGGAAAGCCATTTATGAAATTGTCCGATTTCCTGGTTGATGATCTGTTCGGCCTTTTCAGCTTCCAGGCTCCGTTGGGCAAGGTTCGCCTGTACAATTTCCTGCAGGTCATCCACTGTAAAGAGAAAGGCGCCATCCACATTGTCGACTTTCTGGTCGATGTCGCGTGGCACGGCAATGTCGATAAAAAACATGGGCCGGAATTTGCGGCGTTTGATAACATCTTCCACATCTCTGGGGCCGATAATGATGTGCGGGGCACCGGTGGATGAAAGGACAATGTCAGCCCGGTGCAGGTGCTGAAATAGCTCGTCGAAATGTACTGCCTCGCCGGCAAATTCTTCCGCCAGTTTTTCTGCCCGTTCAAAGGTGCGGTTGGTAACCATGACCCCTTTGGCGCCACAGTTCATAAAGTGTTTTGCCGCTAATTCGCACATTTCACCGGCACCAACCAGCATAACGGTCTTGTCCGAGAGATCCCCAAGGACTTTTTTGGCCAATTCAACGGCGGCAAAGGCAACCGAAACTGCGGAGGATGCGATCTTTGTTTCCGTACGGACCCGCTTGGCAACTGAAAATGCCTTGTGAAGGAAACGGTTGAGAATGATACCGGACGATTTGTATTCAGCTGCGTAGCCGTAGGAGGTTTTGATCTGTCCAAGAATCTGTGGTTCACCAACAATCATGGAATCAAGGCTGGACGCTACCCGGAATACGTGGCGGATGGCATCTTCGGAGTGGTGGCAGTAAAGATGCGGTTCCAGAGTCTCTAACGACAGATGGTGATAGTCAGCCATGAAACGTTTGATACGGGCAATGCCACCGGCGATATCGCGCGTAGTAGCATAAATTTCAACCCGGTTGCAGGTGGAGACAATAATACCTTCGATAATACTGTCCAGCGCAACCAACTCGGCCAACGGCTTTTCAATCTGGCTCGGGGCAAAGGCAACCTTTTCCCGTATTTCAACGTTTGCGGTCTTATGTGAAAGTCCAACGACAATGATATTCATCTATAACCCAGTCTTTGTGGAGATATATCTATGATTCATGGATCTGTTACCAGTTGATGCTGTGCTTCATACCTAAAAACGTGATCAATAATACGACGAATGCTGTTATGGAAAGGATCGCTGCCCGTTTGCCGCGCCACCCAATAACCAGACGGCCATGCAATTGGGCTGCGTAGAGCATCCAGGTAATCAGCGACCAGGTTTGCTTGGGATCCCAGTTCCAGTAACTCCCGATTGCTTTCTCCGACCAGATTGAGCCGGTAATGATTGCGATGGTTAACAACGGAAATCCGATTGCCAGCGAACGGTAGCTGATGTCATCCATGGTATCAAGCGCTGGCAGTTTCTGGAAAAGCCCCGAGAAATGTTTTTTCTTTAAAAAATGGTTCTGTATCAAGTACATGACTGCCACACCAGCGGCGATAGTGAAAGCGGCATAGCTGAAAAATGCCAGTAAGGCATGAATCCAGAACCAGTTGCTCTGCAGAACCGGTGGAAGCGGTTTTACGGCACCATGCAGTGCGGCAGAAATTCCAAACATAAGCAGGGCGATCGGAGTTATGAATGAGCCTAGTGTTGTAACTTTATACCGACGTTCAAAGAAAATGAAACTGGCAATAATTACAAGGCTGAAAAATGATAATGATTCCTGTGTGTTGGTGAGTGGCAGGTGTTGGAGTTTGACGGCAAGATGGATTGTTGAAAGCAGGTGAGTCAAACATCCGGCAACTAACAGGCGCCCTGCCCAGAGCGACAAGTTAGTTGATGAACGTACCAGGCAGGTCAGGTACATGATGGTGGCAGTGCCATAGAGCGCTAAGGTCAGAAGGTAAAAGAAGTGTGTCAAGTCACCCCTCCTTGTGTGTGATAGATTCGTCCAAAAGTTTTGCTATGCGAGCGTGCAAAACTTTTCTATTGTACGGTTTGCTATTCCCATTCGTCAACAGCTTTTCACGTTCAGCAGCAAGATTGTTCAGTATTTCACCGTGTTTTTTGATGATTATTGTGGCAATCAGATCGCGTAGATAGGCCGCATACCCCGGACTTTTTCCATTGGTTGCTACTGAAACTGTTACCTCGCCACGCCGCAGAAGTGCCGGAAAAGTGCAGTTACCCTGTTCGGGATTATCTGCGTTGATAACAATGCATCCCTGCTGGAGGGCATCAGTGGTAATCTGTTTATTGACTGATGAATCGTTGGTTGCCGCTATAACCATGAATGCCTGTTTGATATCTGTGGCACTATAGCTCTTTGAGTTTACCTGAAGAATATTTTCGCCAGCCAGTTTAAGGAGCTGAGGAGAAGGGGAGGGGGTAATAACCGTAATCAGGGCAGCCGTTGGCAAGAGCGACTGCACTTTACGCAGTGCAACCTTGCCTCCACCGATAATAACGATGCTGCGGCCATCAAGTGATATATGCAAGGGAAGTTTCTTTGGCATTACGTGCTCGCTCAGGAATGATGGGTAACAGTACACGGAGCGAACATTGATTTCAATAGATTGTATCGTGCCGAGTTTGTACTTGATTTTTTTAGTGTCTTGTATATCATCCAGCATATCCAATATCCGCTAAAGGAGATAACAAATGGCGAGTGAACATGTAATGGCTTTTACTGATGCAAATTTTGACCGTGAGGTTTTGCAGTCAACTACTCCGGTTCTGGTTGATTTCTGGGCTACCTGGTGCGCTCCCTGTAAGGCGATTGCGCCCATCGTTGATTCTATTGCAGAGGAATATATCGACAAGGTTAAAGTGGGTAAGGTTAACGTTGATGAAAACCAGGCTACTCCTGGGAAGTATGGCGTACGTGGTATCCCGACCTTGATTCTATTTAAAGATGGTGTGGTGGTTGAACAGATTGTGGGAGCTGTCCCCAAATCTCAGCTTGATGCGCTGATAGCTAAAGCCCTCTGATATTGGCCATGGGGCGTGCTATCCGTAATTTTAAGGTGGTGCTGATAGTCGTCATGGTGGCGATTTTCAGCACTACGCTTGCAGCCTGGGGGGCGCCGCGTCGCGGACAAGCTGCTCCCCCTTTCAAAACCATCGCAATCTCCGGACAACCTGTTTCACTGGAGAGCTTTCGTGGTCGTGTCCTGATACTTGATTTTTTTGCCACCTGGTGTCAGCCTTGCCGGTTTTCAATTCCCCATTTGGTTGAGATGAATAAAAAATATAACAAGCAGGGGTTGCAGGTGCTTGGCCTGAGTGTTGATGAGCAGGGGGAGCGTACGGTTTCTGCTTTTACTTCTGATCAACATATTAATTATCCGGTGGCTTTGGCAGGTGATGCTTTGCTGGCAGATTATGGTGTCAGAGCGGTGCCGGTCATGTATCTGATCGATAAAAAGGGGAATGTTGCGGAAGTGTATCGTGGATATAACGATGATATCGAACGTTCAATTGAGCAGCAGGTGAAAAAAATGTTAACAGAGAAATAGGCGTCAATCCAAGTCGTAGTAGACCTTGATCAGGCATAATCCGTAGGCTGGAGCAGTTACTCCGGCGTTGCTTCTGTCCGGATGTTGTAACAGTGTCGTAATATGGTTCGGCGTAAAACGCCCCCTGCCGATATCAACCAATGTTCCAGCCATGATTCTCACCATGTTTTTCAAAAAACCTCCTCCTTGTACATCAATTTGAATTTTATCCTCATTCCGGCTTACCTTTACGGAATCAATTCGCCGTTCGGAAGTTTGCGCAGCGCTGTTTGATCCCCTGAATGAACCAAAATGGTGCGTTCCGGTGAAATGGACTGCTGCCGCTTGCATGGCTGCTACATCGAGTGTCTCACGGATATGCCAGCAATAGTGCCGGTCAAGCGGTCGGCGAACGGCTGATTGCAGGATCGTGTACCGATAATGCTTGGCGATGGCATCCTTGATCGGTCGGAAGGTAGAGTGAACTTCCCGAGCCTCATGAATGGCAATATCGGGGGGGAGAAAACGATTAACTCCTTCCACAAAGGCTGTCAGCGGGATTGTCGCATTGGTTGTGAATGCCGCCGGCATGGCGAGTGCGTGAACTCCGGCGTCAGTACGGCCGGAGGAAAGCAGAGTGATGTCGTGGTTGAGCAGTTGTCGCAATGCCTGTTCCACCACCTGCTGGATGGCAACACCGTTGGGCTGCTTCTGCCAGCCGCAATAGACAGTTCCATCATATTCGATCGTCAACAGAATGGTTCTCATCGCTTATGCAATCAGAGAATTGCTACTATCTGATGTTGCCAGGAGATGCAGTTCTTCTGCGGCAATCGTATAATGTTGTTGGCAAAATTCACAGGTTACGGTGGCTCCCTGGTCTTCATGAATCATAGTGTGGAGATCGGCAGGAACGAAGGTGCTCAACGCCCGAATGACTTTCTCATGGCTACAGCTGCAGCGAAATTCCAGCTGCTGTGTTTCCAGCAGGGTGTAGGAAGTGTCTCCAAAAAGCCTGCTAACGAGTGCCTGTGTACCCTCTTCTTGTAATATGTTGCTAAGGGAAGGGAGTGATGAAATGATGGTCATAATTGCGTCGATTTCGGATTCGTCTGCGCCGGGAAGTGCCTGCACCAGAAACCCGCCACAGACCGACAGAACAGAGTCGCTGTCAATGGTGGCAGCCAGTCCTACTGCTGAAGGGATCTGCTCAGAATCTGTGAGATAATAGGCGAGATCATCACCAATCTCACTGGTACATAACTGTACCGTACCGCGATATGGTTCTCCTCCCATGCCAATGTCTTTGGATACGGTCAAAAAACCTGCTTTGCCAATAATACCTGCTACATTCCATCTGCCATTTACCGGCTCCGCTTCAGCGAGGGGGTTGCCGACTGTGGCGCGAACAGCGCCATCATGGTCCGCCTCGATAATCATTTTTTGCAGTGGTCCATTGCCTTCGAATTTTAGTGCAATTCGTTGTCTTTCCTTGAGCAGACCTCCCATGAGTGCTCCTGCGGCAAGTCCGCGCCCCAGAGCAATACTGGCTGTGGCGGATGTGCGCTGCAGGGTGCATATCTGGCGGGCAAGTGATGACACGGAACAGGCGAGAATACGGATCCCCCCTCGTGTGCTTAAGGCGCGGATGATGTGGTCATGCATACTGATTAGTCCTCGCTGGATTGTGGATACAAAAAAGCCGCATCATATTGATGCGGCTTTTTTGTACTGTTTTGTAAAATAAATTACTTAGCAGCAGGAGCAGCAGGTGCAGCTTCAGCAGCAGGAGCGTCGGCTTTTTTAGCAGCTTTTTTAGCAGCTTTTTTCTTTTTAGCAGGTTTTTTAACTTCTTTCTTTGCGTCTGCAGCAGGAGCAGCAGCTTCAGCAGGAGCAGCAGCAGGAGCAGCAGCAGGAGCAGGAGCAGCGAAAACAACAGCAGAGAAAGAAACAGCAACAAGAGCAGCAACTACAGTGGACAGAACTTTTTTCATTTGTACTACCTCCAAAAGGAATGTGTTTGTTTTTTACATTTGCAGGCGTCGTGCCAATTTTGCTGAACGTGTAACTGTCTGAAATGCTTATTGGTGATTGTGTGGTTGAAAATAGGACAATAAGACAAAAACCTTGGATCCTACCGTGAGTACCTTATTTGGGGTATGCGACTTGTTGTGCTCCCCAGCGTTGATACAGAGTGTGGGGGATGTTGAGCTGATCAAGTATTTTACCGATCATAAAATCGATCATGTCGATGATTGCTTCCGGTTTGCTGTAAAAGGCCGGCATGGCCGGGATGATGCGTGCTCCTGATCGTGAAAGCTTGAGCATGTTTTCCAGGTGAATGTCGGACAATGGGGTTTCACGGGGAACCAGCAGCAGCGGCCGATGCTCTTTCAACATAACGTCGGCGCTCCGTTCGATCAGATTGCTGGAAATACCATGGCTAACCCGTGCCAGCGTCCCCATGCTGCAGGGTGCTATGATCATCGCTTCCGGTGCAGCTGATCCGCTGGCTGCGGCACAAAAAAGATCATCAGGGTGTACCATGCTGATGCCGCGTGAAATTTCAAGGTGGGCGTGGAGGCGTTCGGTTGCTTTTGTCAGGTCACCGGAAAGGTCAAGCCCGGTTTCTTCCCGGCATACCTCACAGCCGCTGCCGCTGGCTACGAATAAAATCTGGTATCCCAGCAGTGCGAGTTGCTCGGCCAGGCGTAGTCCGTACACGGAGCCGGATGCGCCGGTGATTGCAATCATGATGGTATGTTCCATTGGTTTCACCGAGTCAAAAGGTCAAGGGACGTGAAAACGAGAACTGCAATGCTAATGTAGCCGTTCATGGAAAAAAAAGCCGCGTCGAGCTTTGACAGATCTCCCTTGCGTAGCAGCCAGTGTTCATAGAAAAGCAGGGTGGCGCATATGCCGATTCCAATCAAGAAAAGTAACTGCAGTTGCAGCATGCTCCAGAGCAGTAACAGCAGGCCGAGCATTGCGAGATGAAATATACGGGCAGCCCAGAGTGACCCCGATACTCCGAGTCGTACCGGTATAGAATGCAGTCCGGCGGCCCGGTCAAATTCCAGGTCTTGCAGGGCATAGAGGATATCAAAGCCGGCTACCCAGAACAGTACCAGCAAACCCAGTACCAGGGCAGCCGTGTCAATAGTTCCTCTGATAGCAATCCAGGCCCCGAGTGGTGCAGCAGCCAGGCAGATGCCGAGTACAAGGTGCGCCAGCGACGTAAAGCGCTTGCAGTAGGAGTAAAGTACCAGAAATCCGACTGCCAGTGGTGAAAGTTTGAGGCAGAGCGGGTTAAGACGGGCAGCGGCAATCAGTAAAAGTGCTATTGATCCGATGATGATGGTAAGCGTAAAGGTTTTGCTGATCAGGCCAGCCGGAATGGCGCGATTGGCTGTACGGGGGTTACGGCCATCGATCTCCGCATCTATTAAACGGTTAAGTCCCATGGCAGCGGTGCGGGCTCCAATCATGGCAAGGACGATCCAGGTGATGGTCGCACCGGTTGGCATGCCGTTGGCTGCCAGCAATGCCCCGGTGAGCGCGAAGGGGAGTGCAAAAATGGTGTGGGAAAATTTGATCATTTCCATGAAAATGGAAAGTTTGCTGAAGAATGATGTCTCTGCGGTCATTGTATGTCTTTCAGTGCATGTTCAAGCAAGCTGGCGATTCGTTTCAATTCATTCTCAAGGTAGCTGATATCAAACATGCCGGGGTATTCGGGGTAGGGATATATTTTGTAGAGTGTCTTGACCTGCCCTTCCAGGCCATATGCATAGGATGTGCGTAACTCATAATGATAGGGAGAAAGGCGGATATAGCTGCGATTTTGCTCCCGGATGAAGTCAATTTGTAATTGCAGATAATATTGGCGTCCCCCGTCTGGTTGGCCAAATCCGGTTTCAGTGGCAAAATGGCGCGGCGCAGAAATCAATATGTTGCCGTTGTTCCGTTCATCAAGAATTCTGACCTGCAAGTCATTCTCTAGCACTCGCTTGATGATGCGGCTTGCCGTCTCGGTTGATTTTGAGGTGACCACGGTTTCGGTCGGGAGTGGTTCGGGGTCAATCCTCATATGATAACAGCCCGAAATGGTAAGGATCATCGATAGTGCAAATAAATACATCAGGTTACGCAAGACTAAACTCCTCCCATCGGCCAGAAACCGCTGCTTCCGTTGCAGTGTCATGAATCAGGCGGGGTGTTGTTCTGCCGCGGCCGGTTGCATCAAGCGCAATTTTCGTATGTGTGGCATCGAAGATCATGTCATCTGTTGCATCAACCAGGTTGATACACCTCCAGGAAATATCGGTTTTGGCCAGCGGAGTCTCGTCGGCAGCAACAAATACCAGAATTCGTGAAGCGCTAAACCAGCTGAGTTTCCATAATTGCGCGGAAATGTCCCTTACCATGCCGGAGGAGGGAGTTTCAAGAGAAATGATGGCGCTTTGGTGGAAACTCCAGGCGAGCGGAATATGGATGTCGACAATTGCGGGAATCATTGTTGAGAGGAATGCCAGCAGCACGCGCTCCCATGCACCTGTCATCCAGCAATCCTCCATCGGTGGTGGTCCCACGACTGTTGCGGGGATTATGGCGTCCGGGCGATGACTGATGCGGGTGATCTGCATGAGTGCCGCCTTGCCGGCGGGGGAGTATGAGCCGGTGTGGTTTCCGTACGGTCCCTCCTGAAAGAACTGGTTTGGGGATACGAACCCTTCGATTACCAGTTCGGCGCTGGCAGGAACTGACAAGGGGATGGTCGCACATGGTGAAAACTGTTGTGGCGCCCCCTGCAGGAAACCGGCAAAGGTGACTTCATCAAGATTACCCGGCAATGGCATCATGGCTGCCAGCAAGAGGCCCGGATCGCCACCCAGGGCAAGTGCCACCGGCATTGGTAGATTGTTGCGACGGTATTGTTTCAGGTGTCGGGCAGCGCCGCTGGTGGCGTTCCAGCGAATGGCAAGTTGCTGTTTGCCGCAAATCTGGGCACGGTAAACGCCACAGTTGGGGGTTGAGCCGTCGGGCGCGGTTGTGTGGCATTGCCCGAGGGTTATGTAACGTGGAAATCCGTTGGCGGAGCCGTCACCTGGCCAATTTTGTAGAAACGGAAAGAGTGACAGGTCGGAAACCGGCTGGGTTTGATCCCACGCTGGTGTGGCCGGAGTGCGTGCGAATGATGAAAAAACGGGAGATTGGGAAAGCTGCTGGTCAAGTGTTTCGAATTGCAGGTTGGGGAGTTGCCGGAGCAGTTCGCGTATTTTTATTGTCAGTTTATTAAGATCCCCAGTGCCTGATGCCAATGCCACCCTCTGATGGGATCCCAATAGATTGGTGGCAACCGGAAAACGGCTGCCACGGGGTGATTCAAACAGTAATGCTGGGCCTCCATCCTGCTGTTGGCAGATGCGGCAGGTGATGGCTGCGATTTCGAGCAGTGGGTCTGTGGTAGCGGAAATTCGAGTCAGCTGGTGCGTATGCTCCAGTGTGGCTATAAACGTACGGAGATCTGATGGCACGTTGGCACAATCCTTTGTCGCCAGAAATTATGGGGTTATGAACTGTTGATTGATTGAGGATTCCATGATACTGTCTCGTTGCTTTGCTTGGCAATAACGAAAATAAGATGATCGGTATATGAAAAATCTGCTTGACAGATTAATCATATGCCCTTATATTCCAAAACTCTTTAAAAAATGAAGCGGATGGAGACGGCTATGTACGCAGTTATTAAAACAGGTGGTAAACAATACAAAGTTTCTGAAGGTGAATTTCTCAAGGTTGAAAAACTGGTGGGAGAAATTGGCGATAGCATCGAGTTTGCCGACGTTTTAATGGTTGGCGGCGAAAAGATCAGCGTTGGTGCTCCCGTTGTTGCCGGGGCAGTGGTAACTGCCAAGATTGCAGCCCAGGGAAAAGACAAGAAAATTCTTGTTTTCAAGTCCAAACGCCGTAAAGGTACCCGCAAGTTGCGCGGCCATCGTCAGTTTAAAACCGTTCTCAAGATTGAGAAAATCAGCGCATAAGTTCCGGCAGTTCACACTAATACATATTTTTCTGGGGAGATACGGAAATGGCACATAAGAAAGGTGTAGGTAGTTCACGTAACGGTCGCGATTCAGATGGCCAGCGTCTTGGCTGTAAAAAGTTTGGTGGCCAGTTGGTGAAAGCAGGTAATATCATTTACCGTCAGCATGGGACACAGATTCACCCCGGTAATAATGTCGGTTGCGGCAAGGATTACACCCTGTTTGCACTGATTGAGGGGATTGTGACTTTTGAACGGATGGGAAAAGACCGGAAAAAAGTTTCCGTATATCCTAACTAAATTGCCACAGATATGCACGATGAAAGCCCGGAAAACTCTGTTTTCCGGGCTTTTTATCATAAAAAACTGGTTGCCGGGAGGACTCCATGAAATCTCGTTTGACGGACGCTGAGAAGCAGTTCCTGCTTGGTATTGCACGATCCACGATTGTGTCGTACGTGACAAGCGGACAGGTGGAAAAAGTCGTGTCTGATTCCCCCGGCCTGTTACAGCAGAGTGGTTGTTTTGTGACGATTCATCAAAACAGTCAGTTACGTGGTTGTATTGGTAATTTTATTTCCGATCAGCCATTATATCTGCTGGTGCAGGAAATGGCCGTGTCAGCTGCGACCCGTGATCCCCGTTTTTATCCAATGAAAGCGCATGATCTACGCTCGTTTGACCTGGAAATTTCAGTTCTTTCTCCGTTGACTCGCATATCTGACCTTGATGATATTCGCGTTGGTGAACATGGGCTCTATCTGATCAAGGGGCATAATCGTGGCGTACTGTTACCGCAGGTGGCGGTGGAATATGGGTGGGATCGGGACGAATTTCTGCGACATACCTGTCTCAAGGCCGGATTGTCTGAAAATGCCTGGCAGCAGGAGTGCGAAATTTATATTTTCAGTGCTCAAATCTTCAGCGAACAAACTTGATGTTATGCGTCATCTATAAAGGAATCTGTCATGTCTGAATCAGAAAATACGGCTCTGCAGCGGGTGGAAGAGCAACTTAAAAAATGTGTCAAGTGTGGCGCCTGTCGAGCCAATTGTCCTGCCTTTACCGCCTTTGGACGAGAACCGGCGGTTGCGCGCGGAAAGATTGCCCTGGCACAGCATATATTAAAAGATGATATCGAACTGGATGATCAGACCTACGAAGCGATGTCAAAATGCTTGCTGTGTGGTAGTTGTGTCGAGAAATGCCCCAATGAAGTGCCAACGGATGAAATTGTGATTGCCGCCCGCGAAGCGCTTGCAAAAAAACGGGGTCTGACCACCTTTCATGCCGCAATTGGTCAAGTTATCAAGAATCGTACCCGTATGAAAATGGGAACCAAGCTTGCTTCCTTGCTCGGTCCGCTGTTTTTTAAGAAAATACCGGAAACATCGGGACTACGCCTTCGTTTTCCGCTCCCGTTTGTGGGGAATACCCGTCATATTCCTGCCATTGCCAAAAAAGCTTTTATGGATTGCCATCCTGAAGTGATCCCGGGTGAGCCGGGGAAGCCGAGGATTGTCTTTTTCGTAGGTTGTATGACCAATTTTGTCTATACCGAAATTGGGGAAGCTGCCGTAAAGCTCTTCCGCCATCTTGGCTGTACGATTATTATTCCTAAAGGTCAACAGTGCTGTGGACTTCCCGGAATGTCGGGAGGAGACCTGGATACGGTGCGGGAACTGGCAGAAAAAAATCTGCTGGAGCTGGAACGCTATGAAGCAGATTATGTCATGAGTGCCTGTGCTACCTGTGGTGGCGCATTACACCGTCTCTATCCGCTGGTAATTGGCAAGCGTAATCCGGAACTGAAATCACGCCTGGAAGCGTTGGCTGCCAAAACGGTTGATGCCGCTCAACTGCTGCATAAACTGGGGCTCGACCCGGGTGAAACCGGTGCGGGTGAAAATTTGAGCATAACCTACCATGACCCTTGTCATCTGCGAACGCGTGGTATTACCAAGCAGCCGCGGGAGCTTCTCAAGCAAACACCGGGTGTTACACTGGCAGAAATGGAAGGGGCTGACCGTTGTTGTGGCCTGGGAGGAACCTTTAACGTCTACCATTACGGTTCATCCATGACCATTAATGAAGCAAAAAGTCTGGCCATTATCGCAACAGCTGCCAAAGCGGTTGCCACCGGGTGTCCCGGTTGTATGATGCAGTTGTCCGATGGTTTGAAACAGCATGGTTCAAAGGTAGAAGTATTACATACCCTGCAGTTGCTGGCGCGCAAGCTGAGACAGTAAGGTCGTAACATCAGCAGTAACTTCGCACAAAATCGGAGAGAGTATTGGATTGGCTTTATGCAAATGTACTCCCGGTCTGACCAACTCTTACGAATGTTGATTATGTCTGTTAGCGGGGGGCTCCGATGATCTCTCCGATTTGTGTATAAATTAAATTTATCTCGTGCTTAATCGTTAATTGGCTGACAGCCGTACCCCACGCCCCGATCCTTACCATTGTTTTGAATACTGATTTTATTTACCCCCTCTGCCCCCCCAATCCTCCAGCAAACTTTATCCGTAGTAAAAATATTTGATTGACATCGCAGCTCAAATTGTATACAAAACGCCGCATAAAAACTGGTTTTATTTTATGTCGGAGCCCGGATGAACAATTACAATATTGGAGCCAAAATAAAAAAACTCCGCCTTTCGAAAAAGCTGACGTTACAGGCTGTTGCAAAGGAAACCGGCTTTTCGCCAGCTCTCATATCGCAAATTGAAAACAATAATGTTTCCCCCCCCATCGCAACACTATCCAAAATAGCGAAATTTTTTGATGTAAAAATCGGACTTTTCTTTGCTGATGAAGAAGAAGAGTGTCGCTATGAAATAGTTCGCGCCTCTGAACGCAAGGCAATTCCGCGCGTGATTTCGCGAGCCGGCACCAGCCAGGGATATTCCTACGAATCCCTTTCGTTTCACAAACAGAACAAGAAAATGGAACCGTTTCTGCTTGCTGTTACTGAAAAAGCGCTGGAAGAGAATACCTATAGTCATGATGGTGAGGAATTTCTGTTCATCATGAAAGGTACGGCAGAGTTGATACTTGATGAACGCCGCTTCGTGCTGGAAGAGGGGGATTGCGTCTATTTTGATTCATCTCTGCGCCATCGCCTGTTGTCAAAATATGGCGATGAAGTCAAGGTTCTGGCCGTTGTCACACGTTAACCGTAGATTTGTAGCAGGTTCCGGAAATCAGTTCTGTCAGTAATTTTAATTCATACACAAGGTTGTAGAATAATCCCACACCAAAGGATGGTAACAATGTCAAGCACAGCACCCAAGCCAATTTTGAAAAACCCGTTTGACCCACCCGAAACACTGGAATTTAATATTCCGGGTGAAATTTCCAAAACAACTGGTGGCTATGAAGAGGCGATGAAAGAAGGGTACGAACTGATTCAGCGTCCGATCAAGTCGGTAAAGGTTGATCAGATCGAAAAACAGCATTTCAAAAAGCGTATGACCGTCTGGGAACGCTTGCGGGTGCTTTCCGACAAACAGCCCAACGTTCTTTTTCAAAACTGGGGTAAAAACCTTGATGGTGCCTCACTTGTTACTGCGGTACTCAACATTGGTGGTCGTGACGTTGCAGTCTATGGACATGATTTTACCGTGCGTGCCGGTTCCATTGATGCAACTAACGGTAGTAAATTGGCAAAATTATTCAACATGGCCGGTGAAAAAGGGATTCCGGTAATCGGCATGAACGACTCCGCCGGTGCCTTTGTCCCTGCCGGTGTTGGTGGATTGGATGGGTATGCCGAGGCATTTACGGCGCTTCGCCGTATCAGCGGTGTTGTTCCCTCCATCATGTGTATGTTTGGCTTTAATGCCGGTGGTGGATCCTATCTGCCTCGTCAGGGAAGTTTTGTTATTCAGCCTAACGATACCTTTTTTGGATTGACCGGTCCCGGGGTTGTTAAATCGGTTCTGGGAGAAGATGTAACTCCGGAAGAACTGGGTGGACCTAAAGTTCATGGTCGTACCGGTGTGGCCGATTTGACCGTAACCGATGAAGTCGCTGCACTTCGTACTGCAGTTCGTCTGCTCTCCTATATTCCCGATAACAACAGCGTTGCTGCACCATTTCAGGAAACCAGTGATCCGCTCAATCGTAAAACCTGGGAAATCAATACACTGTTGAAAAAGGCCTTCAATTCACCGACCGGTTTTAATACACCTTTTGATGTTTCCATTATCATCCAGCAGGTCTGTGATCATGGTGATTATTTTGAACTGCAACCGGAACGTGCCCGTGAGGTGGTTACTGCCTTTGGCCGTCTCGGTGGGCAGGTGGTCGGTTTTGTTGCCAACAATTCGGCTGTTTCCTCCGGTCAGATCGATTGCGATTCGGCGGTTAAGATTGCCCGTTTTGTCCGTTTCTGCAATATCTACAATATCCCGATTATTTTCATGGAAGATACAACCGGCTTCCTTCCCGGTCGTGAACAGGAAGCGCGCGGAATTGTCCAGGCTGGCCGTTCCATGCTCGATTCCATCGTTGATGTTCGCACGCCACGCATTCTGTTGATTCTGCGCAATGCCTACGGCGGAGCGTATGCTTCCTACAATAACTATCCGACCGGCGCGGATCTGGTATTGGCGCTTCCTACCACACGTCTGGCTGTTATGGGGCCGGCGGGGAAAGAATTCGTCTACAAGGATGAACTGCGAAAAGCCCGTGCAACAGCATCCGAACTGGTTAAAAAAGGGGTAGAGGAGCGGGTCAAGGCAGGATCAGACCCGGCCGAAGCCAAGAAAGATGCTGAAAAAGAAGCTACGGAATGGCTGAAACTGCAAGAGGTTGCGCTCAATCAACGTTATGAAAAAGAGCTGATGAACCCCAAAGAAGGACTGGCACTCGGTTCGATCTCGTCGATCGTCATGCCGACCGACCTGCGTCAGGTGCTCGGTGAAAACATCTCCTTCCTGATGCGGCATTATAAGCCAGGTCCGATGATGGCTCCCCAGCGGGAATTCCATTGATGTAGCTCGAAAACAGAGGGTCACAGAGAAAGAGGGACTAATCAGTGAGACTGATTTCAGCGCTCCAGGTGCTGTCTTTTTACATGCCTCTCTGCCTCTCCGTTCCTGTGGCGAGATAAAAATATTCAATCTAATTGGAGATAGATATATGAACGACCTTTACATGAATAACCCCTTGATTCACCGTGACCGTCGCCTTGGGAAGTCAGACTCGGAATGGGTGCGCTCCTTTGCCAGTGAGGATTTGAAGCCGTTGATCGTTTGTCGTGGGCCGATCCGTAAGGAAGCGATGGATGTGTACGATGAAATGGGGATTTCCCATTACGGTATTCTGCTTTCGGAAAAAGACTCCATCGTGTACCCTAATGCTTTGGCTCCCGAACTGCGTAAGTTGACCGATTCCAGCCGTGTCCACCGTGTTCCCGATTACAGCGGCGCCAGCAAGGAAGAGCGAGTTGAGCGCATCGGCCAGATCATCCAGATTGCCAAGGATAATGGCTATGACTCAATCTTTGCCGGATACGGCTTCATGGCAGAAGATGAGGAGTTTGTTGCAGCGATCGAAAATGCCGGCTTGAATTTTATCGGCCCCAATTCACGTACCCAGGCGGATGCCGGTAAAAAAGACGAAGCCAAGCGGACAGCACTTTCGGTGGGCGTTAGTGTCACACCGGGGATTAACAATGTAACTGCCCGTACGCTGGTTAAAAAACATGGCAGTCGTGAAAATTTGCTGGCATTGGCCAAATCCCATGACCTGACGATTGATGCTGCCTACCTGAACGACAAGAACGTTTCTCTGGAGGATCTGGCAGATCAGATCCTGTACGCCTCCTATGAAAAGGGGCTTGACCTGTATACGGTTGATGAAATGTCGGAACAGGTGCAGGCCGAAGTGGAAGCGATGTTCAAGGAGTACCCGGGGAGCCGCATCCGTCTGAAGGCAATCGGTGGCGGTGGTGGTAAAGGACAGCGTATCCTGGGCGCCGCACTGCTTTCCATTAAAAAGCCGACCGATGAGCAGATTAAAGAAGCAGCGGTGGATGCACCGGTGCTGGTTCGCGAAATCTTAAACGAAGTCAAGGCCAATGGCGTTGGTGACAACAAAAACGTGTTGGTAGAGCTCAATATCGAGCAGACTCGCCATAACGAAATCCAGTTGATCGGTAATGGCGAGTGGTGTGTTTCCCTGGGGGGTCGTGACTGCTCGTTGCAGATGCATGAACAGAAACTGCTGGAAATTTCAGTTACTCAGGAAAGTCTGGCGCTGGCCATTGAAAAAGCTAAAAAAGCCGGACGGAAGGCCGAAGTAGCTGCGCTGGAAAGCGACCTCAAGGTTCTTAAACGGATGGAAGAAGATTCCACCAAGTTCGGTATGGCGGTTGGACTCGATTCTGCCTCAACCTTTGAATGTATCGTTGACCGTGACCGTTACTACTTCATGGAAGTCAATACCCGCATTCAGGTTGAACATCGGGTTTCAGAACTCTGTTACTCGCTTAAATTCACCAATCCGAAGGATAAAAACGACTTCTTCGTGGTTGAATCACTGGTGGAAATGATGGCGTTGCTGGCCCGTCACAAAAAACGTTTGCCGAAACCTGAGCGGATCCCCCGTTTTGCCGCTGCAGCGGAAGCACGTCTCAATGCTACCGATTGCTCCCTCTCCCCCCATGCCGGTGGCATGATCCGTTACTGGTCAGCGCCGATCGAAGGTGAAATCCGCGATGACCAGGGGATCTGTATGGTCAATCCTGACACTGGCATGTTCATGCGCTACAAGGTGGCCGGCGCCTATGACTCCAACATCGCACTGCTGTTGACCAAAGGGGAAGATCGCCTCGCAAGTTACCAACATCTCTCCAAGGTTCTGGGTAAGACAACCTTGCGTGGTTCTGACGTTGGCACCAACCTGGAATTCCACTACGGCCTGGTTAACTGGTTCCTGGGGCAGAATGTGATGGCAAAGCCGACCACCCGCTTTGTGGTGCCGTATCTGACTCTGATCGGCCAGTTGAAAGAGGAAGGGTCCAAGCTGGATACCACCTTCGCCTTTATCCAGATGAAAAAACAGTATGCCAAGAAAATGGCTGAGCAGTTTCCCGATGATCCCAAGGTTGCCAAGGAAATGTCGGCGATTCTGGATCGTAAAGGAACCCTGGTTACCCGTCCGATGGAAAAACTGCTGGAAGATCCCCATCTGCTTTCCGGTTGGCTGTCGCTTAACCGTACCACCTTCACTTTGGAAAAAGGGAAAGTTAAATGGCATGGCAATCCATTCGTTATTTTGGCCGATACCTATGAATATCTGAACATGAGCTATGATCCGGCAGCACCGGCCGCCGATGTTATCTGGGATCACGACAACACCCTCCTGCAGAAAGGGTTGCGTTTCTACCAAACTCTGGCTGACCAGTTCAAGTTTGATCTCCATGATTATGACAAACTGACAGCCTTGCTTGCCAAGGATAAGCCGCAAGGCGGTTTCAGTGCAGAGGTGTGGAGTGAAATTCAAAGTGCTCACATCGGTTTTGAAGCCGGGCTTGAATTGCTGGGAATGCTCTTTTTGATCGCCGAAAATGTCAAATTCTGGGATTTTAAAATTGAAGACGATCTGGAGGTTACCATCCCGGAACATCTGCACAACACCGAGCTGCAGGCACAGATGAAGAAGGTTCTGGTCCCACCACCAGCCACCAAGGCAGACGAGATAGTTTCAATCTGCGGCGGGATGTACTATGGACAGGAAGGGCCGGGATTACCGCCGTTTGTAACGGAAGGTATGCATTTCGAAAAAGGACAGGCACTCTACATCATTGAAGTTATGAAGATGTTTAACACTGTGCGCGCCACCTTCTCCGGAACGATTGATAAAATTATCATGCAGGGCGCCGATGGCTCGATTGTTCAAAAAGGGCAGCCGTTGTTCAAGATATCCCCTGATGAGAAATTTGTTGACGTTAATCCGGATGAGATCGCTCTGGTAAAACGTGAGCGTACCTCGACGTATTTGAAGGCGATTGTGTAATAAACAAACGAACAACAGGAGGAAATCGTGCGAAAAGGTAAATTTATTGTTCTTGAAGGTATCAATGGTTCCGGGCAGCAGGTTAAAGCCGGTGTTGTTGGTTTGCATAAAGCGCTGACGCAACTCAATTATGATGTGGTGGAATGTGCCAACCCCGATTCCGGGCGTGCCCGTGAACTGGGAATGGAGTCGTTTCTGAAATGGCCGTTTGGCCGGGATGTGCGGGCTGATTTCTTCTTTGAATCTGCGGTCCGTTCCGAAATATTCCGGGGAGTTGTAGCTCCGGCACTTGAAAACGACAAGATTGTGCTCTGCAAACAGTCCAGTATTTCCTCCTTGGCAAATATCTGGGTGCAGGGGCATACCAAACATTTTGATGCCGCCCGGATGCTGGAAAAAATGTCCCGTGGATTTCTGTTTGAAGATGAAATCTATCCCGACTTGACGATCTTCTTTGATGTTCCGGCTGAAGAAGCGTTCGAACGGGTGGAAGATGTACTGCAGATTCACCATGAAGGTGGTCTGGAGTATTACCAGAAGATGCGTGAATTCTATTGCAAAGAGATCACCCGTTGGCACGGCGTCAGAATCGATGCCTCGACAAAACGCTCAGATGAGGAAATTATTGCTGATGCGGTCGCGGCTGTTCAGGCGATTTTGTAGGATCGGTATACTCAAACGACAGGCGGGTTTTATGCCCGCCTGTTTTTTTACGTCTAATCTTAACTATCACTTCACATATACGAGGTAACCGTCATGGCTACGTTTGATAAAAAATCGCTGCAGGATTGGGATAAACTGGCAGCCAAAGAAATCAAGAAGGAAACCACCGACTCGCTGGTGTGGGATACTCCCGAAGGAATTGCGGTAAAGCCGCTCTACACACTGGCTGATCTTGAAAAACTGGAAAATGTCGATACCTTGCCGGGCTTTGCGCCCTACCTGCGTGGGCCGAAAGCAACCATGTATGCCGGTCGCCCCTGGACGGTCCGGCAATATGCCGGTTTCTCCACAGCCGAGGAATCTAACGCATTTTACCGTCGCAATCTGGCGGCAGGGCAGCAGGGATTATCAGTTGCCTTTGACCTGGCAACCCATCGTGGTTACGATTCCGATCATCCGCGGGTGGTTGGTGATGTGGGTAAGGCCGGGGTTGCCATTGATTCGATTCTCGATATGGAAGTGTTGTTCAAGGATATCCCGTTGGCGGACGTGTCTGTTTCCATGACCATGAACGGTGCCGTACTCCCCATTCTGGCGCTCTACATCGTGGCAGCAGAAGAGCAGGGGGTTCCCAAGGAAAAGCTGGCCGGTACCATTCAGAATGACATCCTCAAGGAATTCATGGTGCGTAACACCTACATTTATCCGCCGGCGCCGTCCATGCGGATAATTGCCGATATCATTGAATACACCAGTAAGTACATGCCAAAATTCAACTCCATCTCCATCAGTGGTTACCATATCCAGGAAGCCGGAGCCAACAATGTTCAGGAATTGGCCTTCACCCTGGCAGATGGTGTCGAATACGTGAAAGCAGCCCTGGCCAAAGGGTTGGAAGTCGATCAGTTTGCACCACGGCTCTCGTTCTTCTTTGCCATTGGGATGAACTTCTTCATGGAAGTTGCCAAACTGCGGGCTGCCCGCTTCCTGTGGGCGGAGCTGATGTCCCAGTTTAACCCCAAAAACCCGCTCTCCCTGGCGTTGCGTACCCACTGTCAGACCTCGGGGTGGAGTCTGACCGAACAGGATCCGTACAATAACGTTATACGTACCACCATCGAAGCTATGGCAGCAGTACTGGGTGGGACCCAGTCGTTGCATACCAATGCACTGGACGAAGCGATTGCACTTCCGACGGAACATTCAGCCCGGATTGCCCGCAACACCCAGTTGGTGATTCAGGAAGAAAGCGGTATTACCAAGGTGGTTGATCCGCTGGCCGGCTCATATTACGTGGAAAGCCTGACCGACTCGCTGATCCAGGAAGGAAGAAAGCTGATCAAAGAGATCGACAGTCTGGGTGGTATGACCAAAGCGATTGAATCCGGTATGCCCAAATTGAAAATCGAAGAGTCGGCAGCCCGCAAGCAGGCCCGTATCGATCGTGGCTTCGACGTGATCGTAGGTGTCAATAAGTACAAACTTGCCAAGGAATCACCGATTGATGTATTGGATATCGACAACACCGCCGTACGTGAAGCCCAGATTGCGCGTCTTAAAAAACTTCGCGATGAGCGGGATGAAGCGGCCTGTCGCGCTGCCCTGGAAACAATCACCGCAGTTGCTGAATCCGGTCAGGGTAATCTGTTGGAGGCCTGTGTTGATGCCGCTCGCAAACGTGCCAGCGTAGGTGAAATCTCCGATGCCATGGAAAAGATTTTTGGTCGTCACAAAGCAGAGATCAAGCTGGTTTCGGGGGTCTACGGAAAAGTGTTTGAATCGAGCGATGAGTTTGCCGCACTGAAAAAAGAAGCGGATGATTTTGCGGAAGCAGAGGGGCGTCGTCCCCGTATTCTGATTGCCAAGATGGGACAGGATGGACATGACCGTGGCGCCAAGGTGATTGCCACCGCATTTGCCGATGTCGGCTTTGATGTGGATATGGGGCCACTATTCCAGACGCCGGAAGAAACTGCAAAAATTGCGGTTGAAAATGATGTGCATGCCATTGGCGTTTCCAGTCTGGCAGCTGGTCACAAGACCCTGGTTCCCCAATTGGTGGCGGAACTGAAAAAACTGGGAGCCGATGACATCGTGGTGGTCTGTGGTGGCGTTATTCCGCACCAGGATTATGAAACCCTGTACGCAGCGGGTGCTGCCTGCATCTTTGGACCGGGTACGCCGATCACCACCTCGGCCCGTGAAACCCTGGCAGCAATCAGGAAGAAAAACTGAAGTCAAATAAAACGCCGGGACACCGAGGCACAGAGAAGGGCGACTAAAACAACGGATACTGGTGAAAAGCTAAAATTCGTTATCTGTTCAGTGATTCACGTCGTCTCTTTCCGCTATGTTTTTCTCCGTGTCTCGGTGTTTAACAGGTTTATAGGTTTATGGAATTACAAACGCTTGCAGATAAAATTCGCTCCGGAAATATCCGTGCCATTGGCAAAGGGATTACCCTGATCGAAAGCAGAAAACCGGAACATTTCCAAAGAGCTGCGGAGCTGCTTGATCTGCTGCTTCCCTACAGCGGCAACAGTCTGCGCATCGGCATCACCGGAGTGCCGGGAGTTGGCAAAAGTACCTTCATCGAAGCATTCGGTACCTACCTGACCGGTGCAGGGCATAAGGTTGCGGTGCTGGCGGTCGATCCCTCATCGCAGATTACCGGTGGCAGTATTCTGGGCGATAAAACCCGCATGGAGGAGCTTTCCCGCAATCCCAATGCCTTTATTCGCCCTTCACCGGCTGGTGACACTTTGGGTGGTGTTGCTCGCCGTACCCGTGAAACCATGTTGCTGTGTGAAGCAGCTGGATTTGACGTGATCATTGTTGAAACCGTTGGGGTGGGGCAGTCTGAAACAACCGTAGCATCCATGGTCGACTTTTTCATGCTGTTGCAGCTGGCAACTGCCGGTGACGAACTGCAGGGAATTAAAAAAGGGGTAATGGAGTTAGCGGATGCCATTGTCGTCAATAAGGCCGATATTGACCGACAAAAAACTGAACTGGCCTGTCAGCAATACCAGAATGCGCTTCACATCCTGCGCCCTAAAAGCAGTAACTGGCAGGTTCCGGTAATGACCGTCAGTGCCCTGCGCAGTGAAGGTGTGGCAGAAGTGTGGCAGATGCTGGAACAGTTTGAAGCTACCCAGCGCGGTTCCGGTGAATTTGATGAAAACCGACGCAGACAATCGGTGGATTGGATGTGGTCGCTCTTGATGGATGACTTAAAAGAGCTCTTTATCAATCACAAGGATGTACGGGGGATCTTCCCCCAGGTCCAGGAAGCGGTTTCCACCGGTGTTACCACTCCGTCAGCAGCCGCCAGGCGTTTATTGGATGTGTTCCGAAGGTAATTTTCTTATGAAAGGATCTCGTATGCTCCAGAAAATAAATCATATCGGTATCGCGGTTACCTCTCTTGAAGCTGCCCTGCCGTTCTACCAGGGCAATTTAACCATGCCGTTTGCAGGTATTGAAGAAGTGCCTGAACAGAAAGTCCGTGTCGCCATGCTGCAGATTGGCGCCTCAAAAATTGAACTCCTTGAGCCGACATCGCCCGAAAGTCCGATCGCAAAGTTTATTCAGAAAAACGGCGCCGGTATTCATCACATCGCCTATCAGGTGGATGACCTGACGGCTGCAATCGCCAAGCTGCTGGCCGACGGTGTCAGGATGATTGATGAATCTCCCCGTAGCGGTGCCCATGGAACACAGATCGCCTTTATCCACCCAAAAAGCAGCGCCGGTGTTTTAACCGAATTGTGCCAGGAGGAACACTGATCGGTACGAAATCCAACAGATTCAAACCCTTGCGAGATAATGTACATATTTTTGCTTGACATTAGTTTGATTTGCGGTATATTTCGACCACATTAATAGAACGTCGTCCTGAAACAAACGAACCTACTAGTAGCTAACCGACTGATTTTACGAGATGTTACCTAGATGACATCCACACTGTTACCGGGAGCGAAATCACTGTGAAACGTTTCAGCAATTTTAAAAATGATAAGCACAAATATATCTATACCTTTGGATTGTCTGCGTTTTGCAGGCTGTTTAAGGGTATTTGTGTTTAAAGTATAAAGCTTTTTCGGTTTTGCAGCCACGTTATATGCAAGCCAGATGTCAATGAAAGGTGGTGAATTCACACAAAAGAAAGTCCGTAGGGCATAATATTTGGTTGTCGTAGTTCAAAACTATGAAGTATAAACTCAATGAGGGAGGCACACACAATGAATTTGAAAAAAACCGTAGCAATCGCAGCAGCAGCAGGCGCACTGGCAGCAATCTCCGTACCGGCAATGGCTTTTGAAAACGAGTTCCATGGTCTTTTCAACGGCAAGTTCTATCTGTCCAATATCGATAACGCAGCTGGTGGCTACTACGATCCGACCGCATTCTCTGATGCCAAGAAAACTTCCAACTACTTTGAACAGCGTGCCCGTTTGCAGTACACTGCCAAAGCAAGCAATGACCTGAAATTGGTAACCCAGTTTGAGCTTGATTCCACCTTTGGTGGTAACGGTGCTACAGGTTACAAAGGAATCACAACCGGTAACAACGCTGGTCAGCTCGATGCCGACAGCATTACCCTTGAAACCAAACATGTATACTTGAACTTCAATGCCGGCCCTACCAATGTTTCTGTTGGTATCCTGCCGTATAAAGATGCTTTCAAAGGTATCTTCCTCGATGCTGACGTTTCTGCCATCGCAACCTCCACCAAAATTGGTGATCTGACACTGGGCGCTGCCTTCTCACGCGTTGGCAACAATCCTTCTGTTGATCGCTACAATGACAGAGCTATTGATGCATTCCTCTTGGATTCCTCCTATGCGCTCAGCAAAAACGCTAAAGTTGGTATGTCCTACTACTTCTTGGCTGATTACACCGGCTATGCCGCTGGTGCCAAAAACTCGCTCGGCAGCAAAATGCCTGTTGCGATCGATGCAGTCATGCTCCACACCCTTGGTCTGAATGCAGATGCCAAGTTCGGCGCATTGAATGTAAGCGGTTTTGCAGCAATGCAGATGGGTCATGCTAAAATCAAAAACGACACTTCAGCTCAGTTCCATGGCTATGCCTTGAATGCTGCTGCTAAAATGGCAGTAGGTCCTGGTACCGCTAAAACTGCTCTGCTCTTCACCTCCGGTGATGAAGGTTCTGACAAACATATCAATTCCTGGCAGTCTCCGCTCAACTCCTACAATGAGTCGGGCATGATGATCCTCAACAGAAATACCGCTGATGATGGCCTGACAACAGATATGGCTCTTGCTTGGAGCACCAACAACAATGATCATGGCCAGATCCTCTACACTCTTGGATATGATGCAACTTTGAGCCCCAAGACTTATGTTAACGGTAATGCTGGTATGTTGTGGGTTGCAAAATCTGCAGGTGCACCAGTTGACAAGAAAACTCTCAAAGCTAATGCTAGCGACCTGATGGCTACCGAGCTGAACGTGGAAGCCGGTTACAAACTGTATGACAACCTGACTGTTAAACTGCAGGCTGCTTATGCAATCCTCGGCGGATACTACAAAAACTCTGCAACCACAACAGGTGCAAAAGTTGCTGATCCGGAAAACCCCTACACCATCCGTACCGGTCTTAGCTACGTATTCTAATCTGATTTAGTTCTGATGTCTCTTGAAGGGCGGGAATTTTCCCGCCCTTTTTTTGTGTTTACAAATAAGTTTCAAGACGTTACATTCACAAATCTTACGGTTTAAAAAAATGTTTTAGGAGGATTCTGTATGAAGGCTGTGGTAATGAGCGGATTTGGTGGCGTTGAAGTGTTGTCGGTTGGCAAGGTAGAGCGTCCGCAACCGAAAGAAGGTGAGGTACTGGTCAAGGTGTTTGCAACATCAATCAATCGCCCGGATCTGGTGCAGCGCGAGGGGAAATATCCGCCACCGGCTGGTGATTCTGAAATTCTTGGGCTGGAAGTTGCCGGTCTGATCGAGGAACTGGGAGCCGGTGTTACCGGCTGGAAGGTTGGCGATCGGGTGATGACGCTGGTAGGTGGTGGTGGCTACGCTGAATTTGCGGTTGCCTATGCCTGCCATTTGATGCCGATTCCGGAAAGCATGAGTTTTGAAGAGGCTGCCTGTGTGTGCGAGTCGTACATCACCGCCTTTTTGAATGTGTTCATGATCGGCGAGTTCCAGAACAAACAGTCGGCTATTCTTCATGGTGGCGGCGGCGGGGTCAATACGGCGGCTGTTCAACTCTGCCGCGCCTTGGCGCCGGAGAGCAAGCTGCTGGTGACCTCCTCGACTGCCAAGTTGGAACGGGTCAAGGCACTGGGGGTCGATTTTATGATCAATTACGAAGAAACCCCTGATTTTACCGAGGTGGTCAAGGAGTACACCGCCAAGAAGGGTGTTGACCTGATTCTGGATCATGTGGGCGCCAAATATCTGGCTCCCAATATGAATTCTTTGGGATACAAAGGAAAACTGGTTATTATCGGCGTAATCAGCGGCATCAAGGCCGAGCTTAATCTGGCGCTGATGATGGTCAAACGCCAGCAGATTATCGGTTCAGTGCTCCGTTCCCGTCCGGTGCCGGAAAAAGGGGAAATAGTGGCAGAATTCACGCGCCGTGCGCTCCCCAAATTTGCCGACCGCACCATTGTACCGATTATCGAAAAGGTATTTACTATTGATCAGGTAGTTGAGGCACACCGGATGATGGAAGCTGATCAGCACTTTGGCAAGATAGTCCTGAAAATACAGTAAAGATTGTAATAACACGGAGCAAGGAGCAACAGAGAATAACAGAAATCTGTTAAACACCGAGACGCCGAGACACAGAGGGTGAAGTCGTTTTCTGTGTCCTTTCCGGTTTGTCGGTTTATGACCGAATGTTTTCCTCTGTTGCACCGTTGCTCCGTGTTTCAAAAGATGTATTGTGATGTGGTTGATCGTTTTTCTCGGTGTCTCAGTGCCTCAGTGTTTAATCTATTTATTCCGATTCCAATCGTTTGTCTCCTTCCCAAAATCATTGATTTCCTTGACAAAACTACCATATAAGGCTATAAAACCCGCACTACGAAAGGGTTTTGTCCATGGCTGCTAAAAAACGTGTCGGCGATATTCTGCTGGAGCAGGGACTGGTCAGTGAAGAACAGTTGCAGATCGCCCTGCAGGAGCAGAAAAAGAGCGGCGAACTACTCGGTTCGGTGCTGTTCAGCCTTGGTTTCGTCAGTCAGAAAGATATTTTCAAAGTTCTTACGGTTGCCGAGTCACTCAAAGATGAAACTGCTGCCTCTGAAGCTTATGATATTCACCTCCCGCACGAATTGGAAAATCTGGTACGCCAGTCCAGCTCTCTGTTTAAACGTTCCGGTGGTCTTGGTAAGAAAGAGCTTGATTCCGCCTACTCTCCGCTGGTCAATCTGGTTGAAAAAATCATTGTGGATGGCATCCAGCGGGGTGCTACCGATATTCATGTCAATCCGGATATGAAAGGGATCCGTATCCGCTATCGTGTTGATGGCGTCTTGCAGCACAGCATGTTCCTGCCGATTGAACTGCTCAATCCGATCGTTTCCCGTTTCAAGATCATGGGGCAGATGAATATCGCCGAATCCCGGATCCCCCAGGATGGTTCGGCGGAATTCCCCTATAAAAACCGGAAACTTGATCTGCGTATTTCCACCTTTCCGCTGGTGGGGGGGGAAAACATCGTCGTCCGTTTGCTCGACAAGGCGCAGATAAAGGTTGGTCTCGAAAATCTTGGCTTCATGGATGACGACATTGAAAAAGTTAACGCTTCGTTGCAGATCCCGTTTGGCATGATACTGGTGACCGGGCCGACCGGTTCGGGCAAGACCACAACGCTCTACTCCTGTCTGAGTATGATCAATACCGTCAGCCGCAACATCATTACCCTGGAAGATCCGGTAGAGTATCAGCTGCCGCTGGCGCGCCAATGTCAGATCAATGTCAAGGCCGGCCTGACCTTTGCCAGTGGCTTGCGTTCCATCCTGCGTCAGGACCCGGATGTTATTCTGGTGGGTGAAATGCGTGATACCGAGACAACCGAGCTTGCCATTCGCGCCGCGCTGACCGGGCATCTGGTGTTCAGCACGATTCACACCAATGATGCCATCGCCAGTATTGCACGTCTGATGGATATGGGAATTGACCCCTTTCTGATCTCCTCGACCCTCGATTCAATCATTGCCCAACGTCTGGTACGTTCGCTGTGCGAGGAATGCAAAGAGCCGGTTGCTCCCTTCAGCCCGACCTACAAAAAGTTGGGGATTGATCCGGCTGTTACTAAACTGTACAAACCGAAAGGGTGTCCGGCCTGTGATGACTCCGGTTTCAAGGGACGTTCGGTTATCTATGAAATCCTGAACATTACGGTTAAACTGCGCGATCTGATCAATGTCAGGGCCAGCCTGGAAGACATCCGGCGCGCCGCCATCGCCGAGGGGTTCCGGGAAATGCATGAGGTGGCGCTGGAAAAAGTACGGCTTGGTATTACCACCCTTGATGAAGTCAGCCATGCCACCCGGATGACCTTCTGATGTCTACCTACAGTTATCGCGCCATGGATGGTGACTCCAACCTGCGGGAAGGTAGTTTGACGGCCCGCAGTCCGGAACAGTTGGAGCAAATCCTGAAACAGCAGGGTTTGATGTTGATTGAGTGCGAAGGGGGGGGCTTTAACGGTTCTGCTTTTTGGAGTGAGCTGTTTCAGCCTAAATTCAATGACAAGGATCTGCTCGATTTTACCTACCTGATCAAGCTGGTGATCAATTCAGGCATTCCCCTGTTGCAGGGGATTGACACCCTGATGCGGAGCAATACCAATAAAAATATCGGTTATGCGGCACAAATGGTGCGGCGTGGGGTTGATTCCGGCCTCTCCATGTCCGAGGTGATGCAGACTTCACCTCGTCTCTTTCCCCCTTTCTACGTTCAGATGATCCGTGCGGGTGAGGCCTCGGGAACCCTGGATGGCAGCCTTGAATTTCTGGTCACCTATCTCTCCTGGCAGCTGGAGTTTAAAAAAAATGTCAAATCGAGTCTGACCTATCCGGTGACGGTATTGTCGGTACTTGGCGCACTGATGTTCATCATCTTCACCTTTGTTTTTCCCAAAATGCTTAGAACAATTACCGGGATGGGGGCAGAGCTCCCTCTGCCGACCAAGATCATGATTGCCATATCCGGCTTTTTGCAAAGCTATTATCCTTACCTGATGGCATTTGTGGTACTGACGTTTGTGGCGGTGAAGGTTTTTAAAAACACTCCGGATGGGAAACGGTTGATTGATCGTCTGTTGCTCCAGCTGCCATTAATCGGGATGCTGATTAAAAAAATTAATATGTCCCGTTATTTCAAGATTGTAGCAACCTTGCATGCATCAGGTATTACCGCAGACAAAACCTTTGCTATCGGGGCGGATGTTATCAGTAATTCCGTGATTGCCGAGCGTATGCGTACCATTGCTACCGTTATTACCACCGGGGAAAGCATTTCCGATGCCATGCAGCGTACGGGCTATGTTAATCCGTTGGTGGTCGATATGATGTCGATCGCTGAAAAAACCGGAACCCTGGAAGGAACCCTCAACCGGGCCAGCGATATCCTTGATAAGGAAGTGCCGGAAACCATCAAAAAAGTATTTTCCTATGTTGAACCGCTGACCATGGTTGTTTTGGGTGGCATGGTACTGCTGCTTCTGCTGGCAGTCTTCCTCCCGATCTACAAATCGGTCGGCCAGGTGAAACTGCGATGAAAACGGGAGATCAAGACATTCACGTCTCATCTGGTAAGGGAACCGGGTTTACCTTGATTGAGATCATGGTGGTCATGGCGATTATCTCGATTCTGGCGGGAATGATGACACCGATGGTCTGGAAATGGTGGGAGGGGGAAGCGGTCCAAACAACCAAAGATCGCTTGAAATCAATCAAACTAGGCATGGTTGGCGATAAGAGTATCATTCAGACCGGTATACGAACCAGTTTCGGTTTTGTCGGGGATAACGGAGAACTGCCGTTTGCCAACAGCTCTACTTCAGCCAGTCTCGGTTTGTTGGTTAATCGTCCCCAGTGGAGTGGCGGATATCCCCATTGGAACGGACCATACCTAAGTGGTTTTGATAATAATGATTTCCGGCGGGATGCCTGGGGAAATCAGTTTTCCTATTATCTCTGTCCCTCTGCGGACGGCCGGTTTCTTTCCGGCGCCTTGCGAAGTGGCGGGCCCAATGGCATTGTCGGGCTGGCTGGTCAACCGTATAACCAGTGTGACACCGAAGGAAGCTCCACCTTCTGTGTTGATGATGATATTTGTGTCGCCCTTGACCAGAAGGAAGTCGCGCCGACCTGTCGGATGCAGGGGAATTTTACCTTTGTTAATGTCACCGGTGCCTACAGCGCCAAGTTTGCAGTGACATACCGTAATCCCAATGATGCTTCCGGCGAATCGACAACGGAGTCGGGATGTAAAACCAAGGCAACAACAGCATTTCCTAATTTTACCACTCTCTTCCCATCAGCAGATGCACTGCTCTATCTGCCAATCGGCAAAGTATCGGTGACGAGCAGGTTGTATAAAACTGCCGATTGTTCCGGAGCTGTCGCTAAAACGAGCGATATGGTTGATTACTTTATTCATGACAACATCAGCCGCATATTAATAAATCTGCCGTCAGTGACGGCCCCCTAGGACCCATGAACACACTCATTATTGACATACGCGAAAGCGTAGTGCGTGCCATTATCAGTCAGGAAGGAGTGCTGAGGTACCATCGTGTTTTTCGCCATTCCGGGCTGGAAGAGGGGGACGAAACCGCATCTGGCGAGGGGATGTCGCTTCCTGACATTTTGAAGACAATCCGTAGCGAATCTGCCTGTTTCATTGAGAGCGCCGGGCTGATCCTGCCGCCGGAACAGGTGCTCCTCTCCAAGCACACCACGGCCAAAGTCTCTTTGAGTGACGCTGAAAAGATTATCGGCCGCAAGATTGCTGCCGAATCAAAGGAAGAATATCCCCCCTTTTCGATTCTTCCCGGGGCGAGTGACCAGAAAACCCAAACCTGGCTGTCATCGTACGTGCCGACAGCCACAATCAAGCGTTATCAGAAGCTGTTCCGTATCAACCAAATCAAACTGAAGAGCATCACCACACCGGTTAATGCCATGCTGGAAGCGTTTAAAAGCGTGCGTGAAACCATATTCAATGCTGACGCGGTGTTTGAAATATCCGCTGATTTTGTGGACGCTTACTACATCTCGTCGGATGGCATTCTCCATACCGAGTGTCTCTCCTATCTGGGGGGAGGGAAACAGGCTGAATCCGGCGTGAGCGATCCGGAAAAAATGCTCAAGCAGTTGATGTTTAAGATCATCAACACCATTTTCAAGATCAATTCCCATTATCAGCTGGCAAACCCCCAGACTCCGGTGCAGTTGGCATGGGTATGCGGTGAAATCAGCGGCCTGGATGAAATTGCTGAAGCGCTCAAGGAGGCGATGTCGGTAGAGGTTGCTATTGCACCGTCGATTAAGAGCGGTATGGATGATGAAAGCGCCTATGTCCCCTTGATTGCCTTTGCTGCCGCACTGGAGGGTGGAACGGCAGTCAGTTATGCGTCGGCTGATTTTTTCAAACGTTTTCCACTCAGGAAGACCTATGGTATTGCCATCTACAGTATTACCAGTTTGATGGCGCTGCTTGCCGTGATCCTGACTGAGAGAGAATATCAATCGTTGCGCACGCAGGTAGAACCATTGACACAGGGTAGCGCCAAGGGGCAGCCTGCCAAGGTTGTTCCGTCCTATCTCAAAAATCTTGAAACCTTGAAAAAACTTACTTCGCAACAGTTTCTGTTTTACCCGCTGTTCCGGGAACTGGCCAATGATCTTCCCGATGGTATTGTGCTGGAAAGTTTGGAATACCGCTTCAAGGATGATAAAGGAACCATTGTTGTCACCGCCCTGGCTCCCGTGGGCGCCAAGGGGAACGGATCCGAACTTCCCGGGCGTTTAATGGCGCTTTTTCATCATTCTCCGTCGCTGCAAAATTATCGTGAACCTGGCATCAGCACGGTGACCAAGGAGAAGGAACAATACCTGAAAATAGTTTTTACCAGCGAGGTCAAGCCCATTGACGCGACGAAATAAGCTCATAATCCTGGTGACCTACCTGGTGATCCTGTCGGTTGTCATGCTGTCATACCGGATGAACCGTGCTAAAAAAGTCAAGGCAGCCCGGGCACAACTGGCGCAGAATCAAGCGAGTAAGGATAAAATCCGCAAGGGGGAAGCGCAATTGCAGCGTCTCACCCAACTAATTCCGGCCAGTGCCAACCTGCCGGAGTTGGTAGCGTCATTGTACCGGTTTGCCAGCCAAGCCGGTTTGAAACAACATGCGGTGGCGACCGAGGCTGATAAACAGCAGGGAACGGCCCGCCCTGAGCGGAGTCTGAATACCTCTTCCGTTGTTACCAACCGTATCAAGGTCGCTGTAGCTGGAAACTTTCGCCAGATAGCCGAGTATGTGCGCCAGGTGCAGAATCTGGAGCGTTTCAACCGCATCGTCGAGATCAAATTGACTCCCAATGAAACGAGTCTGCAAGGTACCATGACGATTGAATTTTTCTCTCTTCCGGTGAAACCATGAAAAGGACAAATGTGACTTCCGCTAGGATTTGTTTACTCTGCTTTCTTTTTACCTGCAGCGTTGCCGTGGCGGGAGAAAAGCCGGTTATCCCCCCCAGCATGCCGCCTGGCATGCATGGGAAAGTCATTGATGCCGATCGCGCTACATGGCGCAAAGACCCGTTTGTCGGTGCGGTAAAGAAAAAAACGGCGGCGGTCATGTCATTAAAACAAGCCACCTTAAAGAATCTGCTCACCAAGCCGGTACATGAGCCGGAAGAAGAAGTTGTGCTGCAAGGAATCATGAAGGTGGGTCGAGGGTATCACGCCTTGATCAATGGCCGGGTTGTGAAAGTTGGTGACCGGATCGGCAATCAGACGGTCAGCCAGATTACACGCTATGATGTCTCCCTGCGGAATGAGAATAAAGACGTGAGCCTGTACGATATTTACCAAGGTAAAATAGATCGAGGTACCAAATGATACGAATGGTAGCGACTCTCATTGCGGTTGCATTCCTGACCAGCGGGTGTGTCAATCCGAGCGTCAGCACGGTAAGAGATACCAAGATTGCGCCCGCTTACCAGGCGCCACAATCAAAACGGATTCCTGAACCGCCCAAAAAAGATGCTGATGGATACCGGTCGAGTGATTCGGGGCGTACCTACTCGTTGACCCTTAAAAACGCTGATATCAAGGATGTCTTGATGCTCCTCTCCAAGGAGAGTGGCGTACCGATCGTGCAGGAAAGAAACCTGCGGGGGGCTGTCAAAATCGAGGCCCAGAATAAAAAACTGGGAGAACTCCTCTTTATTATCCTGAAGCCGCTCGGCTACACCGCCACCGTGGAGAACGGGGTGATTATGGTTGGCAGACCGCAGCTTGCCACCCGGACCTTTCAGGTTAACTATCTGAAAGATAAACGTAATTCTCATAGCAATATGAATGTCGCCGGTTTTTCTGCCGGGAGTGTCAGTGTCTCTACCGAAGGAACCTCCGACTTTTGGGGGGCAATTGAGAATTCGCTGGAACTGATGGTGTTTGGTACCAGTGGCAAAGGAAAACGGGAGAGTGGCGGCTATATTCGTGGCGATGATTTGGCAAAGGTAGTGGCTGAAAACAAACAGGAATATTCCAGCCAGGGAGGAAAAACAAGCGCGCTGGTGACTTCCTCAAAGCAGTTGTTTGCCAGGAATAGTGACTACAACTCATCTTCTCAGGCAACTTCACAACAAATCGAACGTCCCGACTCGGAAGTGCTTGATCAGCAACTGGCTGATAACAAGCTCAAACAGCTGCTGGTCAACGAAATTGCCGGTATCATTCAAGTAACCGATTTGCCGGAAAACATTGACAGAATCGCCGCATTTCTTGCCGATGTTGAAGAGGGAAGCAAGCGCCAGGTCATGATTCAGGCGCATATCATGGAAGTCAGCCTGAAGGATAGTTTTAGCATGGGGGTTGACTGGAAATATATCATCGACAAAGCCTCAAATTTCAATCTGGCACAGACTCTTGCTCCTGTGGTGGCCGGGACGACCACCGTTGGAAGCAGTGTCTTCAAGTTGAGTGCGGCTGGTGAAAGTTTTGGCGTGCTCCTGGATGCCATGAAAGAGCAG
This sequence comes from Geobacteraceae bacterium, assembly GCA_036732725.1. Taxonomy (GTDB): domain Bacteria; phylum Desulfobacterota; class Desulfuromonadia; order Geobacterales; family Pseudopelobacteraceae; genus CAIPTY01. Next base: position 96,114 of record DAINBV010000003.1, on the reverse strand, counting down.
GGTAACGTTAATATGCTCTCCAGTCCCAAGATTACGGCGCTCAATAACCAGAAGGCGGTTATCAAGCTGACGACCAAACAGGTTTCGTGGGTCTCATCCAAGACCACTCAAAATAACGCCATTGGTGGCCAGGATACCTACACAACCACCCCGCAGGTTGATGAAGTCGGGATCTTTCTGGATGTGACTCCCCAGATCGGCCAGGATAATTCCATTACCATGCAGATCCATCCCAGTGTGTCGGAAATCAAGGAGATATCTACCTCGCCGGATAAGAACAGCAACAAGCCGGTGATTGACGTCCGGGAAATTGATACCATGGTGGATGCCCGTGCCGGTGAAACCATCGTGATTGCCGGTCTGATCACCGACAAACTCAATGAAACCAAGCGGAGTGTGCCGTTGCTGGGCGATATCCCTTACCTGGGCGCCCTGTTCTCCTACAACAAGCAGGAGCGCACCAAGGCGGAACTGGTGATCATGATGACCCCCTACATCCTCAATACTAAAACCATTGCAGAAATCAGGGCGGAACACGAGCAGCGGTTGCGTAACATGACCGGTTCCTTCTATCTGATTAATAATCTCGGCAGCATGGTGTCGGAGAAGAGTTCCCGCGATTTTATGAATAGTGTTCCGACGCTGCCGTCGGTCAAGCCGGCAGAACGTGCGGTACCATCTGCCAGCGCTCTCCCGGTGGCAATGGAACCGCTTGTGGCGGCAGAAACTGCGCCCAGGCCGGTCGAACCGCTGGTTGCCCCCGATGCGACGCCAGCTGAAAAAAAAAGTGAGTCTCCCCCAGGCGGAGTGAAGGAGGAAACCTCTAAACCGGCTCAGCCGAGGGGTAAACAGCTCCCCGGCCGTCCGATCATACCTCCTGAGCCGCCCACTATTCCGCAACCGGAAAAGCAGCCGCGGCGTACCTCCAATGCCGTGCTGCCGGAGAACACCGATAGCGGACGTGCCAACGCACGCATCTCCCCCGCCACTCCCCTGACACAAAACTTGTCCCCTTCCCGTAAGCCGAAGTTGCCAGTTCCTTCTTTGACTTCGGTCACCCAAATCAGTGACGGGATTCGGCTGGAAGTAAATGGTTCGCACCAGCAGCCGATTGTTGTGCGTGAGACCAGAAATCAACGGGTAATTATTCAGCTTCCGGGGGTCAGTAACGGGGTGGGTGACAAAAGTGTAACACTCGATCTGCTCGGGTTTAATCGGGCGCGGGTGGCCCGTCACAGTGACGGAACCTGGGTCGTTCTACATGTTGCCGGTAAGGAATTTCCCCGTATTACCCCGCATTACGATGAGCATGGGGTGACAATCACTGCTGCGCTTCCCGTTGCTGTGGCAGCGCCACAACCGCCACCGGCAGCGGATCGTACTGCGCAGAGGGGCGTTGTGATGCCCGTAGAACCTGAAGCGGCACCCCTTGCTGCGTTGGTTGCGCCTTCACCCCGTGAGCCGGAACCGGTGGCGCTAGATCAGGTACGTGAAACTCCGGTGACGGTTCAGCAGGCAACCATTACCTCCACCACCTCCGGTAGTGAGCAGGATCTCTATCGGGCTGGCGTTTCAGCCTATAAAGCGGGTAACTGCAGCGAAGCAGTCAAGCAGCTCTCCGGTTTTATGGCCTCCTACCCTAATTCCCCCTTTGCCGCCGATGCAGCCATTTATCGCAGTGACTGCATGTCCAGAATGTAAGCGGGATGTATTTCAGAATATCAATAAGTTGATTGACTCTTGGAGGGCATATGTCTGCTCATAATCTTTTCGTACATTTTCTGCTGCTATCGATCACAGTTATTCTCTCCGCCTGTGGCGGAGGAAGCAATGTGGTCTCCAACTCAACCGATGGGATTCTTTCCATCGAGAAAGTTGTGGTTCCTGCCGCCGCAGGAGGACAAGGTTCGATCAGCATCCAGCTGATTGCACCAACGGGAGGACCAGGGAGTGGCAAGGTCACGGTCACCTCCGCTGATTCTACGCTGCTTACCTTTACGTCGGCTAATCAGACGATTACTGGTGATGCCGTCTTCTATTTCACCACCAAAGAAGTGGCAACTGACACCGTTGTGCCGGTCACGGTGAGTGTCGGGGCGCTCTCACTTACCAAGGAAATTACGATTGCCGGTAGCGGCAGCATTGCCGCAGTTGCCAACCCACAGGTTAACTCGATTGCCTTTGCTTCAGCGGCTCCCACGACAATTGCGCTCAAGGGAACCGGTGGCGCCGGGCGCACCGAAACATCGCTGGTTACCTTCATTGTCAAAGATGCGACCGGTCAACCAAGCACCGGTCAAACGGTTGATTTTAAACTCAATACCAGTGTGGGGGGGATTACGCTGGTTCCTGCCTCTGCAGTCAGTGACAGCGCCGGGATGGTAAAAACCATCGTCAATGCCGGGGTTGTTCCGACGCCGGTGCGCGTAACAGCTGCGGTAAGGGGTACGGCTATTTCATCGATGTCGGATCAGTTGATCATATCCACCGGACTACCGCACCAGGACGGTCTTTCCGTCAGTGCCGATATTGCCAACCCGGAAGCGTGGAGTTATGATGGCGTGGAGGTTCCCATCCATGTAATGCTGGCAGACCATTATGGTAACCCGGTGCCGGATGGGACGGCGGTCAAGTTCATGGTTTATGGAGGTTCGATCGAACCGAGCGCAGTGACCGCCAACGGGAAGGCATCCGTTACCTGGAGGAGCCAGGATCCCCGTCCCAGCGATGGGATTGCCAGGGTCATGGTCTACGCCATTGGCGAAGAGAGCTTTACCGACCTGAACGGCAATGGTGTTGCGGATGCGGGAGAATTCACCGATCTGTCCGAGGCCTTCCTGTCAAAAAGCCTGACCATGGGGGCATCTGGGCAGCTTGTCTGGAATCCACTTTATGATCCCTACATTGATTTTAACGGGGATGGGGCATTCAACAGCGGTGACGAGAAGTTCAACGGTGTCCTGCAGGGAAACGTCTATCAAGGGGCGCCCCGATCGTTGCATATCTTTAAAAATTATTCGATCGTCATGTCAGGTTCAAAGGCAGTGATTTATACCGATTCACTGTCCGTCGTCCAAAACAGCTCCACAAAGGTTACGGTCATAATCGCCGATGTTAACCGAAATCCGCTCCCCAAGGGAACCTCGATTGCCTTTACCTCGACTGCGGGAGGATGCTCCGTAACGACCGGGGGCGGCTTTGAAATTACACCGGCCAGCATTACCGCCGATGGAACCGGCACCCAGACTAGTTTCTCCACCACCCTGAAAACGTCATGCAGTAGCGCCGGCAAAGGCGATCTGGTTGTGACGGTTACTTCTCCCAAGGGAATCGAGCAGTCCAAAACAATTCCGGTGACGTACTGAAAAACAAGAAGCCTCGTGTCAGCTGAGACACGAGGCTTCTTGTCGTACCTGCAACAGTTGCACAAGCCACACTATCCTATGAACGGCAGTTCAATCTCATTTCCTGCGTCACCAGCACCAGGTTGAAACTCATTCCTTTGCAGTGCGCTACATCAAAATCCGGGTCAGAAAATAGTCGGCCACCAGGATCAGCATAAAGGAGAGCACCACCGAACGGGTGGTGGCGATGCCGATCCCGCGTGCGCCGCCGGAGGTCTTGAAGCCGACGTAGCAGCAGATCACCGCAATGATGCCACCGAAGACAAAGGATTTGATCATGCCGGCGGCGATCTCGTTGAACCGGAGCGCCATGCGCAGCGAATCGGTGTAGGTGGAGTAGGAGACGAATACACGCGGGTGCAGGTGGCTCATGATCGCACCACCGGTGATGCCGACCACGTCGGCATAAATGGTCAGCACCGGCAGGCAGACCAGGGCAGCAATCAGGCGCGGCATGGCCAGATAACGGATCGGGTCGATGTCCAGTGTCTGCAGTGCATCGATCTCTTCGTAGACCTTCATCACCCCGATCTCCGCCGCCATGGCGCTTCCCACTCGCCCTGCCACCAGATAGCTGGTCATGACCGGTCCCAGTTCACGCACCATGGAAAGTCCCACAATACTGCCGATGATATCCTGGGTGCCGTATTTTGAAAGTTCCACACCGGTTTGTAATGCCACCACCATCCCGACGAAAAATGCCATTACCGAGGCGACCGGCAGCGTCTGATAGCCGATGATTCCCATCTGGGTCACGATGCTTGGCAGGTTGCGCGGTGCTTCACGGAACGAGCGGATGGTCTGCCAGAGCAGAATCAGCACCTCGCCCACAATCCGAAAAGCATAGATGATCTTACCACCGATGAATTCAAACAACGATATCATGGCCTGCCTCCTCCAAACGTCAGCCAGAAGAGTGTGATGGCTGATTGCTCTCCCTCAGTCTGATAGCCGAATAACCCTTTCAATAGTTTGAATCCCCCCCCCTGGTTAGAGCTGTGCCACTGAATTAACGGTGACAGTTCACCGGCGCTTTCACTGCCACGCCGTTCATGCCAGAACAGGTTCCAGAGCAATGAGGTGGCGCTGTTCCCCTGCTCATCCCACGTGGAGATGAACAGTCGCCACAGCGGTGCCCAGTTCCGTTCCACGCCGTCATTCCAGATAACCGGCTCCAGGAGTGCCGGCACCGACAGAGTCCGCTTCCCTTCATCATCCTTTTTCCAGGCGTAGAGCGGCCAGAGGGCACTACGGGCGCGCTGTTTGCCGGTCTCCGGCCATGCTTCATCGGAATGGCTGAACAGGAAGTAGAGCAGGCTGAATTTGTCCTGGCGGAACACCGTGGAGTCGATGGTTTCGGTACGGAAAAGCGGCCACATTACCCAGCGGCTGTGGCTATCCTTGAGGTGTGATTCGGCATAGAACGGGAGAAAACGTCTGGTTTCCGATTGCTTGCCGGTGGCGGTCATCCAGAATGGCCAGAAGAAATCACGCTCGATTACGGTTCCGCTTCCATCACGCACCACACCGGTAAACGGCCAGGGAGTGTAGGTGGCGGAGCGTTGGGGAGAGGATGATGAGGCATAGAATGGCAGGATATTGAGTGATTCGGTTCGATTGTCACTATCCATGCCGGCAGTTTCCTGGCTGAAAAATGGCCAGAGCACGAATCGTTTCCGGTAGACCCCTTGTTTGGCTGCCTGACCGTACAGCGGCCAGAACTGGAAACCGCTTTCCCGTTCGCCGGAGGTAATGGCAAAGAAGGGGTAGAGATAGTTGCTGGTGGTGGTCCCTTTTTTGACGGTGCGGCCATAGAACGGAAACAGGGTGTAGTGGTACTCATCACGCCAGAAACGCTCGTAGATGTCGCCATGGAATGGGAACCATGAGCTATAGGGACCGTATTTTTCCGAGACGCCACTGATGTAAAAAGGAAACAGCATGCTGCTCTGCTGTTCTTCACTGGTTCCTGCATGGCTGACATGCTTCTGGTACAGCTTGAGTACCTGGCTGTCGGAGCTGTCGTTGCTGCTACTGCTGGATGCGAGCGGGTAGAGCAGGTCGGTGTCGTGCTTGTCGTCAGTGGTGGTGCTGAAAAAAAGTGGTCTGATGGCGGTTGTGGCTGTATCGCCATTTTGTTCGCTCTTGAACAGGGGGCCGAGGATGGAAAGGTTGCGGTAGCCGGTGGCCGGGGAAGTGCGGTAATCAAACAGCGGCCAGAGGGTGAACAGCTCACCTTTGCCGGTCGCCGTTTGTTTGGCAGGTTCTTGCTCGCTAGCAGCGGCGGTGCAGAGAAAGAAGGTCAGTACAGCCATAATCAGGCAACTTCCTGTTCCTAACGTTTTGATCCCCATTCTCCGCATCGTCAGCCGATTCACCCTTATTTCTTCTTGGGTGCTGCTTCTTTCTTGGCTTGTTTGGCGATCAGCAAATCTTTGACCTGCTCGTAGACAACTCCTGTCAGGATGCCGCGGGATTTGAGCTGTGCCTTGTTGGCATAGGGACGTCCGGCGATTATTTTGGTAGCGTAGGCATCACCAATACCGGGAACCGTTTTCAGTTCAGCTTCCGTGGCGCTGTTGATGTCGACAATCTTACCTTTGACGGCAGCTTTGCTCTCAGCGGCGCTCTTCCTGGCGTCAGCTGCAGTTGCCTTGGCATCGGAGCTTACGTTGGCTTTGGTTGTTGCTGCCGCACCTTTGATGTCGGGTGTTTTGACTTCAACCGCAAGCGAGATGCCGCACAACATCAGCAATGAAACAATGGTCAGGATGCATGTGGTATAACGTGTTTTCATGGTCTCTCCTTTTTGGTTGTTCCTGTTACAGAATTTCACGCAGGGTGATTTCAAAGGTCAGGTCTTCGCCAGCCAGGGGGTGATTGGAATCAAAGGTGACCGTGTCGACGGTTGAAGCTACTACCACCACTCCCAGTTCTTCGTCATCGTCGTTGGTCAGCAGCAGTTCGTCACCGATTTCCGGTTTCAGATCTTCGGGCATGTCGCTGCGGGGAACCGTAAATATCTTGTCCTGATCGATTTCACCAAATGCGTCAGCTGCCGGGACGACGACTTTCTTGGTTTCACCGGGATTCATACCGATCAGTGCGTCGTCGACCTGATTGAAGAAGTGCCCTTCGCCGATGATCAGTTCCATGGGACCGGTTTCACCGCCACAACCGCAATCATCGTCGTTGCAGTCGTCCGATTCACATCCGCATTCGCCGCTTTCACAACCATCGGTTCCGCACTCATCCTCGAATGTCGAATCAAATACGGTGCCGTCTTCCAGAGTTCCGGTGTAATCGATTGATACTTTGTCCCCTTTTTTTGCCTGTGCCATGATGATACCTTTCGTTGGTTAATTCGGCATTGCTGCCGGTAGATGAAGCATTTGATCTGAATTGGTAAACAGTGGTGTTTTAACGATATATTTTGCCCGGAATCAATCCGCTTTTCCAACAGATCACCAGTGCCAGCAGCAGTAGCACCAGGAATGCCCAGCGTTTCCAGGGACGTTGCTTGTCTGCAAACGGGTCGGACAGGGAGCGTGTTGCTCCTGGTGGCAGGGCTGCCAGGGCGGTCAGCGACGCGCCGAACGGTATGTTGATTTTGGCGCGGGTATTGACCGCCCAGCCATTGGCGTCCAGTAATCGCCCCAAGTTGCGCTGGCGCAGTTTGAACCAGGCGATGATCATCGAAGGGCCGGAAACCAGGAGCATGACCCCCAAAAGCGCCAGCGGCATTTGCCACCAGCTGAGTTTGAGAAAACCGGTTAAAACGGATACGATAGCGGTGCCGATCGCCCCGATCGCCAGACCGATGGCGGCGAAGATGCCGGCAAATTTTCCTACATCAAAGGCCTGTTGAACCGCTTTGTCTTCCTTTTTCAGGCCGGTTTGCATCAGGTTTACGGCTGCTTTATCTTCGGCTGCCTTGGAACGGGCGGCGGCAATTTTCTGGAGTTGTTCGCTGGCCATCTTGGCGATACGTTTGTACGGGTCCCAGAACGCCTGGCGGATGCTGATCGGGTGTTCGATAATCCGTACCACCGTGGCATCCCAATCTTCCCCCTGGCGATCATACAGGATGCCGTTGCGTCCTACCAGCAGCTGATCGGCATCACCATCGGTGATCCCGGCTACCACGGTCATCTTTTCGGCGCCACCGTTTCTGACACAGTCGCAGTAGACCAGATAAACTCTGCTCAGATTTGCCAGTTGGGCATGTTTGGCAATGTCGTTCACTGTTATGCAGAGCTCAAAGCTCCGACCATCCAGGAACAGGGTGCCTGACTGAAAGATCGCCTTGCCGCGGCCACTGTAGAAGTCCTTGAAGGAAACAAAATTATTGGCAAAGGTCAGCAGATCCCGGCAATAACGGGTCAGACGCTCAACTTCGACCCGTGCTTCAAAGGCCGGTTGCATCGCCAGATCCTGATCGATCAGCTGTTGTAAGGCCGATAAAAAACGAGGCTGCCACTGTCGCAGACGCTCGATGCCGACGGTTGCTACATTGCTTTCCGGTTTGGCGCTCCACCACAGTTGATACTGCTGCAACGTCTGTTTGACCTGGTTCCAGTGGCTGGGTGATAGCTGCTGCAACTCGCCCAGCAGTGGTGTGATGACACTGGTTGATAATCTTTGAATGGCATTCTGCCAGGCCGGATTGAGGCCGTCATCCAGCTTGAGGATTCCTGCCGGGCTCACCGCAGCCAGGGGAAGGGCCGCCATGTCGTCGATGGTTTCCGTCAAGTTGCGGGACGAAAGTGCAATCAGGTTTTCTTCACTGCTGTTCATGATGGTTGCCGCGCGTGGATCGAAGCCGGCCATACCGCAGCGCAGGAAATAATCATCTATTTTGGGGCGTACCTGCTCCCACAGGGTGAGCAGCTCGCTACGGTCAGCATCATTCTGCCAGAGTGGATCGGCCATGACCTGGTCATGCCATGCCAGCCAGTCTGCCGTCTGTTGGTTGAATTGTTGCAGTTGCTCGGTCGTGATCCCCTGGTCACCGCATCGGTCGGTGCTGCTCCCGATCGATTGCATGATGTCGTTAAGCCACCCCTGCAGGTGTTGGTCATCGGTGGAAGCGGGTGTAATGATGCCATCACCGTTAAATCTGCTTTGCACCAGAATTGCTTCGCTGTTTTCCACATCGGCCAGGGTGATCCGGTCGCATTCCGGCTTCCCCAGATGGGTAAGGATGGTGCGGGCCGATTCCCTGATCCGTTCCCCTTCGCTGTTACTGTCGCTGATGGCGTCCAGGGGCACTCCATCGGGAGCGCCGGCCAGATAACTGCGATCTTTCAGACAGTCGGCGCCCCATTGGATGGCAGCCAAAAGTTCCGGGACACGAATATGCCCGTCGTTGTCACTATCAATCAATTCAAGGGTGCGGGGATCAAATTCAACCCCCTTGATCGGGCAGCTGAGAGCAGCCCAGAGCTTCTTGTCCAACTGTTCAAGTGCCAGTAGATCGTCGGCAGTTTCTAGTAATACTTGATCAAAACCGCCGGTACGGAAAAAGCGCCATTGATACGGTGATGTTGTCATGGCTCCACTCACCTTGCTGGAATTTTCAAGCAGTTGGTTTGTACTGTCTTTAAACGTTTCTGTCCAGATTTTTGTGGTTTAAACGGTTATTCAGGTTCAGTGTGCTTCGCTCCAGTTGGCGCCGTAGCTGATGTCAACCTGGAGTGGTACCCGGGTTGCTACAGCACGGGTCATCTCCTCTTCCACCAACTGTTCCATCTGCAGCAGTTCTTCTTCAGCTACCTCGAATACCAGTTCGTCGTGTACCTGCATGATCAGGCGGCTGGCTAATCCTTGTCGCCGGATTCGGCGGTCAACCCTGATCATGGCGGCTTTGATGATGTCGGCGGCTGACCCCTGGATCGGGTAGTTGATGGCATTACGCCGGGCAAACGCCAGTACATTGCCGTTACTGCTATGGATCTCCGGTATGGGGAGCTTGCGTCCCAGCACTGTTGTGACGTAGCCATTCTCTTCGGCCTGGCGGATACAGCCGTCCAGGTAGGTCATGGCTCCCTTGTGCCGTTCCCGGTAGGTGGCAATGAATTCCTCGGCGGTCTTGCGGGCGATGCCAAGTTGCTTTGCCAGGGAAAAAGCTCCCTGGCCGTAGATAATGCCGAAGTTGATCGCTTTTGCCTGGCGGCGCATTTCGGGGGTAACCATTTCGGGGAACAGCCCGAAAACTTCGGCAGCCGTGCGGGTATGAATGTCTTCGTCATTGGCAAAGGCATGGCAGAATACCTGGTCGCCGGAGAGATGGGCCAGCACCCGCAGCTCGATCTGGGAATAGTCGGCGGACAGGATCACGTGCCCCGGCGGAGCGATGAAGGCGTGGCGGATCAGTCGTCCTTCTTCGCTGCGGATCGGAATGTTCTGCAGGTTCGGATCGGAGGATGATAACCGTCCCGTATTGGTGATGGTCTGGTTGTAGGAGGTGTGCACCCGACCGGTCCGGGGATTGACCAGACGTGGCAGGGCGTCGGTGTAGGTCGAGGTCAGCTTGGCGATGCTGCGGTATTCCAGAATCAGACGGGCTATTTCATGCTCCTCAGCCAGGGTGGTAAGCACCTCGTTATCGGTGGACCAACCGGTTTTCCCCTTGGTTTTTTTGCCGGTGGCCAGGCTGAGCTTTTCAAACAACACTTCTCCCAGCTGTTTGGGGGAGTTGAGGTTGAAGGGGACTCCGGCCAGGGTGAAAATCTGTTGTTCCAATGCGGTCATGCGGAGCTTGAAGTCGTCTGACATGCGTTGCAGCAGCGGTAAATCAAGCAGCACGCCATGATCCTCCATAGCTGCCAGAATCGGAACCAGCGGTATTTCCACCTCTTGGAAAATTGATTCCACTGCTCGTTCAGTAAGCAGCGGGGCAAATTTACGATACAGCAGCCAGGTGGCATCAGCGTCTTCGGCGGCGTAACGGCTGGCAGCAACGATATCGACCTGGGCAAAGTTCTTCAGCTCTTTTCCCTTGCCGACCACTTCCTGATAGGAAATCATGCGGTGTCCCAGGTGCTCCTGGGCCAGGCTATCCAGCCCGTGACCGTTGCGGGCCGGGTTGAGACAATAGGAAGCGAGCATGGTATCAAAACTTCCCCCTTGCAGCTGTATGCCGGCGGTTGCCAACACCTGCTGGTCAAATTTGATGTTCTGTCCCACCTTATGTATTTGTGAACTTTCAAACAGCGGTTGTAAACGGCCGATCACCTGTTGTCGTGGCAGTTGGCCGGGGGCCAGCCGAAGCGAATTCTCCTGTTCATTCGTCTGCAGAGGGGATGGACTGAAAAATAAGCTGCCCTCATCTGCCGGGGCAGGGTGGGGATCAGATCCGATGGTATGTCCCAGGGGGAGGTAATACGCCTGATGATCTTGAAACGAGAATGAAAGTCCCACCAGTTCGGCGCTGCGCGGATCAAGGGAGGTAGTCTCGGTATCAAAGGCAAAGGTGCCGCTCTGTTCCAGTTGTAGTGCCAGCTGTTCCAGCTGCTCCGTGGTGGTTACGGTCCGGTAACCGTCGCTGGCCAGGGTCGCCTGAACAGTCAATTCCCTGATCAGGGTGGTAAAACCGTAGCGCTTGAAAAAATCGTTCAATGCGTTGCTGTCCGGCTGCTGTATCAGTAATTCCTGGCTGGTCACCGTCAAGGGGGTCTGACGATCAACCGTGGCCAGCTGGCGTGAAAGCAGCGCTTGATCTCGGAATTCGCGCAGTTTTTCACCATTTTTCCCTTTTACTTCCGTTGCCCGCTCCAGTAGCTGATCGAGCGATCCGAATTCGGCAATCAATTTGGCAGCGGTTTTTTCACCGATTCCCGGCACGCCGGGGATGTTGTCCGAACTGTCACCCGCCAGGCCAAGGATATCGGCAACCAGCTCCGGCGGCACTCCGAAACGCTCCACCACATCCGCTATGGCTGATGCTTTCCCTTTCATGGTATCCAGCAATGTGATCTGTTCCGTGACAATCTGCATCAGATCCTTGTCGCCCGTAACCACAACCACCTTTCCACCTGCTGCGGCGTGACGGTCTGCCAGGGTGGCGATGATGTCATCAGCCTCATACCCTTCCAGCTCCAGGGCCGGAATATTGAAGGCGCGCACCACTTCGCGAATCGGTCCCATCTGGACTTTCAAATCATCGGGGGTGGCGGCGCGATTGGCTTTGTATTCCGGGTAGAGTCCGGTGCGGAAGGTGGTGCGGCTGGCATCGAAGACGATCGCCAGCTGTTGCGGGTCGTGATCTTTGAGCAGCTTCAACAGCATCTGGATAAAGCCGTAAATAGCGTTGGTCGGAAAGCCGGTTGGTGATGAAAGATGGCGGATGGCATAGTAGGCGCGGTAGATATAGGACGAGCCATCGACCAGGTAAAGCGGGGAATTATTCATCGGCTGTTTTCTCCTCTGGCCGGGTGAAAAGTACAAATGCCATGGCCGGGCGCTTGCTCGATTCACGCATGGCAAACTGCAGCCCATCATAATTCCACCCCAGCCGGGTGTAATGATTCAGGGTTGTTTCGATCTCTTCTTCGGTGACGGTGCCCAGTTCCACAACTTTATAGATCAACATGATATGACTCCACGGTAAAAATAGAAAAAGGCGACCAACGGTCGCCCTTGCTGTTTCTGGTTAATAGGTGTCAATCCTACTTCTGGAAGCCGAGTTTGGTGGAAATCTCTTCCGAGGCTTTCAGTGCCAGAGGAATCAGTTCGTTCTGTATCCGCTCGTCGGAAAAACGCATGGACGGGCCGGAAATACTGATGGCACCGATAATGCGACGGGTATAGTCACGGATTGGAGCGCTGACGCAACGTACGCCGATATCAAGCTCTTCGATGTCGAGCGCGTATCCTTGCTCGGCAACTTTAACCAGCTGCTCTTTGAGGACATTCCGGTCGGTGATGGTGTGGTCGGTGTAGCGTTTCAACTCCTTGCCGGCCGGGAGATAATGATTGATCTCTTCCTCGCTCATGTACGCCAGCTGCACTTTACCGGCGGCGGTACAGAAGGCTGGCAGTTGTGAGCCGACCCGTGGCACTACCCGTACGGTCATGTCGGTTTCAACCACGTCAAGGTAAATGATATTCATATCTTTCAGGATGGCAACATAGGTGGTCTCATTGCACTGCTTGACCAATTCCTCCAGAATTGGACGGGATTGGCGCAGCAGACCCATCTGGCGGATGAAGGTTTGTCCCAGTTCCAGGGTTTTGAGGCCGAGGCGGTAGTTTTCCGTCACCTTGTTCTGTTCGATGTAGCCGCGTGACTCAAGGGTGGCCAACAGCCGGAAGACGTTATTCTTGTGCAGTTTCAATCGTTTGCTGAGTTCGGTAACTCCCAGCTCGTCGGTTTCACCAAAGAATTGCTCCAGCAGATCAAGAGCGTGTGAAACAGCCTGGATCAAATATTCTGATTTTTCTTTTTTTGCCATGACGGTATCCTGTTTTAATGAGAGTTGTTGTTTTTGTGTTGTGCGTAACATGCTTGAATTATTGTTGTTATCGCAGAGTGGCCTGTTTTTTATAAAATAGGCATTTGTTTTGAATATCCTATAATATTGTTTTATAATTGTCAAGCAGGAAAAAATGCCGTAGTATAAAATAATTACCGCTGTCAGGAAGGTGTGGTTACGGCGGATTGAGGAGAGGGTATGTTAAACTTGAGGAAAAAAATTTTGGTGGCGATTGACGGATCGCCCCAGTCGGACAAGGCGGCTGAAGAAGCAGTCCGTATGGCAGCCGGAAACAACAGCCAGTTTAAAAGCCTGGTATATGCCATGCTGGTGCTCCCCAACTCACCCACCTCCACCTACACTGATTTTGTACCGACGGCGCCGGTGACCGAGTCACAGCAGTGGAACGATCTGCGTCAACGTATTTTTTATGTGGTGGAAAAAAGTGCCACTGAAAATGGTGTGCCGCTGGAGATGGTGGTTGAATATGGTGAGCCGGCCACAAAATTGCTCGATTTAGCCAGACGTGAGCAGATGGATGTGATCGTTATCGGTAGTTCCGGCAAAGGTTTTCTGCAGCGCAAGCTGAAAGGGAGCGTCTCGCACCGTGTGGCGTCGGAAGCACCCTGTTCGGTCTACATTGTGCGCGGTTAGCACTGACCGGCATGATGCGGGATAGATAATCGTTATGAAAAGTGTCAAGAGAGAAAGGTCTTATTTTTATGCAACGTTGCTGGTTAACTGCTTTTGTCGTCCTGATGTTACTTGTTGGTTCCGTATTCCCTGTCTCAGCCGAGTCGTTTCGGGTGCCGATCCTGCTCTATCACCGTTTTGGCGCAACCGTCAAGGATGGCATGACAATCACGACGCCGGTGTTTGCCGCGCATTTGAAGTATCTGCATGATAATGGCTATACGGTGATTCCCCTGCGCCGCCTGATTGACTATTATCGTGGCAAGGGGGCCGTTCCTCCCAAAAAATCGGTAGTTATCGTGGAGGATGACGCCCATATTTCGGTCTATACCGATATGCTGCCGTTGATTAAGCAGTACAACTACCCGGTGACGGTCTTTACCTATCCCTCCGCCATCTCCAATGCCAAATACGCCATGACCTGGGATCAGTTACGCCAACTCAAAAAGACTGGGCTGTTTGATATTCAATCCCATACCTACTGGCATCCCAATTTCAAGAAAGAACGTAAAAAATTGTCCCCCGCAGCGCTGGATCAACTGGTAATGACTCAATTACGAAAATCGAAAGCCCGTCTGGAAACCGAACTGGGAGGGCCGGTTGATCTTCTGGCGTGGCCGTTCGGGATCTATGATGACTACCTGATTGGCAAGGCGCAGAGCAGCGGCTATATTGCCAGCTTCAACATTGAACGCCGTCACGCCACGGAACGTGACACGCTGATGAAACTGCCGCGCTATCTGCTGGTGAATGCCGACAGTGGCAAAGCTTTTGCCCAGCTGCTGGAGGGTAATGCTGTCAAACGGAACGTCAGCTACTGATCGTGTCAGATCGGCCGAGTCATAAGCATCCCTGTCCCGATTGCAGTTGTTGTCAATGGTGCTCTGATGAACGTTGCCGGCTCTGTCTGCAGCGTTGCGGCTGCCGGAAAAAACGTTCTTTGGCAGAGCAGATCCGGCAATATGAAACATTGAACCGGTTGCCAGCGGATAAACAGAAGCCAACCGAATAACCTTTACCGGAGTCACTGTGAATCTTCCCCGTCTGATCAAACATACTTCCGCCTCGCAGCAAGCCAGTACCCTGCTCAACGCGGAGTGGCTGCAACGTCACATGAGCCCGTTCTTTTTTCGCGCCATGGCCGATGAGAAAGAGGCACTGATGCTCCTGGCACGGGAGATGTCGAGCTTGCAGCGTAATCGCCGGATCATACTGGCTGATCAGGATAAACAGTTGATTATGGCGTGTGTCAATGCTCCCGGCTCATTGTACGATACGCTTCAGCGCATCGGTGAACGTGAAATTTCCTATGCCATGTTTTCCCATTCCAATGCCGCCATGCCGGGGAGCGATCAGGAGCTGGAAGTCCAGCGCCTGGAATTTGACCGCCGTCCGCACAATGAAATCACGCTTTCCGTCATGCCCGAGATCCCCCGGACGATTGTGCGCGGTGTGCGACGTGAGTTGAAGAACAGTTTTCCCGGCTTTGATCAGAAAAAAGCGGAGCGGCTGCTGGCCATCTTGTGGCTCAATAACAGCACGACTTTCCTGCTCACCCCGGTCAATCGGATTGCCTGGTTGATCTGGTTGTTTGATCGTGGCAATGCTTCCAGTGGGCTGTTTATTGATGTGACATCGGTTGAGCGGGAAGGGGTGATGGAAAACAGGGTGCTGTTTGCGGTTGGTAATCCACCGCGACGCGATTTCATGCTGCAGACGCTGGAAGTGTTCAATCGCCTTGATATCGGTATCCGGCGCGCCTACTGCCACACCATTTCCAACGGACTGCACCCCTATTTTCTGGGGGTTTTTTATGTTGTCAATCATCGGGGTGAAGACTGCTCACCAGGCAGTCAGCTGGCTGATCGGCTGACCCGTGAGCTCTGTGCCACCCAGATATTGTCAACCTGTTCCGAAGCCTACTCCCAGCTGGTGGTCAAGGGACTGCAATCGGGAGAAGATGCGGCGCTGGTGGAGGCATTCATCGCCTTTTGTCACACCTCGCTGGCGCACTACCAGCCGGAACGCTATGGCCGTGATGATGTGCAGAGCGCTTTTTTTGATCATCCCGAAATGTCCCAGATGCTGGTAAGTCTGTTCCGCTGCCGCTTTGATCCGGCGCTGGTGAATCGAGAGGAGCAGTACGGGGCACTGTTGCAGGAAACGGCTGATGCTGTTGACAGTTACAATACCGGTCATCGCTGGCTGGATGATATCCGCCGTGCAATCTATCGCACCACTCTGCTGTTGATCCGTCATACCCTGAAAACCAATTTTTTCATTCCCACCAAGCAAGCTCTGGCGTTCAGGATTGATCCAGCCTACATCAGTGAGCTGGGGCGTGAATGTATTGCCGCTCTTCCCGAAGCGCTGCCGTTTCGGGTGACCTTCTTTTTCAGTCGCTTCGGCTCCGGCTATCACATCGGCTTCTCCGATATTGCCCGGGGTGGCTGGCGCACGGTGATTGCACGTAATGCCGATGATCTGACAACTTCCATGAACAATATTTTCCGTGAAGTATATGTGCTTGCCAATACCCAACACCTGAAAAACAAGGATATCTATGAGGGTGGCTCTAAAATGGCGCTGGTGCTGGATGCCTGCGGACTGGAACAGGCCGGCGGTGAAGAGGAAACCTGCCGTTTGTATAAGCTGCAATACAGCGTCATCAATGCCTTTCTCGATATTTTTGTCACCACGGATGGCAAAGCGCGTGACTCACGGGTGGTCGATTATTACGGTGATGATGAGCCGATTGAAATCGGGCCGGATGAGAATATGCACGATACCATGATTGAAGCGATTGCCTTTCTCTCCCGCAAACGGGGGTATTTGCTCGGGAATGGTATCATGTCGAGCAAACGGATCGGTATCAACCACAAGGAGTATGGTGTTACCTCAACCGGCGTCGTGACGTTTGCCGCCACGACGTTGCAGCAGGTTTTGGGGAAGGATATCTGGTGCGAGCCGTTTACCCTTGCCATGACCGGTGGACCGAATGGTGATGTGGCCGGAAACTGTCTGCGTATTTTGCTGGAGCAATGCCCCCGGATGCAACTCAAGCTGATGCTGGATGGCACTGCTGCCGTCCATGACCCGGCCGGCATTGACCATGATGCACTGAAACGGTTGGTTCTGCTCAAAGATCTGGATGCGTTTGATATCGAAACACTACATCCCGGTGGAATGGTGATTTATCGCAGTGGCAGAAAAATGGACGGCTTGTGGGAATTGCACCGTAAGGTTACCAGAACCGTGGACGGGTTGCAGGAAGAGTGGCTGGAGCTGGATGAATTCTACCGGCAATTCAACGGCCTGTTGTTTGAGGTGGAAACGGAACTTTTTATCCCGGCCGGGGGACGCCCTGAAACCATTGACAGCCGCAGCTGGCGTGGATTGATCGGGGCAAACGGCACCCCCAAGGTGCGGGTGATCGTGGAAGGCGCCAATTCGTTTATCACGCCGGAAGCAAGGATAGAACTGCAGCGGGCCGGGGTAGTGATTATGCGGGATGCCTCGGCCAATAAATGCGGCGTTATCTCGTCCTCCTACGAGATAATTGCCAACCTGTTGCTCTCGGATGACGAATTTCTGGAACACAAGGACCAGTATGTAAGTGATGTGCTCGCGATCCTCAAAAAACGGGCTAGCGGTGAGGCGACCCTGATTCTGCGCCGCTATGCCGCCTCGGGTAATTTGACCCCCTGCACCCAGATTTCCGATGATATCAGTCATGAAATCAATAATCACTATGCCCGCCTGTTTGCTTTTTTTGAAAGTCGTCCGGAGTTGCGTACCAAAGAACCGTACCTTCGTGCCATCTACCGGCATCTGCCGAGCATGCTGGTACATAGTCGTCGCTTTCGCCCTCGCATCAAACAGTTGCCGGGTAAGTACCTTTCGGCCATACTCGCTGCCGAAATCGGTTCTTCGCTGGTCTATGATGACAATGTGGCGGCCGATTTTGAGGGGAGTATCCGCCGGCATCTGCAGCATTTGGCGCGCTAAAAAAGACGTTCACTTCTGTTGTCAGGTGTGTTACAAATACAGTCCTCTTTGTTCCTGATTTCAACGTAGATAAAGGAGTTGCCCATGTCACAATCAAATGATAATGCCGCTGCCGCTGTGATTGCCTTTGCATCGGGAGCAATCATTGGAGCCGCTGCCGCGCTGTTGTTTACCCCCAAGCCAGGACGTGAAGTTCGTGAAAAACTGTCTGATCTTGGTGAAACCGCTGCTGAAAAAATGCGCCGGCTTGCCCGTGAAGCAAAGTTTAAAGTAACGCCAAAATGCAAGTCAGAAGGTTTTCAGTACGATGGTGGCGATGCCTGGATTTAATATCTGCTCGTGACGTTGAAACAAGGCGCGGTAAAAGATACTACTTTTACCGCGCCTTGTTTATCATCAGTATGAGGTGTCGGTGAATCTATCCTACGGTTCCACAGTCTGGCAACTATCGCTACCGCCGCAACGTATGGCAGGCATTATTACGTCCGCTCCCCCCGTACCTGATCAAACTCCGGAAGAGATCATCACTACAGCACTTGATTCGTGCCGCTTTGCTGAAACCTGCCGAGCGGGTGACAACGTAGTTATTATTACCTCGGATATTACCCGCTACACTGGCAGCGAAATCTATCTTCCCCTGATGGTTGAACGGCTGAACCGGATCGGGATCGGGGATGATTGCATTGAAATTCTGATTGCGCTTGGCATTCATCGCCGACAGACGGAACATGAATATCAGAAAATAGTGGGGAGTCTGTACGGTCGTATTCGTGTCCATGATCATGATTGTGACAATCCTGCCGGTCTCGTGTCGGTCGGCACGACCTCGGGTGGCATCAATGTCAGTATTAATCGCCGGGCAGTTGAGGCTGATCACCTGATTCTGACCGGAACGATCGGTTTTCACTATTTTGCCGGTTTCGGCGGTGGCCGCAAGGCAATTCTTCCCGGTATCGCCAGTCGTGAGGCGTGTATGGCAAGTCATTTTGCCGTGCTTAATCCGGGAGATGGCACCGGTAAAAACAAGTATGCCACCACCGGCAATCTGGAAGGGAACCCGGTGCACCAGGCCATGTTGGAAGCGTGTGACATGGTAAAGCCCGCATGTGTCCTGAATACCGTACTAGCCCCCGACAAACGGATCATTGCTGCTTTTGCCGGCCACTGGCGTGAAGCACATCAAGCCGGTTGCGACTATTATCATCGTTATTTCAGTTGCCCATTGCCGCAGACCGCTGACCTGGTGGTGGTTTCCTGTGGTGGCTTTCCCAAAGATATTAATTTGATACAAGCACATAAGTCGATGGAATACGCCTCCCGGGCACTTACGGATGGTGGCGTCATGATCCTGTTGGCAGAGTGTCGTGATGGATTTGGCAACAGTACTTTTTTCAATTGGTTCCGCTACAAGCATCTCCCTGAATTTGAAAAGGCATTACGCACACAGTACGAAATCAACGGCCAGACCGCCTATTCACTACTCCAGAAAGCGTTGCGCTTCAAAATAATTCTGGTGTCGGCGTTTGCCGATCATGCTGTACACGAGATGGGGATGATTCCCGCAGGAACACTTGATCAAGCCCTCTCCATCGCGATGGAATATCTTCCTGCTGATTGGCAGGCGCTGGTCATGCCGGAAGGTGGCAGCGTATTGCCGGTACCGTAGCCGTTTGGTAGCAGCTCTTTTGCTCAATGGTCAAGCGAGGCAGTTCAAGCTGGATTCAGCACAAAACGAGCCGCATGCTGGCAGAGGCTTCGTTATGTACCAAGCCGGAGCAACGGTCAAATCATGAATAAAGAGGTCATATAGTTTATGCGTATTCTTGTTACCGGTGGCGCCGGTTTTATCGGATCTCACCTTTGCGAACGCCTTCTCAATGACGGTCATGACGTTATTTGTCTGGATAATTTTTTTACCGGATCAAAAAACAACATTATTCATCTGATGGATAACCACCGTTTTGAGCTGGTACGTCACGACATCGTTGAGCCGATATTGTTGGAGGTCGATCGTGTCTACAATCTGGCATGCCCGGCCTCACCGGTTCATTACCAGTACAATCCGGTTAAAACCACAAAAACCAGCGTAATGGGCGCAATCAATATGCTGGGGTTGGCAAAAAGAGTTAAGGCGCGCATTCTTCAAGCCTCCACATCAGAAGTTTACGGTGACCCCCAGATCCATCCACAGACTGAAAGTTACTGGGGAAATGTCAATCCGATCGGTATACGAAGCTGCTACGACGAAGGAAAACGGGTGGCGGAAACATTGATGATGGACTATCACCGCCAGAATAATGTTGATGTGCGCATCATTCGCATCTTCAATACCTATGGCCCACGGATGGCGGAAAATGATGGCCGTGTCGTCTCCAATTTCATTCTCCAGGCGTTGCAGAATGAGGATATCACGGTGTATGGAGATGGCTCCCAGACCCGCTCTTTCTGTTATGTTACCGATCTCGTGGAAGGAATGATCAGGATGATGGAATGTGACAATTTCATCGGGCCGGTCAATCTGGGTAATCCAGTGGAAAATTCGATCCTTGAGTTTGCGCAGAAAATAATTGCCATGACCGGTTCGAAATCGCTGGTGATTTCAAAGCCGTTGCCCCAGGATGACCCGAAACAGCGTCAGCCCGACATCTCGCTAGCTACAGAAAAGCTTGATTGGAAGCCGGTAGTAGACCTGGAAACTGGTCTCAAGCAAACGATAGAGTATTTCAAACAACGGAGTGTAGTGTGAATCTGAACAAGAAAAAAATACTGATCACCGGTGCGGACGGCTTCATCGGTTCCCATCTTACGGAAGAACTGGTCAGGCTTGGCCATGATGTGCGTGCCTTTGTGTATTATAATTCTTTTAATTCATGGGGATGGCTTGACCACTCGGATGCGGATATTAAAAGATCGCTGGATGTGTTTGCGGGTGATATCAGAGACCCCCATGGAGTGAAAACGGCCATGCAGGGGTGCGACGTGGTTTTGCACTTGGCTGCCTTGATTGCAATCCCCTATTCCTACCACTCCCCTGATACCTATGTGGATACCAATATCAAAGGAACGCTTAATATCGTGCAGGCTGCTCGTGAGTTGGGAATTCAAAAGGTTGTGCATACCTCGACCAGTGAGGTGTACGGCACGGCGCGCTTTGTTCCGATCACGGAGCAACACCCGTTGCAGGGACAATCTCCCTATTCGGCCTCAAAAATCGGAGCAGACCAGATCGCCCATTCCTTTTACAGCTCTTTCAATACCCCGGTAGCCATTGTCCGGCCATTCAATACCTATGGACCGCGTCAGTCGGCGCGGGCCGTTATCCCGACCATTATCACCCAGATTGCCAGCGGTTCAAGAAAACTCAAGCTCGGGTCACTGCACCCGACCCGTGACTTCAATTTTGTCAAAGATACGGTGCAAGGTTTTATCGCGATTGCGGAATCGGATCGCTCCGTTGGAGAAGTTATCAACATCGGCAGTAACTACGAGGTATCCATTGGTGATACGGTACAAACAATTGCCGATCTCATGGGAGTAGAAATTGAGATCGAGACCGATGATATTCGTCTGCGCCCTGATAAAAGCGAAGTAGAACGGCTCTGGGCAGATAACCGGAAAGCGCTGGAACTGGCGGGGTGGCAGCCAAACTATGGCGGTCAGGATGGACTGCGCCGCGGTTTGGGAGAAACCATCGATTGGTTCCGCAACCCAGCCAACCTGAACTATTACAAAGCGGATCGTTACAATATATGAAACATGGGTTGCATATACCGGCTGTCTTGGCGGCTTTACGTTCCATTCTCCCCTCCGACGATGCTTTCATACCGCTGCATGAACCTAGTTTTGGCGGCAATGAATGGACCTATGTCAAGGAATGCCTTGATACCGGCTGGGTTTCGTCAGTCGGAAAATTTGTCGATCGTTTTGAAGAAGATCTGGCTGCCTACACCGGTGTCAAACGGGCGATTGCTGTTGTAAATGGCACTGCCGCCCTGCATGTCTGTCTTATCCTGGCCGGGGTAAAGAGTGGCGACGAAGTGCTTATGCCGGCATTAACCTTTATCGCAACCGCCAATGCGGTTTCGTATTGCGGAGCCGTGCCGCATTTTATTGACAGCGAAGAAACGACCCTCGGTGTTGATCCGCAAAAACTGGCTGCCTATCTGGAAGAAATCTCGGAACTACGCCCGGACGGCTGCTTCAATCGCAATACCGGCCGGCGAATCAAAGCAGTTGTTCCGATGCATACCTTTGGCCACCCGGTTGATCTTGATCCGCTGGTGGAAGTCTGCCGAAGATTCGAGATCGTCTTGATCGAGGATGCGGCCGAATCGCTCGGTTCCTTCTACAAGGGGAGGCATACGGGGCAGTGGGGTTTGATGTCGGCCCTTAGTTTCAATGGCAACAAGACGATTACTACCGGTGGCGGTGGGGCCATACTGACCAATGACGACGAGTTGGGGCGCTTGGCAAAGCATATCACCACCACTGCCAAGGTACCTCACCGCTGGGAATTCAACCACGACATGGTCGGATACAACTATCGCATGCCGAATATTAACGCCGCCTTGGGATGTGCCCAGCTGGAATCTCTGCCTGGTTTTATCTCGGCCAAGCGTATTCTGGCGGAACGTTACCTCCAGGCATTTTCCGGCATGTCCGGTATCCGTTGCATCTCAGAACCGGTTAACAGCCGGAGCAATTACTGGCTTAATACCTTGCTGCTTGATGTCGAGTATGCCGATCAGCGTGATTCACTGTTGGCAGCAACCAATGATGCCGGTATCATGACCCGCCCGGCCTGGACTCTGATGCACAAGTTACCGATGTTTGCTGATTGTCCGAGCATGGATCTTGCGGTTGCGGAAAGTCTGGAGCAGCGGCTGATCAACATCCCCAGCAGTACTACCCTTCTCAGGAACCTGAAGAATGCGTAAGATCTGCGTCGTTACCGGCACCAGGGCCGAATATGGCCTGCTCTACTGGTTGATGAAGGAAATTCAGGCGGATGACGACCTGCAGCTTCAGTTGATTGCTACCGGAATGCATCTCTCACCGGAGTTTGGTCTGACCTACCGGACGATCGAAGATGACGGTTTCACGATTGATTCCAAGGTTGAAATGCTGCTTTCCAGCGATACTCCGGTTGGCATTGCCAAATCAATCGGTTTGGGGGTGATCGGTTTTGCCGATGCATTGGCTCAATTACAACCGGACCTGCTGGTGGTATTGGGCGATCGGTACGAAATTCTGGCGGCGGTACAGGCGGCGCTGGTGGCACGAATTCCCGTGACACATATTCATGGCGGCGAGACTACGGAAGGCGCCATGGATGAGGCGATTCGCCACAGCATTACCAAGATGTCTCACCTGCACTTTGTGGCCGCGGAACCGTATCGCACCAGGGTGATCCAGTTGGGAGAACAGCCTGATAAGGTTTTTAATGTTGGCGCTCCAGGACTGGACAGTGCCAAACGATTGCAGCTGCTTGATCGTGAACAGTTCCAACGCTCGATCGATTTTGAACTGGGATCCCTGAATTTCCTGATCACCTACCATCCTGCCACGCTCGGTAGCTTATCGGCGCGGGAGGCGATGAATGAACTGCTTGAGGCGCTCGGTTCGTTTCCCGATGCCAGGATAATCTTTACCAAGCCAAATTCTGACACTGACGGGCGTGTTATCGGTCAGATGATTGATGAATACGCCCAGTGTCACCGGGAACGGGTGGCGGTCTTTACCTCCATGGGGCAACTTCGCTATCTGAGCGCCTTGCAACATGTGGACGTTGTGATTGGCAACTCATCCAGCGGCATTATCGAAGCGCCGCTGTTCAAGGTGCCAACGGTAAATATTGGCAATCGCCAGGGAGGACGCTTGAAAGCGGCTTCTATCGTCGACTGTGAGGAAAACGTCGATTCAATCACAGCTTGTATAAAAAATGTTCTGGCTCCCGGGTTCAAAGTGCTGTTGCAAAATGTTGAATCACGCTACGGCGCCGGTAACACTTCGGAGCAAATGCTGAGGATCTTAAAAAACGTAGCCATTGACGAACTAACCATCAAACGATTCCATGATTTGTGAACACGATATGTCTACTACTGCCACCTACATAATTGCCGAAGCCGGGGTCAATCATAATGGTTCGCTGGAGATGGCCAAAAAACTGATCGAGGTCGCTGCCGATGCCGGCGCCGATGCCGTCAAGTTCCAGACCTTCAAGGCTGCCAATCTGGTGAGCCGCTCTGCGCCCAAAGCGGCGTATCAGGCCAGGACAACCGATGCGGGTGAATCCCAGTTTGATATGATCCGTAAACTGGAACTGGATGAGGCGACCCATGAAGCGCTGATAGAACATTGCAGAAAATATGGAATCGAATTTCTTTCGACCCCCTTTGATGAAGAAAGTGTCGATCTGCTGGTCGGGAAATTTAATCTCCCTCTGCTTAAGATACCCTCCGGCGATATTACCAATGCCCCGTTGTTACTGAAAATGGCTCGCACCGCTAAACCGGTCATTCTTTCTACGGGCATGTCCACCCTGGGTGAAATTGAGGATGCCCTGGGGGTGCTGGCTTTTGGTTATCTCGGTTTGTCTGAACCATCAATCGCTACATTTCAAGCTGCCTACCGTAGTTCGGACGGGCAACGTGCCCTGCAGGACAAGGTTACTCTGTTGCACTGCACCACCGAATATCCTGCACCGCTGGAGGATGTGAATCTGCGGGTGATGGATACCATGCGCACTGCCTTCGGTTTACCAGTCGGCTATTCCGATCATACGCAAGGGATTGTGGTGCCGATTGCCGCAGTCGCTCGCGGGGCTGTCGTGATTGAAAAGCATTTCACTCTCGACAGGACGCTTCCCGGTCCCGATCATAACGCTTCACTTGAACCGGGAGAACTGAAAGCGATGGTGCAAGCTGTCAGGGATGTTGAACAGGCGCTGGGGAGTGGGCTCAAAAAGCCGTCGGACTGCGAAGTTAAAAATATGGCGATTGCCAGAAAAAGTCTGGTGGCGGCATCTTCGGTCAAGGCCGGTGAACGGTTTTCATCTGAAAATCTTGCCACCAAACGGCCGGGAGATGGCCTCTCCCCCATGAGATACTGGGAAACCATCGGAAAATGTGCCAGCTGTGATTATGCTGGTGACGAGTTGATCCAGTGATCGGCAAAGCACGATTGATTCTTGGCGCCGGAGGACACGCCAAGGTGCTGCTGGAAGCGCTGCAGCAAGCGGGTGTTGCGATCATGGGTGTTGTGGATTCCGATCCTGCCCTGCTGGGAACCAAAATACTCGGAATACCGGTGCTTGGTGATGACACGAAAGTAGGTCAGTTTTCCTGCGATGAAATAGTGCTGGTGAATGGTCTTGGATCAATTAGGCTTCCCGTACGGCGTACGCAGATATTTAAGTATTTCAAGGAACAGGGGTATTGTTTTGCAACGGTCGTCCATCCTTCGGCGATCATCGCCTCTGATGTGGTCTTGGGGGAAGGGACGCAGGTTATGGCAGGTGCGGTGATTCAACCGGGGTGTCGGATTGGCTGTAATTCGATTGTGAATACCCGGGCATCAATCGATCATGATTGCCTGATTGGAGACCATGTACATATTGCCCCAGGGGTGACCATGTCTGGAGCGGTGCGGGTTGGCGATGGAGCCCATATCGGTACAGGAGCAACCATTATACAAGGGATAACGGTCGGTCAATTTTCAACAGTCGGGGCGGGAGCCGTGGTGACTAAAAATGTTAAAGACGGTCGGTTGGTCGTGGGTGTTCCGGCCAGGGAGAGGCTGCAATGATGGACTGGAAAAAGGTTGTCATTGCTCCGTCTGCTACCATACGAGAAACAATCGAAGTCATTGATACCAGCACGCTGCAGATTGCACTGGTTCTGGATAGGGAAAAAAGGCTGCTTGGCACCATTACGGATGGTGATATCCGGCGTGCCATCCTGAAGGGACTTTCTCTGGATGATTCTGCCAGTACCATCATGAACAGTCATCCGGTCACGGTTTCTGCCAGTGAGAGTCGTGATAAAATTCTGGCGCTGATGCAGAGCAAAACCATTCATCAACTTCCCGTGATTGGTGAAGATGGCATTCTGGTCGGTTTGGAAATTCTTGATAATCTCTTACTCCCTTCCTGCCGAAACAATCCGGTCGTGCTGATGGCAGGTGGACTGGGGAGCCGGCTGCGCCCGCTCACCAATGAATGTCCAAAGCCTTTGTTAACCGTTGGCAGTAAGCCGATTCTGGAAACAATCCTCGAAAATTTTGTGGAATACGGTTTCCGAAAGTTCTACCTGTCGGTAAATTACAAGGCTGAGATGGTGCAGCAGCACTTTGGTGATGGCAGCCGTTGGGGAGTTGATATTTCCTATTTGAAAGAGACGGAACGCATGGGAACCGCCGGTGCACTCAGTCTGCTTCCTTCCGGGATTACTGAGCCCATTCTGGTGATGAACGGCGATCTCCTGACCAAGGTGAATTTCAGCCATTTGCTTGGTTTTCACTCGGAACACCAGGCTAAAGCCACCCTGTGCGTCAGGGATTATGAGTTTCAGGTACCCTATGGAGTCGTCAAGGTTGATCGACATCGTCTGATTGCCATTGAAGAAAAACCGGTGCATCAATTTTTTGTCAGCGCAGGGATCTATGTTCTGGAACCGGATGTGCTGCAAATGATCCCCGAAAATACGTATTATGATATGCCGTCGTTGCTGGAAAAACTTTTGGAGAAGCAGTTTGAAACGGCGGTGTTTCCGATCAGGGAATATTGGTTGGATATTGGTAGGATGGCTGATTTTGAAAGAGCTAACTGCGAATACGATGGTGTATTTGCATAAGCCCGTTGTAAACGATCAGGATCTCTAGTTTAATAAACTGATCAAGGAGCGTATGCTCTCTCAGATGGAGTAGTGATGTTCATTCGCGAATTGCTGCAAAGAATCAGTTTCTGGAATGAAGCTGATCGACTTGGACCGGATATTCCCAGTACCTACTGGCGTCTGTTTTTCAAGTCTACGATGACAAGACTTTGCAAGAGTAAATTCTTGCATTTCGATGATAGTGCTGATTTTCGCCCCGGTGCATATGCCATTTGTTGCTCCAAGATCAGCATTGGAAAACGGGTTGTGGTTCGCCCCACAACCATGCTATTTGCCGATCCCCGTGAGGGGGGGGCTGGAATAACCATTGAGGATGATGTAATGATGGGGTCCGGCGTTCATCTCTATGTCAATAACCACCGTTTTGACAGTCCTGATATTCCGATTATTGATCAGGGGCACTATGTGTCGCAACAGGTCGTACTAAAAAAAGGGTGCTGGTTGGGTGCAAATGTGATTGTTTTACCTGGGGTCACGATTGGAGAGAATTCTGTGGTTGGCGCCGGAAGTTTGGTGACAAAAAGTATTCCTCCTAAAGTGCTTGCTGCGGGGAACCCGGCTAAAGTAATCAGAAATTTAGGAGAATAAAGTGACGAGTCGTGAGTCCGAATGCCAGTTGAAGCGGGATATCGTCCAGGCAGAGCTGACAGCAAACAGGTTCCCGTGTCACTAAAGGGCTCTCTGAAAAAACGTTTCATGTTCAAATTGATCGCCAATCTGTGGGGTATGTCACTTGGTCTGGTCACCATGTCATTTGTTACCCGTGCCTTGGGACCGGATAATTTTGGCCGTTTCGAATTCATAACCAATAATTTCAAGCTGATTCTGGAAACTCTGACGCTGCAAGTGCCGATAGCTTATTTTAATTGGGTATCACGCAAAGGGCATAAGGAAAATATTGATGTTGCTTCCGGAGTGACACTTTATTTCTCATTGGCCATGACCGTTTTTTTTGCTCTTTTAATTACTGCATCCATCGTGAGTGGTTACAATCTGTTGTTGTGGCCGGAGATCAAGTCGATCCATCTCTGGGAGGCATTGCTGTTTACGCTGGCGACATTTGTCTATCAGTTGCTGGTATTCCTGTCAGACGGTATGTCTCTGACGGTGGGGCTGGAAAAAGTAAGGCTGTTACAAAATTTTCTCAAGGCCGTGGTCTTGCTCTCTCTGGTGGCGGTCGGTTTGATGAATCTGCATGCCTACTTTATGGCTCAAATTGCAATTATTCTGTTTACCACGATTCTCTCAGGACGTTGGTTAATACAGCAGGGGGCCTTGTCCGGTGCTGTCTTCAGGTTTAGATCTTTCTCAGTTGCTGAGAAAGAACGCTTTCTGATCTTTGTTCGAGAGTATGCACGTCCCTTGACAATTCTGATGTTCAGTGGGTTTCTGTTCCTCTACTTCGATCGCTGGTTTTTGCAACTGATCGGTGGTTCCGTTGAACAGGGGTATTTTGGGTTGTCTGACCGGCTTGGGGCGATTGCATTTATTTTTACCAGTGCCATGACACCGCTGCTGACACGCGAGTTCGCTTTTGCTCATGAAGATCATGACAAGGAGCGATTGGTGAGACTGTTCACACGCATCAAGCTGTTCCTGTTCATTGCTGCCATGACAAGTTGTTTTCTTTCAGTGCAGAGTGAGATGGTTGTCAAACTGATTGGTGGCAGCAAGTTTCAGGGAGCTGTGCTTCCGATTGCCATCATGACACTCTACCCGATCCATCAGACTTTTGGCCAATTGAGCGGGGCGTTGCTGGTCGCTACGGGGCAGACCGGCCTTTACAGCAAAATAGGTATTGCCGCCATGGTGTGTAGCCTTCCGCTAACCTATGTATTGCTGGCCCCACTTACCTATCTGATTCCTGGCTTGGCGCTTGGTGCCACAGGCTTGGCGATAAAAATGGTGCTGGTACAGATCATTGCTACCAATGTTCAACTCTACTACAATACCCGGTATCTAGGTATTTCATATCTGAAGTGGTTGTTATTCCAAATGATGCTTATCCCACTGCTGTACGGCATAGCGTATGGTGTCTCTTCTGTATCGTTGTCGACCTTGCTTCTGATTCCTCTGAGTGGAATGAATGATTTTGTCGCTAATATTGCTGCATTTGTGGTAAGCGGTGCTATCTACTGTCTGGTGGTGGCGGTGGTTGTGTATCTCTTTCCGGGAATCGCCGGACTGTCACGCGACGAAATCAATCTCAGGCGATTGGCACTACCCGAAAGTTGAATCAAAAATTTATCAGGTTATTGATTTATATTATGACGATCTGCTTGTTTACTGAAAACTACCAACGTGGTGGCGTTGACACATTTATTATCAACTTCATCAATAATTGGCCCAATCCGTCGGACACGTTTATACTGGTCTGTAATGAAGATCATCCGGGGTTACAGGATATTCGCGAGCGACTGCACCGTCCCTGTCGTATTGTGACGCACCGTATCCTTACGTATAAGAAAATAAATAGTTATACCGCTGACATACCGTTCCTTGATTTTTTCAGAAAAGCATTATCCCCCATATTTCGTTACCTGCTTTTCGTACGTTCCTTCCCGAAATTACGCATGCTTCTGTGTGACGAGCCGGCAGATTATTTGATGGTAATCAACGGTGGGTATCCTGGTGGCGATACCTGTCGCGCAGCTGGGATTGTCTGGGGGCTCTACTCGCAGAAGCCCCCCAGTATTCATAACTTCCATAATCTGGCGACACCCGCGAGACATTTGATCCGGTTTCAGGAAAATTGGGTTGATCGGTTGCTGGCTCGTTATACTAAAATGTTTATCACCGTTTCCCAGGCGGCTGCAGATTCCATGTCAAACCGGCCGGCGATTCCGTCAAGTAAGGTCACACATATTTACAATGGCTTGGAGTACTCGGGAAGCGCCGGCGGGGAGAACAATATCCGTCGCGAACTGGGACTTGCCGATCATACGCCACTCTGTCTCATGCTCGGGATCTATGAACCACGAAAAGGACATTTTTTTCTGCTCCAGGTTTTTCGAAGGGTTTTGATGCAGATTCCGGAGGCACATTTCGTGATCTGTGGTCATGGTAGCGATCAGGAAATTGCTGCGGTAGAAAAAATGGTGGCGGAGTTGGAATTGGGAGACAGCGTGCACCTGCTTGGTTTTCGTAGTGATGCTAACCAGATTCTGAGCCGGGTCGACCTGCTGCTGGTTGGGTCTCAGGAGTTTGAATCATTTGGTTTGACCTGTGTCGAGGCGATGATGCACCGGGTCCCGGTGGTGGCGACACGGGTGGGCGGCCTGCCGGAAGTTGTGGTTGACGGCGAGGGTGGGTTTGCATTTGAAAAAAATGATGTCGAGGGATATGCCCGGCAGGTAGCAACACTGTTGGTTGATAAAAACATGCGTGCCGAACAGGGGAACAAGGGGTTTGAACGGTACCAAGAGCTATTTACTGCCGATCGCATGGCAAAAGAATATTTCCGGTGTTTCGGTGACTGTTGATGGCTGCAGGTTCCAGGGGAGCAAATGATCGGATGACAGATACAACCGTGCAATTCAGTGTGGTAATCCCAGCTTACAACGCTGGTACCTTCATAGATAAAACCTTGGATTCAGTTCGCAAGCAGACCTTTGGCAATTATGAAGTCCTGGTGACGAATGATGGTTCGACGGACAATACTGAACAGGTTCTGCATACCTATATGGAACAGTATCCTGATTTCCCTCTGAGTGTGGCAAATCAGGAAAACAAGGGAATTGGCGGAGCCCGAAACAATGGACTGCTACGGGCAAAAGGTGCCTATATCGCCTTTCTTGATGCTGATGATGGCTGGTGTCCGGAGAAACTGGAGCGGATGGCCGATTATTTACAATGCCATGATCAGGTTGATGTGGCATATCATGATGAAATCGAAATACGAAGAGATGGAAGTCAACATCTGCTTTCCTATTCCGAAGTCCCGATACCGGTATACGAACAGCTTTTGTTCAAGGGGAATCGTCTTTCCACCTCCGCGACAGTCGTGCGCAGAGAATTGGCACAGCGGGTTGGCGGCTTTTCAGAAAGCAAGGAATTTAACAGCGCCGAGGATTATGAATTCTGGTTGCGCCTGGCACGGGCAGGCGCGCGTTTCGGACATCTCGCTGCAGTACTGGGGCAATATAACCGGGTTGAGGGGAGTGTTACACAAAAAATACACTACCATTACAATAATATTGGTAACGTAATTAAACATCACTTCAACGAGTTACGGAGTACTGGTAATTACAGCACCATACATGCGATCGAACGGCGACGCATGGCTGAACATCTGGCAACCTATGCCCGCTCATTGTCGCAAAGCGGAAACAGGCAGGATGCCGTAAGAATTCACCTGCAATCGATCAAGACAGATCCCGGCAGTTGGAAATGTTATGTTAAATACCTTATGACACTCCTTGGACGTTAGATGAAAAAAGTTCTGGCAAATTTTTGCTATTATTCACAACTACACAAGGCATTCAGTCCGTTCTATGGCGGACATGTTTCCATTATTCTGCTCCATCGGATTTCTGCCACCCCCCTTGCAGAAGAAGATCCGCTCAAACCGCTCTCCATTAGTCAGGCCGCCCTGGAACAGTATATTCAGGAACAGCGGAACCACGGGTGGGATTTTATCTCGATTGATGAATTGCATGCTGATTTTGACCGTTTGACCCGTAAGGGGAAGCACCTGCTGATTACCCTCGATGACGGTTACCGTGATAATTACAGTCTCGGATATCCGCTGTTCAAAAAATATGAAATTCCATTTGTGCTGTATGTTACCAACAGCTTTCCCAACGGAGCCGCCGATCTCTGGTGGGAAAGCTTGGCTGACACAGCCCGTTGGAACCAGGAAATTGTGTTAAGCTTCCCGTGGGAAAATGTGCGCATTACGGGAGGCTCAACCTGTTCTCGCTACAACGCATTACAGGCTCACTTTATGGGACTTGCCCCCCATCAGCAAGCCGGTTTTGTAGCTGCTTTGCAACAACAGTATCCTCCGACCGGTTCCAGCCAGAGTCTTTGTTTGAGTTGGGAAGAAATAAGAACGCTTGCCGGCGATCCGCTTTGCACCATTGGTGGCCATACCATGTCCCATCGCAGTCTGCGAGCGCTTGATGATCAGGAAGCCGCGGATGAGATTGTGAATTCGAAGGTCGAGATCGAACGGCTGATTGGAAGATCAATCAGACATTTTGCGTACCCCTATGGTAAGAGTAAACAAGTGTCACCACGTGATGTGAGATTGGTGCAGGATGCCGGTTTTGCCACCGCAGTGACGACCAATATCGGCAACATATTCCCGGAACATAAACATTTGTCGTATATGCTGCCGCGCATTCCGCTCTATGAGGGGGAGGTCCTCGGAAAATTATCGAAGATTTATCAGAGCGGCATGTATGGCGCACTTGCCAATCGAATGCGGCGGGTGGTTACATTATGAAGATTATCCGCCGGTCGCCGCCGGTGCCTCTGTCAGCTCTCTTACGGCTGAATGCGCAGTCCGGACGATCGATTTCTGATGATCGGCTGGCATGCGGGTATGCCCGGTATGCCCTGTTTAACCTGTTGCAGGCTCTGGGAATAGGTGCGGGAGACGAAGTTTTGCTACCGTCGTATATTTGTGATGTGGTGCTGCTCCCCCTGGAGCGCCTCGGTTGCAGCCCGGTTTTTTATGGCATCGACAGCCGTTTTCAGGTTGATTTTTCAACGGTCACAACTTCTTCTCGAACCAAGGCCATTCTGACGGTAAATTACTTCGGATTCAGTAGTAATTTTTTCGCTATCGAAAGCTTTGCCCGTGAAAATGGCCTGCTGTGGATCAATGACAACGCCCATGGTTTTGCCAGTCTGCATGAAACCACCCCTTTGGAACGGCTGGGAGATGTTAGTATTACCTCATCCAGGAAAGTCCTGCCTACTCTCAACGGCGCCTATGCATGTATCAACGTTAAAGAACCTGAGGTTCTTCAAGATCGGATACGGATGGCGATGCGATCTTTACCAAAAGAGCAACCGTACCGCTACTGGGTCAAGGCAATGCTCGGGTTGTTGGGGATTGAGCGTGGATTGCCTGATTTTAGCCAGATAGAAGGGTTTTGTGAAACCTCACTTCAGGCGTATCGTATCAATGCACGGGGCGCGCAATTGCTTCGGAGTGCTGACCAGGATACTATCAGGGCTCGTCGTAGAGCCGTGTATTCAGCTGTCGACAGGATGCTTCATGAACAAGGATACGGTTATCTGGAATGGTATGGCAATTTACTTGGTACGGGTAACTCGCCGCTTGCTTTTCCGGTGTATGTCGCTCGTCAAGAGTGCCGGGAGCGCATGCTTGCTGTAGCGCGCAAGGTGGGTCTTGATATTCACTCCTGGCCTTCCTTGCCTCGTACGATACTTGATAAGAACCCGTTTGGAACCGTGGAGTTGTGGAAGAAGATTGTTATGTTACCTATACATCAGAATATGGAAATTGATGCCTGCTTGCAGGCTTTAAAGCGGGTCTGCGATGCCGTTTGAGCTTATTATCAGCGCCGAAGGTCTGAATAATTGCCGCGAAGAGTGGCGTTCTCTTGAAACTCGGGTTGCTTGCCATGTGTTTCAAAGTTACGATTTTGTCTCAAGCTGGTATACGACCGCCGGCAGGGCGGCAGGGGCAACCCCCTCGATTGTCGTATATCGTGAACATGGCGAGGTGCGTGCTATTTTTCCGGCCTGCATGGTTTCCAAGTCAATTTTGCGCCTGGTAACCTGGATGGGAGGTATTCAGATTGTTGATTACGGTGACGTACTGTTTGACCAATCCTCCCAGCTGGGAGTTGAAGACTTTCTGAAACAAGCATTGCAGCTAATCCGGAATTCTGTGAATCACCATATCTGCTACTTTCCCTATGTTCGCAGTGATGCGACCATCTACCCGTACTTGTCAAAAAACTTTCTTGTTAATGACAGTGATGTGGCTCCCTGTGCCTATCTGCAAGGAGGCTTTGAGGACTTCCTGGATTCTCTCAAGCGTTTTCGTAAAAAACTTAAATCCGATACCTTGCGTCAGGAAAAGCGTCTCGCTGCTCTGGGAGAGTTGCAGTTTTTAATTCTCGATCAGTCCGATGATCGAATGGATACGGTCATGACCGCTTTCCTAAAACAGAAACGGGACAGGTATCTTGCCAGCGGAGTGGCCGGTGTACTCTTTGTTCCTGGGTATGAAGAATTTTACCGGCGTCAACCACATGACAACAGCTCTGTTCATGTCTCTGCTTTGCTGCTTGATGACCAGGTGATTGCTGCCCATGTTGGGTATGTTTACGGCAGCACCTTCTATTATCTGATGCCCTCCTACGCTCCCGAATTTGAAAAATACTCACCAGGACGGGTTTTGATGCTGCGGCTGGTGGAGGAGTGTTTCAGGCTTGGTTTGACAAAATTTGATCTGGGACGAGGAAACGAGGGGTATAAATACGAGTGGACCGATCGGGAAACCGCTTTGAGAACCTTTGTCAGTCCTGGCCTGAAGGGGGCATTGTTCAATCAGCTCTATCGACTCAGGGCTTGGTATCGGAGGTCTGGCTGATGCCGCAGGCGTTGAGCGGAATTAAACCGCTGATATCAGTGCTGGTTCCGGTTTACAATTGGAACCTGCATGCTTTGCTGGAAACATTGGTTAGCCAGATGCGACAGCTTCCGGTAGGAATGGTTGAGCTGATCGTCGTGGATGATTGCTCGCCGCGCGAAGATCTTAGGCAACAGAACCGGGAGGTGTGCCGGGTTGCTCATGAAGCCGGGATACGCTTGCTTGAGCTGAACGAAAACGTCGGCAGATCCCGGATCCGGAATGTTCTGGCCAAGGAAGCTTGCGGTGAGTATCTCCTTTTTATGGACTCCGATGTGCTTCCTGACGGTCCGGATTTTCTGGCAGTTTATTGCGAGTCAGCCAGACAAAAGCGCTTTGATGCCCTATGTGGTGGAATCTCCTATAAATCCAGAACCATGGCTGGTCTGGAATATGATTTTTTTCTGTATTTGAGTGGACACAATGATGTCAAACCAGCTGCTGAACGGAACCAGGTTAGTTGGCGCTACCTGCATACTGCCAATATTTTGATCCGGCGGGATGTCTTTTGGCGTAACCTGTTTGATGAACGCTTCAGTGGCTACGGCTACGAGGACTGTGAATGGGGAATCAGGCTTTGCCGTGACTTTCGGGTGACTCATATCGACAATCCGGTTTCCCATCTCGGGCTGGTTGCTAAAAGCGAGCAATTCCAGCGGATGCGGACTTCCATGGTCAATTATCTGCTGCTGACAGAACTTCATCCCGCTGAATTCAAGGGGACCAAGCTGGATCAAATCGTTAGGCTGCTGTCGCTCTTCCCGGTTATGGTACTTGACGCGCTTGATAGTGTGATTTCAACCATATTTCGTACTTCGAACAGCAACTGGTTATTGTACCGGCTGTACCAGTTCGACAAGGCGGTCATCATGGCGGCTAAAATTCGCTGTAATCATGCACGGTCAGTCACCTGATGAGTGATTCAGTCTATACTCTCATATGCGGAATCGCATTCCTCTTCCATCTCTGGATGTTGTTGTGGTGTTACCGTAAAAATCCACTCCTGTTTGCTGGCATGCTTACGTTTTTTAACAGCATGTTGCTGACCTTTATCTCGCTCTACTTTATCGAACGTGGCTTCAAGTTATTTGAACTCAACCAGGATGGTTTCAGAAACTATGCCTATCTGATGTACTGCCTGTTTTCAATCCCGATTATATGGCTGACTGCCAAGATAAAATTCAGCAAAAAATTCATCAACAAGGTTCAAACGACCAGCTATGAAAAACGCCCCAGGTTTTTTGTACTGTTTCTCCTGATGTTTAACCTGGCCTTTCTGTCACAACCGGAATTTCGCAGTAGCTGGCTTTCCGGTAATAAATTTGAAGTGCTTTCCTTTTCGGCTCTGGGTACACAACTCTATTTTATTAATAATTTTGTAATAATAATAGCTGCCTACTATCTGTTTAACAGTAGTAAGAAATATTATGTGGCAATTCTCTTGCTGGTTCTTATGAATGGTGTGATTCGTCATGCTACAACCTCAACACTGGTGGCGCTGGCTTTTCCGGTTATCTTGCGCATGGTTGTGCAGAATGGATGTCGATATTATTTTCCCAAGGTTTTCATGCTGGTTATACCGTCCATTGCCGGTCTTGCTCTTTTCATAAGAAACCTTTATTTGGATCCGGAAGTCTCAAGTATTACCATCTATGATCGTATTATCTCGCAAGGGCAGCTCTTCTGGGTTAGTCTTAACGAGCGCTACAAGGGTGATCTGCTTGACATATTGGTAGAATATGTCAGCAATTCGTTTTCCCTCAAAAATCTGCAACTACACCCTGACTTTGGTCTTGGGCATTTCATGATCGCAGTCAGTAAAACTACCGGTGCCGCTTATGTAGAGGGGGGGGTCACCTTTGCGGCAGCTCCCCCTGGCATGTTTATCTACTATTTCAATCTGCCGGTCGGCTGGTTGCTCTATATCGTCGCGGCGTGTGTGACCTTGTATGTTACAAAATGGTACATTCAGGCGCTGCTGACAAATAAACTGGTTGAGTTCATTGTTTTGAATTTACTGCTCAATTATTTTGTTCTCAATTTCTTCCTGATGGGTGAATATGCCAACTTTAATCTACGGGCGCTTCTGTTTTTTGTGACCTATCTCGTTGTAAAGTTCTTTAGTCAAAAGAGCCGGTGGAGTCGAACCCTGAAATATTCGAAACCTACCTCCAATTCATCAATGCTGCAAAATAATATTCAGGAAAGTTTATGAGTATACTGCTGTTCGTACCCACGCGTAATGGTGAGACAGAATCCCAAAAACTGGTGGAACAGATAGCCCGGCAAACAAACCGGAGTTTCTCCATGCTCGTGATCGACTCCGCTTCCGAAGACAATACCGCCGATGTCTGGCATAGAGCCGGAGCAGAGGTGGTCGGAATTCCCGTCAGCTCCTTCAATCATGGGGCAACCCGGCAACTCGCCCTGACACATTGCCCTGATGCCGATATCATCATTTACATGACTCAGGATGCTTTGCTGGCATCGCCAGACTCGATTCAAAATATTCTCCAACCGTTTGAGAATGCCGAAGTTGGTGCTGTCTGCGGCCGTCAACTCCCCCATGTCGATGCCTCGCCTCTGGCAGCCCATGCCCGATTGTTCAATTACACTGCCGAGTCCTCAATCAAATCAAAAGCTGACATATCCAGGCTTGGTATCAAAACGGCATTTATTTCCAATTCCTTTGCTGCCTATCGTCGTACCGCATTAATGGATGTTGGCGGTTTTCCGTCGGATGTGATTTTTGGAGAGGATACCTATGTCGCTGCCAAGATGCTCCAGGCTGGTTGGAAAATAGCCTACTGTGCAGAAGCGGTCTGTTATCACTCCCATAACTACTCGCTTGTTGAGGAATTCCGGCGTTATTTCGACATTGGGGTGTTTCATTCGCGGGAAAAATGGTATATCAATTTGTTGGGCAGGGCAGAAGGGGAGGGGCGACGATTCATCTGCTCGGAGTTGGCCTATTTGTGCCGGCATAGCTTTTGGCTCATCCCGTCTGCATTCGTCAGAATCGTGCTAAAGTATGCGGGGTATAAGCTTGGACAGAAAGAGGCGGGAATGAGGCCGGATTTTAAACGGAAATTGAGTATGAATGCGGGTTACTGGAAGTCACATGAATAGAACGTATTGCCGATCAGTGCTTCGGGTCTGGTTGTGAGATGGTAAAAAAACACCAACGATTTTTTAATGTCATACAGGTGTCTCTGGACATATGTTCCCTGCTGCTCGCCTATCTGGCGGCATTGCTGCTGAAGTATGACGGCGCCTCTCTTGCTAATGTGCATGACTCGCACGTCATGGCCCCACTTTGGATGGTGCCACTGCTGCTGATGCTCTATTTTTTCATGGGTGTCTATACCCCCATGAGAAGCCGCCTCTATCGCAAGGAAATTCTGATTATCACCCGTGCCCACCTGATTGGTATTATCTCCATCAACAGCATTCTGTTCCTGAACAAACAACTCGATTATTCCCGTGAAGTCTCACTGCTGTTTGCCATGTACGGGCTCGGTCTCCTCTTGTTTGAACGCTATGTTGTGCGTAAAACTCTTCGTTATCTGAGGGAAAATGGCTACAACCAGAAGCATATGCTGATCATTGGCGCCGGGCCAGTCGGAATTGACTTTGCCGAAAAGGTGGTTGCCCATCGGGACTTCGGCTATAACGTGATCGGGTTTCTGGATGATGACGAGGCAAAATGTGAGGGGACT
This sequence comes from Geobacteraceae bacterium, assembly GCA_036732725.1. Classification (GTDB taxonomy): domain Bacteria; phylum Desulfobacterota; class Desulfuromonadia; order Geobacterales; family Pseudopelobacteraceae; genus CAIPTY01. The sequence continues at coordinate 58,305 of DAINBV010000003.1, read as the reverse complement.
GTTGCTGGAAAAGTTATCCTGGGTGGTTGCGACAAGCTGACGGAATTCCTGGAACATCACAGCGTTGACGAGGTGGTTATTGCGCTCCCGCTCAGTGCCTACGACAAATATGGTTGTATTGTGGATGAGTGTGAGAAGGCAGGGGTGAGGGTGCGGATCATCCCGGACTATTACAGGTTTCTCTCCGGGGCTCCCCAGGTCGAAATGTTTGATGGCACGCCGCTCCTCAATGTCCGGAAAATTCCACTCGATGACCCGTTTAACAGATTTTTCAAGCGGTTGTTCGATATACTTGTTTCTATCGTCGCCTTGATGCTGGTGGCTCCGATCATGCTGTGCATCGCCATTGGGATCAAGATTACCTCTCCGGGACCGGTTCTGTTCAGGCAGGTGCGGATCGGGCTGAATAACCGGCAGTTTAATATGCTGAAGTTCCGCTCGATGCGGGTAGATAATGATGCTATTGCAGCTACAACCTGGACAACGGAGAACGATCCTCGCAAGACGAGGTTCGGCTCTTTTATCAGGAAGACCAGCCTGGATGAGTTGCCTCAATTTTTCAATGTTCTTTTCGGGAGCATGAGTGTGGTTGGCCCGAGGCCCGAACGGCCATTCTTTGTTGAGCAATTCAAGGAGAACATTCCCAAATACATGGTCAAACATCAGGTAAAACCGGGAATTACCGGCTGGGCCCAGGTAAATGGTTGGCGGGGGGATACCTCCATAAGCAAGCGGATCGAGTGTGATATCTATTATATCGAGAACTGGGATCTGCTTTTTGATGCAAAAATAATGTTTTTGACTTTCTTTAAAGGGTTGGTCAACAAAAATGCCTACTGAACAGCATTGTTGTTGATACAGGATTCTGGATAGTGGTGAGTTATCATTCCTGAATCTTATCTGCTTGATGACCGGAGTATTACTGTAATGAAACGAGTAGCCGTTCTTGTGCTGGCTTTGCAAATAGTGTCTGTTGTCCCGGCTTGGTGTCTATCGTCAGCCAATATTCCACTGGACAGTCCAATCTACCTTTATCTGGAGAAGCTGGCCGGAGTGGGGCTGATTACCACAGATGTCAAAGGACTCAAGCCATTCAGCAAGGCTGAGGCCGCACGACTTGTTCTGGAGGCGGAACAGCGGCTTGCCGATGTGGACAGAAGCGTGCCGGTGCTTGCCAACGAATTGATTGCACGTCTACGGAGTCTGGTGCCGCGGGAAATGGCCTTGCAGGCTGACCCTGACAGAAAACTACCCTTTCTGGATTACAACCCGATCTCTGCGCTTCGCTTGCGTTATGTCTACCTGGATGGTGTCCCCCGCGACTATAACCGTACTTCGAAAGATCCTGCCCATCAGTCGGCATTCGGCTTCATCGGTGGGGATTTACGTCCTTTGGGGGCTGGTGGTACCTCAACGGTGACCGGCACCGAGGGGACACCGCTGCTGGAGAACAACAACGGGACGATTCATCCCCGTGGCCAGAGTGGTGAGCTGCGCTGGGGAGTCGAGGGGTATCTGCGTAGCAGTGCCACTGCCTTGATCGAACCGGTGATACTCGCTTCGGGTGATGAGATCAAGCTGCAGCTTAATCGAGGCTATCTCAAGCTGGGCGGCGGTGGATTGGAACTGGAAGCGGGACGTGATGAAAACTGGTTTGGCCCCGGATTCCGTGGCACCACGACGCTGACCAATAATGCCCGTAACTTTGATATGATCAAAATATCCAGTCCGGAACCGATTGATATCCCTTGGGTGAAACAACGGATCGGGGATGTGAAATATTCTTTGGTTGTCTCGCGCTTTGATGAAACCGCGATTGGTACTCCCGAACATCGTCGCCCCTATTTCATCGGCTTCAAGCTGGCGGTAAAACCGAAGGAGTGGTACGAGATCGGCGCTAATTTCGTACGTCAACAGGGGGGACCCGGATTTGCGACGCCGGCCAAGCTGACGGACGAGATTTTTGGTGGCGGCGATACCAATCACAACAATACTATCGCCGGCTTGGATCTTCGTTTTCGAATCCCCTGGTTACGGAATACCGATGTATACGTTGAATATTCCGGTGAAGATAATGCCGGTGGGGTCTGGCCAATCGTGGAGAGCTATGTGGCCGGTTTTTCCATCCCTTGTCTGACTTCATCATGCCGTGATGATTTCCGTTTTGAATATTTTTTTGGTAGCGTCATGCTCTATGGTGACTGGAAATTTCCACTTGGCTATGTGTACCACGACATGACACCTGGACATTCGCAGGGGGGCGCCGGAGTTCAGGAATTCTACGGTCGTTATTCCCATTGGTTCAGCACACGTAATACCTTGGCGCTGGAATATTTCTATACCGAACGGGGACGTAGCTATCGTACCGGCAGCCAGGTTATGGAATCGAAACATGCGGGGCGAGTTGGCTGGGGAGTGCCGCTGTATGGTGATAGTGACATGTTGGTCAGCTATGGGGTTGAGCGGATCAGTAATGTGAATCTGGTCGCCGATGTTGATCGTACCAACCAGTTATTAAAACTTGAACTGCGTTACCGGTATTAACTTCCATGTCGGGTAACCAGAAGGTCGTTATTATCTGCGGTCCAACTGCTTCGGGGAAGAGTGCCCTGGCGCTGAGGCTGGCGGAAACTTTGCCGGTTGAAATTATCAATGCCGATTCACAGCAGGTGTATCGAGGACTTGATCTGGGGACTGCCAAGCCGTCTGCCGATGATCTAAGACAAGTCTCCCATCACCTGATTGATATTGTTCCGCCGGACGCGAATTTTTCTGCTGCCGATTTTGTGGCTGCTGCTGACGAAGCTATTGCAACGATTATGGCGCGGGGATCTCTGCCTGTGGTGGTCGGGGGGACGGGGTTATACCTGCGGGCGCTGCTGCACGGACTGGTAGATTCTCCCAGCGGAGCGGCAACCATACGACAGGAGTTGCAGGCGGAAGCTGATGAAAAAGGTGCTGCGGCATTGTACGTGGATTTGCAGCAGGTTGATCCGCTGACGGCAGCCCGCATTCACCCGCATAATCTGGTGCGGATTATTCGCGCCCTGGAGGTGTATCGCCTGACCGGAATACCGTTGTCCACCTATCAGCAGCAGCATGGTTTTAATGAGGTTCGCTACGACTCTCTGCAGTTGGGGATTCAGGTGGGACGACAGGAGTTGTATCAACGGATTGATAAACGGGTCGAGCGGATGCTGAACGAGGGACTGTTGCAGGAAGTGCAACAGCTGCTCGGTTCCGGACTGTCACCATCGGCTAAGGGGTTGGGGGCGATCGGCTATAAGGAAATGCTGGCCTATCTGGCGGGAGAGTATGATCTTGACGAGGCGGTTCGTTTAATCAAACGTAATACCCGGCATTACGCAAAACGACAGATGACGTGGTTTCAGGCTGACGGGGATATCGTATGGTTTGATTATCCTGAAAAGTATGTTACTATCCGAAATCGTGTAATTGATTTTTTTGAGTGTAAGGAGAGGAACCATGGCAAAAGCACCGTTTAACATTCAGGATCAGTATCTCAATCAGGCACGTAAAGAACGGGTTAAGGTGGCTGTGCTGCTCATGTCGGGTGATAAACTGGAAGGTCACATCAAGTCGTTCGATAATTTTTCAGTGTTGCTTGATTCCAACGGAGATATTCTGCTTTACAAACATGCCATTGCTTCAATTACCTCGGCCGATGGCACGTTTCATCTGCATCAGTAGCCATTTCCCCCTCCGGTTCAATGCCGGAGGGGATTTCCCCCTTTTATGACAAAGTCCTCAAAAATTCTCCTGGTTGTCGTTACTCTGATTGTTGTGGCACTCGTCAGCGCGGTCGCTTTATCGAACTCGCTGTTTATTCAATTGCTGATTGCATTGGCATTGGCCTATCTCCTTAACCCGGCTGTCATGTTTCTGGAACGGAAGGGGCTGGGAAGAACCTATGGTGTTCTGATTGTGTTTGCCGGAGCCGTAGCCGCGGCCCTTTGTGGTGTTCTGTTTTTAATCATGTCAATCGGTGGTGAGCTTTCCAGCATCCAGATCAATCTTCCCGGCTACGCCCAGCATTTGTATCAGCTGATTCCGGCAACCATAAAGTCGTATCTCGGTATTGGTACTCCCGAAAACCTGACATTAAAGCTGGGGGAGCTGATTCAGGGAGCGCGGGCAGCGGCACCTGGCTTGATCAAGCCGTTGTTCCTGTTTTTCCGGCAAGCATTTTCCTCCTCTATCGGCCTGATTCTGGCGGTGCTGGGGTATGGCATTATTCCGGTCTATCTCTTTTATCTGCTGGTTGATCTTCCCCGTTTGAAAGCTGCGGTGTTGTCACTGGTTCCGGTGCGTTTCCAATCAGGTTGTACTGCAAAAATGGTGGAAATTGATACCATTCTCTCCGGTTTTATCCGTGGCCAGCTCTCTGTGTGTGGCATTCTTGCGGTTTTGTACAGTCTTGGGCTGTACTTTATTGGAATTGATCTGGCAATTGTGATCGGAATGCTGGCGGGGATCATGTTTATAATCCCGTATGTTGGTACTATCCTGGGGATTGTGTTGTCAGTCGGTATGGCGTTGCTCAAATTCCACGACCTGCTCCATCCGCTGCTGTGCCTCGGATGGTTTGTACTGGTTCAGGCGCTGGAAGGGGTAGTAATTACGCCCAAGATTGTTGGCGATACGGTCGGTTTACATCCGCTGGTTGCTTTGGTTGCTCTGCTCCTGGGGGGGCAGCTTTTTGGTGTGCTGGGGATGCTGGTGGCGGTCCCGTTGACCGCCATATTGCAGGTGTTTCTGCACTCCTTGATAGCCTATTATCGTGAGTCTGAATTTTATTCCGGAGGTGAATGGTGAATCAGGGATTGCTGGTGGCGCAGGTCCAGCCCGGTTCAATTGCCGAAGAGTGCGAGATTGAAGCAGGAGACCGTTTGTGTGCGGTGGATGGGCATCATCTGCGTGATCTAATCGATTACAGTTACTATACGGCCGCTGACCAGGAATTGCTGCTGGAGATCGAAAAGCCTGGTGGTGAGGTGTGGGAGTTGGAGATCGAACGGGAGCCGGGTGAATCGCTCGGTCTGATATTCGCTCCGCCAGCTCCGGCAAAATGCCGCAATAACTGTTTGTTCTGTTTTGTTCATCAACTACCCCGTGGTTTGCGAAAACCGCTCTATATCAAGGACGAGGATTACCGGCTCTCTTTTCTGAATGGTAATTATGTTACCCTGGCAAATCTGAAACCTGCCGAGCTCAAACGGATTATCAAGCAGCGTTTGTCGCCGCTCTATATTTCCGTTCATGCCACCAACCCGACCTTACGGGAACAATTGCTGGGAGTTACGGGGATACCACCGATTCTGGAACAGTTGCGGGCACTTGCCGAAGCTCGTATCATCATGCACACCCAGATTGTGCTCTGTCCCGGGTTGAATGACGGTGCCGAATTGGAACGGACAATAGCTGATCTGGCATCTCTCTACCCGCAGGTAGCTTCGGTGGCAATCGTGCCACTGGGACTCACTGCCCATCGACAGAAGCTTCCTGGGCTGACACCGGTTGATACTCGCTATGCGGCTGAATTTATATCCGTTTGGCAACCAATCGCCATCAGATTGCGTAAACAACTGGGTGAACCGTTTCTGTTTCTGGCGGATGAATTTTACCTCAAAGGGGAGATCGCATTTCCGTCTTTACGTGAGTATGGTGATTTCCCCCAGATTGAGAATGGGGTCGGCATGACCCCCTTGTTTAACCGTGATGCTGCCAGGGTGCTTAAACGTGCCCGTGCGCTCGGATCATTCCGGGTTACGGTGGTAACGGGACATTCTATCTACCCCCTGGTACAGGAGTTTGTGGCTGAACTTTCTTGTGCAACCGGTGTTGATATTATCCCGGTAGCGGTAGAAAACCGATTGTTCGGACCGTCGGTGACGGTGAGCGGCTTGATTGCCGGCAATGATATTGTGTCAGCACTGGAAGGACGGCAGCTGGGACTTGCACTGCTGGTGCCGGACGTCATGATCAAGGAAGGAGAGGGGATGTTCCTGGATGATGTTAGCGTTTCACAGCTGGAACAGCGCCTGGGTTGTTCCGTGCGGCTCTTCGAAGCAACTCCGGCAGGTTTTTATAAAACCGTGAAATCTCTTTCACCAAGCTGATTTAGCGTCTTTTTTTGTTGACAAGTCGGAACGATTGGGGGTAACGTTTCTCAACCTTCATAGTGAAATCCAGCGTAGGTACTCGAAACACAATCCTTCTCATACAGACAGAATCAATTACTCAAACCGGTAGCAGGATCCCTAAGTATATTTCCACTCTCTTAGTTCACTAACACACTTCTTTTCTACGTGCGCAGCACGTATTCACTTGACTTCAGACTACCAGTGTCGTGCTGATACGGGTAACATTTTATTACGAGCGCAGGAGTAACAATGAATTTACAGGAATTAAAAGGGAAGAAAATCAATGAGCTCAATACGATTGCCCGTGAGCTCAATATAGAAGGGGCGTCAAGCCTTCGCAAACAGGATCTTATTTTTGCGATTTTGAATGCCCAGACCGAACAAAACGGTATGATCTTTGGCGAAGGGGTTCTGGAAACCTTGCAGGATGGTTTTGGCTTTCTTCGTGCCACCGATTACAACTATCTTCCCGGTCCTGACGATATTTATGTTTCACCCAGCCAGATCAGACGATTCAATCTGCGTACCGGCGATACGGTTGCCGGTCAGATTCGCCCCCCCAAAGAAGGGGAACGTTATTTTGCGCTCTTAAAGGTTGAGACGGTTAACTTTGAACCACCGGAAGCAGCTCGTGATAAAATCCTCTTTGATAACCTGACTCCACTCTACCCTGACCAAAAATTAACACTGGAAACAGAACCTGATAACATGCCGATGCGGGTTATGGAACTGGTAGCGCCGATTGGCAAAGGGCAGCGCGGCCTGATAGTTGCGCCTCCACGCACCGGTAAGACCATGTTGATCCAGAACATTGCCAACTCGATCGCCGCGAATCATCCGGAAGTCTACCTGATTGTGCTTTTGATCGATGAACGGCCGGAAGAAGTCACCGACATGCAGCGTTCCGTCAATGGTGAGGTTGTGTCATCTACTTTTGATGAACCGGCAACACGGCACGTACAGGTTGCTGAGATGGTAATCGAAAAGGCAAAACGACTGGTGGAGCATAAACGGGATGTGGTGATCCTGCTCGACTCCATTACCCGTCTGGCTCGTGCCTACAATACGGTTATTCCTCCGTCAGGAAAAATCCTGTCCGGTGGTGTGGATTCCAACGCCCTGCACAAGCCGAAACGTTTTTTTGGCGCTGCCCGTAATATTGAAGAGGGGGGGTCGCTGACGATCATTGCCACTGCTCTGGTTGATACCGGAAGTAAGATGGATGATGTTATTTTTGAAGAGTTCAAGGGAACCGGTAACATGGAGCTGCACCTTGATCGCAAGCTGGTGGAAAAACGGACCTTCCCGGCCATTGATATTAATAAATCAGGTACTCGTAAAGAAGAGTTGCTGATTGAAAAAGTATCGCTTAACCGTATCTGGATTTTACGCAAAGTTATCCATCCCATGAACGTTGTCGATAGCATGGAATTCTTGTTGGACAAACTATCGGAAGCAAAAACAAATCAGATTTTTCTTGATTCCATGAGTAAATAACGAAAGTCTCAAAAAATAGGTTGCAAAAAAATGGCTAGATGGCTATTTTTATACTTTACGGCTTTTTGAACAATTATGTCGGACGAGGCTCAAACACGAAGGAGGAAACAATGAAAGAAGGAATTCACCCCATGTACAACGAAGTAACCGTCAAGTGTCTCTGTGGCAACATCTTTCAGACACGCTCGACTCTCAAGGAAATCAACACTGAAGTCTGCTCTGCCTGTCATCCGTTTTTTACCGGCAAACAGAAGTTGATGGATACTGCCGGACGTGTGGAACGTTTCAAAAAACGTTACGGCCAGCTGTAGTTTTTTTTTGTATTTTGTTGTAAAGGGGGGTTGTCGTGTAGACAAAACCCCTTTTTTTCATTCTGAATAACCTGCAAGGTAGCGAGACTATGAATGTAACTTTGTTACAGTACACACCCAATCCGGAGCAGACCGTCGCATTGGCTGCCCGTCTCTGTTATTCACCCATCTCGCTGGAAGCGTTACGGGAAAAACTGGCTGCCAGCGATATCGAATCATTTTTAAATAAAATCATGTCCCTGGGGCATCATTCGGTACTGGAGCATGCCTCTTTTACCTTCGGGATTGAAGGTGTCTCGCGAGTCACCACCCATCAGCTCGTCCGTCACCGGATTGCCTCGTTTTCCCAGCAATCCCAGCGCTATGTTTCCCATAAAGATCAATTTACCTCGATCATGCCCGATAGCATCGCTGAAAACGTTGAAGCGCGCCAAATTTTTGCCTTCATGTCTGAAACGGTGCATAAGGCCTATTCCCAGCTGATTGAACTGGGGATTCCGCCCGAGGATGCCCGTTATATTCTCCCCAATGCCACGGAAACCAAAATCATCATGACCATGAATGCCCGAGAATTGAGGCATTTCTTTGAACTGCGCTGTTGTCAGCGGGCGCAGTGGGAAATTCGTGAGATGGCGACTGAAATGTTGCAGCTGGTCATTGCCGTAGCCCCTGTTATTTTCAAGGATGCCGGTCCGGGGTGTGTTGCCGGAGCATGTCCGGAAGGTCAATTCTGTTGCGGCCAGACGGCTGAAGTGCGTGAGTTCTTTAAAAAACTGCAGGAACAGCAGTAAGGACAGTGATTATTATTTGAGGAGTGTGATTTAGATGGTGCAAAAAACGATACTTGCCTTGATGCTGATATTCCTGTGCGTAGGTAATCTCCTTGCAGCAACGGATTCTGACCCGGCATTACGTACTCTCCAGGGGATGGGAGCGGCTGGGGGGGCGAACCAGACATTTCAACCTGCAGCAGCAGGCAGTGATGAACTATTGCCATCAAGTGATGATATCAGGGATGATCTGGTTGAAGAAGGTGATTCTACGGCTCGATCGGCAGGCAAGTCGCTGGAGCGTTTGCGTGGTATGGGCAGCCAGGAAGTTCGTCGCAAGCCGGCGCTGGTTGTGCAGGCTGAACCTGGCGATGGGCTGGTCAAGTTGCGCTGGAAACTGATAAATTATCCTGCCAAGTGGAATCAAGGCAATGCCCGCTATACTGTTCGTTATGGGATTGAGTCTGAGAAGCTGGCAGGGAGTCAGCAGGTTGGAAAAAACCAGGAATACGTCTTACGCGAACTTAAAAATAATCAGCAATATTATATTCAAGTCGTCGTTACCGATAGGGAACAGCAGTTTGTGTATAAATCTGAAGAAATTACGGTGACACCACGTCCGGCAGACCTGTTGGGGTCACTGCTTGAAAATAATTTCTCAAGAAAAACAGTCACCATGATGGACAAAAACGAGCCAGAAAAGTTAGGGCGCGACCTTAAACAGTTTGGCTACGATTTCTTTCGTAACAGTTCCCAGTTGCTGCAGAGCGGAGAAAATCTTCCTGCTAGCGATGACTATCGCGTTGGCCCGGGAGATTCCCTGAAGTTATCAATCTGGGGGGCTTTCAATGCCCAGGCAGATCTGACTGTGGATCGGAGCGGTGAACTGTTAATACCGAAGGTTGGCGCTGTTAAAGTGTGGGGATTGACACTGGATCAGGCAAAAACTACGGTTCGTACGGCAATTAGCCGCTATTACCGCAATTTTGAGATGAACATCTCCATGGGGCGGTTGCGGACGATTCAGGTGTATGTGGTCGGTGAGGTGGAAGCACCTGGTAGCTATCCAATTAGTTCACTTTCAACAATTATTAATGCCCTGGCAGCAGCCGGTGGTCCTTCCCGAAACGGATCACTACGCCAAATCCGTGTTTCCCGTGGTGCCCAAACGTTGGATACGGTTGATCTCTACGATATGTTATTGACCGGTGATCGCAGTAAAGATCTGCGGCTGCAAAATGGTGACACTATTTTTGTACCGGTGATCGGTCAGGTGGTGGCCGTTGCCGGAGAAGTCCGTCGCCCGGCAATCTATGAACTGCGTGGAGACACGACACTCAAGAATATTCTCACCATGTCAGGTGGAGTTACTGCCAGTGGTGACACGGGGAGAATTCAGCTGGAACGCCTCTCGGCGAATGCAACCCGGATTGTGCAAGATGTGGTTGCATCGCTGGAAACCAAAGATCGTGTCTGGTCAGGTGTTTTGTTGCAGGATCGGGATATGGTCAAGGTCTATCCTGTCCCGGTGGCAACCCGGCAGGTTGTCAGTCTGAAGGGAAATGTACAACGTCCGGGAGAATACCAGTATAAAACGGGCATGCATCTTACCGATCTGATTCAATCGACCCGCGACCTGCTGCCGGAAACGTTTCTTGAATCGGTGGAAATTACCCGCATGCTACCCCCTGATTACCGTCGTGAACTGTTGACGGTAAATCTTCGTAGTGCTCTGGCAGGGAATCCGCAGGATAATATCGTGTTGCAGGAGCAGGATTCGGTCAAGGTGTTTTCCCGCTGGGAAATGACTGAAAAACCGCGGGTGGCAGTCAATGGTGCGGTGGTCAATCCGGGTGTGTATGACTATTATCCTGGTATGTCGGTACGTGACCTGGTGACTGCCAGTGGCAGTACCAGGCGCAATGCCTATCTCGATCAGGCGGAACTTTCGCGCATTGTGGTGTCAGGTGACAAGGCGGAATCAAGACGTATTACCCTTGACTTATCTAAAGCGCTGGCAGGAAATCCCGACCATAACCTACCCCTTCAGACCGATGATGTACTGATTGTCCGTTCCGTGGCTGACTGGATTGATGCCACTGATAAATTTGTAACTCTCAAGGGTGAAGTCCGTTTTCCTGGTGTCTATACGGTGGCACGTGGTGAAAAACTGAGTTCTGTTATTGCCCGGGCCGGTGGCTACACGGAAAAGGCGTATCTGTTTGGTGCGAAATTCACCCGCAAATCAGTTCGTGAACAACAACAGAAACGAATGGATGAGGTGCTGGCACGTACGGAAAAAGAGATCACGCAGAAACAGATTGCGCTTACCAGTACTGCTGCCAGTCGTGAAGAACTGGAAGCAACCAAGGTGACTCTGGAAGGTATGCTTCAGGGAATCGAAAAGATGCGTAAGCTGAAAGCTGAAGGGCGGGTTGTGTTGCGCCTGGCACAATTGGATGCGCTTAAAAAAAGCAGTTATGATCTTGAGATGGAGGGAGGGGATGTGGTTGATATTCCCCCTCGCCCCGGTGTGGTGCACGTGATGGGTCAGGTGTATAACCAGACGACCTTTGTCTATCTCTCCGATACTGCCGGTGTGGCCGAGTATCTGGCCAAAGCGGGCGGGGCAACCAAGGATGGTGAAGAAGATGATATGTACATTATCCGGGCCGATGGTTCGGTGTTGAGCAGACAACAGTCATCTTTTGGTATTTCATGGAGTGATGAAAGTAGAAACTGGAGCTTTGGCGGTTTTATGGCTAAGACGGTGCTGCCGGGCGACACGATTGTGGTGCCGCAAAAAATTGAGCGGATCGCCTGGATGAGAGATATCAAGGATATAACCCAGATTCTTGCCAATGTTGCTGTTACAGCCGGCAGTATGTTTCTGTGGTTTAAATAGGGGAGGGGGCATAGTGGCAGAAATGTCTGATACGAATAGAACTTCTCCCGTCGTTGAGGAAGAAGAGGAAGTCAACCTGCTGGAGGTTATGCTGGTTCTGACTCGCCGCAGCAAATTTATTCTCAAGATAACAGTTTGTGCGGCAGTCATCAGCGTGGTGGTATCGCTCTTCATGCGTAATGTGTACACTGCAACAGCACAATTGCTTCCGCCTCAGAAGGATGGTGGTGGCGGTGCGGCCGCATTACTGGGGCAGTTAGGTGGTTTGGGTGGTCTGGCAGGCGGGTTGGCCGGCATCGGAGGATCATCGGATCTCTACATCGGCATACTGAAAAGCCGTTCAGTGGCCGATGCCGTAATCGCCCGTCTGGATCTGAAAAAGGAACTTGAAACGAAAAACCCGGATATGCTGAGAAAAACCGTGGCAGCAATGGTGAAATTTAAAGCGGGTAAAGATCAGATTATCACCATAACCGCAGACCATAAAGATCCCCAGCGGGCAGCGCTGTTGGTAAATACGTTCATTGACGAGCTGCAGAAGAAAAGCCTGCAGTTGAACCTGACTAAAGCCGGTACGGAAAGGAGCTTTCTTGAAAAACGACTGACGCTGGTCAAGCAGGATCTGAAACGTGCCGAAGAAGATATGAAGGAGTTTCAGGAAAAAAACAAAACCATCAAAGCCGATACTCAAGCTGCAGCGGCAATTCAGGGGATCGCACGCCTGAAAGCCGAGATCATTACCAATGAGGTCAAGTTGGCGGCCTTGCGTAATTCCATGACTGATCAGGCACCGGAGGTACAGACCCTGCTGGCAGGACTTGCACGTCTAAAGGGGCAATTCGCGGCCATGAGCGGTAGCTCCGAGGGGGGGGTAATTCCTTCAGTCGGAAGTGCTCCGGGGCTGGGAGTTGAATACGTGCGCAAAATGCGTGAATTTAAAACCCAGGAAGCAATTTACGAACAGCTGACCAAACAGTATGAACTTGCAAAATTGAATGAGGCGCGTGATTCGTCTTCGATCCAGGTACTGGATGAAGCGGTGGCGCCAAGCAAGAAAAGTAAACCGAAACGTTCAATTATCGTTATTCTGGCAACGGCAATCGCGTTTATCGGCTCGGTTATCGTCGTCTTTATTCAGGAGTATCTGTCGAAACTTTCACCGCAAGATTCTGCCATGATCACTGAAATCAAGCAATCGTTACGTTTCAGGCGTAAATTCCAATCCCCATGAGTACCACCGCTTTTTGCCGTATCCTGCTGGTTAGTGTCACCGTTGCCATTCTGACTCTGGCGTTGATGCCTGCTCCGCCATCATCAGCGAATCTTGGGTGGGATAAGGCCAACCATGTTGTTGCCATGGCAGTGGTCATGATACTCGCCCTTCTCTCCCTACGCCCTGTTCCACGGCGCGTTCTGTTGGCCGGACTCTATACCTTGCTGCTCGGCGCGCTGATTGAAGTGCTGCAAGCGCTCCTGACAACGACTCGCTGTGCTGAATGGAGTGATCTGGCAGCTGATGGTGCCGGTATTCTGATGGTTGCAGGGACGTTACAGCTGTTGCACCACCGTCGGACTAGATTCGTGAATATGGGTTTGATGATGTCCGATGAACAAAACTAAACTATATCGTACCTTTTCCGATGAATTGAAGCGGATCTTTGGCTGCAAGGTTCAACGCATATCGATTGACGTGGGGGGGGATTGCCCCAACCGGGACGGCACAGTTGGCGAAGGTGGCTGCATCTTCTGCGGCGGGCATGGTTCCGGCTCGTTCGGTATTAAGCGTGGTTTGACAATTGTCGAGCAGCTGGAAGATGGCAAGGAAATCATGCGCCGCAAGTACAAAGCCGCCAAGTTCCTGGCCTATTTTCAAGCCTACACTACAACCCATACCTCGCTGCAACGTCTGCAAAGCATGTTGGAACAGGCTTGCCAGGTGGAGGATGTGGTGGGAATAATCGTGGCAACCCGTCCCGATTGTCTCTCCGATCAGGTACTCGATTGCCTGGCGGAATGTGCAGCCAGAACCTTTTTCTGGCTGGAAATCGGGATGCAGACGGCGCATGACCACTCGCTGCGTTTCCTTAACCGGTGCCATGATCACGCGGCAACCATCGATGCTGTCAAACGGGCGCATGAGCGGGGGCTCAAGGTCTGTTTGCATCTGATTGTGGGGATCCCGGGGGAAACCCGGGACGATGTAATGGCAACGGTACAAGAGGTAAATCGTTTGGGGGTGGCCGGGGTCAAGCTCCATCTGCTGCACGTTATGAAGGGAACGCAGTTGGAAGTATTGTATCAGCGAGGTGAACTGGCGATACTGGATCGTGACCAGTATGCCGGTTTGGTGTGTGACATGTTAGGCGCTCTTGATCCGTCAATTACCATTCATCGTTTGACCGGTGATGGTGGCCACGATAATCTGGTGGCCCCGCTCTGGTCATTGAAAAAATTCGAGGTGTTGAATCTGATTGATGCAGAAATGGCACGCCGATGCAGGACTACTTCCCCAGAGCTTCCTCAATTTTCTTCAGATCAAATCCCTCGATAATCCGGCCATTGATTATAAAGGTGGGGGTAGAACTCACCCTGGCTTTTTTGGCAATCTGAAACTGTTCTTCCTGTAATTTAACCCCTTGCGGATTGGTTGCAAATGTCGGCTGACCATCCATGCTGCCGCTCATGATCGCATGGTACGCTTCACCACGATTAAGCTGGGACAGTATATACTGTGCCTTTGCTTTTGCCTTGGGATGGCGTGGCAGCGGGTAAAAGAATATGTGCCGGGTAACGTCGTTCCTGGTTTCGAAATACGTGGATGCCTTGCGACAGAAGGGGCAGTCAGGGTCGGTAAACTCGATCACGACCTTGGAACCGTTGCCGATGGTGATTGATTTGCTGAAGTCGAAGTCGGCGGCAAATGACAGGGGGGCGCACAGGAAAATGCCTGTCAGCAGGGTGATGATAAGGTGCAGCAACTGCTTCATGTTGGTTCCTCCAAATGGTTTTGAAAAACAGGTGGTTGTGGCATTAAATAGATGCGCCAGTACGCGTGCGTTTAATCTTTCTTACCGCATTTCCAGTCCCCCGGATGACAGGGGAGCAGAATGATAAACTCGCTCCCCGTTTCGCCATCACTCTCTGCCCAGATACAACCGTGAAAATTTTCCACCGCTTTGCGACAGAATGCCAGTCCAAGTCCTGCACCACCACGCTTGCTGTAGCTGCTGTTTTTGGCTTGGGAGTATTGTTCGAAAATGAAGGCCAGCTCTTCCGGCGGAATGCCGATGCCGCTGTCCTTGATGGCAATGCGCACAAAACAGCGCAGGTTGGCAAATCCCTCCGGGAGCTGGGCGTATACCGGAATGCGGAGGCTGTGCAGTTCGCTGCATTCCACACAGTGACAGGCAAGGGTGATACGTCCCTCTTCATAGGTGTATTTAAGGGCGTTGCCGATCAAGTTTGACAATACCCGGTCCATGATCGTGCTATCAACGGCGATCTCTGGCAGACGGGTGGTTGGTGTGATGGTGAGCAGTACCCCGTCACGCTGCGCTGCCGGAGCAAAACGTTTGACCGCTTTTTCCAGCAGCTCGTAGGGATTGACCGGTTTGGTTCTGGTCTGCATTTTTCCGGTTTCAAAACGATGCATATCAAGCAGGTTGTCGATCATGGTAACAACCTCTTCGCAGCTTTCTATGGCGGATTGCAGATAATCGATCTGTTCGGCGTTGACCGGTCCCAGACGCCCCTCCCGCATGATGTCGATCGAACCGATGGCAGCGGTAATCGGGTTTTTCAGGTCGTGGGAAAGCATGTAGAAAAAATCGTCCTTTTCTTTTTCCAGCGCCCGATTAGCCAGTAACATGCGGTGATGTTCAAGAGCCCGTTCGATGCGGTTGAGCAGGTCGTCAATCTTGAACGGCTTGGCAACATAGTCGACAGCCCCTTCCTTCATGCACTCCACTGCCAGATCTTCCGTGCCATGGGCGGTCATCATGATCACCGAGGTGTCGTGATATTCGGTCTGTAGCTGTTTCAGTACCTCAAGTCCGCTGATGCCGGGCATGCGAATGTCGAGCAGTACCAGCGGGTAACTTCCCGAGTGAATCAGTTTCAGCGCAGCAGTGCCGTTCTCCGCCCAGACGGTTTGGTAGCCGATATCCTCCAGATGCAGCTTGAGAATCATGGCAATGTCCGGCTCGTCGTCAACGATCAGAATTTTGAACTGTTTTTTTACCATGACAAATTACTCCTTTAAAAATGCTTCGGCCAGAATCAGATCTTCGGGAGTGGTGATTTTGATGTTGCAATAATCCCCCGGCACGATGCGTACGGCGCCACCATTGTGCTCCACCAGTGATGCGTCATCGGTGCCGATAAAACCGCTCTGTTCAGCTGCCAGATGGGCGGCGTAAATGATGTTGAAGCGGAAAGCCTGCGGTGTCTGTGCCTGCCACAAAGTCTCTCGTTGTGGAGTGGCAACCACGATACCGTGTTGCACGGATTTAATCGTGTCCTTGACCGGAACAGCCACCAGTGCGCCATCATGGGTGAGGGCGATCTCGATCGATTGTTGCAGCAGTCTTTCGGTGACCAGGGGGCGTACGCCGTCATGAATCAGGATGACATCATTATCGCTGCAGCAAGAGCCGATGGCTCGCAAGCCATTCATGACAGAATTCTGGCGTTCTTTGCCGCCCGGGACGATTGCGGTAATCTTGCGAAAACCGTACGTCTCCACAATCTGTTGCTGACAATAGCTGATCTCGTCCTGGGGAATCACCAGGTAGATGCTGTCAATGAAGGGGGAGCGTTCAAACAATGAAATCGTGCGCGCAACGATTGGCATGCCATCCAGCTGCAGGTATTGCTTGTTGATCGAAGCGCCCATCCGTTTTCCCATCCCGGCAGCGGGGATCAGGGCGATATTTTTGTGAGTCATGGTATTCCTTATGTGAAAGAATGGCAATCTTTATGAGAACTGTCGATGCGATGGTTTGTTTACCAACTGGTGCAGTGAGTTTTTCAATTCCGGCAGGTCACCGTCACGGATGGTGCGTACATCCAGCAGATAACGCTCACGGTTGATCCGGCCGATTACCGGGATAGTTGCGCTGCGCAGAGCAGCATCCAGTTGGGTGGGGGAAAATGGAGCACAGCGTACTTCTATCAGGATGGTTGGAAGCTGCAGGAGCGGGAAGGCGCCGCCACCGGCGTTCGATTCACCGCTATGGGTAAATAGCTCAATTTCTGCCGGTAGTCCGGAGCGCAAACGCCGGATGATTGTCGTGGTCCGCTTGCGAATCTGCTTGATCGACATGGTCAGCATCTGCAGAGTTGGAATGGTCGTCAACGCCTGTTGTGGATCACGATACAGTCGCAGGGTCGCCTCCAGTCCTGCCAGGGTCAGTTTGTCAATCCGTAGTGCACGCAGCAGCGGGTGATGTTTCATCGCTTCAAGGTAGTGCCGTTTACCGGCGATAATTCCGGCTTGCGGTCCTCCCAGCAGTTTGTCGCCGCTGAAGGTCACCATGTCGATCCCCTCTGCCAGCTGCTGGCGTATGGTCGCTTCACCGCCAATACCGTAAGGGGCAAGGTCAATCAAACAGCCGCTCCCGGCATCCAGCATGGTGGCAAGCGCTTTTTCCCGTCCCAGTTGTGCCAACTCAGCCACGCTGGTTTCGCAGGTGAAACCGACAATGGAAAAATTGCTGGTGTGTACTTTGAGCAGTAATCCGGTCTCAGCTGTCACGGCCTGTTGATAATCGCGCAGATAGGTGCGGTTGGTGCTGCCGACTTCCACCAGCTGTGCCCCACTCTGGCGCATCACATCAGGGATGCGAAACGAACCGCCGATTTCCACCAGCTCACCGCGCGACACGATCACTTCGCGCCCGCAGGCCAGGGAGGAGAGGGCCAGGAGTACGGCCGCCGCATTGTTGTTAACGACTAAAGCCGCCTCTGCACCGGTCAGCTCGCAAATCAGTTGTTCAACGTGGGAGAAGCGTGTCCCCCGCACTCCTTGTTCACAAACGTATTCAAGATTAGAATAGCCGGCCGCTGCGTTCCGGATTGCGTCCAGCGCCGCATCTGCCAGGGGGGAACGCCCCAGGTTGGTGTGAACCACAATGCCGGTTCCGTTGATGACTTTTTTGAGGCTGGGGCGATTGTGTTGTGAAAGCTGGTGATGAAGCTGGTTGATGATGCTATCCAGTGGTGGGATGGTGAGAACGCCGCCTTGTCTGATCTGTTGCCGTAGGGCATCAAGTGTCATCTGCACGGCGGCAAGAACCTCGGGGCGACCGTAGGCTGCGATCAATTCCATGACGGCCGGTTGTTCCAGCAGACGATCAACCTTGGGAATTGTTGCTGCTATGTTGTTGAGCAATCTGGTCATTTCTGCTGCACAACTTTCTCCCTGGCCGCTCCCCTGGCATGGTGAATCAGCTGCCGGTTAAATATCAATCTGCAGTTCTGCCTTCTGGGAGTCGGTCATGGCGCCATCAATCAACACTCTGCCGCCGTATTCGGCATTTTTCCGTACCAACATTTCCGCGGTATCAGGTTCTTTACGACGAAAGGCCTCGATGATTTTTTCATGCTCCTGTACCGCCACCTGCATTCTGCCGGGGAGACTGAGCGACATGAAGCGGAGCCGTTGAAAACGTGTGACAACGCTGCTGATCAGTTCACGCAGTTTTTCATTATCGGCGGCCTTGATGAACATCTCATGAAAATCGTTATGAACTTTGAAAAAGGTCTTGAAATCATTCTGTTCTGCCAGTTCGGACAGACGCCGGTTGTTCTGCTGCAGCTTGTCGATCTCTTTTTCGCTCAGTTTCAGGCAAGCCTGGCGTGCTGCGTACCCTTCCAGGATGCTCTTGATGGCGTAGAACTCTTCCACATCCTTCTGGGTGAACTCGCTGACGACAGCCCCGCGACGGGGGATAACCCGCAGATACCCTTCCGATTCCAACTGCCGGAATGCTTCCCGGATCGGTGTCCGGCTGATCCCGTAGCGTTCTGCCAGTTCCGGTTCTGATACCTTGCTCCCTGCTTTCAGTGCCCCTGAGATGATTGCATCGCGGATATGTTCCAGGATTTTTTCGCGCAGCGTCAGATGCTTTTCGATCTGTCGTATCATAGTATAAATGCTCCATTGCAGAATGTGCACATTGTATACAGTATCCACTAATTGTCAATGTCAGATGTACGGATTAGAACAGTAGTTTCATAATCATCCTTGAATTTTTACCACGCTGCGGTTACTCTGCACGCCATGGATCCCGTCAGACATCTAAAAATTTCAATGCTGGTACTGTTCCTGCTCATGTCGAGTGGTACCGTTGGCTATATGGTCATAGAGCATTGGAGATTTATCGATGCGCTCTACATGACGGTGATCACCCTTGGTACGGTCGGTTTCAGAGAAGTACATGACCTGTCTGATCCCGGTAAATTGTTTACCATCTGTCTGATCATCGTTGGCGTCAGTGTTATCGGTTATATCGTCGGTAGTCTGGCGCAAATCATGTTTGAAGGTCAGATTCAGCGCATAATCGGGAGGAAAAAAGTGGAAAAAAGGATTGATGCTCTTTCCGGTCATTATATTATCTGCGGTTTTGGCCGCATCGGATCGCTGATCTGCCGTGAGTTCAAGGTGAACGGGCTTGAATTTGTAGTCGTCGAAAAGAACCCCGAAGCTGCCGAGCGCTTTGAAGAAGACGGGTATCTGTTTTTAAAGGGTGACGCCACCATGGATGAAACCCTGCTCAAAGCCGGTATTGCCCGGGCCAAGGGGCTGATATCGGTGGTTACCTCTGATACGGAAAACGTCTATATCACCCTGACAGCGCGCGGCCTCAACCCAGATCTGTACATCATGTCCCGCTCCGGCGAAGAGGGGTCGGATATCAAACTCAAACGGGCCGGCGCCAACAAGGTGGTGTCCCCGTACACCATTGGTGGTAATCGCATGGCGCAGTCGATTCTGCGCCCCAATGTGGTCGATTTTATAGAAATCGCCACCGGTCACGAACACCTGGAACTGCAGATGGAGGAAATCACGATTCCCGCGCATTCCGCTTTTGTGGGGGAAACTCTGGTGACTTCCGGCTTTCGCAAAGAGATTGGTGTGATCATTGTCGGCATCAAAAAAGGGCACGGCAAAATGGTCTTCAATCCCCATTCCCAAACAAAAATTGAAGGGCATGATACGCTGATCGTACTCGGTGATCCGGCAGCAATTACTAAGCTGGAAGATCTGGTGCGGCGTAATGAACATGATGCCGTTATCAAACAACACAGGAAAAACCATGAAACATCAACAGCATAATTCCACACGTGTCCATGCGCATGTACCGTATCCCCACCTGGCAGCGCGTCTTGAGTCGATTGTTACCCGGGGGATCAACCCCGAACTGTTTTTCAGCGCCGAGGCGCTCGATAGCATGGTGTGGGAAGAACTGTCTGCCCAGGCGCATGTCCTGCATCAAGCTGGTCGCTCCTGTACAATTCATGCCCCCTTCATTGACTTGAACCCCGGTTCCCTTGATCCGGAGATCCGCATGATTACCCGCAAACGGGTACAGCAGGTTTTTCAGGCCGCCGAACAGCTTCGACCGCGGGTGATTGTGTTTCATCCCGGCTACGATGATCTGCGCTACGGTAAAAACCGTCTCGAATGGCTCAAAAACAGCATCGATTTTTGGCGGCAGTGGCTTCCGGCAGCCGAAGCGTGCGATTGCATCATAGCCGTGGAAAACATCTTCGAGAAAGAACCGTCAACCCTCAAGGCATTGCTGGAGGCGATTGACCATCCCCGTTTTCGCCATTGTTTTGATTGCGGGCATTGGAACATGTTTTCATCCACGCCGTTGGAGGAATGGTTTGCCGAACTGGGTGAATACCTGGCCGAGGCGCACATCCATGACAACCATGGCGATGAGGATGAACACCTGCCGCCGGGTGAAGGTCTGATCGATTTCGAGCTGCTGTTCCGCCTGTTGAAACAGAGCGCACCCCAGGCGGTCTGGACCATTGAGGCGCATAGTGCCGAGCGGATGGAACGGGCGTTGAAGACAATTAAAAACTATTGCTGATACAAGTTTACGAGAGAGTGCGGGGAATATATGTCGGGAAAAATTCTGGTGGTTGGTGGCGCAGGGTATATCGGTTCTCATGTGGTGCGGGAGTTGCTGGAAAACGGTTACGATCCGCTGGTGTATGACAACCTTTCCACCGGTCATCGTTGGGCAGTGCCGGAAGATCGTCTGATCGTTGGTGATCTGGCGGATGAGCAGCATCTGAATGAGCTGTTTGAGCAGTACCGGGTTGAGGCGGTCATGCATTTTGCGTCGTTCATTCAGGTGGGTGAATCGGTGGTTGCTCCCCTGGCATATTACCGTAACAATGTGGCCAATACCTTGACCTTGCTGGAAGCGATGCGCAGCCACGCTGTAAACAAGTTCGTCTTTTCCTCCACCGCCGCCGTGTACGGCACCCCGGACGAAATTCCGATTCGGGAAGAGTCGCCACTCCATCCTGAAAACCCTTACGGCCATTCCAAATTGATGGTTGAGCAGATCCTGCGCGATTGTCAGCATGCCTGGGGGCTGCAGTCGGCCATCATGCGCTACTTTAATGCAGCCGGAGCGCATCCGGACGGCTCGATCGGCGAAGCCCATCAACCCGAGTCACATCTGATACCGCTGATTTTGCAGGTTGCCCTTGGTGTGCGGGACGTTATTTCCGTAAACGGAGTTGACTATCCCACCCCGGATAGAACCTGTGTGCGTGATTATATTCATGTCTCCGATCTTGCTTCGGCGCATATTCTTGCCTTGGCCGCCATTCTGGCCGGGGGAAAAACCACGGTCTGCAACCTGGGAAACGGCGCCGGCTATTCCATCAACCAGGTGATCGAGGTCTGCCGCAAGGTGACCGGTCATCCGATACCGGTTCGATTCGGTGAACGGCGTGCCGGTGATCCGGCCACTCTGGTGGCGTCGGCGGAAAAGATGCGGCATGACTTCGGATGGTCCCCCCGTTATGCTGACCTGGAGACGATTGTGGCGACCGCCTGGCGCTGGCATAACACCCGCAAGTCATGAATTTCCAGAGATAACCAACCAGCTGACCGGAAGCACGGCCGACCCTGAGTCGACAATTCCGGAATACCAGCTTCGTGCCGCCGGGTGAGGTTTGACAGATGAACAGCGAAGCGTCGCAGCGTAACTTCTTTGTCCGTTTCTTCAATGAACTGGCGCTCTATTCCGGCCAGTATGCATTGTTCTATCTGGTCATGCAATTCAGCTCGGAGGGTGGAGACTTCTGGTCCAACCGTGGTCATGTCGCCCTGCTGATCGCGTTGGTGATTCAAACCACCGCCCTGGTTTTTTATGGTGAGCGGATTGTTCCCCGTATAGCGCTCTCGTTTCTTTCTCTGGTGGTCTATACCCTTTTTGAACTTCAAGAAGGGGGTGTTGCGTATTCCCTTGCCCACACCGGTCATCTGTTTTTCTGGCTTTCCACACTCCTGCTGGCAGCCCTGCAATACCTTTCCCATGTCACCAAACGGCAAAATATTCGCCTGCTCGTGGAATTCCTCGTCTCCAACATCAACATGTTTATCTTTATCTTTATTTATTTTTTCTTTGATTTGATGCTGAAATATCAAAAAGAAGTGGCAGCGGGGAGCATGTCGGCGGCTTTTGCCAAGCAACAGCTGTTGATCTGGAAATTTGGCGATGGCTTGGGCGCCTTGCTACACGATCCGGCTCATCTGTATATCATCATGGGGAGTCTGTTCCTCTCCCTGACGATCGCCTACAGCCGGATCAAAATCCTGCTCCTGAGTCAAAAAATCGACACCTTGCTGGTGCGCTATATTGGAGAGGAAACCAGAGACAAACTGGTTCGAAGACGTTCCGGGGCAAACTCCATGCGCCTTACCACCGTGGTGCTGTTGTGCGATATCCGTAATTTCACAACCTTGAGTGAAAAGGCCGATGCTTCTGACGTGGTTGCCATGCTCAATTTCTATTACGGAGCCTGTCATGAAGTTATCAAGAACTGTCAGGGAACGATCAACAAGTTTATAGGCGATGCCTTTCTCTCCTATTTTGACAGTACGCCATCACTTGCGGAAAACAGTGCTCTGGCGGTTCAGGCGGCGCTGGCGCTGCTGGAACAGCAGGGAGAGATGAACCGGAAATTGGAAGAACAACGGTTACCGACCATCGCAGGGGTCGGGATCGGCATTCATTGTGGCGAGGTAATCCTGGGGGATATCGGTGGCGAACGAAAGGATTATACCCTGATCGGTGATACGGTTAATACCACCGCACGGCTGGAATCGTTGTGTAAAACCTATCACACTCCGTTGATCGTGAGCGAGGCGTGTTACCTGTTGTTGGACGCAACTCTCAAACAGCAATTTTCCCAACTTTCTTCCCTGGTGTTAAAGGGGAAAGCGGAAAGTGTTACCTTTTATGGGTTGAAGGTTCCCTGATGCCGCCCATACGTGAAAACCGGTTGATACAGTTGCTTTCTCAGTTAGCGCTTGCCGCCACAGCTTAGCGAACCGGCCATCCTTTTTCAAAGTCGGGTGGATAAAAATTCTCCTTAGTCCTGTTGTAATAGCCGAACTGCAGTTTGGGAAATTCCTGTTTCAAGCGCTGCAGCAGTTGATACATCCCAATCCCTCTCCCCGTTACCCCCAGTTCACGATTATACATTTCCGGGTCAATCGACAGGTTGCGCAGCTGGAGCATGTCAACCCCCGTATCCCCCACAAACTTCAACAATGCCTCGACTTCTTCCGGCGCATCGGAAACCCCCGGTGATACCAGGTAATTGATGGAGGTGAACCGGCCGTTAGCTTTTGAAATGCCGACCGATTGCAGTACGTTGGCAAAGCTGTACCCCTTGGGGCGATAGTAGCGGTTGTAGGTCTCTTCCCGTACCGAATTCATGGAAAAACGGAATGAATCCATGCCGGCGTCGCACAACAGCTGTACCCGATCGGGAAGCGACCCGTTGGAATTGAAGTTGATTGTTCCCCGCGAGGTTGCCTGCTTCATGCGGCGGGTTGCCTCGGCAATGGTGTCGGCCTGGAGTATCGGGTCACCTTCGCACCCCTGCCCGTAGGAGACAATCGGCTGTTCGGCCTGCTCCAGGTGGGGAACGGCAATTTCACACAGTTCCTGTGGCGTGGGCACAAAGGAGATGCGGTCGTGGTTGGAGGGGCAACATTCCGATGCCTGCAGGCTGATACACCCCAGGCAGGCGGAATTGCAGACCGGCGAGGTCGGGAGCGGCGCTTCCCAGCGGCGGTAAAAAAGATTTTTGGCTGCAAAACAGTGGTAATCAACGGCGCAACGTGCCAGCTGTTCCAGCAGGCGGTTGTCCGGCAGTTCCCTGAGCATGCTCCGCACCAGCGGATCGAGGGTGCGGTCGTCGTAATTGACCGGATTCCAGTTCTGGTTGTTGTCCACTTTTGTCGCGGCAACCACAAAGCAATCCCGGTCTTCGTCCCAGCCGACGGCGGTGTACGACCAGAGCGGCAGCTGTACGGTTTTGCGGGAATAGTCGCAGGCCGGCAGGAGAGTCCGCAGATAGCCGGGAGCCATGAAAGCCGCCACTGCCTGAACCGGCAGGTTTCTTCTCCCCTCCCGCACGCTGCTGACGGTGATAAATTTATTGGCGCGGCTATCCCATGCCAGAGGTGGCATGCCTGGCATGGTAAAGAGCTTGCTGTCTTCCGGCAGCGGGATCAACTCTACCTGGTCAGGGAGCACCGCTTCGGTGCCGTTCATCCCGGCCATGTTCATATGGGGGTGGTCAATGATGTTTCCCTGTTGGTCGGCATACAGCATTTTAGGCAGACGTTTTCGCACGTTGGCTCCTTTAAACTCTGAATCATACCATCAGCATGGCCAGATAGTTAAACAAATAGGGGGACGCTGGAACCGAGACCATGGACAACGCTGGTGTAGGCATCCCGGTTTTCCAACTTCTTGTGTCCGAAACGCTCTCTGAAAAGGGTCTGGATACGGGGGATCCGTGACGTGCCGCCGGTCAGAAAGACCGTATCGATCTGGTCCGCCACGAGACCGGAACGTGCCACCACCTCATCAATACAATCGGCAATCTGCTGGAAGTTGTCCTGGTTGATCGCTTCAAATTCGGTTTTGCCCAGTGGTTCGCTGATGTTCAGATCGCGTTCCCTGAAGCTGATCACGGCCTGTTCCTGATCTGAAAGTTCGCACTTGGCCTTTTCAATTGCCTGAAACAGAAAAAACCCAAAATTGTCATCAATAATGTTTTCCAGATGGTCAATCGCCTGACGGTCATCGACACTGTTTCTGATCACCCGCAAATGTTCCCTGGTCTTGCGTGCCCGCAACAGCGGGATGCGGTGCCACTGGCAGAGGGTGTAGACGATGCTTTTGGGGATGGCAACCCACTGATCCTTCCCCATGGTCTTGTAACGGGCGTGGCGTCCGAAGTGGTGGGCCACTTTGTCCCACATGATCTGGGAATCAAATTTGTCTCCTGCCACATAGACCCCTCCCAGTGACAGCACGTCGCTGCGCCGGTCGGAACGCTCAAATGCGCCACCTTTGACCCGGATCACCGAGAAGTCGGAAGTGCCGCCACCAAAGTCGCCGATGAATACAATCCGTTCCTGACCGCTCTGCAAGGTCTCTTCAAAAGCAAGGGCCGCTGCCACCGGCTCATACTGGAACCAGATTTTCTTGAAACCTGCTTTGCGGGCAGCTTTTTCCAGGCGTTGTTCAGCCACGGCATCCTTGCTGCTGTCGGTGGAGAATACCACCGGTCTTCCCAGTACCACACTATCTACCGTCTGTCCCACATGGGCTTCACCACGGAGCTTGATCTGCTTGAGGATGATAGCCACAAGGTCATCAATGGTGTAGCGTTTGCCGAAGATCTCGGTGCTATCGAAACTGGTATTGGGGAGAAAGGTCTTGATTGACTGCATGAAGCGTCCGGCAGCTCCGTCGGAGACGTACTGCTGAATCGCCTCGTTGCCGGCGTAAATCTCGTTCTCCTCGTTAAAATAGAGCACCGAGCGCATCAGCTGATTCCCTTGCCCGCTGTTGTCAACGGCGATTACCTCGACCGTGCCGTTACGATATGCCGAAAGCGCTGAATTGGTGGTACCAAAATCGATACCGAATACTGTCTGCAAGAGTAACTCCTCACCAACAACCTGGTGCTTTACATGGAAATCATGTCTACAGGGTATCAGCAACTGTCATCCCGCTGCCGAAAGCGTATTCCAGCCATAAAAAAGCATCCTCGAATCCAGGATGCTTTTTTATGCTGTGAATTGGAATTGTAACGACTTGAGCGGAAGATCAATTCTTAATGAACAACTTCAGTTCCATGGTGTCGCCGTCATCGATGTGAATCGGGAAAAGCAGTCCGGTGTAGCCGGGGGGAACGGCGAGCCCCGGATCGCTCTGCTTGATGGTCAGCGGTGGGTTGATTTCCATCGCTTTTCCCATCTGGGAAGCTTTGGCAGCCACGTTGCCGCAGACAACATTCACAAATTCCATCACCGTATCTTCCAGTACTTCCACCGGTTCGTTGTCAACCGTCTCTTCCCGCAGTATTGCCTTGGCAACCTGTTTTTGGAGATTTTCAGAAACCGAGATGACGTAGCGTGCTTCCACATCACCGGAAAAATCCATGGCAGCCATCATGAAAGCGGTGCGGGGGGCCGAGATCAGTTCGCATTTACCGGGCCGGAATTGCAGGTCGAGCACGCGGGTAATCATCTTGTAGGTCAGATCGGCCGTCATCTCCCAGATAGTGCTGTTCGCAATGGCGGCCGGGAGTTCGATCTTGTCGGTAACGTAGAGCGCCTGATCGAGTTTGAAGGCTGCCAGATGCTGTTGCAGTTGATCCGGTGTGAGCGCTCCAACCTGTACCAATGCTTCGCCGATGTAGAGGTGGGTATTCTTTTGGTGGGTGATTACATCATTGAGCTGCTCGCTGGTCATGATTCCCATTTCCACCAGCAGGTCACCCAGTTTCATGTCTTTTGACATCTGGGCATTGTGGGCGCGTTCAATGTCGGCTTGGGAAAGATATCCCAGGGAGAGAGCCATTTCACCCAGTTTGAGGTTCTTTTGATCCTGTAATTCAATTGCCTGTAACAGGGCATCACGGGAAACAAGATTGTTTTCTACCAGATACTGCCCGAAAAATTTAACCGCCATGGCACATCCCCTTGTAATGCGAAAGTATCGACTTCAAATGTCAGAGTTGACGCAAGATCTGCAGTACGGTGTCGGAATCAAACGGTTTTGAGATGACATTTTTAGCGCCGAGTTTCAGTGCTTCGGTAAACTTGTCACCCACACCGCCGAGTGAGGTTACCATGACTACTTTGACATCTTTATCCAGTACCACCAGGCTGCGCAGAGCAGTCAAGCCATCCATGCCGGGCATGTTCATATCCATACAGATGATATCCGGATCTTCGGTGTGGTTCATCTTGATTGCTTCAGCGCCGTTTTTGGCATGACCGGCGCAGGTGAAGTCTCCTGATTCGCTGATGATCTTTTCCAGCTGGCGGGCGACCGAAAGACTGTCGTCAACAACAAGAACCTTTTTCATAATGCTCTCTTACCTCCTGGTGGTATAAGCGACGGAACAAGGGTTGGTCTGGCAAAATGCTGGGCAAATGTACCTTACTGCTGGGCAAATGTCAAAAGTATGTTTGTCTTTTCATGCAGATTAAAGCGTGATATATACAGACAATTTTCAAAATAAAGGAGAAGTATCCATGATGGTGTCCCGTTATGCTGTTTCGTTTTTTTCATTGTCACTGATGCTTTCATTGTCACCGGTAGTTTCGCTTATGGCGGCAGAAACTCCATCGCTCCCGGCAGCCGTATCGACGGCAGCTCCAACTGCCGCGACTGTTACTGCAATAGCGGCTTCCTTGCCGGCAGTGGTTGCCCGGGTGAACGGAGTCGCCATTAGCGCTGCAGATGTACAACGGGCCAACAAGGTGATCCAGTCCAGTCGGCAGGGGGTGGCGCTGACTGCCGAAACACAGAAAGAGTTGGAACGGCAGGCTATCAATCAGTTGATTTCGGCTGAGATATTGTATCAGGCCGGACAAAAGCTGGAACTCAAGGATCTTGACAAGCAGATTGAAGCCAAGCTGGTTGAGGGGAAAGCCAAATTTGCCAATGAAAAAGACTTTGTCAAGGCGATCAATGAGCTTGATATGAGCGAGGCTGATCTGCGGGAGTACACCAAAAAAGACCTGGTTATTTCTAATTTTGTGGAAACGAACATTGTCTCCAAGGTGACGGTCACTGAAGCGGAAGCGCGTGCATTTTATGATCAGAATGTCGACAAATTCAAGCGTGGTGAAACCTTACGCGCCAGCCATATCCTGATTGGAGTCGATGCCAAGGCAACTGTCGAAGAGAAGGCAAAAGCCCGCGCAAAAGCTGATAAAGTTCGCAAAGATCTGGCAGGTGGCGCTGATTTTGCGACCCTGGCCAAGGAACAGTCAACCTGCCCCAGCAGCAAGCAGGGGGGGGACTTGGGGTATTTTGGTAAAGGTCAGATGGTCGCTCCCTTCGAAATAGCGGCTTTTAACCTCAAACCGGGTGAGTTAAGCGATGTGGTGGAAACCAAATTCGGCTACCACGTTATCAAGCTGCTGGAGAAAAAGGGGGAGGAAGCCATTCCTTTTACCACCGCCCGTTCACGGATAGAGGAATATCTGAAAAACCAGAAAAACGGTAACGCGGTTGGCGAGTATTTGAGTGAAGCGCGTAAGACGGCTAAAGTTGAACTGTTTGTCAAATAGTGCATCAATAAAGTCGGAAATTGAGGGTGATGTGTAAAATATTGTTGACATGAATGGTGCAGCATTGGTAGAACCAAAAATATAAGTTGTACATAACAAAATAGTTATACTTGCTTTACTTATCGAGAGCGACTGAGGGACTGGCCCTTTGACGTCGCGGCAACCAGCCTGAAAAGGTAAGGTGCCAACTCCAGCAGAGTAACTTCCGCTAACGGAAATTACTCTGGAAGATAAGGAAGGATGGATACCAATCCCCTTCCGCACCCCGGAGGGGGATTTCCATTTTAGGAGGCAGTATATGAAGATCGCTACAGAAACAGTGCAAATCGGGTTGGAATGGGACAGTCGTACCGGGTCGGTGACGGTGCCGATTTATCAAACCGCTACCTTTCGTCATCCGGGTCTTGGTCAAAGCACCGGCTATGATTACTCCCGCAGCGGCAATCCGACGCGGGAAACGCTGGAAAAAGGAATTGCCCGGCTGGATGGTGGCGCGCGTGGATGTGCCTATTCATCCGGCATGGCGGCGATCTCATCGCTCATGTTCCTGTTCAAGAGCGGTGATCACCTGATTGTGACCGAAGACCTGTACGGCGGTACCTGTCGTCTGTTTGACAAACTGTTCAGCCAGTATGGTCTTTCCTTCAGCTACGTGGATACCAGTGATGCCGCTACGGTGGAGGCTGCCATTACGCCCACCACCAAAGCGCTGTTTGTGGAGACTCTCACCAATCCGCTGCTCAAATTTGCCGATCTGCCGGCGCTCTCCGTGCTCTGTCGCAGTCACAATCTGTTGCTGATTGCCGACAACACCTTTCTGACCCCCTACCTGTTCCGTCCGCTGGATTTTGGCGCCGACATAACCGTCTACAGCGCCACCAAATATCTGGCCGGGCACAATGATACGGTGGCCGGGCTGACGGTGATCAAGGATCCCCAATTGGCGGAACAGGTCTATTATCACCACAATGCCGCCGGTGCGGTGCTTGGTCCCCAGGATTCGTGGCTGACGATCCGCGGCATGAAAACCTTGTCGGTCCGGCTTGATCGACAGCAGGAAAATGCGCAAAAACTTGCCGAGTGGTTGCAGCGCCATCCCAGGATTGCCAGCGTCTGCTACCCCGGTCTGGCGGATCACCCCGGTCATGATCTGATGCAACGGGATGCCCGTGGTTTTGGCGCCATGATCGCCTTTGAGGTGGCTGAACCGGAACTGGTGGAACAGGTGCTGCTGAAAACCGGGCTGATCTCCTTTGCCGAGAGCCTGGGGGGGGTAGAATCGCTGATCACCTTCCCGGAGGTCCAGACCCATGCCGATATTCCGGTTGCAGTACGGCAACGGCTCGGCATCAACAACCGTTTGCTGCGCCTGTCGGTCGGCATTGAGGATGTTGATGATTTAATTGAAGATTTACGCCAGGCACTGGAAGGAGACACTACAGCATGAAACGTGCAACCCAATTGATTCACGGCGGTCCGACCATTGATCAGCAAACCGGCGCCATGGGAGTTCCGATCTACCAGATTTCAACATATCGCCAGACTTCGGTAGATCATTTCGGCAAATACGATTATGCCCGTGGGGACAACCCGACCCGGGAGGCGGTGCAGACCACTGTCGCAACCTTGGAAGGGGGGAACGGCTGCCTGGCGTTTTCATCCGGCATGGCCGCCATTTCCACGACATTGATGATCTTCTCGCCCGGTGACCATCTGGTGGTGTGTGATGATGTGTACGGTGGCGCCTACCGCGTGCTGGCAACGGTGTTCAGCCGCATGGGAATCGAGTCGACCTTTGTGGATGCCACCGATCTTGACGCCATTGCAGCAGCCATTAAACCGAACACCAAGGGGCTCTATCTGGAAACCCCCTCCAATCCACTCCTGAAAGTGACCGATCTGCGGGGAGCCGCGGCGCTTGCCAAACGTCACGGGTTGATCACCCTGGTGGATAATACCTTCATGACTCCCTATCTGCAGCGTCCGTTGGAGCTGGGGTGTGATATCGTGCTGCACAGCGGCACCAAGTTCCTGAATGGGCATAGTGACGTGATCTGTGGTTTTGCCGTAACCGCCGACCAGGGATTGTACGATCGGATCCGTTATCTGCAGAACGCCTTCGGCACCGGGCTTGGTCCCCAGGACTCCTACCTGACGCTGCGGGGAATCAAGACTCTCAAGGTCAGGATGGAAGAGAGCCAACGCTCGACACAGAAGATCGTGGCCTGGCTGCAATCCCATCCCTCGGTTATTGCCGTGCATTATCCCGGTCTGGAAACACATCCGGGTTATGCCATTCAGCAGGCCCAGAGCGATGGCCCCGGGGCGGTGTTCTCCTTTGAACTCGACTCCTTTGAGTCCACCAGAAAACTGCTGGAAAACAGTCGTCTGGCAGCTTTTGCGGTCAGCCTTGGCGGGGTAGAGAGTATCATCTCCTATCCGGCCCGCATGTCCCATGCTTCCGTACCGCCGGCCGAGCGGCTGCGCAAAGGAATAACCGATACGCTGGTTCGCCTCTCGGTCGGGCTGGAAGACCCGGAAGACCTGATGGCAGACATGGCAGCGGCGCTTGAGGGGTGAGCGGGAAATGAAGCTGACACTCAACGAAGTTACACTTGAGGTGGCTGAGGGGATCACGGTCGCTCAACTGGCGCAACTCCGCAAGCCGGACGCTGACGTCCTAATTCTGAACGGTTTCCCCGTTTCCGGCGCTACACCGCTTTCCGAAGGGGATGCCCTGTTTCTGATCAAGCGGGGAGTGGCTCCATCCCGGGAGGAACTGGAAGCGACCATGATGGCACGGCATACACCGGGGGTACATGCCCGACTGAAAGAAGCTTCGGTCGGGATTGCCGGTGTCGGCGGGCTCGGATCGGTGGTGGCGGTGGCGCTGGCGCGGATCGGGGTCGGTCGCCTGGTAGTGGCTGATTTTGACCTGGTTGAACCGTCCAACCTGAATCGGCAGCAGTATTTCATCGATCAGATCGGGATGCTGAAAGTGACTGCTTTGACCGAAAACCTGGCGCGGATCAACCCCTACATCACGGTGGAGCCACACCCGGTCATGCTCGACCAGGATAACCTGGCTACGGTTTTCAACGGCTGCCCGATCATCGTGGAAGCGTTTGATCGCCCTGAGATGAAAGCGATGCTGGTGGATACGGTGCTGACCCGTATGCCGCAATCAAAAGTAATCGCCGCCTCGGGCCTGGCAGGATTCGGTTCCAATAACACGGTTACCACCAGCCGTCTGAACCGCCGGCTCTATCTGGTGGGGGATGGTGTCTCGGCAGCAGCCCCGGGAAATGGGTTGATGGCGCCGCGGGTCGGGATTGCCGCCTGCCACCAGGCCAACCAGGTGCTGCGCATAATTCTGGGGGAGGAAGAACCATGAAAATAGCGGTTGCCATGAGCGGTGGTGTTGACTCCTCCGTAACAGCGGCGCTCCTGAAACAGCAGGGGCATCAGGTGTTCGGTATTACCATGCGGCTGTTTGAACCGTGTTGCAGCGGCGCCGGTAGTGCTGCCCATGATGCGGCGGCCGTGGCGAAGCATCTTGGTATCGAACATATACTGGTCGATTACGAGTCCCAGTTTCGAGAGCTGATCATTGCCGACTTTATTGACGAATACCGCCGTGGTCATACCCCCAACCCGTGTGTACGCTGTAATCGTTACGTCAAGTTCGGACTGTTGCTGGATACGGCCAAACAGCATGGGGCAGATTATCTGGCAACCGGGCATTACGTACGTAAAACCGTTGATCCGGACGGCGAGTGCCACCTGCGTATGGCGCGTAATCTGCCGAAAGATCAATCATATTTTCTGTATGGTCTGTCCCGGGAACGGTTGGCCCAGACGATGTTTCCCTTGGGAGAGGTGGCCAATAAGGATCAGGTGCGACAATTGGCGCGGGAGTTTGATCTGCCGGTGGCGGAGAAAGGGGACAGTCAGGAAGTCTGCTTTATTCCGGGGGATGATTATGTGGCCTACCTGCAGAACTGTGGCTCGCTGACTGTCACTGGCGGCGACATTGTTCATGTTTCGGGTAAAACGCTCGGTCGCCATAACGGAACCTATCGCTATACCATCGGTCAGCGCAAGGGGCTGGGAATTGCCTGGAGCGAGCCGCTCTATGTGGTCTCAATCAATGTGTCGGAAAACCGGGTGGTGGTTGGTGAACAGGGATATCTACTGGCACCGGGGCTGCAGGCGACCGATATGAACTGGATCATTCACCCTGGTGAAGAACGCTTCGAATGCAGTTGTAAAATTCGTTACCGGCATCAGCCGGTCCCCTGTACGGTACAGTTGTCGGATGGGGCGTGCTGTGAGGTGATCTTTAAGGATGCGCAACGTTCGGTTACGGCAGGGCAATCGCTGGTGCTGTATCGTCAGGATGAGGTGTTGGGGGGCGGGATTATCGTCGCCCCGTCCAGGGAGTGAACGGGGCGATTGGTGGTAATTAGTGTTTTTTACTGAAATCTTTGAACGATCCCTGAACCGGCACTTTCGGCGGTGGAGGGGGGGCGGTCAGATCCCACACCATTTTAGAAAGGCTTTTTTCAATCGGTGAGAGGGTGATGGCAATCAGAAAAATTACCAGAAAAAACAGGAAAAACAGCAGGATCATTCCGAATGAAACTATGATGGCATTCATGAATAATGGCATGGCGACACCTTTTTCACGTTCTTGAGTGACGATTTAGTATATACCTTTTTCCGGGAAATGCTGTATTCATTTTTTGTTACGGCAGGAACCACCTGCGAATTACAAATCGTTTTTTGGAATGGATGGTTGTATCCCATTGGTCAGCCGGTTGCCGGTTCTTCATGATCTCACCCAAACGTTTCCGCAATGATGATACCACTACCCCGCCAAATCCCGCTTTATTACACTCCAGTCGACTTTCAATCACGTTTTCCCGGTCGATGACGATCAGAACATGCCCCTGCCAGACAATCAAATCCAGCGGTTGTACGCTGGCAGTAATCTCCTGCGCGCTCTTGTCTGCTATGGCTACCCCCTGACCAAAGCTGACCAGCTGCCAGGTGTTACGGGGTGTCCAGCCGTTGGTGGCCTGGTATAAAAGTCCGGAACAGTCGACGCCAGCCAGCGGCACACTCTCTCCTGCTCTTGATTTCAATCCTGTCCGTAGTTCCGGGATACCACTCGACCAGTTTCCTCCCCATACGTACGGTTCGCCAACACGCTTCTGTAATGCGGCAATTATTTCCCCCCGCCTCGGGAGCGAGCGCTGCCGTTCGGCTGGTTGTACTGTACGGTGTTCGATAAAACTCCCATCCAGAAATAAGCGGATCCCGCTGGCCGCTCGGTATTCCGTCGTGGTTACCTGGAAAACCTGCCTGTTCCGGGATGAATATTCCGCTTCAATCGTAAAGACCGTTCCTGGCAGGGCTACGTACTCCAGTTGCCGAATCTGGCCGCACTGGTCGGTTTTTAATGGTTTACCGTTGTCCCCCCCCACAATGGACGTAATATCGGCAGTATTAAAGATGGGTGTTGCCGTGCGGGCAACGCCATAGCCGAGTGTTGCCAACGCAGGGGTAGCCCAAAACAGGGTGACCAGTATCAGGAAAATTGTGCGGTACATGGAGTCTTGATACCACGGGGTAGGGCAAGAGTCATCGAAAATATATTTCATGTTTCTGGTGCCTTATTTGTGGTTACCGCATAAAGAAAAAGAAAAGGCCATATCGAACGATGTGGCCTTGAGTTGTCAACTTGGCGGAGATGGCGATCGTCTGATTGTTGCCCCCGTGCTCAAATGGTTGTTATGCGTAAAATGCTGCGATGTACTTCCTTGAGGGACTTGGTAACCGCGTCACGAAGGGATCTTTTCTCGGGGATCATCGCCAATTTGTTTTTGAAGTCATTGGCGGCAATTCGTAAAAGCAATTCCGTGCTGGCCCCTACCTTTTCAGATTCAATGTCTTGCTTGATTGCAATGGTGATCAGTTTCAGGTTCTCCAGCGTCACAATATCTTTTTCAATATCAAGTTTGTATTGATGGTTGGTAGTGCTCTCCAGATGTCCCTTAAGGGAATCCTGTATTTCAACACAGGATGCATTAATGCTGTCAAGCAGTACGACATTCTGTTGTCCCATCACTTTTTTATCCATGCTGCGCCCCTTGTTTTATCGGTAATAGAGTAATTTTGACACCATCATTTTCTGATGCAGGTATAAATTTACCATAGAGATAGCAGAAAGCAACACCCTCCGGGTGATAAGTTTGCACTGTGCTGCTGATTGCATGATGTTGTCTGGACGTCTGTCGTTGATAAACCACGGGTGACAAGAATCTTTACACCGTATTTTATGTAATATCAGCTGGTTATGTCTTATTTGCTGGCAGTGGAAAGAAACTTGCCACTTTAAAAATCTGTATAATTACATGGTGATAGCCAGAATTGGCTCGCAGTTGTAAAGAAACTTATCACTTTCGCTCGCCGTTTTGCGTTGCAGTTCTCAAATTTCCCATCGTTTGCTATCAGAATTCTGCATGAATACAATATTTCGGCGCTCAGAAAAAACACGATCCCCGCATTACCCTTGCTTTTCGGGAGACAAATGCACTGTTCAGCACGTTCGCTCCCCCACATGTTGTCGGGAAACGGATTTGGCATTATCCGTGTAGTGTACTATGCCGTTGAGCAGGAGTGAGAAGCAAAATGTGACAGTACGATCAAGGAGGAACATATGATACCAATAGCGCTTGCCATCGAGATTGCCCGGTATGGTCTGGAACGGGTACCGCTTGGCCCGTTGCGTCGAGCAGAACCATTGCGCACCTTCACGCCGCTGCTGGTCAAGCGTCTCCATGTGCCGGATGCGTACTATTACCTGGTTGACTGGCAGTCGAGTCAAGGTGTTGAAGCAGTCGTTGCTGTGGATGCGATGCTGTGTGAGTCGGTGGCGACGGTCGCCTTTCCGCAGCCGCTACCCTGTATCGGTATTACTGCCGAGCAGGCCCGATCAGCAGTGTTGGAGTACACCAACAAACCGGCAAAAGTCCCGGAGTTGATCTGGTTTCACTGCCATGAATCCGAGAGTCTGTTTCAACCGTTCTACCGGGTAAGAACCGTTGATGAAACGGTATTTGTCCGCCTGGATGGGCGTATCTTTACGGAATTGATCCCGATAGTACAAGCAGCCGAGAGTGTTTGGGGTGATCGCTTTTGACGGATTAACCCTCTAAGGCTCATGCTGGTTTTGTTATTTTGGCCAGAATTTCTCGGTTGCTGATAACGCTAGCGCCTTCTTCATGATGGACCAGCTTGAAAAAATCACAGCTGTTGCAATTGGCAAGTTTCGTCGCGAAGGTACCTTGCATTTTTCCTCCACACAACGTACCGGTGCCCCCCCAGCAAGCCCGTCCACCGTTCCTGCCGCCATTGACTCCATTAACTCTGATCTCCGTACTAGCCGAACAAACGCCTAATTCAGCCGCCTTGGTGCCACCTTTTTCCAGCCCGCATTTTTTGAACTCCCAGTCAAGCTGCTTGCATACGAACCACCTACGGCACAACTTGGTCGAGTGTAAATCCCATAGATGATCCTTCATGCGAATATTGGAGCTTGCTCCAGCCGCATGATGAAGTTATGTATTAATTCCGCGCGGTTTCTGTCAAACGAGGTAAATCCCACACATCTGCCGGATTGTCGGGATCATCAGGATTCATCGGCCATGGTTTTAATGCCACGATGTACTGCTCGCCAAACCGCTCGGCAATTGCCAGTGCCAGGGTGCCGCCCAAGCCTTGGTCTCGATACTCCACATTCAGGAAAATCGACTTGAGCAGCACGACATGGTTGTATTCCAACCGTTTGATCCCGCCCCGGCCATATAACCAGCCTCATGGCAGAGGAACATAGGGATTATAATCTACCCGGCGGGGGAGGGGCATAGCCGTCGTTATCCCACAGACGGTTTGCCGGACGGCGTGGCGGGACAGCACACCGGATTACTCCCAGGCGGCAGAGCGTTGCGTGCCATTCGTATTTGAAATGAATGGTTTCGACTGCAGAGCGTTCGGCCTCGAAGGCAATGGTGCGCACTGCTGAATACTCTTCGCGGCCATAGCCGGTTCCGGCGCTTTCCATGCTGTGTTCCGACTTGGCGGCTTTTTTGGTTTTTTTAGCAGAGGAGGCGGAAGGTGCGGCCGCAGCGCGGTCGGATGCGCCTAATGCTTCTGCGTTACTGCCGCCATATCTGCCCTGGTATGATGGCGTTTCTTGAAGCATCGGCATGAGGGGCGGTTCAATGACCCGTTTTTCCGGATAGGCGGCCACGGTGATGACCCCCATGGCACTCTCATCACCGAAAGCGGCGGCGTAGGAATCCGGCACATCGGTGAAGTAGAAACGGTTGATACGCTCCTGCCCGGTGCGCCAGCCGGAGAAAGTGCCCGATTCGTAGGCATCGAGGATGTACATCCGCTCGCTGCTCTTCAGCAACGATTTTTCACCGGAGATGATGTTGCGGCCATCAACGGCGATGACCAGGCCGATGCGGCGGTTCAGGTTGTTGGTGACCTCGATACGGTATTGATCTCCCTTGACCGCTTCGGTGTAGACCTTTTTCAGAACCGATCCCGTCTTGACCGGATAGGTGGGGAGTGTCCGCCCGTCGTCGGTGACGATGCGCACCTCGATGGCGTTGCCGATGCTCCCTGCCCAGACGTTTACTGCGCACAACAAGGTTGCCAGGATAACTGCCGCGATGGTTTTCATGATTCGTTCCTCCGTTGTCGTAAGATGCCTGTGCACACTTTGACAAAAGAAACGAAACAAAAGTTCCCAAAAAAATTACCAGCTGATTTCTATTTTTATAATCCCTGTTGAATCGGTCGGTTGCGGATGTTTGATGATACTGCCCACACGTTCCAATCGGGTCAGCAATTCCTGTAGACGGGGTGAGGGGAGCCGTGCCATGAGCGTGTTTGGCCGGAGAATGCGTTCGTCGTCCAGTGAACCGCCGCAACGAATGACTAACTCTCTGAGCGTGGTCGGAGCCTCGGCAGGATCGGCAAACGACATGCGTATGTTGACCACCGGTATGCTCAGGTCATGTGTAGCGCCGGCAGCTCTTGTTACCGATTCACTGTTAGTTGAATCACGGCGCTCCGCTTCAAGGGATGGTGATGCTTTCTTTGCTTTTTTTGCGTGGTTACCGGAACTTCCGCTTAGAACAGTCTGGTTGGACGACATGCTTTCCGGCATCGGTTCCGGAGATGTGACAAAACGCTCTTCCTTCATAACCCGGGATGGCGCTCCGGGATATTCGGGGCGTAGCGGAGGCGCGGCCTGCTCTGCCGCTTTTGGTCCCGACGGTTGAACCGGCGCAGGCGTTTGCGGATCTACGATTCTCTTTTTTTGTGCTGCTGGCGGCTGGGGTGGTGCGATTGCTGCCGGTGGAGGCGTCGCTTTGCGAGCCTCGTTCTGTGTGCCGCTTTGTAGCGGAGCGCTCACCGTTTCTTCACGGCCGACCGGTTGCTTAAGTTCCGTCTCCACTGTGCGTGCCATGTAGTACCCGCTGACGCAGACCAGCAGCAGAGCAGCAATCTCAATCGGCAACTTGATGCGCAACGGCAAAAACAGGCGTTGTAGCCAACTCCGCTTTTCCTGCTGCTGTTCCCGCACCCGTGCCATAATGCGCGTTGCCAGCCAGGGGGGCGGCTCTACGTCGGGCGTAGTACGGATCAGGCGTAGGGCGGTCTGCAGGTCGCTCAGTTCCGCTTGGCATTCGTTGCACATCGCGAGGTGTTCTTCAACCCGGTGGCGCTCAGCCGGTTCAAGGTCGTCGCCACAGTAGGCGGAAAGCAGTGTGCGTATCTTGTCGTGATTACTCATGTCCTGTCCAATGCCTTTTTCAGGCAATTCTTGATAGCGTCCCTGGCGCGGAAGAGGCGCGATTTAACGGTTCCCTCCCGCAACTTCAATGTCGAGCTAATCTCTTCGTATGACAACTCCTGCATGTCCCGCAACACCAATACTTCACGGAACTGCTGATCAAGTTTTCCAATGCAGCGTTGTACCATTGCCCGGAGTTCGACATCTTCTAGTTGCTGCAAGGCGGAGGGCGCACTGCCGGGTAATTCCGGGCAACGTTCTCGGTTACCACCCGGCAAGGGCGCATCCAGGGAAAAGGCAGAGCGCTGTTCGCTGATACTGCGCTGCCGGAGGCGGTTGCGGGTCAGATTGACGACAATGGCGGTCAGCCAGGTAGCCAGCTGCGCTTCGCCACGAAACTCGCCAATGTTGTTCCAAGCCGAGATGAAGGCATCCTGAACAATATCGGAGGCGTCTTCATAGCTGCCGGACATGCGCAGGGCAACATTGAAGAGCAGCCGCTGATAACGCAGCACCAGGCGTTCAAAGGCTGCGGTGTCGCCTTGTCTGCATGCTGCGGTCAGGGTCTGGTCATCAGGTGTTTGTTGATCTTCCTTCATCACAATATTTGACAACTCCAGCACGGGAAAAGTTCCGTGGAATAATTGATGTAGTTCAGTAAACCACCGACTCTGACGTTCCTGAGATACTTACTCCCGAGGAACGCCCCAAAGGTAATCAACCGGAGGAAATGCATACGAGAGTGGCAAAGTTTATCCCATGTTACATGGGAGTGCAAATATCATATAGTGACCGTCCCGAAATACTATAACCGGCGCCTTTTTTATTTTTATGCCGTTTCTTTACAATCCTAATTACTCTGTTACTGTTTTGTACAATATATACAAGAAACGAGCGCTGTATTTAAAACCACGTAGCAAGGCTACTACAAAAGCAGATGGAGGATACAACATGAAAAAAATACTGATATGCACGGTGTTTGCACTCTTGTTCGCACTCTTGTCCGGAAGCATGGCATGTGCGGGAGCAATCTTTGATGACATACTGAAAAAAGGAGAGCTGGTGGTGGGTATTTCAGGTGATCAGCCACCGTTAAATGCCACAACAAAGGATGGGATGATCATTGGCCTTGATGCCGACCTTGCCAGTGCGATTGCGGCACATTTGAATTTAAAAATCAGATTTTCCAAGATGCCATTCTCCGAGCTTCTTCAGGCAGTGCAATCCGGAAATGTGGACATGGTGATATCCGGTATGACGATCACGCCAGAGCGCAAAACCAAGGTGGCCTTCGTCGGTCCCTACTTTACCTCGGGCAAAGGGCTGCTGATAAAGAAAAGCAAATTGGATATATTGAACAGTAAAGACGGTATTAACAGCAAAAAAGTTAAGGTGGCGACACTAAAAGGCTCGACCAGCCAGGAAGTCATTGAAAAAGTGACTCCCAAAGCCACCCTGGTTCTGGCCGGTTCTTATGACGAAGCGCTGGATATGTTGGATCAGGATAAGGTTGATACCCTTGTCGCTGATTATCCGTATTGCGCGTATATTGCTAATCGATATCCCGGAAAGAAGCTGACCCTGTGGGAGACGAAACTCAGTATCGAACCTCTGGGAATAGCCGTGCGGGAAGATGCGCAATTCATACATGCGCTGGACAACTTCTTGAAAAGTCAGGTTGAATCCGGGAAAATGGACACTCTGCGGGATAAGTGGTTTCTCGATCTGGAATGGATCAAGCAACTGCCTTGAGACAAGCACCCGCCCACTTCAAGAGGGATTAACAACGATTGAGGTGGGCGCGAGATGAATCCGAAAACTATCGTACGTCAGCGTCTCTACGGTTTGTTTGCAGATAAAGAAAAAGGCACTTAGAATTATCTAAGTGCCTGATTTTTTTATGGCGGAGAAGGTGAGATTCGAAGCCAGCTTCTTATAGGTTGTATCACGTATGTATATTCAGGTGTCAATAATAAAACCAGTGTGTTACGAGTCATTTCTCTGCTGATCTTCGTTTGCAAACGTTCAATAGAGATCAGCATCTTCCGGTTAGGTTTTTGCACGGCGTTTTTTGCGTTTCAACTTTCTAATTTTGTTTGAGTTGCCTTGTTTTTTTGTTCGCTGGCTCTGCGATTCAGCAGCCTCATTTGCTATCTGATAACGTAGTTCGCGTACCCTGCTAATGCTGACCGTCTCCTGGTGCTGCTCCCGGCAATAGATGGCCAACAACAGATAGGTGATGAGACCACCAAGAATTTGAACCATGAGGCCATATTCGCTTCTGGCGATCAGGTGGTACACCTTTAAGTGGCGCTTCCACCAGCCGAAGAAGGTCTCTATGTTCCAGCGCAGCTTATAAACCTCGGCTACTTCTTCAGCCATGAGGTCATATCGGTTGGTTGCTACCCAAAAGTCTTTGCCATCAATGCGGTAGCCAACAAGGCGCAGCTCTTTCTTAGTCTGGTTTATACCTTTGGTGCCGAGAAGCACTATCTGGTCATAGAATACAATACTGTCTTGATTGACGGCATTCTCTCTGATGACGGTTTTGTGGGTATTCTCCCTGATACGGCAGACAAAAAATTTCTCAGTTTTCTGCCACTGGTCGAAATGGTCATGAGACTGATATCCACGGTCCATGACACCGGTTTCGCCTTTATTGATGATCTTATCAACAAAGGGGCGCTCACCTTCTTTGCCATCGGTCAGGAATATTTTCCTTGGTATCCCCCGGTTGATATCGAAGCCAATATGGGCCTTGGCCTTCTTTGAACCACTCCGGTAATCTGCCCATTCCATGGACAGAACAGCATCTATCAGAGAACCGTCTATGGATACCAGGTTGCCAAGGTGAGCATGTTCAGCGGGAAGTGCAGTGCCTGCTTGCTTGACAAGATGCGTGAACACCTCGCTCAACTGTTCAAGACCACGGTTATTAATTGCCTCAAAGAAGGCGCTCTTTTTAATCCCCCTTGGGGAAGCAACACATTCTTTGGCAAAATCGTCTTGTTCAAGCGCCTGGAGAAGTTCGCTTCCTGAAGAGTATTCTTCAAGGTGATAGAAAATCAGGGCCTTGAGCTGATCATCAAAAGTCATTTGCAACGGGCGATACCCCCTGGATTCAAGTTTGTTATCAGACTTGAATCTCTCAAATATCGGGGCAAGAAGCAATTTGAAAGCACGTGATTTCCGGCGTTGTTTCATTCGTTTGAATGGATGCATATCGTAACTCCATAAAATTGGGTAGTTACGAACGCGGCCCGCCGATTTTTTGCTCAATGTCAAGCAATAAATGCGACATCATGCTGATATTATGACGCTTTACATTCTCAAAGAACCATGCAAACACCTAACCGGAAGACACTGAATAGAGATCATCGTTTCACAACAATTTGGTCAAAGTTTAGTCAAAGATTTTCTTGGCTTTTAAGAATGGCAGTTGGAGAGTGTACCAAGGCTGACATGTCCACTTTGCCTTCTAATCCATCAACGAAACGAACGCGCAGACGGTATATGTCGAGTGGTTGTACTTCAACAAACAATACGCCAAGGCATTCGAGTTTTAATTGCAGGGGTTATGGTTGTGGGCGAATCAATTTTGCGGCTGATTTAGGGCACATAATTCCCAATTCTCCATGACGTTTTGTGTTTTGTGACTATCATAACAGGCAGCCAATATTGAATCCATCTGATAATTACATCCCAGCTGCCTATATAATGGTTGGATCGTGGGATCTCCAGCAGTCAAAACCTGATATCTGACAATAATGTTTGCCCATTATAGTAATAGCTCCCAAGGACATACCACCCTTAATAATGCAGCATTACATGTTCCTGCAATACTCTGTTATCGTGACGATGACGCTAATAACCACACGTGCTCTTTCTCCTGTCGGCACCCCGGCAAATTTATTGCCATCTGAAGCCCCTTGATGGGGCTGGCGCAGTGAAAAAATTTTATGGCGCATAGTATTTGATGTGTAAAGAAACTTTGCATGTCTGATAGTTTAATAATATCGTGTTGTTAAGTTGGTAGCTGCTTTATGTGTAAATAAAGTTTACAAGTTGAGTGAGCCTGTAATAACAGTCGGTTACGCGTTAATCGTGCTGTATTGCAAAGCTTCTTTACAAATATTGGCTATCAAATCGAACCGACCTGACTCACAAAATCACCCTCCATTATCTCCAAACAACCCAACCAACATATTTTTTGCTGTCCGGAACGAGAACCCATGGCGTCAGTGGCTTACGATCATAATGCCATAAATATACTATGGTTATACGTATGGTCGCACTCTTCTCCAAAGCAACACTCTACCGTGGAAGTAAAGAATGTATTCAAGTTGTTGTAAAGATGTGTCTCTTGTCTGGAGGTTGGCACGAATCCTGATATTAGAGGTGTTTTAATGATTGATGGATTGATTGTATTGTATCAAAACCAAGCGAGGGAAATTTGTGAAAAAGACACTCATTCTGTTTATTGTGTTGTCTCTACTTGTTGCCACAGTTTTCGATGCCTTTGCCCGTGATATTGAAAATGCTCTTTTCCGTGATCTTTCCGAATGTTCCAGAGTTATCAAACGGATCGCTGTCAATTTGCAATCCGGTAGTATAGCGCCTGATGACCTTGCGCGGCTGAAAAAATGTGCTGAAACGCTTCAGGCCGACCGGCTGCTGTTTGCCGAACGTCAAGGGTCGCTTGCCGAACGTGCCGCCACTCTGGGTGGAAAAGTGCCGGATCGTCAGGATAACGTATCCTCCGTCTTGCTCAGGAATCTGGATGAACTCTTGGTGCACCTTGATGCAAACGGATCTATGTCTGACCTTGAGACAGTGCAACGACTTCTTGACCTCCTGGTTACCAAACGCTCCCGTCCGTTGCTGGGTGCACTACCCTACAAACATACGAACTATTCACCGCGCGAACCTGTCTCATCTCCGCTCGTCAAGCCTGCCTACAAAGGAGGCGATCGCAACGTTTATGCCGCCGACAGCGCCGCCAGCCCCGAAGCGCCTTTGTCCAAAGAAATTGTCGAATTGGCCCAGTCGCTCCAATGGAACCCGGTGCTGATGTATGAGTGGGTTAAGAATAACGTGGAAACAGAGTGGTACTGGGGGAGCATGAAGGGGGCTGAAGAAACCCTGCGCCAGAAGAGCGGCAACGATGCCGATCAGGCCAGCCTGCTGGTGGCGCTGCTGCGCGCAGCCAAATTTCCGGCCCGCTACGTGCGGGGCACGATTGATTTTTTCCCCGGAATTGAACGGGCCAAGGATCTGACCGGCCTAGATGATACTGCCAAGATCGCCGCATTTTTTCAGAAAGCCGGAATCCCGTACAAACCAATCATCTCCGGTGGCGGAATCAGTAACTTTCACCTTGAACATGTCTGGGTCGAGGCCTTCATACCTTACGCCAACTACCGCGGTGCCGTGGTGGATGATCAGGGGAAAATCTGGCTCGGCATGGATACCAGCATCAAACCGCAAGGGTACACCCGCACACCAGGGGGTGGCGTCAGCACTGCCACCCTCTCAACTCTTCGCGATGA
Organism: Geobacteraceae bacterium; assembly: GCA_036732725.1. Lineage (GTDB taxonomy): Bacteria > Desulfobacterota > Desulfuromonadia > Geobacterales > Pseudopelobacteraceae > CAIPTY01. Next base: position 14,362 of record DAINBV010000003.1, on the reverse strand, counting down.
TTACCTGAACACCGTTCAGACCCTGTCTCCCCTTGATTACCTCACCGGAAAGCTGGATGAACAGCTTAGCATCAGCCAGCCGGGCAAGTCTTGGCAATACCTGAAGGATACGGCAGTTCTGATACCGGATGTCCTGAAGATTATCCCCGACAGTATGCAGTTCAATCAGATGGCCATCACCGGCGAATATCAAAACCTGCCGGATGAGCTAAAGCACAAACTCACCTTCACCGCCACGGCGGGTGGCAACGAGCTGTTCTCCATAACTCTAGAAACTCTTAAACTCTCCAACTCCAAAATAGCGTTGCGCGCCGAACCGGAAACCGTCGAAGACCAGAACACAATCGACTCATTTGGCGGACTGGACAACACCCCGGCCTACCTGGTGCGTCTTCGCCCGGTGCTGACACTGGACGGCGAACGGTTGATCGTCGCCCAGGACGGTCTCCCCGTGGGAGCTGACTTTACCCTCATCATCGACATCGTTACCCCCAACGGCACTGAGCGGATCAGCTCCAGCCAGATCAACGGCAATCTCTCGGTAATCGGCGTGGTGGCAGATAAAGCACAAACTCCGGCTGCCATCACCGAAGCTGACGATGCGGAAACCATCCTGCATAAGGAGGCTATCAGCTATATCGACCGGTGGAACAAGGGAGAAGACGATCTGGCTCAACTGCTGGGGCAGCGCATCTCTCGCCCTACGGTGACCATTGCCACTGTTGGTGGCCAGATGGCGGTTACAACGCTGCTCGACATCACCCATGATATGGAGTGGAAAGGTCTCTATCTGGATGCCGGCTATCGGCGGATCGAAACCACCGGCAGAAATGCACGGGAAAATGAGTTCATGCGGTTATCGGCCTTACAGGGATCGGTACTGGAACATCGCATCTTCGAGGACGATTTGCAGGTAGATTCGGTTTCCACGGCCAAACTGCTGCAATTGGCCAAAGCCAGCGGAACAAGCATACTCACCATCGACAAAACCAGCATCGACGCCGTCTTGCCGACCTTGTCACTTGATGACAACGTCAAGACAGACATCACCAATGCGGTCAACCAGAACCTTACGGTCACCATCCCGCAGAATGAGATCGTCTATCGGGACTGGAGCGGCATCGGCTATATCAAGGAGAATACGGAAACCGGCGAATCGGGGTGGATGTTGTCGGGGAATGTGGCTGGGGGGATGACGGCGGCCATTGAGTGGGTAAACAACTATCTGAAAGACGTTCTGTCAAGTTACGGCACAAAACCTTCCAAAGAACCGGCGGTAAAAATCATAAAAATTCCTGCTGTTGACCGCCAAACCGGAACTGTTGGCAAGGAACTGAAACAAAAACTGGCAGTACTGGTTACTGACAAAAATGGTCGCCCGGTCAAAAATGCCAAAGTAACCTTCAACATCGTGGCTGGTGGAGGAACCATCACCACTGCACAACCGGTAATGAGCAGCTACAAAGGCATAGCGGCAATTGATTTCACTCTTGGCAAGCTAACCGCTGATAACCCAATTTATTTCAAAGCATCCTCTACGGATCAACTGGTAAGCCAAGTTGGGCTGAACATTATCGGCGCTGCCCTGGAAACAGGTAACGGTTCCCTCGATCTGCTTGACAAATTTGAAGCCTATGGCTTGCCCGATACTCCTGTTAAAATTGTAAAAACGTTTGGCGATGGATTCCAGTCTCTCGTTGGAACACCTGCGGGAAGTATTCAGGTAAAAGTCGTGGACAAATACGACAACTCGGTCTCCAACGTACAAATCGAATTCGAAAATAAACCGGCTGCAATAACGACGCAGCCACGTCCGCCTCTGGTACAGCTGACACTGCCTGGTAATGCCCGTAACATCACCTTCTACACACCGGATAACTGTACAAATGCCTACCCGATTTACGGTGAATGTTCAAGCTTTGGACTCATCCAACGGAACACCAGCTCGAATGGCTGCTTTGTCAACACCATCCTGGGAGACACTATCAACACAACCTATACCGTACAGGCCAGTGCTCCTGGATATCCAAATATCGCACCAGCCATCTTTTCTCTTTACAGCAAAGGCTATCGTGCATCCAAACACTATATCCCACCGTTCTTAGCGCTCAATTATCTGGAAAGCTATACTTCTACCGGACATACCGTTAATGCGGTAAAAACAGGCAAGCAACTTGCTGCGCCACTCACAGCGGAACTGTTGCTGATCACCGATGACTACACCATGGAAGGCCCCACTGTCTGTACCAACCCGACAAGCGGCGCAACCTATGACTGCTGGCAAATCGTCGCCAGCGGCAAAAGCAACCTGACCAAAGTTACTACTGGCAACCTGACATTTAAGGTGACTTCCGGAAGCGGCAAAGTTTCAGCAACCGCTAACCTCTCAACCCCTACCAAACCGGAAAACCCGAACAACGGCAAATACCAGGCATACTTTACCGCTGGAACAACCGCAGAGCGCAACAAAATATCAGTAACCGGTAATGCTTTGATCAACATCCCGGAAGTACTCTTTGACACTAACAACCGCTTATCGATTCCAGCGGGATATGCTCTTGATAAGCTTGCCGCAGACAAAAAACAATTGCTTACGCGTGCTGTTGAACAGCCGATCAACGCTGAAATAATGATCGATCAAAAGAGCAACGCCGTTGTCATTGGCGACACCTACACAACCGGTGAACTGACCGTCTATGGCGTTGATACGACTCTGCGGGTAGAGCCCGGCGTAATCTATGTCAACAAAGAAGGCAGGGCCAAGCGGGATACCAAATTTATCTACAGCATTCTTCCCGCAGACTATCAGGCATTGGTTGCAAGTATCAACTTATATACCCGTGACAGCAAAGGAGTAGACACCTGGATTGGCAGCCAGCCGGGAGATGCGGTCCAGGGAACAGGCACCAACACCATCCTGTCCGGTTCCAGTTGGGATGTGCGCAACAAATACCTGGCGCAGGTAGTGCTCAATAACGGTTTGACCATCGAAATAGACGGCAGCAAGGTTCCATTTGATATTGCTGTAGGCGCGCTGGTGCCGGACTATAACCACGACCGGACAATTGACCAGAATGACCGCACCCGTGCAGAGCTGGGTGATAAGTATTACTTCTGGGTGAATGACGATGACGGCAACGGCGATACGGAAGGAAGCGGGATACCCGCGAGCGGTTCGGCAGTCGATCCTTCTCATCTGAAAGTCGATGGCACTCGCGACCTGGTGGACTTCTTCCCGGTGCATCTGGATATCAAGGAACTGTTCGAGCAATTCGATCCGGCCATACACACCTACCGCCTGAGGAATGCAGATGGAGCCTTGAATTACGTGGTCACGGATCTGAAACCGACAGAAAGTGGCGGATATCTGACCGGCGAAAACAAAGATGATGCGACCGGCGCAGCAAAAGGGATTGACTACGTCCAGAGTCTGGCCAACGCACCGACAACCTCAATAACCGATACCGGTTTCAGCAGCCTGACAGCACCGTATCTGCAACTGAAACCTGAAGTTATCAATCAGATCAAAAACGACAAGGGTGTAATTCTGATCGAGGCACACAAAAAGACCACCAGCCCGCTTGTACTTGAGGTTTACAAAGGTACAACCCTTGTGAACTCATCCTTGAAGCTGAACCTGAGCATTGATGGGGTGGAGCAAATGTTTAGGCATAAGAATCTGACACAAGAAATGTATTTCATTCAAAACCCACCAGAAGGTTACACCCCGCCGGTAGGCATTCTGCCGATTCCGGGCCACCCAGTTCCTTTTGAAGGGATGCCAGATCGGCTGAAGGTAAGTGATTTCAGCAATCAAGGTCATTTTACTGGGTTTGACACAGAAAACGACGGTAAGGATTTTGTGTATGTGCATGGCTACAACATGAACGGCCAAGAAGTACGTGGCGCACAAACAGAGATATTCAAAAAGCTTTACTGGTCAGGTTCCAGAGCTAAATTTTGGGGCATTACCTGGTATGGGTATGATTCACAAGCACCCTTCTCTCTGCCTTGTGTTGGCCAAAGATCTCCAGACTATCATGTCAATGTTCGGCATGCCTTTAACGCTGGCAAGTTGCTGAAGATTTTTGCCGTGGACAAAGGTCTTGGAAATGCCACGTTTGCAGCCCACAGTCTTGGCAATATGGTGCTTTCTACCGCTATTCAAGAGGGGATGCCATATTTCCGCTACCTTATGACTAATGCAGCCGTAGCTGAAGAAGCATATATGCCCAAAACCTCTTTTTATGAAGGCGATGCCGGTGCTTATGACGTTGGGTCGGAATGGTATGACAACACTAAAAGCCTTATGTTTCACCCCAGATGGCGATATCCGCACGAAGATGTAAACGAGATTGGATACAAGCCCTTTCTCTGGACTTCTGAATGGTATAAACGGTTCAATGCGCCAGATGTTCGTGCCGGCTTGACTTGGCGGGATTATTTCAGCAATGTCAGGATAAATCCCGGCAATAAGACATTCGTCTTTTATGCTCCGACTGACGAAGCCTTTTTGCCTTTCAGTTACGTGATTCCCACAGTTGGAACACCTGCTGAATATCCGCCAAATATTGATAATGTGCCGGGGCTTGAAGACTTGCATTTGGAGCTTGCGTGTTTTAATCCTGAAAAATTCGGAGCATATCCATGGGCCATGCAGGAGCTAACAAAAGGAAGACTGATAAATGGTGGAATGAAATATGGAGGTTGGGGGGTCAATCAGGATGACGGATACTACAATTCATGCACCAACCCGGTACCAATAGGCTCAGACCCTCCTCCGTTCTGCGGTTTCATTCCGCCTGGTGATGCAAATGCCCTTGCGGAGAATGTACTGAAGACCCTGCCGCTTTTCAAAAAGAATCCTGATAATGCGTTTTTGTATTCGGATCAGCTTGTGACGAGATCAATGCTATCAATTGCGAAACAAGAGGAGTTACTGGCAAATGAGATTCCGGCGCTTACTTTTGCTGCGGGACACGGAGGGGTAACAGTCTTTGATAGTGGCGGCTTAAAGCGAAATGTTAATATACAGAAAAAATATCTACTGGATCCTCCAAATGCGCCCTGGGTGAGAGATCCGAAATATTATGAATGGAAGCATAATGATCTTTATTACGTAGCTTATCCATATCTCAGATTGATGTACGATGATTGGGTCACAATTATTAATTCTGGAGAAATTAAATGAAAAAATATTTTATTGCTTTACTGTTAATTATTTTTTCTGGATGGGGATTGGTGCATTGCTTACCGCCACTTGCCAAAGTGACGGTGAGAGTTATTGATGAACAGAATAAACCGGTCGAAAATGCAGAAGTCAATATTATGTTTAGTGGTAGAGGTTTGGTAAAAGACAATACAATTGGTGCTACTAACAATGAAGGAACATTTTCAGCTACTAGGTTTCTTACTACGCATCAACTTTATGCTTCAGCAGTAAAAAATGGTTTCTACCCAAGCATTGCAACTCAATCCTTTTTCATAAAAAAGTTTGTATTTGCATTCCCATGGAACAAAGTTTTGACATTACAGTTAAGACCTGTTGTTAACCCCGTTGCCATGTATGTTAGAAACAATACTTTTTTATTCCCTGCGCTCAATAAGAACCTTGGTTTTGACCTTATGAAGGCAGATTGGGTACCTCCTTTTGGCAATGGCTCCCATGCTGATTTTATTCTTCGTGTTGATCGCGTTTACAAGGATATAGACAATTTTGATGCAACGCTAACGATGACATTTTCAAATCCATCCGATGGTATTCAGGTGATTAAGGACGACTGGGAAACAAATTATAATACTGGAAGTCGATATAGATTGCCGCGTAATGCACCTGTAGATGGATATCAGCCAACTTTTGTTAAAAGGGTTTCTGCTGGAGTTTATGGGACTCGTAAGGCAAAGGACAATGTCAGTAATTACATTTTTAGAGTGCGTTCTGAAAATGAAAATGGAGAGCTGAAACAAGCAATGTACGGAAAGATATTGGGAGATATCAGGTTTGGCCCAATTGGCGGAAATGGCGGGTTTGAGATGCACTACTACCTAAACCCGGATTACACTAATAATCTTGAATTCGATCCCAAAAAGAATCTTTTTACCAAGCTGCCCCAGACGGAAGGCGTGGCACTGCCGTAATGCTTGCTTCAGATCTTTCTACATCCACGATTGGTAACGGAAGGAAAACAAAACGGAAACAGGGACAAAACGGAAACAGCGACAGGCTACTTTATGGTTTACCCCAACAAATACAGGTTCTATGCGGTAACAACATGAAGAACACACAACCAAAAACCAGGAGAACACAGCATGCCGCGCGTAGCACGGGGATTGGCCGATGGGCTGATCTACCACATCATAAACAGAGGTAATGGCCGTCAGCAGGTGTTTCACACTGATGGCGACTACCGTGCTTTTGCAGAGCTGATGGTCGAAGCCAGTGATCGCTATCCTGTCAAGCTGCTGGCCTGGTGCATCATGCCCAATCACTTTCACCTTCTGGTATCTCCCGAACGGGCGGATGATTTAAGCCGGTGGATGCAGTGGTTCATGACCAGCCATGTCCGCCGTTATCACCGCTTTTACAATAGCAGCGGTCATGTCTGGCAGGGGAGATACAAAAGCTTCATCGTTCAGGAGGACACGCATCTGCTCACAGTCATGCGATACATTGAAGCAAATCCCGTGCGAGCGCAAATCGTCCCATCGGCCAAGGACTGGTGCTGGTCTTCACATCGGGTACGTATGGGGATTGCTGAGTCTAAGATTGAAAAAGCCCCGATTGAATTGCCGGTCGATTGGACTGCCTACGTTGATCAGCCCTTAACCGAAGGAGAACTGGGGAGGCTGCAAACCAGCATGCAGCGACAAACGCCCTTCGGTTCCCCTCCTTGGCAGATTCGAATCTGCGGGGAGTTGGGGCTTGAATCAACCCTCAAACCAAAAGGAAGACCCAAAAGCGGGGACAGGTAAAGTAGCCTGTCCCCTTTTAATTCTGCTTGCGATGTTTTTCTTCTACAAATTGAATCAACCGGTTCAGCAACTGTTGTCAGACGTTTTGAATCGATTTAATTGAGCATTTTCACTCTGCTCAAGTTGCCGAGTAGATACAGACATTTGTCATATAAATAACTTATGAAGGAGTCATCATGCATCGCACATCCGCCGCTACACTGTTCTTAGCTTCACTCCTACTGCTTGCCACCACAGTCTTCGCCGCCCCATTGGACAAGATTCAGTTCATAAAAATCTCCCCCCAAGACTCCAAGGCTGTTGTCAGGGGCGCCGACGGCAAGATGCAGGTCATCAAGCCGGGCGACACGCTGGTGGAGAATGTCACCGTCAAGGAGATCATCGCCGGCCGCATTATTCTTGAAGAGAAAACATCCAAAGGTGTTGAAACCTTGATCGTCCGGGTGGACGGCAACAAGACCCGTATTGAGCGATTGCGTCGTCAGCCGGAAAGCGGGCCGATGCTGGTGGCCCCGGCATCAATACCTCCGGCATCCAAGTAGCCCGTAACTACATGTAATTCAATCCAATTGCTTGTGCCGTACGTAGGGGGGAATACTCAATGGGAACAGATCTGTCCTCGATCTCGAAAATATCACGGATATTCGTTGGTGCTCTGGTATGGTTGACGGCTGTTTTTGCTCCGCCGGCACCAGCTGTTGCCCAGGATGTGTCAGCCCGCTTCCTGGCTGATTATGGCAATGTGACGGTCATGGAAGTCACCGGCAACTTTGATCAGAACACCCCTGAAGGCCACCCCAATGTCGCTCCCCGCCAGGCAATAGCCAAGGAATTCTTTCGCACCCACAAGGACGAATATGATTTCATTACCATCTTCACCAATTTCGATGTAACCATGCGTCCCGATGCGATCGCCTTTTACAACCATATTAAAAACGATGTAGGCGGTATCGGACAGCAGATCTACGACAACTCCGCCCTCTATGGCAGCAACGGCAAACTGCAGGGAACCATTGACATGGGCAACCTGCTCAAGCTAACTACCACCCCGCTCGACCCTCACTACGATATCACTGTTGATACCATGATGCATGAAACTCTCCATCGCTGGAGCGCATTCGTCAAGTTCCGCGATTGGAACGGCGGGACCAGCGATGCTCTGCTTGGCTCGGATAAAGCACACTGGAGCTTCTTGTTCGATTCGGGGGGCTCTACGCTGTATGGCAACAAGTGGCGTGATAATGGCAACGGTACGTTTACTTCCACCGCAGTCCGCAAATACTATAGTTCCCAGGACCTTTACCTGATGGGGATGCTCGACAAGTCCAAGGTTCCCCCCACGCTGCTGATAGACAACCCCGCCATTGACCCGACCCAACCATCGGAGCTGGGCGCCACTATCAGCGGCATTGCCCGCACAGTAACAGTTGATGATATTATCGCCGTGGAGGGGGAGCGTTCCCCATCTTTTAAAGACTCCCAGAAACAGTTCAAAACAGCCTTCATCTATGTCGTAACCCCCGGCAGCTTCACCCCCGATGACCTGATCGGTATCGAAAACCTGCGCAACGGGTATCTGGCACGATTCTCAATTCTGACCGACGGCCAGGGGGTGGTGCAGGTAGCATCCACGCCACAGGACAACCTGCCGGCAAACCCCGGAGTGCATCCATCTGCCACAATGCCTCGTACCTTACCGCCCAATATCAACGACGGCCTGAGCTGGCTGGTAAACCACCAACAGTCTGACGGCAGTTGGACCGATTTTGCCCTGACTACCGAGCGGGACACGGCTGAATCGGTGGCGACCCTGCAACTATTTCCCGCGGCACAGAGTCAGTTTAGGAGCGGACTTGATTGGCTGGGAGCGAATGGTTCCACCACCACCGACTATCTGGCCCGGCGCATTGAGGCGAGAGTGCATGCAGGCGCCGACAGCACATCGCTGGTGCAGGAACTGCTCACTCGCCGCAACAGTGACGGCGGCTGGGGAGGAGGGCGCAACTTCATCAGCAGCCCAACCGATACTGCCCAGGCTCTGAAAGCATTGGCTGCAGCCGGCTATGGCGATCAAACCGTGACCGGTCAAGCCATCGCCTATTTGCAAGCCACTCAGAACCTTGACGGAGGTTGGAGTGGCGAGACCATCACCAGCATTATTCAACCAACAGCAGCGGTACTTTCAGCCTATACCACCTACCGGAAAAGCCATGATCTGGAAATCGGCATCAGCAAAGCTGTGGCGTATTTGACCTCCAAGCAGAACAGTGACGGAGGATTCGGCAACAGTCCGAGTACGGTGTATGATTCGTCTCTGGCTCTGATGGCGTTGCAGTCGCTGAATGCCGACAAGGCACGTATCAACAATGGGATGAACTATCTGCTGGGGCAGCAAGGGGAAAACGGGAGCTGGAATGAGAGCCCGCTTCAGACGGCATTGTCCATGCGTGCGGTTTGGCAGGCTTCGGTGGAACCGGATCTTTCCATCAAAGCAGAGGATATCACGATCATTCCGGGGACGATCACCGCCTTGCCGACGAATGCCGTGTTGAGTGCCACGATTCAAAATCTGGGGAATACCGACGTCCCCCAGGCCAAAATATCTCTTTACGAAGGTAGTATCGATCCCGAGCACAAACTGGCAGATCAGACCCTTGCCTTCCCCGGTCAATCTTCCGTGACGGTGACTTTTCCCATTCCGGTGACCAGCGCCACCGGCCATGTCTATTATGTGGCTGTCGATCCTGACAATCTGATAAAGGAAACGAACAAAGGCAACAACCGGGCTTCCAAGTCGATGCTGCCGGAAATTACCTACGATTTCCAGGTGTTAAGCAGCGACATATCCGTTATGCCTGATCCTGTCGATGCCGGCAAGGATGTGAAAATTGCGTTCAAACTGTCCAACCGTGGCACATCCGACGCCTATAACGTCCCGGTGCGTCTCTTCATTGATCAGGCCGGGTCTCCTGTGGAGATCTCCCAATTGACGGTAGACATGCCAGCCGGTGGCTCGGTGGCGAAAGAAGTTATCTGGAAAGCCGGTCTGGCTGGTGTCAACCTGCCGCTTACGCTGCAGATTGATCCGAACAACACGTTTAAAGAAACCAGCAAGGATAATAACAAAGCCTCTGTAATGCTGACGGTGAATGCGTCAACGCTGCCCAACCTGTCGGTTTCCTACAAGGATATGATTGTCTCCCCAAGTCACGCCCGCGAAGGGGGAAGTGCATCCATATCCGTTCTGGTGAAAAATGATGGATTCTCTGCGGTGGAGAATGTCAAGGTCAATATCTTCAAGGGGCTTGCCGCGAACGAAGGCACTTTGTTGAGCAGTCAGGTCATATCGGTTATTCCGGTGGGTCAGGCAGTACGGGTTGCCACCGAATGGCAAGGGATTGCCGAAAACGGCGAGCGGATCATCTCTGTGCAAGTTGATCCTGACAACATCATTCAGGAAATCGGCAAGGACGATAATTTTACCTTTACCACGCTGGATATTCTCAATCTGCCTGATCTGGCGATTTCAGATAGTTCCATTGTGATTAATCCCGCAACACCAAAGTCTGGTGATCCGGTGTCGGTGTCGGTTACGGTACAGAATGCGGGCGATCAGGAGGCCCGAAATGTTACCGTTCTGTTGAAAGAGGGTGAGGCTGTTGTCGGAAGCACAGTTATTCCCTTGATAAACGGTAACTCACAGTCCTCAAGTGCCATTATTTATAGTAATTCGGCACAGACTGGAAAACACCGGGTAAGCATTATTATCGATCCGGATAACACTCTTGTTGAGTCGACCAAAGAAAATAACAGCGCAGCCAAAAACTTCAGTATCCAGAATGCCAATCTTTGGTTGAGTGAAGCGTACATATCTCCTAATGGTGACGGCATTAAGGACAGTACCGACTTTTTCTTCCGCCTGGCTGTGGCTGCCAAGGTTACGGTTCAGGTTGTCAACAAAAAGAATGTCGTGGTGCGGACGTTCAGTGGTGGTGAGCTGGACAACACCACGGGAACAACGATCACCTGGAACGGCAAAAACGATGCCGGGACTGTTGTGGATGACGGGACGTATCAAATCAAGGTCATGGGAGCTAATACTGTTTTGTTGGCGAGCTTGCCGGTGGAGGTGGATACCAACAGGTTGCCACTGGCAGATGCATTGGGAACGAAGTATCTGCTGCAAAGCAACCAGACCTGCATGTTGCCCAATTACTCAAATTTGCAATGGCTGCCGGACGAGAGTGGCCTTACGTTCACTCTTTCACCGGATGCCAACTCTTCATATTGGGACGGTATCTACAGAATGTCTCCGGCCGGAGAAGAAGTGTTGCGTCTCGTTCCTGATTTGTGGAATTCCATCAGCGATCCGAACATATCCTACAATTTTTACACTCATGATTTGTCGCCGGATGGACAGAGAATCGTCTTTGATCAGGCAAAGACTACTAGAACAGTCCTGGGGAATGTGTATTCTCATTCACTCTGGATGGTAAATACGGATGGTGGCAATTTGATGCAACTTACGGAGGAAAGACAAACTTCAAATTCTGATGGTAATGCTTATAAAGCATTAAAATGGTCGCCTGACGGAAAACGGATTGCTGTGGTTGATGCGTCTGGTCTGAGTGTCATAAATCCGGAGACAAAATTTGTATCAGCGCCGCTGTCCGGTGGTAATGATAACTATTCAGACTTTCCTGCTTGGTCACAGGATGGGACGCAACTTGTAGCAATATTTAATAATCCGTTTAGAATAGCTTTGCTCGATGCTGACGGCAATGGTGGCATGGTCAGCGTAGGCGCTAATTTTACATACGGCTCTGCAATTGGCTGGATGTCAGGAAACAAGATCTTAGTCTCTGCGTACGACAACAATGCGTATAGTCAGAAGGCATTACTGTTTAAGCCTGCTGATAGCAGCATCATAAACATCAATCTTGATTCTATAGATTATACGACCATCAGTTCTGATGGCCGTTATGCTGAAAAACGTGAATACGGTTGGAGTGACGGGATTGCTAAAATCACGGTGATTGACAGTATGGGCAACGTGTCCGTTATCGCGGAGTATCCGCTGAATGAAAATGCGCCGACTGTCGGAGATGGTGAAAGCGTAAATGTTATCGGTGCCAGAGTCTGGTCTGGCGATAACAATCGTCTTGCATACGTGAATACGCATTATGATGAAACAAACGGACGTTATTACGACGACATTGTTATCTATGATGCTGAAACAGGTAACAGTCGACGCATTGAGGTCAGTAATTATTCAGTGGATCCTGATGCTGATTGGAATGACTATCCGGATGGCATGATAACGCAGATTATCTGGATGAAAGACCAACTTCATTTTCTCGTAACAACTCATGGCGGCACGTTCTTGTTGAACTTAAACGATGGTAGCCGTAGTGAATTTCTGCCTATCGGTACGGCCAATTTCCTGAACTTTTCACCAACTGAGCGTTATCTGACCTTTGAACAATATAATGATGCAAACAGTGGTTGCTACTCCAAATGGGGTAACCAGTGGGTAATGAGTTCGCTGCTTAATCTGACCGCTGACCTGAGGATCGCGAAGTCCAAGACTTTTGTGACTCTCCGGGGGATTGCATCAGATAAATACTTTGAGGGATATCGTCTGGAATATTCCGATGTCAAAACGCCCGGAAACTGGAATCTGGTAACTCCGCCTTCGGATGTCCCGGTGTTGAATGGCCCTTTTACCACCTGGGTGCCACCCTACGAAGGATCATTTTTTGTGCGCCTTATTGTCTGGGATAAGGCAGGTAATCAGGCTGTTGATCGAAAACGGCTCAACTGGGGCATGTCTTCATTGATTACCAATCTGTATAAAACGGAAGAATTTATTTCACCGAACAGCGATGGGATTAAGGACGCCGTTGAGCTGCATTATCAGGTGCTGGAACCGGTTCACCTTGAGTTCAATGTGTACGACAGCGGTAACAATCTTGTGAGGACGTTTTCTCGAAACTATACAGACCCGGCAAACGACTTCATAACATGGGATGGAAAGGACAATGTCGGCAGGGTTGTGTCGGATGGCCAATACAGGATTTCAGTGTTTGACTATGACTTCTTTGTCAAGGTGGACACTACGTTTCCAAACGTGTTGATCGCTTTTGACCCGTTACAGATATTCACAATTGATCGATTGAATCACGCAAAGGTGGTTTTACACGGCCGATCACAGGATCAAAATATTAAAAAATGGGAGGTTGAATACGCAGACGGTGCAAATCCACAGAACTGGGTCAAGTTGCGCGAGGGGAACAAGGAGTTGATCTCGGTGGATGAGCAAGGAACTCAACGTGATGACTTGATACAGTCACACCAGGATTTGCTTATTGGAGAGTATAAAGGAAAACGCTACAGGATTACTGCAGAGGATTTTGCCGGTAATCGAAGCAGTCTGACCAGCGATTATGTTGAAGAACGTATTATGCTCATGTTCTGGGATGAGTTTGACGTGATCGGCGCCAGGATGTTTGCGCAGTCCATGATGGCGCACGGCGTACATGCACTCTCCGGTATTGATACGGTTCGTTTTCCGACTGCACGCCGGGTGCTTCAATATACGAGCGCTGGACAATGGTTTGACAGCGCTGCCAGGGAAACCGCCAGTAATGAAGGTTATTACAGAATGTCATGGGACACGGCATTGCTCGATGTATCTTCAGTTGATGCACTGCGGATGAAAATTGAGGATGTGTATGGGGGGGAACATTTTTCCGCAGAGATTGCGGTAGAAAAAAGAGAATATTTTTATGCCAAGGTCGCATGCGATCAATCTATTGAAGTTCATCATGAAAAGCCGGAGAGTTTGGGGACGCTAACGCTTCAGATAAGTGATGACAAGGGCGTTACATGGAAAGATGCTTCACGTTTTACCTACATAAATCAATCTGTTGTGAACAGTGTTTTTCAAGTTCCATTGCCTCTCTATGATGTTAGTCGATATGGACAGTATCTGGTCAGAGTTGTTGCGAATTCTGTAGATGGAACTGTTTACTATACAGCTCAAGAGTCGTTTCCCAGAAGGAGCTGCGATAAAGTAAGCGTTAAAATGCAGGTGTCATATGCCGAAGCAACGGCGTGTAACACGATTGCGCCAGGAGTCGCAACGATTGCGGTCTTGTCAGAATTATCTGATTATTCAGCCGAATCACTCAAGTTGACCATGAGTGCAATTGGCGGAGAACGGTTGTTGAAAGATTTTGGAAAAAACAGCGTGGGTACGGTCACAGTTGATACGTCAGTTCTTCCGGAGGGCACATACCCGGTAACAGCAATTTTGGATTACTCATATGTGGACCTGAATAGGGCTATGCTTCCGCAAAGCGTAATAATCGTTCTGGCCGACACTCGG
>DAINBV010000002.1:0-141053 GCA_036732725.1 Geobacteraceae bacterium | reverse complement strand
GGATCCGATATCTACCACAACAATTTCTATACCGTCAATAAAAAAATACAGCCACTCAAAATAAAAATCACACCGCAATACCTAAATCACCAACTAATAAAAGCTTTCGTACAAAATATTTTTTCACCCGACAGACATCAAGCGTTTATCTCTGTCAAACACCTACTAATGGGTCTTTATCCAGGAGTGGTATAATAACTACCTTAAGCTTCCCCTTGCCCCACAACCCGATTTTCTGCGCGGCAGCACGCGATAGATCAATAAAGGGGTACGGCTTGGGAGCACAACGGTCGTTTACCGTTACCAGAACCTCCTGCTTCGTGTCGGCATTCACCACCCGCACGACTGTCCCCAGTGGAAGTTTATGATGGGCAGCAGTCAATTTATCCGGATGATAGCGTTGACCAGATGTCGTCCGCTTCCCTTCATGCCGATTGGCATAATAGGAAGCAATTCCTTCACGAGTCGGCAGCTTACTCGCCTCACGGACCAGATCCTCCAGTCCGGAATTATCAGATGCGGAGAGTTCCTGTAACAAATCTTCAGTTTCATCGACCCTCTCGCTGCACACTCCCTGCGAGACACTGACTACCAGAGCAGTAAGAAGCACAGATACTATGACATGTTTGTTGAGTATAGCCATTCCACCTCCCACGATGAGTCCAAGCATGACCGCTCAGCACACCACATTTTATGGCAGACAGTTGCCAAGCCCTTCGCTAAGCGGCAGCGGTTCAAAACCAAAGACCGATTGCCAACGACAATCACTGCAGACACTTTCTTCCAGTAACATTTGTAGCTGATCCGTTGTAATCGGAAACTGCGGAATCTGCTGCATGACCGGTATGATGCTTTTCATCAGTCCCAATGGCATGGCCAATTTGAACGGCGGACGCTTACCGAGCGCATGAGCAATGGCATCCAGCAGTTCACGGTAGGTCACCGGCTTTTCGCCACACAACTCATAGCAACCAGCTACCGTTTGTGGTAACTCCAGTGCCCGGGCAAAGCAGCGGGCAACATCATCGGCATGAACCGGCTGCAGTCGATATAATCCATCACCAATTATCGGGATCACGGGAAACAGCCGCAATTGCTTCGCCAGCATGGAGATAAAGGCGTCACCCCGACCATAAATAAGCGAAGGACGCAGAATGGTCCACGCTAATGAACTCCCCCGCACCACCTCTTCTCCCCTGAATTTCGTACGATGATAGTTGGACACCGCCTGAGTACGGGTACCAAGCGCCGACATCTGCAGATACCGTGAGACACCGCAACGCTCCGCGGCTGTCACCAGATGTGCGGTTGTATGAGCATGCAGCCGCTCGAAGGTAACGCCACGGGCAGGAAACTCACGAATAATACCGATCAAATTGATCACCGCCTCACAACCTGCCATCCCGAGCGCCAGCTGATCACCGTTTTCCACATCTCCCGTCCATGTTTCCACTCCCGGAGCAATTTGGGGCGTACGTTGATGCACCAGTAAACGGACCGAATGCCCGCACCTTAGCAGCTCCGGAATCAGATGACTACCAACAAATCCGGTTCCACCTGCCACAAATACCTTCATATCGGCACCTCCTCCCCTGTTTTCACGGCGAACGCCAAGTCGTCCGGCTGTGCTTCATAGAATGTCAGCCGATTTTTCCCGCTACGCTTACTGAGATACATTGCCTCATCGGCATTGGCCATCACGCTTTTGACATCTGCACCATCTTCGGGATAGCTTGCCAGCCCGGCTGACAAGGTCGTGCCGATCTGAACACCTTCAAAGTCAAAGCTGTTTTCGGCCATCCCGTTGATAATCCGTTCCACGGCCACCGCAACACCATACTTGTCAGCTTCGTTAAACATAATAACAAATTCATCGCCACCATAACGGGCACAAATATCAGATGACCTGACATTATTGATAATCATGGCAGATACCCGGCGAATCAATTCGGTTCCCGCCAAGTGACCATACTTGTCATTAACCTTTTTCAGTCCATCGGCGTCGATCATACAAATCGCAAATCGGCGCTGATAGCGTTTGGCCAGTTTTTCCTGCACCGCCGACAACAGAAAAAAGTTACGCATATTGTTAATTCCGGTCACTTCATCGGTAAGTGATAATCGTTCAACCTCCTGGCGGGCGTTTTCCGTTTCTCCGGCCAGCATTGCGCCCAGATGGGCAATCAGCATGTAGGGGAAGATTTCAAGGGTATGGGTGAGGTAAAAATTGATTTCGCGGAAATCCGCTGAGGCAAGCAGAAGGTAGGACGAGACCGCCAGGCCGGCCATCAGGTAGGTAATCCGCTTCCCCTGGGTAAGAGCAGTCGCCATCAGTACCAGATAGATCAGTGACATGAACGGGCTGGTGAGTTTACCGGTATACCAGCAGACCGCCACCACAAAGGCAAGAAAGACCATCAGGTCGACAAAGGTTTTGAACTGGCTATAGCGGTGGGCCAGCATCCCGTAACGGGCATTCAAATTATAAACGAACAGCAGCAGGCAAAACGCAATCAAAAAGGTAAGACTCTTGGAATCAAACTGCGGCATGATTCTGGTGGCCAATGTCACCAGGGCGATCAACAACCAGGAGATGCTCCCCATGATCCGGTCATACCCCTGATATCGCTGGAGCGTATGGTCAATTGTCACATCCGGACCTGCTGTCATATTCCCTTCCCGCGCTGCTGTTAAATATTCACCCCGCAAAACTGGTTGTTATCCAAGCAGTGACAGCATACCGGATCAGCTTTCCCGATACAACAAGAAGTGTAAACAGTGAAAACTTAATCCTCAACATCCCCCCCACCAGACAGAGCGGATCACCGACAATCGGAACCCAGGAAAAAAGGAGTGAATAACTTCCGTAGCGTTGGTAGTAATGCTGTGCCTGCGTCTGCTGTTCCGGTGACACCCGAAACAGTTTTTCAATCAGCCAGCGCCCGCCATACATCCCGACCAGATAGGTAGTGACCGCCCCGAGGTAATTACCGGCAGTGGCAGTCAAGGTACTGGAAACCGGCTCGTACCCGTTGGCCAGCATGATCACCAGCAACCATTCGGAACCGAGAGGAACCAGGGTCGAGGCAAGAAAACTGATACAGAACAGCGACAGATAGCCGGGTTGATGCAACCAGTCGTGGGAGAGCGCCAGATAGTGCAAAAAATGATTGTCAAATTGATTCAAGAGATTACACTACCCCCTCGGAGAGTTCTCGTACGATCCGCTATATTTGACAGCCCGGGAGGCCCCCATGCAGCGCGGAAAACCAGCAAAAAAATATTCCCAGGCCGGACGTTTGCACGCTGTGATCCGTCTGCTGGAAACCCGCCACGGCGTAACGCTCGACGATCTGGCAGAAGAATGTGATATTGACCGCCGCACCGTCCATCGTGACCTGAACGCCATCAGCGAAGCAGGATACCCGCTGGTATCGGAATGGCTGGACGGCAAGAAAATGTACCGTTTCATTACCAAATCACGCAACATCCCACCAATTACCCTGACCCTGAATCAAATACTGTCACTCTATCTGTTGCGTTCCTTAAGCGCCGACCTGGCCGGCACCCCATTTCAGAGCGAAATCGATGCCTTGTTCAGAGAGATCAGATCGGTCCTGCCTGACCGTTATGCTGCCCACCTGGAAAGAATCGCCCGTGTATCGCTGCCAGTGGTACAAGGAGCGCGGGATTACAGCAGCGCCTCCGCCTTTATCGAAGAATTGCAGCGCGCCCTGCTCTATCAATTCCGGGTGGAACTGCTCTATCTCAAGCTGGGAGGGCGTAGCAGTGAGAGCTACCAGGTTGATCCCTATACCCTGATTTTCCATAAAGGGGGGATCTATCTCCTGGGATACGCCCATAACCGCAATGACATCCGTTTGTTTGCACTGGAGCGGATTTGCGGCCTGACCGTCACCCGTACCCGTTTCAGCATTCCCGACGATTACCAACCGGAAGAACACTTCAGCAGCGCTTTCGGGCTGGTGCGTGACACCCCGCTGGAAGTGAAGGTGCGCTTCTCACCAGAAGTAGCCCCCTCCATCAGCGGCAGAATCTGGAAATCGGGACAGCAGATCACCAGCGACGCCCAAGGGTACCTGACCGTACAGTTCACGGCCACCGGAAAAAAGGAACTGCTTGCGTGGATACTCTCCTACGGCCGGCATGCCGAAGTGCTGGCCCCTCCCGAGCTGCGACTGGAGATCAAGCAGCAGATCAAGGAGATGCGGGAGTATTACCGCAACAAGGAGAAGAAAGAGACGAAAAAGAACAAATAGTCCTCACAGCTGCAGAACGCCATTATCGAGAATCAGCTCTTCACTCCCATCAGACATGACCAGCGTCACCGTTGGTTGATAGAACACGTAATCCTCATGGAACGGGGCCGCCACAACGCCACCAAAGCCGGTATTATCCCCCAGCGCCAGATGAATCGTCCCGAGGATTTTTTCTGCTTCCAGCACATTATCGGGGCGGCTGGCCTTGTCATTGGTGCCGATACCGAGTTCCGCCAGATTCCAGCAGTTGGGATTCTCGGCAAATTTCTGTTCCAGTTTCCTGCGATGCGGTTCATCTCCTTCGATATGCACCAGTCGTCCCTCGGCAATCGTCAGCTTCAAGGGGGTATCCAGCTTGCGGGTCGGCCCCCACTCCAGCACCATCACACCATGGCTTTCCCCTTCCAGGGGAGCAAAATAGGCTTCCCCGGCCGGTAAATTCCCGAAACTTCCAGCTGCGATCAACATACCGTCGTCTCCTCCGGCATCACGTCCCCGTTTGCAGATATGCATGGCAGTGCCGTTGGGGCACTCCACCCGTACCCACTCGGCGCGATTAACCGCCGTCACCAGGGCCGCCGTGCGTTCCGCCAAAGCGTGCCAGTCAACCATCATGGAACTGCCGAACATTTCCGGATCGAAATGGGGGAGTGACGCAAAGCGTGCCCCGGCATGGCAGGCCAGCTTGCGGTAATTGGTATGACTGGTGGAATTATTGCTCATGGCAATGATTACCCGACTGACCTGGTCAGCATGGTCAGCAACAATCCGGCGGGCAGCCAGCAACTGTTCCGGCGTCACCGTCTTATCCAGCAGGTCGTCCAATATCCCTTCCCGCTGCAGACAGGACATGATGGTACGCCCAAAGGTCGCCTCCCACAGCATCTGGGGCGGTTCTACCCCCGAGGCCGCCGTGGCGTAAAATTCCACGAATTCGCCACTACCATACTTTCGTGCTGCAAAGTCAGCCGCCTCTGCCGCCGTTTGATTAAGGCGCAGGCGACGATCACGGTCTGAATCGGAAGGGGTTTCATCGGGACGGATACGATCACTGAAGACCAGCACGGTTTCTCCGGCAGCGAGCCCCATATTGATCTCAAAAAGTGAGCCAAAGGCGGCATTAAAGTCTATCATCTGAAATTCCTTTCCACAAAAATTCATTGCCAAGCGGCGGTTTGCTATGGTATCGCAGATTTCCTGCCAAACGGCAAGAGGGAGAAACTGCATGTCGCTGCACGAAAACCTGAAATCACTCGGAAGCGGATCCACAACCTATAATTATGACCAACCGGACGCCGCCTTGCTGGAATCATTTCCCAGCCCATTTGCCCAACCAAACCTGAACCCGGCCAAGGTTGTCGGAACGTTGCACATCGAGTGCCCCGAATTTACCAGCCTCTGCCCGATCACCGGCCAGCCTGATTTTGCTAAAATCGTGATCGACTATCAACCGGACCAGCTCTGCGTTGAAAGCAAGAGCCTCAAACTGTACCTCGGCTCATTCAGGATGCACGGCGAATTCCATGAATCATGCATCAACCGCATCTGCAATGATCTGGTGGCGCTGCTCGACCCGATCAGCATGACCGTACGGGGAGAATTCACCCCCCGGGGGGGCATCCCGTTCTGGCCAACGGCCGAATACCGGAAAAACTAACAGCATAAACCTGCCACAGAGGCGCAGAGACAGAGAGAAAACGTTCCCTTCTCTCTTTCTGTGTATTTAGTGGTTACATTACCGACATAAAAACAGCTCAAAAAGGAGACTGCAACAGATGTTTACCACTTCAGATTTTAAAAGAGGACTCGTTATCCAGCTCGACGGCGCACCGTGCGTGATCGTAGATATTACCGTCAGTTCACCTACCGCTCGCGGCGCCAACACCATGGTCAAGACCAAGTACCGCAACCTGATCACCTCACAGGTGCTGGAAAAGACCTTCCGCTCCGGCGACAAGGTTGATGAAGCCGACTTCGAGCGGCACAAGGGACAATTTCTCTATGCCGATGGAGATCGCGGCATCTTCATGGACCTGGAGAACTATGAACAGTACGAGATGGAAGCTGGTGACTTTTCGGCGATCTCCCCTTTCCTGCTGGAAGGGATCGAAGTTGTGTTGGGAATCTTTGAAGGAAGGATGGTCAACGTGGAATTGCCGATGACGGTGGAACTGCTGGTGAGCGAAACCGCGCCGGCCCTGAAAAACGCCACCGCCACCGCCCAGACCAAGGAAGCGATCCTGGAAACCGGACATCGCCTGCAGGTTCCCCCCTACCTGGAATCGGGCGAGCGGATCAAGGTTGATACCCGTGACGGACGCTTCATCTCGCGGGCCTAAGCACAGCCATGCAGATTGGAATCATCACCGCCATGCCGGAGGAGAGCGCCGCTCTCCTCCGCTGCGCTGAATCGTGGGACAAGCAAACCTTCGACCGCCTGACCGGCTACCGTTTCCGGCATGGCAGCCACTCCATCGTACTGATCCAGGGTGGGATGGGATTTGACAACGCCGCCCGCGCGGCAGAAACGCTCCTTGCCAATGTCACCCCCGAACTGCTGATTTCCACCGGTTTCTGCGGTGCCGTTGCCCCGCAGCTCCAGGTTGGCGATACGGTGGTGGCATGCGAGTACGGCATTGCCGGCAGTACCGCCCTGGAATCGGTACCGATCCCGCTGCCACCCATCGCCCGTGAATTTTCCCATCAGCAAGCCACCGCCGGAGCGCGGACCTTCAGCAGCCTGTTTGTCAGCACCCCGACGGTCATGAACAAGAATCAGGTCGCCAGGCTGATCCCGGCCGAGGCCCCCTTTCCGATCGTAGAGATGGAAAGCGCTGCCATCGCCATCGTGGCCGTCGAACACAACATCCCCTATTTTGCCATCCGCACCGTCAGCGATCCGCGCAGTGAGGAACTCGATTTTTCCCTGGATGAATTCTGCGACAGCCGGATGCAGCTCCGCATCCCCAAGGTACTCCTGACGATCCTCAAACGCCCCCGCATTATCCCGCAACTCATGCGACTAGCCAAAAACAGCAAGATTGCCGCGTCATCACTGACAACAGCATTCTCCTCACTCCTGCCTTCCCTGCACTGAACTTGCCGCCGCCGACCAGGGGTAGTCACGGATATGCTCCCCCAGTTCTTCCTTGGAATAACGGTTCACCCGGCGGAGCGCCAGCGTGACCGTCATGAGCAACGGCAACGAGTACATCAGTATTCCGGTCAAGGCCATGAACCGCTCCCCGATCCAAAGCGTCACCCCCCAATTGAACAGCAATACCGACAGATAGAGCAGCGGCCCGAACAATGAACGATACGGCAGATTGCAGACCCCGCCTGGCGCCGGATCGGAGTAGCGCCGCGCATCGATCAGCTGAAAGCATCCCACCAGAAAGAAACTGGTCAACAGCCAGCCACCATAATTGGAGAGCGGCACGCCGAAATGCAGTCCCTGCTCGCGATAGCCATAAATCTGCCCCAAAAACCAACGGTTCCCCTGTAAAGCCACCGGATCGATCACAATATCCAGAAAGGTCTGCAAAAAGGCTCCCAGCACCAGGGCCGACAGGGAGCGGCGGATCCGGCGGGTCTCCAGCGTCACCAGATTTCCGCGCCAACTCTTGAGCGGGGAAATGATGAACAGTGCGGTGGTGTAGCTGCAATAGGATAGAAAAACATAGGAGAGCGAATCGAAAAACGGCACCCCGGCAATCCACAACTCCCTGGTGATGGTGGTCTCGATATAGTAGTACCAGCCATAGGGGAAGCCGGTGTTGATCGAGAGCCACTCGGATGCAAAGGCGATCAGGTAGCCGCAACCGGTAAAGGTCAGAGTCCGTTTCCAGCCGATGTGCGGTACGCAGACGCAGAGAAATGCCGCAAAAAATGCGAACACGTAGGGTCGCATGGTAAAGGTGCCGATCAGGATGTCCATTAAATCTCTCGCTTATAATGTAAGGTAGTGTGTCTAATTTGATATTAAAACCCGGTTCGATCAGAATTCATTATCGGCGGCGTTGGTGCGATCCTCTCTTGACCGTCATAACAAACAGTTAAGGCCAGCCTATTTTTTAAACCCATCGAATTCGGTGGGAATAAAATCGGGGTTGTTGAGTTGCTCCCAGACACCGAAAGACTCGATATGTATTGCGATTGCGGAGCCAGTTCGGGACAATGTAGATGGTTCGCTCCGCATCGCGGTGACAGGCAATGTCGGTCAAAGAAATATAGTCGTCCTGCTCCCTCCGTCACTCCCTTTGACGTGTATGGTTTTTTAATAATTTTCTCACCGTGACGATCAGAGATCGTTTTGCATTTTTTGACTGGCAAGTTCAAGTTGTTACCAACCTCACCTTATCAGCCATTGTCCTTGAACACATATCAACCATCTCAAACATAAGTGATTTATTCAAAAGTTCAGTATGCTCGATCTGCCAGCGCAGTTGTGCTACTTTTACCTTTTCTCTTTCGATCAAAAAAGTATGTGCCCTTGAAGTGTCCGACAAATTCAAGACATTACAAAACGAGGCTGTTGCAGCGGTTGAGCCAAGAGAATCGCTGTCTTTCATAAGACTTAACAGTCCCGCAAACGGCGCAATAACGGAAACAGTGCCTGCTACCCCCAACGCAACGGATAAAGCAGGAGATATGAGCAGCTTACCGGACTCATAGCGCAGACGCTTGGCCAATGGGATCAGTTCATGATTAAAAATTTGCTTGAATGTTTCCATGATTGAACCATGAATAGAGCAAAGTTCTTCAATGTTCAGAACAATTCCATCTTGATTTGCTGAAAATGAGTCAATCGCGAAGTTGAGCAGCCGATTGTATTTTTCCTGAAAGCTGGCTTCCAGCAACGGCTTTCTGATTGAGAAAATATCATCAAAAGTGAGCATATCCAAAAGCTCAACCGGAATAGGCTGTTTCTGTAGTGCCTGAAAAGCCTGCTCAAAAAACAACTTCAACAGGATATTTTCTTCCGATAGTTTTGTTCTTTTCTGTGTCAAATCTGCAAGGTCATAATCGATATAGTTTTCCTGTGGCAAGCAGCTTTCACAGCCGACAACCCGCGCCCCGGAAATATGGTAGAGCAGTTCGCGGAAATTCAGCATCAACTGCTGGGCACTCTCGGGAAAGTCCCTGATGACAGCATCTATCGCATCTCTGCCAAGTATTTTCTGACCCTTTACGTGACTGACTATTTCGGTAATTTTCTTCTTTGGAATCAGCTTGGACAATTGAAGTCTAATAACGGAATTTGGCGACTTCAGCTCTTTGACAAAACGCCCCTGGAACCAGTTGGAATTTGTTGTCAGCTCCCAGTCCACAACCTTTTTGACATTGTCACTGTAAAAGGCGATCATTTCCCGCGATACGTTCGACCTGTCGAATATATCGGCTATGCCTTGCTTGTCGCTCCTCAATGCAGGAATGATCAAGCTTTCCTTGAGTAAGATAGGGTGTTTTTTGAGTATGGAATAGACCAGTGGCGAGTTCAGATGCGAGGCAGCACAGGTCACACTTGATTTTACCAGCAGCAATACTTTCAGCTTACGCTCAGCAGCAATGCGCAATGCTTCCGAATTATCAGTTCTGCTGATAATCCTTTTGTCCCAAGCGGTGAAATAGGCGCTTGGCCCGTCAAATTGTGGTTTTAGACGTTGCATGATATGAGCTTTGCTAAGTCACAGCCATTTTGATTGTTTATCGAGCTTTGAACTTATTGCTAACTAGTTTTGACAATGTGAATGTCTTTACTTTGTCACCTACCAGTAATTCATCGCCTTTGCCAAATTGATATTTTTGAGAAAAAGTAATATACGAAGAGCCAGTAATAACATTTGAAGCCCCTACTCTTTGTCCCGCTATCCAGTCAATTCTAAGCTTTGTTCCCTCTAAAACACCTTGACCAGTGACTTTTTGGACTAAAGACCCTTTCGCTGAAACCTCCAGTAATGCACTTACGTATGGAGGAAGGCCGGGCAACAAAATCAGCTTCCCATGTAATAACTCATAGATTGGTTCCGGATATGAAATTTCCCAGACTCCTGATACGTTAAAATCAGAGCTTGCTGCATCTTGGGGTTTAGCAGGCAACTTCAATTGACTTATCCACGCTGTATAAGCAGTCTTTACCGGATTAGTATCAGCAAGATTCTTGATATCGTTTTGCGCATCTTTTAACGACGCCAGAAAAGCATCTTCTCTGCCATTAAGTTTTTCGAGCGATGCGTTCTTGAGCCTGTAGTTACATCGCAGCTGTACACTAAATTCATCTCTCTTTGCATCAAGTGAACTGATCGCTGTCTTCCATAACTTTCTACCTTTTTCGATGTCAAAAGTGTCGCTCCCTGGGATCATATAAAGCTCTCCCAAAGAAGAGGCGATTACAAATTTCTGTTTTGAAGAATTCAAGTCCAGGCTTTCCAGATACTGCTTTGCTTTTTCGTATCTGAGCGCATTGACTTCCTCTCCAGAGAGATTAATAAGAATGTTCTCGCTTACCTTGCCTTTTAAATTACTTACAAGAATTTCAGCCTCCTCCAATAACACGTGCCGCTTGGAATTTCTTGCAGAAGCAACATTCATGTTAAATGATGATTGTGCTGATGATACATCTTTAGCATCGTCAAGTCGCAAATCAGCAAGTGTTACCATTGTTTCGCGAAGCTTCTTTTGTTTTGACTGAATCGCCTCCTCTTTCTTTTTAATATGCTCATTGACAGCAGAATTGAGGCTAAATCCGCATGATATGAGTAAGGCAAAAACGCTCAAAATCAATGATGGTTCTTTGTACCAAATTTTATTTTTCAAGAGATTGGCTCCTTATGGAGACAGATATTACTTACACTCAACCAACAATTCTGCAATCTGATTAGCCCGTTGATATTCCAGAATGGCTACATCACGTAGCACTCTGCTTGTACGACCTTTACAGCTATTTCGATAAACAATGCAGTCGTCTACGATAGCTTCTATCTCTGACTGGTCAATATTTTTGTGCCTTTTTATCTGATGTACGCTTTCAGCCACTAAAGCAGAAACCTGCCCATCAAGCCGCTCATTTACGTCGTTAGTCCAGCGTGATTGAAGGTCAAGGACTGCATTGAGTGTATCAGCCCGTTTCGGGGCAGAATTGTCAGTGATACTTAGAATTACGGTTCGCCCACCCGCAGCAGCACGGCTAGCCGTAACAGTAATCGCATCGGCTCCTGGCCTATATTCCGGGTGATATGTCTCATTCAGCTCCGTCACGCTACCTGCCCCCATGGGCGCATTGTCTAGTTTCCAGACTTCATTACAGCCTTTGCATGCGGCAAACAAATTACGAGGGTGAATAGCCAAGTGAGGCCAAAGAGATTTGGGGAAAAAATGATCACAATCATTTGCCTCTTTATCGGTACCAATATTGCCAAGCGGATCATCGCAATAACCGCAGACACCGTGGCTTTGCTTGCGGAATGCAGTCATGATGCTGTTCCGAGTTAGATTTGAGTTAGTTAAATCGAATGGTGCCTTTGGAAAACCCTTCTCTGAAGATAGCCATCGGTCATAGAACGACTCTCCTACAGGTTTTATCGCTTCTCGCCAGTTACCTGGCAGCGTAGAAAAGCGCATTTCAAATCCCGGAGTATTCCAGTTGACGTCGAACTTAGCATCATGCTCAATCGCATCCGCACAGATAATTGCTCCAGTTGGATCGTTTTCGGCAAGTGTGCGCAGTGCATCAACAGCTTTGCCAAATATTGTCTGTTCAGTTCCTTTCTGTAACCGTGCAGCAAACCAATCACCCATAGGATCCCCAAGAGCGGACCGCAGTTCAGTCTCCCCGAACCTTGCTGCTGGCGTACTGCGAAGCAACCAGCAAAGGAAACGAATTTTTGCATCAAAAATGCGTCCAAGGTCTGCTGCTTCAGGATCGGGCAGTCGGCGTTTATGCAGCATCTGATGTGCCTTCTTTCAACTTTCTCCACGCACGCATGAGTTCGATTTTGAAGTATCCTGGGCCGGTCTGGTCAATAAATGTCTCCAATACAGACCGCATACTAAATGGTTTTTGTGCCTCAGCATGCTCTGCAAATTGGGCCGCAACTTTCAGGCAATTATTTACGGTTGTCTCATCAAGTCCACCTTCTGTAACTGATGCAGTTGCAAGAACCGCCTTTACAACCCTCGTCCTCTCTTCAGCAGTTAACTCATCAGCCCAGAGAGATTCTACATCAGAAGCATGTGCGGTAGCAGCCAGCAGTACCTCAAGCAATTTACTTGCACGACGTCCAACCGTATCACGTGCCCCAAACACATCACGTAACGGATGATCGCTTGTTGCACCAAACGTATGCACATCATCGCCAAGAGGAAAAACCTTTGAACCGCTCATATTAGGTAGCGGCTTCATAAGAATAATTTCTTCCTTCAAAGCATCTGTTAGGACCAGTGCCGCGTGTGTCGAAATCACAATTTCGTTGGCAGTTTCTCCAATGGCGCTATCGATAATATCAACTACATCCCGTTTCCACTTGTCATTGAAATGGGTCTCCGGTTCATCCAGCAGGAGAAGCACGTCATTCTGACCTTCAAGGAGGTGGAAAAGCGCCATACGACAAAGCACCATCTGTTCGCCGTCGGAGAGTTCATCAAAGCTGAGGAGGTCGTCATGATCAATTTTACGTAGCATGATATTCACATCGGTAATGACGCCACGCTCAAAAAGATCAAGCATGCGCTCGAATCTCTTGAACGCGCTGGTTTCCCTGCCACCTAATAAATTTAGTAGAGAAGCCCCGCCACTTGAATAAGCGTCACCATCTGTAGCCTTTCTCTCCTTGGACTTGATCGGCTTATTTTGCGCACCCAAATCAAACCACAGAGTACGCTTGGTTCCAGGAGTCGGTTCCGGTATTACTTGGGTTGCATTGGAAATCCAATCAAGTTTTTGTCTCAGATCATGCGGAGCAAGAATTTCATCGTATTGAATGTCTTGGATAACACTGACAGCAACTGGCCACGCCCATCCGCCACGGGCTAACGTACCACGCAACCCCGGTAACGTCTCTCTGTTAAGATCCATCTCTTCAAGAAAACTCTTGGCAGCAACTTCATCGGAAATTTTTGGCAAGTCTTCCAAAGCTTGCGGCAAGGCAACCGCCAATAGGACACACTTCAGTTTGCGGATATCAAGCAATATCGGTTGCCAAGCACCGTGCGGTTTACCCTCAGCACTACCTTTTCCCAACGGAGCAAGAGGGTTCACGTCTGATTCAAGGTCTTCTTCTGCATCGAAAGCCTCTCGCACTTCGTCCTGATAGGTCCACCCTATGGGTCGCTCATTGTTCCAGTCATACTCCAGATCCTGAGAAACAACATCCGCGCCTTCACTATTGACTTTCGGCTTCCATAATTGCTCCCACGGAGCAAACGCACCGGTCGTATAAGCCAGAACGTTTTTGGGTAGATATGCTGTTTGGGGAGAACTCTCTCGACCTGTCCATTCTCCACGGCGAATAATCGGCCTGAAGCTTTTTCTGGCAGCCTCTGAATCTCGCTGTAGTTCGAGTAGTGCAGCATCAAAGACGCTCTTGCCTGCATCATCCGGAAACCCGAAGTTCTTTTGAGATAGCCATAGACTTGCCTGGCTTTTTTTACCGGGAGAGTGAAGGATGATAGTTTGAATTCGAGAAAGATTAATCGCCCCATCAATCATTTTTCTGCCATCTCCCAACTCATAGATCAACGTCACCGGGAAGTGGGGAGGTTGCCAGTCGGCAAGGGAAATGAATATTTCGGAGAGCGCTTTTAATAGGTGTGTTTTACCGCTACCATTGACGCCGACGACAAAACGGATGGAACAGTTGCGATTGAGCGGAGAGGATGCGGAGAAAACAACATCAACATCTTTTAGTGGGCCATAGTTCTTGAGGCTCAGGTAACGAAGCTTCATTCCGCCACCTCCTCAAGCAGTTTCTCCAGTCGGGCAATATCACTCATCTGGCAGTTGCGCTCTTCTTCCCGGAGAAACCGGTAACCGGTGAGGAAGCAAACCTTGCCCTCGTCATCTTGGCGACGAAGTGAAACCTTGGCTATAAGCCCCAGAGAGGCAAGTTGGTCAAGGGCGCGGCGGATACGGTCATGCAGATGCTCATCGCTTTTCGCTGGCCACTGCTCGCAAAATCGGTCAAGGGCATCAGGATCATCGACAACCAGAGTTCCTTTAAGCTCGTATAGCGCCCAACGCACGTCGTTTTGAAAGTCACTTAACTGCTCAATTAACCAACCTCGCTTTGGCTCATTAAGGTCTATTTTGCGGTGTGGCCGGACATGCTCTACGACACTGAAAGTCGCCTTGAAGGGGCGCTTATTCTTTTGTGTAGAAGGCTTTTTTACAGCTTCCTGCCGAAGCAATTCAATATTGTCTTCGCGCCAACCTTCTGTCAGCTCACCAATAACAGCAGCCATCGTCAAAGCTTCACGAAGCTCCTGAAATTTGATGCTTGAATGAAGCGTTTCTGCCTTGCACTGAGTTATCAATTTCAATTGTTCAGAAAACTTCTTCTGAAGCTCAAGAGGGGGCATTGGAATCTTCAGCGCTCGCACCAAAGAAAGATTTAGATTTGCTTGCTGCCCTCCACGCCCCAAACCTCTGATACTTTCATATGAGAGCTGCAACCATGCCCACAAATAATCGGAGTCAAAATCGTCGCATGGCAAAAGGGCTGCACATGCCTGGTTACATGCTGCTGGAATAGCCAGTTTTGCGGTACGACCGCGAGTCTGGCCCTGCCCGTACATTGCGAGAAGAATGGTTCCAATGGGATGCACTTTAGCGTTGCTGGATTTAAGGGCTTGTTCTGAGATATATTCTTCCGTATCGCATAGTTCCGAATCCCTCAACTCTGTTGTTTTGATCCATGCGATTTTACCTTCAAAATTTCCTGCCGCTTCACGAGATGGCGTTCCACCTGTTTCTACTGGGACATAATCTCCAAGTTTAACAACAGGCCAACGCTTGTTTATTCTCGGTTCTGGATCGCCAAATATTTTTAAAAAAGCTAGTTCGGTCATTTTTTTTGTCTGCTGGACGGCTAATAATTGCTGGAGTGTAAGGTTTTCCGAGTAATTCAACAATTCGACTATTCGTTTTTGCTCTGGTATGGTGGGAAGTAAGAACTTAAATCTCGCAATAAAATCAGATGGAACCCGCTGTAATCCTCCTGAACCGACGAATGCCGATGCAGCGCGTAATCGAAAGACCGGCTGCCGAATGAAATAAAACAGGTACTCCGGAATCAATTCTGGTCCTGGTCGCAACACATGAAACTCTGTCGAACCGAAACCAAGGCCGTTCACTAGTTCAGGCGCGATAGCAGCCTTGCCGTTTTCCATGCACGGTGTGACTTTCGCAAAAAGAACATCGCCCTGCTTGAATGACGTGTAGCCTTTCGCCACTTCAGCGTGGGCCTTCGTTTCAAGCTTTGCGACAGCCCCGCAAACCTCGTCAATGGCGGACATTGGCACAAAAGAGACAAGTGTCTCCGGTTGTGGTCTCTCTTCAAGTGGAAGAATCGGGCTAATTTTGCAGATCGAATCTAACCTGACCTCTTTCCACGTTTCAGGCAGTCTCATTCCCGCCCCTCCACCAAAGCCTGCAACCGATCCAGTCCGCTAAGAATACTCTTCTCTGCCTGCCTCAGTTCATCTATCAACTCCAGAACGCTCTTCTCGCTTCTCAACGACCTAAAGTCAAAAGGCTTGTACTGCCCAGCGGAAAGGTTCCACTCGCGGGCCTCGATGCAATCAGCATCAATAACCTCTTCATTCATTTCACTTTTTATATTGTAGATAGGGTTGGCCTGTACATATTCTGGCCTCACCTCTCCATTTTCATTGTGGCTACCTTCAATAGTGTTTTTCTTCTGTTTCAGCTCCCATTTATCGTTGTGGGCATATTCGCGAACTGGCACTATCCAATGCTTTGCAGTTGTCAGCGTATCCTTTTTGAGTTTCGCTTCCAAGCTTCGCAAGGTGACATCAAAGCCATCCAACTTGGCATAGTCGAGAGCAATATCCTCTAGTTTACGACTCTCTGAAACAGATAGAGGCATACGTTCGAGAGAGAGCCATTCAAGATGACCGTCATACGCGATCTGTCTCGCACGCTCAGCATTCTCTTGAAACAACTTCCAACCCCGGTTTTCAGAAGGGTCGCCAAATATCTTTTTGTTTTGGTTGATCGGTTTCTTAACCTCGGAAGTTGCCTTGTCCAGATGTTTTTTAGCGATTACCTCTCGTTCCTGCACTGTCTGCTTTTTCAGTGGAATTTTCTTTATTTCCGTTGAGGCCAGTTCAGCACTTTTGAAGTATGACGCAAGGAAATACTCCTTCAGATCAGATTCGGTCTTGTAGACTAGATCGTCTTCAAGTGCCGTGGGGTTGCCATACCCTGCGGGGCTGATTTCAGGGAACAGCTCGTGTATGGCTGCAACCTTTCCAAGCCAGTCCTGCACTTCCGGTTTACCGGGAAAGAGCTTAAGTAAATCATCATCAGCCATGCGCCAACGTTCTTTGTAGTAGGTCGGCTGAAAGTAATCCTTCTCGCCAACAGGCTTATTATTTAGCCAGGCACGGAACTTTTCCAGTGCATCCCAAAGATCATTGTCTTTGTCCGGCTGGGCGTTTCGCTTTGCATCAAGAGTGAACCCATCAGACCCCACTTCATAAAACCATACACTCTTGGTCCGTGGCGGTTCTGATGGCTTCCAGCCTTTCTCATCCCGTTTGGTTTCTTTACGGAAAATCAGGATTGAAGTTTTGACACCAGTATATGGCTGAAACACTCCACCAGGGAGAGAGATCACGGCTTCTACAACGTGCTCAGTAAGCAATTCCTTGCGGAGTGCAATATGTGCCTTGGTATTCCCGAACAGAACGCCCTCTGGAATAATAACGGCACAGCGTTTGCCGACATCGAGCAGATCCAGCATTACCCTGAGGAAAAGAAGCTCGCTTTTGTTGGTCTTTCGGTCGTCAGCGGGAAAGAGCTTGCTGTCAGGCTCAAGGTCGGCACTGTCCACCGTGCCGGTAAAAGGCGGATTAGCTAAGACGAGATCGTAGCTTTCCGGTTTGAGCAATTTCGCAATAGACACCTTGCCCTCACGTCTTGAAAGACTATCGCCCTGGACAATTTGTGGTTGCTCCAAGCCGTGAAGAATCAGGTTCATCCAACCGATACGCACCATGGTTCGGTCGTTGTCCAACCCGACAAATAAATTACCATTATGCATTGCAGAATCTTGTTCTTTGGTTGCCTTGGTGGCATCTGCTCGGTGCGGTGCGCCATCCCACTCAAGTCTCAGATTTTCGGCGGGCGTATGCTTCTGCATGAGGTATTGCTGAGCGCTGAAAAGGAAGCCTCCTGTGCCGGCAGCCGGATCGATGATTCGCATTCCCGGCCTGGGATCAAGTAGTTCCACCATGAAGCGGATAAGATGCCGCGGTGTTCGGAATTGTCCGTTTTTTCCGGCGGTGGCGATTTCTCCCAGCAGATACTCGAAGGTGTCACCCATGACATCCTGTGCCGCTGAGCCATCACCGGCGCGGGCAAACAGTTCGTCAATCAGGTCAATGGCTTCGCCTAGTATCGCTCCCTTGTTGGGGTCGAGTTGGAAATAGGCATCGGTCATACGGTTACCGACGGTTGCTAGTTCATCAACAGGAATATCAGCCTTTTTCTTGCGCTGTTCTTCAATCCGCTTTTCGATACTTCGTAACCATGGAAAAACTACACCGATCATATGGCTGGTATCGTTCTTCTGGAGTTTGAGATAACTCCATTTGCATTGAGCCGGGTCAAAACCTTCTTTCTGGTCTTCTTTCGTCTGCTTGTAAATAACCTCCAGCCATTTACCTTTCTTGCTGTTGGCAATATCTTCAAGCCGTTTGAGAAAGAGGAGATAGGTTATTTGCTCCACGGCAACCAATGGATTGGTAATCCCGGCCCCCCAGAAGCGATCCCAGAGTTTGTCTACTTTTTTCTTGATATGCGGAGCAAGCATTGCGGATTCCTTGTTTTGTATTGTGGTCAGGCGGCTTCTTCGACTAGGTGATTTGCAAAGGTTATGAGTTCTTCTATCTCTTCAGGTTTAAACAGCACTTCCACATTACCAACTCGGGAAAGCGGTGGTTCGGTGAGCAGTTGGCGGTTGATGCGGGCATGGCGCAGCACGGCGGCCTTAACCGCCCGCAGGTAGTTCAACTGGCTGGCACGGAGAAAACCGTGCTCGGTGCTGAAACTATCAAAGGCAGTATTGATCTGGTCTTCCCACGTGGGAAGCTTGTAGGCGTCACCAAGAAGGATGTGCTTGAGAAAATCAGGCAGACTTGCTGAAGGATGATCAAATGCCTTCTGCAAGGTTTCTTCGGTAATAAAGTAGTCAGCCTGATTAAGCGCCCGGCTGATTTCTTCTAGATCGTCGTCATCCAGCGGTTCACCTCGTTTGAGCCGCGCCAGCGCCGGTATCTGGTCAGCCAGATTGCGAATAGTGGCCTCCACCTGTTCCCGATACGTCTCGGCAAAAAGCCCTTCACCAGTCGGCCCATAAATTACCCACCGCCGTGAGGTAATGGCATCAGGCAGATTCAATTCCACCATGGTGCTGGTCTTGGCAAGCCGGTAGCGCATCAACGGAGCTAAAGTCTCCTGCATCTGTGTCAAACGCTGGCAATCAAGATGTTCCCAAAATCCGGGAGACAGCACCCAGGCACGTTGTTCGGCAACCTTCTTTACCTCTGGTATGGAATCGGCCAGATAGGAAACCGCCTCTTTTACCAACTCCGCGAGCTTTTCTATCTCATCGGTGTCTTGCTTCAACCACGCCAGATTGACTCGTTCACACAGCACCCGGAATTGTAACTCCGACAAGGGCCAATCCCAAACATGACGCATGAGCGGGGCAATGGTGGCGTTCAGGTGCTTCAAGATCTGCTTGTCCGGTTCCGGCCACTTATTCAACAGCGCCTGAATCTCATCCAAGTGTGGTCGAACGTTGACACTCTCCATGGGCAAGGCGGCAATCATACCCTGCAAGACGGCAACGGTCTGGGCGCTATCTTCATCGCGGCCACGCTCTATGATCCACCGTTCCAGCCGTTGACGAAAGAGCCGCACCGGTAGTGGCTCGGTGGCATGTTCCGGCTCGCCTTCGGGATTCAGCTTAAAGAAGTTGAAATTGTTCCAGGTATCGATAATGAGGAAGTCCTTCTTTTCCTCGTTGGTGCGCGGGTCACGGTAGAGACGGGTGCCGCGACCGATCATCTGCCAGAACTTGACCCGGCTGAAGACCGGCTTGGCAAAGACCAGGTTCTGAATGGCCGGGACGTCAATACCGGTATCGAGCATATCAACCGAGATGGCGACACGGGGCATGTCACGGAATTTGAAGTCATCCAGCAGAGCGTCGGCCCGCTCCATAAGACTATCGATGATCTCGGCCAATCCTTTGCGCTGATGCTCGGGATAAAGGCGGTTAAAACTTTCGTAAAGCCGCACTGCATGAGCATGACTGACGGCAAAGAAGATCGTCTTGTTGGGCAGCCCCATAACATCCTTGCGTCCCCGCTCCATGAACTCCCGTACTATGGCGTCGTTGGTGCCGCTGTTGGTGACGGTCCGCTCAATGTCGGTGCCTTCGAAGGTCAATTCCTCCAGGTCAAGCCCCTGATCCTCAACCATTTTTTGCAGCGGCTCCGGTAGATGATCCCCCTGAATGCCGGAGACCTGAAAGCGGGTCTGAGCTTCCAGTACCCGGTAGTTGACCAGATTTCTATCGCTAATAGCTTGGTCATAGCTGTAATGAAAGGTAGGAATATCCTCGTTGCAGCCAAAAAGGTCAAAGGTGTTGTGGTCGATAAAATCTGTCGGCGTGGCCGTCAAGCCCAGTTGCAGGGCATCGAAATGATCGAAGATGGCCTTGTAGCGGCGATAAATGGAACGATGGCTTTCGTCGGCAACGATCAGATCATAATAGCCGGATGACAGTTTGCTATAGACCTGCATCATACTTGGATAGGTGGCAAACTGGATACGAGCGCCGGAGGTGTCGCCCCCTTCGATCCGCGCCAGACTTTCGTTGGGGACATGGTGTTTGAATGCCGACATGGCCTGCCGCACCAGTTCCCTCCGGTCGGCCAGGAACAGCACCCGCTGCACCCGTTTGGCACGGAGCAGCAAATCTATCAAGGCAATAGTCGTGCGCGTCTTGCCGGTGCCGGTGGCCATGACCAGCAGGAACTTGCGCCGGGCTTGTTCAATAGCCTCGGTAACACGCCTGACCGCTTCAGCCTGGTAATCGCGATCAATGATGTCGTTTCTGATTTCCACGGAATGAAGCGGCTGGGCATAGCGCCGCTGGTGACTCAACCGCTCCAGGTCATCGTGGGTAAGAAAGCCGCTGACCTCGCGAGGCGGGTAGTTTTCCCGATCCCAGAATAAAATCTGCTTTCCGTTGCAGAGAAAAATGTAAGGATCATAGCCAAACTGTTTTTTTAACTCATCTGCATATTCTGCCGCCTGCCGTTTTCCTGCTATGGCGTCTCGACCGCTCCGTTTCGCCTCTACAATAGCAATCGGTCTGCCATCTCGGCCAAGCAGACAATAATCAGCATAGCCACGCTGGTGAGCGTAATCCTCATCCAGGTCAGCAACCCGAACCAGATACTCCTCAACCATCGTGCGCGACGACACACCCCAGCCTGACCGGGCAAGCTGCTGGTCAATAATATCCTGACGGGTTTGGGATTCCTTAAAAGTCATATGCACCACGTTACGCAGATTTCAGCATGAGTAATTCGGGAGGGGGTTCATGCATCAGATAAGAGACAATCATAACTATTCTGATTCCACAATCTATACACTACACCCCACCAACAGCGCCACCAATTTAACCCTGATTACAACCCGTTTTAACATCACTGCACATGTCGTTACAACATTCCCAAATTCCACTATTAGATACGCAAAAGGGGCACAATAACTGTGCCCCTTGCGTTCTTCTATCAAGCCGCATGAAAATGCCGTCTGTTACTTCTTCCGGTTGGCATTCATCAGCGAGCGGATCCGCAAGCGCAGACTGTTGATCTTGATGAAACCTTCGGCATCAGCCTGGTTGAAAACCTGATCCTTCTCGAAGGTGGCGAAATCGAGGTTGAAGAGCGAGTCGGTCTCGGACTTGCGGCCAACCGTGCGGCAATGACCTTTGTACAGTTTGAGCCGGGCCACGCCGTTGACGCATTTCTGTGAATCGTCGATCAGGGTTTGCAACATCTGACGCTCGGGGGAGAACCAGTAGCCGGCGTAAATCTGCTTGGCATATTCGGGGATCAGCGAGTCACGAATGCGCATCACTTCGCGGTCCATGGTGATCTGCTCAACCGCCATATGGGCTTCACGCAGGATCGTACCGCCGGGGGTTTCGTACACGCCACGTGATTTCATGCCGACCGAACGGTTTTCCAGCAGATCAACACGTCCGATGCCATGCTGACCACCCAGGAAGTTGAGATGAGCCAGCAACTGGGCCGGAGTCATCGCTTCGCCGTCAACAGCCACGGCATTACCGTTTTTGAATTCTACCTCGATATACTGGGGCTTGTCAGGCGCCTCTTCCGGCGACTTTGTCAACACATACATTTCTTCGGGTGCTTCGGCCCAGGTATCTTCAAGTATCTCACCTTCAAATGAAATATGAAGCAGGTTGCGGTCGGAGGACCAGGGACGTTTTTTGATGGTCGGCAGCGGAATACCGTTGTTCTGGGCATATTCGATCAAGGCCTGACGGCTGTTCAGATCCCACTCACGCCAGGGAGCAATCACTTTGATGGAGGGATCGAAATGATAGTAGCCGAGCTCGAAACGAACCTGGTCGTTCCCCTTGCCGGTAGCGCCATGGGAAACGGCGTCGCACCCTTCCAGGGCGGCAATTTCCATCTGACGCTTGGCGATCAGCGGACGGGCGATGGAGGTGCCGAGCAGGTAGTGCCCTTCGTAGATCGCATTGGCGCGAAACATGGGATACACGAAATCACGGACGAATTCTTCCTTGAGGTCATCGATATAGACGGTGTCGGCTCCAGTTGCCAAAGCCTTCTCACGGATCGGATCAAGTTCTTCACCCTGGCCCAGATCAGCGGAAAAGGAAACGACTTTGCAGCCATACTCGTTTTTCAGCCATTTGAGGATGATCGAGGTGTCAAGCCCGCCGGAATAGGCCAGTACAACTTTGCTGATTTCCTGTTTTTTTGCCATGCTTTAATCTCCTTATGGGGTAGTATTCTAATCTGATATTCCCGTGTTCTACTCTTCAATTTCCATATAGTATTGCCTGATTTAGCCACATCGATTCTTTAATGGCCTCGTTACATGGACCAAACCACGGATCAAGTGGTTGCAAGGATGCATCCAGTACTTCAAAATGCAGGTGGGGACCACCTGAAAAACCGGAACTCCCAAGTTTGGCAACAATCTCCCCCTGTGTCACACGATCACCGGCTTTAACAACGATGGAATTTTTTGCAAGGTGTCCATACAGGGTCGAATAACCGGACTCATGCTGTAGCACCAGATAATTTCCCGAGGAAGTACAGTAAAAACAAGGGGCGCCATTACAATAGGTTCCCGTATCGCTGCAAACCGTATTACCTTCGTTCAATCCGGCTCTGCGGGGGGAAACAGGATTTTTACAATCAGCTTCGGTGGAGCTTTGTGTACAACGGTCAAATTTACCATCAAACGCAAACAGAACCACCCCCGAATGGGCAGTTTTCACCTCTATTCCTTTGTCCATCTCTGACCAGCTTGAGGCAAAATCAGTACCGCTATGTCCCCCATAGGTTCCCTTACCACAGAAGGGATCCTTGCCATTGTGATCCGGAAAGGCAGCGATGGTGCAATTTTGCCAGAGAACACATGCCAGCGGGAAATCAAGAGCTAGTTTTTCCAGCGTACGACTGTCTTGATTTGCAGAATCACCCTTACCTCTATCATTACCGCAGGCATTCAAGCCAAGCAATGTAACGACAGCTGCACACAGGATCAAATATGGCAAAGTGTGTCACACACCGGCAATCAAGCGCGCCATGATCGCTTTTTGAATATGCAGACGATTTTCGGCTTCGTCCCAGACCACCGAGTTTTTACCTTCAATCACCGAGTCGGAGATCTCTTCGCCACGATGGGCCGGGAGGCAATGCAAAACAATGCAGTCCGGCTGTGCCAGTGCCAGCAGGGTATCGTCCAGACAGTAACCGGCAAATGCCTGTTCGCGGATTTTCTGTTCCGCTTCCTGCCCCATGCTGGCCCAGACATCGGTGTTGATCACAGCGGCGTTTTTAACCGCCGATTGCGGATCGGTGGTCAGGGTGATCCGTCCGGGAGCGTGCGCTTCGGCCCACGCCATGACTTTGGCATCCGGTTCATAACCGTTCGGACAGGCCAGTGCCAGGTCAAAACCGAGAATGGCGGCCGCTTCGATCCAGGTATTGGCCATGTTGTTGCCATCCCCAACCCAGGCAAACTTCAACCCATCGTAGGTTCCCTTGTGTTCCAGCACCGTCTGCAAATCGGCCATGATCTGACAGGGATGGAACAGGTCGGTCAAACCGTTGATGATCGGCACATCCGAGTGGCGGGCAAACTTTTCCACAATTTCCTGGCCAAAGGTACGGATCATAACACCATCGCAGTAGCGTGACAGCACCCGCGCCGTATCCTTGATCGGCTCACCGCGCCCCATCTGGGAATTGCCGGAAGCCATGAACAGACCGTGACCGCCGAGCTGAAACACCCCGACTTCAAAGGAAACGCGGGTACGGGTAGAGGCTTTTTCAAAAATCAGGGCAACTGTTTTGCCATCCAGGTAACGGTGCGCTATCCCCTGTTTCTGCCGTGATTTCAACTCTGCTGCAAAGGAGAGCAGGGCATCCAGCTCACCTTTGGTGTAATCATGCAGCGCTAAAAAATGTCGCGTCATCAATCGCTCCTCAACCTCACCCGAAAAATTTTATATCTGGTTACCATCATTGCAACTTTACTGCATAATCCAGCGACGCCTGACTACAGTTCGGCAAAAATTCCATCCAGGATCACAATCATGCTGTCGACTTCCTGCTTGGTCACAACCAGTGGCGGCACAAAACGGAGTACCGTATCATGGGTTACGTTCAGCAGCACACCCCGTTGATGCCCTTTCTTAACGATCTCACCCGCCGGAATGGAAAGTGCCATGCCGATCATCAGACCAATGCCGCGCACTTCTTTGACAAACGAGTACTTGTGCTGCAGCGTTTCCAGCTCGCCCACCAGGTACTCGCCGATCTCTTCACAGCGATTCAACAACCCTTCTTCCAGAATTGTCCGCACCGTCGCAATGGCGGCGGCACAGACCAGCGGATTGCCGCCAAAGGTTGAACCGTGGGTTCCCGGAACAAAGGCGACCGCATACTTGTCTTTTGCCAGCATGGTCCCGATGGGAGCCCCGCCTGCCAACGCTTTGGCCAGGGTCATGATATCCGGCTCCACCCCGAAGTGTTCGTAGGCAAACAGCTTGCCGGTACGCCCCATACCGACCTGTACTTCATCGAAAATCAGAAGCAGCCCATGACGATCGCACAACTCCCTGACCGCCTGGAAATAGCCGGATGAGGGGACATTGACCCCCCCTTCCCCCTGAATCGGCTCCAGCATGATGGCACAGGTGGCAGGAGTGATCGCCGCTTCCAGCGCCGCCACATCATTAAAGGGGACATGCTTGAAACCGTGCAGCAACGGATCGAAGAAACGTTGCACCTTTTCCTGGCCAGTGGCGGAAACTGTTGCCATGGTACGACCGTGGAACGAGTCGTCTGCGGTGATGATTTCGTAACGTTCCGGACCATGGGTATCGCGGCTGTATTTACGCGCCAGCTTGATGGCCGCCTCATTTGCTTCCGCTCCGCTGTTGCAGAAAAATGCCTTGTCGGCAAAAGAGTGGCTGCAGAGCAGTTCCGCCAGTTCGATCTGCTGCGGGATCTGGTAATAGTTGGAGCAGTGGATCAGCGTTGCCGCCTGATCCTGCAATGCCTTGACCACCCTGGGGTGACAATGTCCAAGGTTGTTGACCGCTACGCCACCAAGAAAGTCCAGGTATTCCTTGCCATCGGCATCCCACAAGCGGCACCCCGCACCCTTGACAGGCACCAGCGGGTAGCGGCCGTAGGTCTTCATAATATAGTGATCGGATTTTTCAATCCATTGCTGACTGTTCATGGCATCCTCACTGATTGGAGTAAAGTAACAGTACATAACAGAATAGGAATCCAAGGGCAATAGCTAGTGCAGCGGCAGCTCGCTTTACTTGGTAATTTCCGTCCCGATCCCCACATCGGTGAAGATCTCCAGCAACACCGCGTGTTCCACCCGGCCATCGATGATGTGCGCTTTTTTGACACCTTCGTTAAGCGCATCGGCACAGCAGATCACTTTCGGAATCATGCCACCGGTGATCGCCTCTTCCTTGATCAGACGATGCAACTGGGCAACCGACAGACTTTCCAGCAGTGTCCCGCTGGTATCCTTGACGCCGTTGATATCGGTCAGGAGGATCAGTTTTTCGGCATTCAGGGCAGCTGCGACGCGCCCTGCCACCAGGTCGGCATTGATGTTGTAGCTTTCCCCTTCCGGCCCGACCCCCACGGGAGCGATCACCGGCAGATAACCACCCTGCTCCAGATTCTTGATCAGGTCGGTATTAACCTTGACCACATCCCCCACAAAGCCGATATCAATCGTTTCCAGGGAGCCATCATCACCCTTGACCTCTTGCAACAGTTTTTTGGAAAGGAGCAAGCTGCCATCCTTGCCGGAAAGCCCGACCGCTTTTCCACCATGCTGGTTAAGGTAACCGACAACTTCCTTGTTGACCTGCCCCACCAGCACCATCTCAACCACCGCCATGGTGTCGCTGTCGGTCACCCGCATCCCGCGCACGAACTCGGAAACAATCCCGTAGCGCTTGAGGGTTTCATTGATCTGCGGACCACCACCATGCACAATCACCGTGTTGATGCCGAGCGACTTGAGCATGATCACATCAAGCGCAAAGGAAGCTTTCAACCGTTCATCGGACATGGCATGCCCACCGTATTTGATCACAAAAGTTTTGCCTGAAAAACGCCGGATATAGGGGAGCGCCTCCATCAGCGTCGAAGCTTTTTCAATCAGTTGTTTCATACCCCTTCCCCCCTCTTTACTATGCTGGTCTCTACGGGCGGATCCGCCCGATTACGTATTAATTCTGTATCGGCAAGGTTACCGTAACGGTCGTCCCCAAACCGGGATGGCTGTCGATGGCAATCCCACCGCCATGCAGCCGGATAAATTCCCGCGCATAGAACAGACCGAGTCCAAAACCGCGCACCTGCCCGGTATTATCCGGATCAATCTGGTAAAATTTTTCAAACACCTTGGGAAGTTCCGAAGCCGGCATACCGACACCGGTATCACTGACCGTCACACAGACCCGTGAATCATCACAATAGAGTGAGATGGTGATGTGGCCGATCGTTCCGGAAAATTTAAAGGCATTATCAATGATCTGCTGCAGTGCGAAGGAGATTTTTTTCTGATCAAGCTGCAATAATGGCAGACGCGAAGGTATGTATTCAATCTCCACGTCCGACGCAACCTGATTTTTTTTGACCAGCAACAGAACATTGGTGATCAGAGCATTCAGATCGCACGGCACCAGTTCCAACTGGTCACTGTCCCCCATCACAGAACTGAACACCAGCAGATCATCAACCATATGGGCAAGATAGGTCGCTTCATCCAGGATCATGGCGACATTTTCACTGAACCCGGCCGCCTGCATGTCATACACGCCATGCTTGGTATTTTGCAAAAAGAGTGAGATCGACGTTATCGGAGTTCGGAATTTATGGGAAATCAGCGATAAAAAATTACTTTTGAAGCGATCCATCTTTTTAAGATTGGCCAGTTCTTCTTTGAGCGATTTTCGGGTCAAGGTCTTGGCAATCGCGGTTTTCAGCATCAGGATATTGAGCGGTTTATGGATGAAATCATCGGCCCCTTCCTTGAGGGCAGTCAGGATCACATCCTTTTCCGAAAAGCCGGTCATGATGATCACAGCGGCGTTGGGATCAATCTTCTTGATCTTGCGCAACAATTCCAGACCACTTTCCCCCGGCATCATGACATCGGTCAAAACCAGGTCGACCGTTTCCTGTTCATAGACACGGAGGGCTGCCTCTACATTTTCCGCCAGCAGCACCCGGTAATCGTGCAACGCTTTTTCGCACAGATCGCGGATCAGCCTTTCATCATCAACAACGAGAATAGTTGTCATGCTCATCCTCAAAAGTTCTTATGCTGGGTCATCCAGGTACTGCTGCGAATAGCGCACATAATTATCGGGAGATTTTTTCAGCCAGGCCACTTCATCGGGGGTCAGATCACGTTTATAGCGTGCCGGAGCGCCAACCCACAATGTCCGCGGCGCAATTACCGTCCCTTCCGTCACCAGTGCCCGCGCTCCCACCAACGCTCCTTCTCCCACCACCGCCTTGTCCATCACCATCGCCTGCATGCCGATAAAACAACCGTTTTCCAGCGTACAACCGTGCAGGGTCACACTGTGCCCGATGGTCACGTCGTCGCCGATAATCAGCGGCGCACCCGGATCTTCGGCGTTTTTCTTATGGGTCACATGCAGCATACTCAAATCCTGAACATTGCTGCGAGCACCGATGCGGATGCAATTCACATCCCCCCGCACCACGCAATTGTACCAGATACTACTCTGCTCCCCGATGGTCACATCCCCGATGATTACCGCCGTTTCGGCAATAAATGCACTGGCGGCAATCGCCGGCTCAATCCCTTGAAATTTTCGTATCATCGCTACCCCTGCTTATAAAAATGTACTGAAAGAGATTATTGTTGTTCGGCCTTCAGATCCCGGGACATCAACTCCAGCACCGCCGCTTTTGCCGGTTTGTCCTGATGCAGGATCTGATAGGTGTTTTCCACGATCGGCATTTCAACGCCGCATTTCTGTGACAACTGATAGACCGATTCTGCTGACTTTACCCCTTCGGCCACCATCTTCATTTCGGCCAGAATATCGGTCAGACGCATCCCCTGCCCCAGTTTGAAACCGACCGTGCGGTTACGGGAGAGATCACCGGTACAGGTCAACACCAGGTCCCCCATGCCGGCCAGTCCGGCAAAGGTGGCCGCATCAGCGCCCATGGCCTTGCCAAGACGGTTCATCTCGGCCAATCCACGGGTAATCAGGGCAGCGCGGGCATTGTAGCCGAAACCGAGTCCATCACAAATACCGGCGGCAATGGCGATTACGTTTTTTACCGCCCCCCCCAGTTCAACACCCATGAC
Source organism: Geobacteraceae bacterium (assembly GCA_036732725.1). Classification (GTDB taxonomy): domain Bacteria; phylum Desulfobacterota; class Desulfuromonadia; order Geobacterales; family Pseudopelobacteraceae; genus CAIPTY01. The sequence continues at coordinate 112,328 of DAINBV010000002.1, read as the reverse complement.
ATCGTTGTTGGTGTAAACGCGCAAGCAAGGACAGCTGAAAGCAGCCTGAACCCGCTGGGCAGCAGCCTCATCACGGGAAGCGGCAACGATCAGAGAAGGGAGACCCTGGGCAACTTCACGGGCAAAGGTCGGCCCCGAGAGTGCCACATAACGCCCGGTAACTGCGGCAGAGAGATGGGAAGCACAGATCTGTGAGACCGTTTGCAAGCTGTTCAGCTCGATCCCCTTGGAAGCGTTGGCAATCACAACCTGCGGCGAAATATGGGGCGCCAGCTGATTGAGAACTCCCCCCATCACCTGTACCGGTGTTACCAGCAGCACAATCCCGGCGTCCGCCACCGCTTCCGCCAGATTGCCGGTGCTGCGCAACGACCGGTATAATTCAATCCCGGGGAGAAAGAGTGAGTTGGTGTGGCAGGTATTGATTTCCTGCACCAGCTCAGCTTCATATGCCCAGAGAGCAACCTGATGTCCATTCTCCGCTAACCGGTTTGCCAGGGCAGTTCCCCAGCTTCCCGCGCCAATGACAGCAATTCGTTCCGTATTATTCATCATCATAACCTTCTTCAAGTCGCGGGTCATACCCTTGGGATAGTGTCTGGCGCGCCATATCAATACTATCAAACACCAGCTGCCGGATAAAAGGGTGGCGCGGGTCAGCGAGAAAACCACCCACCAGGCTCAGGGCCGTTGCCACGGTCTGTTTGATGATGGTGTCATCACCGCCGGTCTGAAACATGAAATCCGCTGCCAGCAGCAATCGTTTGACCAACTCGCCGCGCTGGGGAGTAATCACTTCACTGCAGAAACGTTCAATCTCCGTTTCCAGAGCCGCCCGGGCTTCGATATCGGAAACTTCCCGCTTTTCAAGTTCCAGCAGACGTTCGGCTGCATCATAGAGCAGCGGTTCAGCGATAATCCATCCTTCCAGACCCGATTCTCCCAGCAACTCATTACTGGTGGTAATGTAGTGGGGTATCTTTTCAACGATACCATCGAGATGAACCAGGCTGAAGCGGGGAATATACCCCTTTGGCCGGAGCAGATCGGGCTGGAACAACCTTCGGTCAACGTAAAAGTCGGGGGGGAGGTAGGTTTGTTTTTCACGGCTACCGTGGAGAGCGTCCTGCAGGAGTGCAATAGCATATTCCTGGGGTACCGGGAGCAGTTCCCCTTCCAGGGCAACTTCCCTCAGTACGGCTCCGTATTCCTTTTCATCCCGCATGCGGTAACTGCTGGCATTGATCATCCCTTCCGTATCACTGATCAGAATCAGAATGCCACCCCGTTCAGTTTCGTTGAGATTCCACGAGAACCAGAGGTAACGATTGCCATAATAATTGGGGGGGCCGGCCTGTATATCCCGAAGCGGCAAAGAGCGGCAATACGACTGGGGGAGTTCCTGGGAGTGGCGGATCCCCAGAAAGGAGAGTCGCCGCAGACTACGGAGAGCAGCATCCGCCACGTCGGCTTCCGCATGCTGCTGTATCCGCTCCAGAACCACCCGGGCATAACCGTTTTGTACCTTCCCCAACGCCTGGATCGCTTCCAGCACCAGCGTCCGGTTTTCAAATGACGCCAGGATCTCCAGCAGCGCGACCGCTTCAACCGAGGCAATCCGGGTGACGGTTGCCACCATCCGTTCCCGGGCATCATCATCCAGGTCAAGAAAGCTGTCCACAAACCGTACCAGGCCACGTTCGCCATCAGCCAGGCATTCGGCCACGAACCCATCCAGCGTGGCAGCGCCATACCCGGTCATGACCGCAAACGGTGGAGCAGACACATCGATGCCACAATCGTGCAGCAGATCAAGCAGCGCCAGCTTGCCATCCTCTTCCAGATCCTTGCGTTTGAGTGTGATTTTAACCAGTTGTTCCAACCAGGTGGAATCATCAAAAAAATCGAGCATGCAGGTATAGCGGTAGATGGCCGTACCATTTTTTTCCCGCCACAATTTGCGTACCAGTGGATTCAGGGCTCGTTTGCCTGATTTCTGCAGCCGCCGCCCGATTCGCTCCATCTGTTCGCCGGTCAGATCGTCGCGCTTCAAGAAGTCAAGCAGACGGATAATACGTCGGCGTTCACGCATGGTTGTATCTATTTTGAAAGGGATTGCCATGATACCTGCCAACGTTTTGATTTTTGCCAAACTATCATACTAGCTCAACGAACGCAATTCAAACACCATCGCCCCAGGCCGGGAAATTGTGCTCACATTTCTCATGCCGGTTGCGCCGCCTTCCGCTTCGTGGTAGAGATAACCGGGCAGCTACGCTGCACTAATGGCAGGGAATGTCGTCCTTAATGAACGAATTAAACAGCAGCAATTTTCCGGATGGTAAAGCAAACATCGGCGCAACCGATATCGGCGATGACGAATTGGCTGAAATCGCCACATTGTTGAACCTGCACCGTGCCATCAACATGGGGATGTACAAGGAAAACTACCTGAAACGGAGGGTTGCCATCCGGATCCGGATCGGCAACTGTCGCGATGCCGCCGAATACTGTCAGCTGCTGCGCAGCAGTGAGCGTGAACTGGACCTGCTGGTCAAAGGTTTAACCATTCACGTCAGCCAGTTTTATCGTAACCCGACGTTGTTTGAAGCCCTGCGACGGGATATTCTCCCGTCACTTTACGCAACGGCAGAGGCAAACGGAAGCGAGCAACTCCGCATCTGGAGCTTCGGCTGTGCCGGTGGCGAGGAACCGTACAGCCTGGCAATTCTGCTCAGGGAATATTTTCCCCATGCAATCAGGAACGTGACAACCATCATCACCGGGAGCGATATTGATGCCGGCAGCATCGCCGTCGCCCGGCAGGGAGAATACAGTGAAGATCGGCTGCGCGACCTTCCTCCCCGCCTGAAAGAACTCTATTTCAGGGAGCATAATGGCCGTTTCCGCCTGACTTCAACTATCCAGAAAATGGTCACCTACTGCATTGCCGACATGTCCGATCCAGCCAGCTATCAACCGGCTGACATAATCCTCTGCCGTAACGCCCTGATCTATTTTACCCGCCCCGATCAGGAAAAGATTTTAAGCGCCATGGCTGATATCTTGCCCCGCCATGGCATCCTGATACTGGGAAAATCGGAAACCCTGGTAGGTACGGCACGGCAACAGTTTGAAACCATTTGCATGGAAGAGAGAATTTACCGCAAAAAATAATGCACCCGGAGGAGAGCGCAATGAGCACCAGAGTCCCCATTTGCTATAAATTTATCCTCGGTTTTCTCGTCGTTGTTGCCGCCGTTGCCTTCAGTCCCAAACTGGTCGTCCTGTTAGGCTACTCGGCTGAGATGTCGAGCCTGCTCGGCTATGCCGTTGCCCTGACAGTCGGCTTGATCCTCGGCTGGTTTTTTTCCCGGGGACTGGCAGCCAACATCAGCCGGTTGACCGAGTCAGCCGAAGCGATCAGCAAGGGGGACCTGACCCGTGACGTGGTTCTCAAAGCGACCCGGCTCCCGGACGAAACCAATGAACTTGCATCCCTGATAACCACCATGGTTCAGAATCTGCGTGATCTGGTGGGGCATATCAAACGCAGTTCCGGCCAGGTTTCCCGTTCGGCGCGCGAAATTAATTCCACCGCCCTGGAGATCAATGCCTCCAATGAAGAAGTGGCCCAGGCGATTGAGCAGATTTCCCATGGCGCCGGCTTGCAGGCCGAGCTGGTGGAAAAAAGTTCCAAGACCATTCGCGAAATGGCAATTTCCATCGATCTGGTGGCCGCACGGGCCCGTGAAACTGCCAAGGCTGCCCGCGAAACCAGCCTGACGGCACAACATGGCGGCTCCCTGGCCAAAGATTCTCTGGAACGCATGAAGGATTTTTTTGAAAACCAGGAACTGATTGGCCGGCAGTTTGACCTGTTCACCACCAAGCTGCACCGGGTTTCCAAAATGGCCGACTGCATCGGAGATGTGGCCCGCCAGACCAATCTGCTGGCGCTCAACGCCTCCATCGAAGCTGCCCGGGCAGGAGAATACGGAAAAGGATTTGCCGTCGTTGCCGATGAAGTTCGTAAACTGGCCGATGGTTCCGCACAATCCGCCTCGGATATTAACGACATGATTGAAAGCCTGAAAGAGGAAAGCCATCGGGTACATGAAGTGATCATGGAAGGAACCCGTTCCATCAAGGAAGGGAAAAAGAATATCGACATCACCGCCGGTGCGTTCCAGGAGATCCTGAAAACCGTCCTGGAAACTGAACGTAAAGCGAGCAGCATTGCCGATCTCTCCCAGATGCAGCAGGAAGGATCGGCCAAAATGGTCAAGGCGGTGGACGAGATCGCCAAGGTGGCCGATGACAACGCGGCCTCAACCGAGCAGGTCTCGGCTGCCACCGAGCAACAGCTGGCAGCCATGCAGGATATGGCGCTGGCAACCAAAGAACTGACCCAACTGGCAGAAGAGTTGATGAACGTGGTAGAACGCTTTCAGGTTGGTACGGGAGAGACCGTCTCGTCATGAATCAAGAGGGAGAAAAATACCTGCTGATCTCCCTGCAGGGGGAGCTTTTTGCACTTGATCTGGCGGAAACGGTGGAAGTGGAAGATCCCCACCCGCTCTGTCCGATCCCCTCGCTACAGCAGCCGTACTGCGGAGCCATGAATTTTCATGGCCGGATTGTGGCGGTGGCTGATCTGGCGACACTGCTCGGCCTCCCCGCCTGCCAACAGCCGGACAAGACCGTCATCCTGGCGTCGGAACGAGCCGACCTCGCCTTTCAGGTGGAACGGGTGATTAGAATCGCATCCCCCGACGACACGGCAACCCGCACAGCGAGTGAACACCCCTACCTGATTGAAACCATTACTTTTACCGACGGTGTAACATCCGTACTCGATTGTGCCGCCCTGGTCAGCGCACTAATCGCCATCATAGAAGGATAACCACACTTCCCATGAGTAAAACACTACCCCCAAGCTATACCCCAAGCCCCGAAACCGTCCGCATGATTCAGCTGGGGCACCCCTGGATCATCGCCGACAGCTACACCAAGCGCTGGAACGGCATGACCGCCGGGCTGGTGGCCCAGCTCCACGACAGCAACGGGAAATTCCTGGCGACCGTGCTGTGTGACCCGCACGACCGGATTGTGGCACGGGTACTTGATCACGCGCCGATTTCCCTGGATGCCGTTTGGCTGAAAAAACGGTTTCAGGCCGCCTGCAATCTACGCCGGCAGCATGCCGGACTGGGAAGCGGAACGACCGCCTACCGTTTGGTCAATGGCGAAGGAGACGGACTCCCCGGTTTGACGGTTGACTGTTACGGCGATTACCTGATGATTCAGATCTACTCTGCCGGCTGGCGTCCTCATCTGTCGCTGGTGACTGCCACGCTGAACGAGCTGCTCAAACCGAAAGGGATCTACGAGAAGAGCCGCCCCCAGAAAACACGGGAACTGGAAGCAAACAGTGACAGCAAAAAATATGGCCGTTTGCTGACCGGAACTCCTGCCCCGCTACGACTGGAAGTGCTGGAAAACGGATTGAAATTTCTGGTTTCTCTGGAGGTCGGGCTGAACAGCGGGCTGTTTCTCGATCAACGGGAGCATCGCCACGACCTGATGGGGCGGGTAGCGGGAAAGCGGGTGCTCAATCTCTTTTCCTACACCGGAGCTTTTTCAGTTGCTGCTGCGGCAGCTGGCGCCGCCAGGGTCACCAGCATCGATGCTTCCCCAACCTATACCGACTGGGCCAAAGAGCATTTCAGCATCAACCGTCTCAACCCGCGGCAGCACGAATTCATCGTTGGCGACTGCCTGGCAGCCCTGACCGCGCAACAGCAGGCAAAAAGCAGATACGACATCATCGTGATGGATCCCCCCTCTTTTTCAACCACCTCCAAAAGCCGTTTCACCACCCGCGGCGGCACCTCTGACTTGGTGGCAGCGGCTCTCCCGCTGCTGGTTGAGGGAGGACTGTTGATCAGTTCCTCCAATCACCAGAAAGTTGACACGGCAGAATATCTGAAAGAATTGCGGCGGGGAGCACTCCAGGCGGGGGGAGAACTGCACGTAATCACTCTTTCCGGTCAGGGAATCGATTTCCCCTACCCGGTCACCTTCCCGGAAGGAAGATACCTGAAATACGTCATCAGCGTAAAACAGTCCAGGGGATGAAATTACCCCTGACAGGTCATAAAGATGTCGTCAAACTCATCCTTGATGGCATCAAAGGCTGCCAGGATTTGCGGGTCAAAATGTTCCGGCCTGGTTCGCCCGTCCCCTTCCAGAATAATGCCGCAGGTCTTCTGATGATCAAAGGCCGGCTTGTAGACCCGGCTGTTACGCAAGGCATCATACTGATCCACCAGCATGACAATCCGCGCTTCCAGCGGAACCTCATCCCCCTTCAATCCCCTTGGATAACCGGTTCCATCCCACCGTTCGTGATGCATGGCAGCAATGCCGGCCCCCATTCTCAGCATGGCATGGGTCGACCCCTGCAATATTTTTTCGCCAATGGTGGTATGTGACTTGATGATCTCAAATTCCTGCGACGTCAGCGCCCCCGGTTTCAACAGGATCGAATCGGGAACACCGATTTTTCCCACATCATGCATGGCACTCGACACGAACAAGGTTTCAACAAACTCGTCCGACATACCAAGATGGAGCGCAACGCGACTGGCATACATCCCGATCCGTGAAATATGCAATCCGGTATCCTCGTCGCGCAGCTCCGCCGCAATGGTCAGACGCTCGATCAGTTCACGGCTCATGTTGGTCAGCTGTTGCAACGACTGGTTCAACTCGGCGGTACGGCGGGCAACAGTTTCCTCCAGCTCTGTTTTATAGTTTTTTTCCATGGCGGTCAGACGCTTGAAGGTGAGCGCCTTGTCAACCGAATGAAGCAGATAGGTTGGGTTATACGGTTTGATTATGAAATCAAAGGCCCCTTTCTGGATTGCCTTGACCGCCACATCAAGATCGGCGTAGGCAGTCATCAGTATCACCGGAGTTTCCTTGTCCAGCCGCCTGATTTTTTCCAGCAGTTCAATCCCGGTCATACCAGGCATGTTGATGTCGGTCAGCACCATGTCAACCGGCTCTACGGCAAAACGCTTCAGCGCCTCCTGTGGTGAATCAAAGGAAACAATCCGATAGCCGCATTCGCTCAACAACATGCAGGCGCTGTCGAGAACATAGCGATCATCATCAACAACATACACCACTCCCGAAGCATCATTCACCATGTTCCAACACCTCCCTGATTTTCATCAGCATCTGCTTCGGCACAAACGGCTTGGCAATAAAATGCACCCTGCTATCGACCGTATGTTCTGATTCAAAATCAGCCGGATAACCGCTGCAAAAGAGTACCGGCACCGTGCCGCCACTCTTTCTGATCTTCTGGCACACTTCGTACCCTTTCATCCCCGGCATTACCGCATCCAGTATTACCAGTCTGATTTCCCTCTGATGTTCCTGATACAGTTCCCACGCCTTGACTCCATCTTCCGCCACCAGCACTCGATAGCCGAATTCCACCAGCAATTCAGCCGTCAATTCCCGTATGGTGGCATCATCCTCTGCCAACAGGATCGTTTCACTTCCGTTTCGAATGGCGACAGAGTCCAGCACCTCAGCCGGCGACTCTTCGGCTTGCTCGATCAGCGGGAAATAGACGTGGAAAATGGTTCCCATGCCGGGGAGACTGTGGCAATCGATAAAACCTTTATGCTTTTTGACGATGCCATACACGATGGCCAGCCCCAGGCCGGTTCCTTTACCCGTATCCTTGGTGGTATAAAACGGTTCAAAAATCTTTTTGATCGACTCCTGATCCATACCGACGCCCGTATCAGCAACCGTCAGCACCGCATAGCGCCCCTTTTCGCCAAAGCCGTGTATCACGATAAAATCATTGTCCATCTGCCGCGCCTCGGTCTGGATGGTAATCACCCCACCGTCCGGCATGGCATCCCGCGCATTGGTGGTCAGATTCATCACTACCTGTTCCAGCTGTACACTATCAGCCAGTATGGTCAAAGGATAGGGGGACAACTCCGTGATCAATTGCATCTCCTCACCAATCATACGCTGCATCAGGTTTTTAATCCGTTCAATCACGCCATTAAGTTCAATCGGCACCGGATTGGTCACCTGCTTGCGACTGAAGGCCAACAGCCCCTGGGTCAGTTTGGCGCCGCGACTGGCAGTGGCGATTGTCTGGGCAACCAGCGTCTGAAACGGGCTTTCCGAATCAAGCTTCATCTGCAGTATGGTGGCATAGCCAATAATACCGGTCAGTATGTTATTGAAATCGTGGGCAATGCCACCTGCCAGTTGCCCGATCGCCTCCATTTTCTGGGAATGGCGCAGCTGGTTTTCCAGCTGTTTCCGCTCGGTAATGTCTTCCTTGATGGCAATAAAATTGGTTACGTTGCCGGTGTGGTCACTAATGGGTGAAATCAAGGCGTGTTCCCAAAAAAAATCACCGTTTTTCTTCCTGTTATAGAATTCACCGCGCCATTGACCACCGGCCAGCAAGGTTTCCCACATCCGTTGATATTCATCAGCTGTGGTAAAACCCGATTTCAGCATGCGCGGATTTTGTCCCAGCAACTCTTTTTCCGTATAGCCGGTCAGTGTGCAGAGATGGGGGTTGACATACTCCATGTTTCCCTGAATGTCGGTAATGATAATGGAAACCGGACTTTGCTCCACCGCATAGGTAAGTTTTTTCAGGCTTTCCTCGGCATGTAACCGTTCCTGCAATTCACGCCGGGAAGCCTCATACAAGCGGGCATTATCAAGTGCCAGTGACGCCAGTTCGGCAGCGCGATTGAGATACCACATTTTTTCATCATCAAAACGGTTCTGTTCATCAACGTACGCCAAACCGATTACCCCCACCACCTTGTCTCCCGACACCAGCGGCACACCGGCCATGGCGCGCAGCACGTCTCGGCACGGGTCGGGTATCCGGTGCTCCCACCGGCTGTAGTCATCAATACGGCAGGAGTGTTCAATTTCCCAGACATGACCGGCAATCCCTTCTCCCCGTTGCAGCGGATGATGCTCAAACGTGGTAAAAACCCCCAACTGCACCTGAATAAACATGGCATCACGAAAATTATTGAGCAGATAGATATAGCCATGCTCCGTGTGCATCAGGGTTGCGGCACGGCTGATGATGGCGACCAGCAAGCTTTGGATATCGAGACGATTGATCAGACCGAGGGTAGTTTCATTGAGGGCGTTAAGATAGTCATTCTGGCGCTGCAGAGTTGCTTCAATCGATTTTCGGATGGTCAGATCCCGCGCCACCGCAACAACAACCTGGCGGGAATCAAGCACCGTCAGACAGGCATTGACTTCCACCGGAACAGATCCGCCACCTTTGATTTGATGCTCGGATTCAAAGGTCAAACTCCCCTCCGCCTGAATACGTGCCAGGTGAGCTGAAGCAAGTTCTGAAAACGGAAACGAGTCGAGTTCGTTCAATTTCATGGTAAGCAGTTCGTCCCGGGAAAACTTTTGGCGACGGACCGCTTCTTCGTTGGCTTCCAGAATGGTTCCTTCAATAGCGATGATGTACATGGCATCGGCTGAATTATGAAAAAGTGCCTGAATTAAATTTCCGGAATTCATTTGTTTCGTGTCCCTGGTCTCACCACAAGAGGAGTAATATCAGAAAATCCGTCACACAATAACACAGTTTTATTTGTTCGTGGAATAAAATCAGCACCAGAATAACCTTTTTCAGCTGGTCAGGAGCTGCACTTAAGATATGCTTTATCTGACACGCACATTCCTTACTCCGGAATCCCGTTCGTCCGGGGGAAGCAAAGTGACGCACTCGCCACAGCTATTTTTGTAATTTCTTTTGGACAACAATCGCCCCGTCCTGTAGTATGGACAAACTTTTCTCAAAACAAAGGGTGGAACACGTGGACAAACTTATCATACAAGGTGGCCGCAAGCTTAAGGGCGAGGTATCGGTCAGCGGCTCGAAGAATGCGGCCTTGCCGATCTTTGTTTCGACAATCCTGGCGCCGGGGCAGAATGAAATCCGCAACGTGCCGTTTCTCCGCGACATCAATACCGTCATCAAGGTTCTGGAATCACTCGGCGCCAGTGTGGAGGGGAACGGCCATATTGTGCGGATCAACTCCAGCACTATTGCCAACCACGAAGCGACCTACGACCTTGTCAAAACCATGCGGGCATCGGTACTGGTGCTGGGGCCATTGCTGGCGCGTTTTGGTACGGCCCGCGTCTCCCTGCCGGGCGGCTGTGCCATCGGTGCCCGGCCAATCAACCTTCATCTCAAGGGACTGCAGGCGCTCGGAGCGGAGATCACCCTGGAACATGGCTATGTGGAAGCTAAAGCAAAACGGCTCAAGGGAGCTCGCATCAACTTCGATGTTTCCACTGTTGGCGGTACGGAGCACCTGATGATGACTGCGGCGGTTGCCAAGGGAGAGAGCGTGTTGGAAAATGCTGCCCGCGAGCCGGAGATTGTTGATCTGGCAGCGATCCTCAACCGCATGGGGGCAAAAATCGAAGGAGCCGGCACCGATACCATCAGAATTCAAGGCGTCAGCGAACTTTCCCCAGCCTGTTATGATGTCATGCCCGACCGGATCGAGGCGGGAACATTCATGATTGCCGCCGCCATTACCGGTGGCGACATCAAAATTCGTAACATGAAACTTGAGCATCTGGATGCGCTCGCCTTCAAACTGCAGGACTGCGGCGTTGAAATCACCAGCCAGGACGGGGTTGTGCGGGTCAAAGCGCCCAAACAGGTGCAGAGTGTAAACATCAAGACCCGTCCCTATCCCGGCTTTCCGACCGACATGCAAGCGCAATTCATGGCGCTGATGTGTGTCGCTGACGGGGCAAGCGTTATTTCGGAAAACATCTTCGAGAACCGTTTCATGCATGTTTCCGAGCTGCTCCGTTTTGGCGCTGACATCACCATCGAAGGTAATACCGCCACCGTCAAGGGGAGGAAGCGACTCTCCGGCGCACCGGTCATGGCAACTGACCTGCGCGCCTCGGCTTCACTGATTCTGGCTGGACTGGCAGCCGAAGGGACAACCGAAATCACCCGTATTTACCACCTCGATCGCGGCTATGAGTCGATCGAGAAAAAACTGGCCGGACTCGGTGCAGATATTGTGCGGGTAAAGGAATAACCATGGACGATTTTATCACCATTGCCATCCCCAAGGGGCGTATCCTGGAAGAATCGGTGGCGCTGTTTGCCAAAATCGGGATCGATTGCAGCGAGCTTCTGAGCGACTCCCGCAAACTGGTTTTTGAAAACCATGAGCAGAAGATGCGTTATATGATCGTCCGCGCCACCGATGTGCCGACCTACGTGGAATACGGCAGCGCCGATCTCGGCATTGTCGGCAAGGACACCTTGATGGAACAGGGGAAGGATCTGTACGAACCGCTTGATCTCAAGTTCGGCGGTTGTCGCATGATGGTAGCCGAACCGGCCAATCTGGCACAACAAGACGACCCTGCCCGCTGGTCACATGTGCGGATCGCCACCAAATACCCCCACGTTGCCGAACGCTATTTTGCAGCCAAGGGGATTCAGGTGGAAATCATCAAGCTCTACGGTTCAATCGAACTGGCCCCGCTGGTCGGACTTTCCGAACGGATTGTCGACCTGGTTTCAACCGGTGAGACCTTGCGGCAGAACGGCCTGGTGGAGGTTGAGACCATTGCTGAAATCAGCACCCGGCTGATTGTCAATCGCGCGAGCCTTAAAACCAAGCACGGACGCATATCCGGGATTATCAAGGGGCTTGAGCAAGTTATTGCCCAGAGCCCATAAGGAGACTGACATGAACAAGTTTGCATCCAGCATGATTGTCCTTTCCTGTATCACCACGCTGGCCGGTTGCGCCGAATTTCTCGGTGACCCGAGCTCCCCATCCCCTGTCAGTGGCTTCAGTGTCGCTGGCCAGAAAGCATCCTCACCGCTTCAGTTTACCGAACTGGAAGATTGGCTGGCTCGCAACAACCTGGCAATAACCACCGGCCGTGATCGTAACGACTACGATCGCTCCTTTTCACAGGGGTCGGTGATTGCCTATGGTGAAGGGGCACCGTCACGGGAAGCTCATAACGGCGCACAAAAACGCCTGACAGCCCAGCGGGCTGCCGAGGTGGCGGCGCAACGCAACCTGGCTGATTTTTTTGCCGAACATGCCCGTTTTGGTGAACTGCGCATGATCTCATATACCGTCAAGCTGGATGCTTTCCTGCAAGGGGCTACGACCGTTGCCAGCGATTACGATACCACCAGCGAACGGGCGGCAGTCCTGGTAAAACTTGACCTGCGCGGCGCGCGCGGCTTTGCGCCCTGACCATACTTCTTCGGAGAATTCTGCATGCTTTTTCTTGACTTCAATGACCCCGGTTTTACGGCCGCCTTTGATACCATCCTTGCCCGTGGTGAAGCGATCGGCAATGATGTGGAACAGACCGTAACCGAAATTATTGCCCGTGTACGCGCCGAAGGAGATGCTGCGCTGCTGGAGCTGACCCGCCGCTTTGACCGCCTGGAAGCGGCATCCATGACCGAACTGGAAGTAACAGCGGCCGAGATGGAGGCAGCTTTTGCGGCTGTCAGCGAACAGGACCGTACGGCCCTGCAGTTGGCGGTGGAGCGGGTCGCCCGCTTCCACGAAAAGCAGAAACAGCAGACCTGGCTTTCCACCGAAGAACCGGACATCATGCTCGGCCAGAAAGTAACTCCTCTGGCACGGGTCGGCATCTATGTGCCGGGAGGAAAAGCGAGCTACCCTTCCAGCGTTATCATGAACGCAGTTCCGGCCAAGGTGGCCGGTGTGGGTGAAATTGTCATGGTCGCACCGACGCCGGGTGGCGAGATCAACCCGGTTGTGCTGGTCGCTGCCAGACTCTCGGGAGTTGACCGTATTTTCCGGATCGGTGGCGCACAGGCGGTGGCAGCGCTGGCATACGGAACCGCAACAATCCCGAAAGTAGACAAGATCACCGGGCCGGGGAACATTTACGTGGCCACAGCCAAGAAGCTGGTATTCGGCCAGGTAGGGATCGATATGATTGCCGGACCGAGCGAGATCCTGGTAATCAGCGACGGCAGCGGCAATCCGGCACACATCGCAGCGGATCTCCTTTCCCAGGCGGAACATGACGAACTGGCATCATCAATCTTGATTACGACAGACCGCAGCTTTGCCAAACAGGTAAACGACGAAGTTGAGCTTCAGATTCCCCAGTTATCCCGCGCTGCAATTGCACGTAAATCATGGGACAGCTACGGAGCAATCATTGTGGCATCAACCCTGGATGAGGTAATCGACTTTTCCAACCGTATTGCACCGGAGCACCTGGAACTGGCAGTCACCGATCCCTTTGCCATCCTGCCACAGATCAGCAATGCCGGCGCGATCTTCATGGGACACTGGACACCGGAAGCAGCCGGCGATTATCTGGCCGGACCGAACCACACCCTGCCAACCGGCGGTACGGCACGTTTTTTCTCCCCGCTTTCAGTCGATGACTTTGTCAAGAAATCGTCCATCGTCTACTTCTCCCAACCCGGTTTGCAGCGACTCGGGAGTGACATTATCCGGATTGCCGGCCTGGAAGGGCTGGAAGGTCATGGGAAATCAGTCTCAAAACGGCTGGAATATTAACGACGAGGACTTGCATGCAGATTAAATTCGGCACCGATGGCTGGCGCGGGGTGATTGCCCGTGACTTCACGTTTGAAAATCTCTCGCTGGTGGCACAGGCGACCATGGATTACCTCAACCGGGAAGGGTTGGGAAATCAAGGTCTGGTGATCGGTTATGACCGTCGCTTCCTGTCGCTCGATTTTGCCCGGCGAGTAGCAGAAATTGCGGCCGGCAATGACATCACCGTTCGATTGAGCGAAGATTACGCCCCCACACCAGCCATATCATGGGCAGTTCGGGAATCGGGCGCCGGCGCAGGGATCATGATTACTGCCAGCCATAATCCACCTGAATATAACGGCTTTAAAATCAAGGAAGCGTACGGTGGTTCCGCCAGCCCGCTGACCACCAAAATCATTGAAGAAATCGTTGCCTACAATCAGGCTAACAATAAACGTGTCATTTCAATTCCCTACCAGGAAGCTTGCCGGCGAGGTAAGATTACCCTTTTTGATCCCTCTGAAGGTTATTTCCGGCAACTGGGGCGCTACGTTGATCTTGAGATGATCACAAAATCCGGGATTACGGCGGTTGTTGACCCGATGTTCGGCGCCGGATGCGGCTTTATCCCCCGCCTTTTACAGGGAGTCCACGAAATCCATAACCATGCCAATCCGGGCTTTGGCGGCCAGGCTCCAGAACCGATCGCGCAGCACCTGCAAGAACTTTCAGCTTTGGTCAAGAGCGGTAGCTATCGGATCGGACTGGCACTGGACGGCGATGCCGACCGGATCGGCGCCATAGATGAGCAGGGTGATTTCTTTTCCTCACACTGCATCTTCACCGTAATACTCAAGCACCTGATCAATTACAAGAAATTGCGGGGAGGAGTTGTAAAAACCGTTTCGACCACCGCCATGATTGACCTGCTGGCCCGTAAATATGATCTCCCCTTATTTGAAACCCCGATCGGCTTCAAGCATATTTGTGAATTGATGTTGTCAAAAGACATCCTCATGGGAGGGGAAGAGTCGGGTGGCCTGGGGGTAAAAGGACATATTCCGGAACGTGACGGCATTCTGCTCGGATTATTGCTGCTGGAAGCAATGGCGGTAAACGGCAAGGGACTGCGACAGCTCTTGAATGAGACCATGGAAGAAATCGGAGTTTTTCACTACCATCGTATTGACTGCCACATTGATGTACCGGCCAAGGAGTCGTTAATTGCCCGCCTGACAGCGGATCCACCGGCAACGATTGACGGACGGACAGTTACCAGCACCAATTTCAGCGACGGTTTCAAATTTATTTTTGAAAACGGCGACTGGCTGCTGATCCGCCCTTCCGGCACGGAACCGGTATTGCGCCTGTACAGTGAAGCAACATCACGGGAGCAGGTCGATCGTTTGTTGCGTGCAGCAAGCTGTATTGCCGAAGCATAACATGGCCGTCCGGCAGTAGCAGTGATGTTCAATCATCTTCGCTCGTATCAAAAAAATGGTGATTTTTAAAAAATTTATGGTATTACTCTTCATCTGCCTGATAGGTAAAAACTAACATCACACCATACAGCTCCAAAGGAGGATAGTTTCATGCCAAATATTCTGATAGTTGACGATTCATCCACTATGCGCAAAATCATCTCCCGCTCCCTGCGTCAGGCCGGCCTGCCGGTCGACGAAATTTACGAAGCAGGTGATGGAATTGAAGGTCTGGCTGTGATTGCATCAGGTAAAACCATTGCTTTGATTCTGTCGGATATCAATATGCCCAACATGGACGGACTTGAATTTGTAAAAGCAGTTCGCGCAAATGGCAACACAACCCCGATCGTCATGATTACAACGGAAGGAGGGGAAGAAATCATCAAGGATGCCATGGACAGCGGCGCGAGCGACAGCATAAAGAAACCGTTTACTCCTGATCAATTGCAGGAAAAGCTGGGAGGAATTTTATGAGCCTCAATTCGGCGATCGCCTCGGCCACCAAATTCAGTGAAGAAGAGTTGGCAAAATACGTCATTCAGGCCACCCGTGAAGTATTTTCAACCATGGTCATGATGGACCCCAAGGACGAATATCCGTTACAAGACCCGATTACCCGTTTCAAGTGCAGTATTACCGGCATGGTCGGCTTTGCCGGGACATATTCCGGTGTTATTTCAATCCACTGCCCGGTAAATCTGGCCATGAAGATCACATCCAATATGCTCGGTGTGGAATGTGAGGAAGTCGGGGAAGACTTAAACGATGCAATCGGCGAGATCTCCAATATGCTCGGCGGCAGCGTCAAGCAGGTTCTTTCCAAGGGGGGACTGGATGTGAAACTATCCATTCCAACCGTTATATCAGGTGAAGATTATACTGTTAATTCCTTATCTGACAATGACTGCGTCGTAATTCCGTTTCTCGTTGAGGATTCGAAATTTATCGTAGGGTTGATCTTGAAAAAAGAAGATTAGAGAGAAGTACCAGCTACTATTTCAGTAGTTTTACGGCACAGTACCGTGATATTCATGAATATTACTGACTGTGCCTTTGATTGTTCGGCAACTCGCCATTTTCGCTCAAACTATTTTAACGACTGCCCAAGTTCAGGATACGACCCACAATATGGATGGATACACCACTCTACATCAAATGCTGGAGTCTGCGCTCAAGCAAGCCGGCGAAGAAAGTGGCATGCTGCTGGGGCAAGAGTTGGCCATCACTCTGGCTGATTCACTTGCTACCAGTAAATCATCCTATTTTGGTACACTCGACGACGCCTGTTTCGCCATTGGTGTTGAGTCACGGGAAGCCTACACCGGCCAGTTTTTCCTGCTTTTTTCCCTGCGTGATGCCATTGTATTAAGCAGCATTCTACTCGGCATTCCACCGGCACGTATTCAGGAGAAAAAGCGGCTTTCGATTATGGAAAATGATGACGTCGATGCATTTTCCGAAATAGCAAACATGATCAACGGTTCGTTTAACACCGTTTTTCAGGGTACACTTGCCAACAAGGTTCATCTCAAACTCTTATCCCCCAAAAAATATATCCCTGAAGTTGATGAGCTCAGCGAAAATGAGCCACTTCCCGAAGGGGAGTATCTCATGATGCGGGCTAAACTTGAAATGCCAGGACAGGAACTGAACTTTCTCGACATCCTGATACCTTTCGATCTGGCAAATCAGTTCGACCCGCCTGCCGAGCAACCTGAAGCAGTAACAGAGCCGGAAACAGCAGCACAGCAAGATCAAGGCAGTACGCTTTCAACAGCAGTTGAACCGCAGGAAGCGGCAGGACTGACCGGAGAAGTTACAGCAGCTGCCACTACCACCGAATGCGGTCCCGAAAGTATCATCGTGCTGGATGATGATGAAAATGAGCGCCAGCAACTCATAGAATACCTTGCTTTTACCGGATATGAAATTGTGGAGGGGACTCTGCATGCCGATATCAAAGAGCTGTACTCTCAGCGTTCCATCCGTCTGGTAGTTATTGGTGCCAATGACGCCGATGACCGTGAATTATCGATCTGTATCAAAGTCAATGCTATACGCCAGGATAGCTCACCACCGATTGTGATGAGCGCCCATAGCTGGACCCGTACCGCTGTTCTCAAAGCCCTTAAATACGGTGCACGCGAAATCATCGTTAAACCATACACGTTGGATGAGTTAACTTCAAAAGTTCGCCGACTCTGTAAACTGTAAACATCATGAACTGGTTATACCGGATATCCGGGCAGGACATACCATGAAATCACTTTTGCAGCTGAGACCGGAACCCGTGCACACCACATTTTTTAGAGCTACGTTCTGGTTGCTGTTCCTCGTGGGTCTGATTCCAATATTTCCTGTAACGGCACACGCCAATATCTCCAATCGCCTCCACCGCCTGGAAATTCGTCCCAAGAGCGGTTACACCCGCCTTGTATTCAGTCTGGCAAATTATTCACCCTCCAAAGTAGTCTCACTCTCCGGCAACCGTCTGCGGTTGATACTTGACAGCACCAATGGTCCCTTGTTCAAGAAATTTCGCCGTTATTCCGATCAAAACATCGGTGGCCTGGTGTTTACACAACGGGGCGATGAACTGCTGGTGACTTTTCAGGTCTCTAAAAATGCTGGTTGGCGGATCTTTAATTTTGACGGTGTTGAAGGCGTTACCCTTGATGTCGGACTGGCACTTGCCACAGCTCCCGCCATCGCACCAGTAGCTGGACGTGAAAAAATCCAGAGCGGTATCGGCAAGCTTGTGCGGGACTTTGACCCACCCCTTAAAACGGATATTCCTTTTACTCCAACTGACCGGCAACTACTGTCAAAGCTGTTGCCACCTGATGAGCAACAACTGTTTACATCAGGAGAATCGGCGTTGTACAAAGGGCAATTCACCGAAGCGGAAGAAATCATCACCCCTTTTTCGACCCGCACCACACCGATAAAAGCACTGGCGCTCTATCGACTCGGTGAAACCTGGTACAACCTGCAGAAATACCAACAGGCATTGGCAGCATTTCGCGAGGCCGAGCGCCTTTGGCCGGCATTTCTCGCCTTAAATCCCGCCGTCACGTTTTATTATGGCGATAGCATTGTCCGCAGTGGTGATCTGGATCATGGCAGGGAATTATTGGCAGGACTGATCGCCCGCCTGGCGGACAAGAAATATGCACCGACCTTGCTGGTTCGATTGGGTGACATCTACTCCCGCGCAGGGCATGCACCCGAGGCAAACGGCCTCTACCAGAGTGTTGCTGAAAATTTCACGTCAAACAAAGCAAGTAAAATGGCTCAGCTACGCATAAATGATCAACGTTTCATGCTGGCAAACCCGTGGAACTATCGTTCACTAAGCACCTCCTACCTTGACATATCACAGCAGATTGGCGATTTCGATATGCGGGAGGAGGCATACTTCAAGCACATCCTGCTGGAATCACTTCACGGGGAAACCATGCCGGCCTTGCAATCGGTCAACGCCTTTCAGCGCAAATTCCCGCGGGGAGCCTATACTACTGTTGTGCGTACCATCCGCGAGTCATTGGTGGCTCAGGCATATCGCGAACATGACTGGTCAAAGGATCCATCCGGGCTGATCCGCTTCATTGACGAACAACAGGATTATCTGGCTGATTGTGTTGAATTACCCGGATTTATCAAAGCAGTATCATCCAGCTATGATCAGGTCGGCCGCCCCATTGAACGCATCAAACTGTTTTCCCTGATTGTTGACCGGCAATGGGCTCCAGCCAGTGCCCCCGCATTGTATGAAGAAATTGCTGACAATGCCGATATGATCGGTGATTCTCCCTTTGCCATTAAAACACTCCGAACATTTTTACGTAAATACCCGACGAATCCACGCAAAAACTTCGTTACCGAGCGGCTCGGGGCACTGCTCTTTGCCGATGGTAAATATCTGGATGTGAAAAACACCCTGTCGTGGCTGCTGGAGAAGAAAGCAGTGGCACAACTTCCCGAGAGTTATTATTTTCTCGGCAAATCATTATGGAATTTGAACGACTATCCGTCTGCCATCAAGGCGCTCGATCGTTTTTTAGGCGTAGCCCGCCCCGGCAATACCTACCTCCCCGACAGTTATTACATTGCCGCGTCAGCACGTGAGGTAACCGGCGATCGCAAAGGAGCACTGCGACTCCTGGATATAGGCGCCAAACTACCGGAGAACAGTCACAACGAAGCTGTGCTCTATAAAGCCGGACAGATCAATCTGTTGTCAGGCAATCGCCAGCAGGCCAAAACATATTTTAACCAGGTGATTCAAAACGGGAAAGACCCTGACTGGAAACGACTCGCGCAACAGTCACTGGAAACAGCCGGACTCAGATAAAGCTCACCCCCTTATGTCGGTTTATTGACATCTGAAGATCCACATGTTCCGTACAATTGCTAGCGTTCTGATATTATTTGACTTTTACCCACCAAGCAAAAAGGTATGTTTTTTGCATTCCCAGATCCTCACGAGGAGGAAGCCATGCAGGTTGATACTCTTTTTTCCACATCCATACAACTACTCGACAAACAGATTGATTTGCGAGCAAGAAATCAGAACCTGATCTCATCCAACATTGCCAACGCCGAAACTCCGCACTACGTTCCCAAGGCGCTTGTATTCGAGGAAGAGTTGCAAGGTGCACTCAAAACATCGAAAGCCGGCGTAACCGGGGGGCTGACTGATGCGAGACACATACCCTTAAAAGGCGCCAGCAGCCGTTTGCAGTCCGTTACCGGCAGAGTTGTTGAAACACCGGCCAAAACACCGGGCAAAGACGGCAATGCAGTTGAACTGGAAAATGAAATGGGCAAAATGCTTGAAAATCAGATCATGTATAACGCCTCGGTGCAAATACTTGCCAAAAAATTTGAAGGGATCAAAACAGCCCTGCGGGAAGGTAAATAATGGATTTTTTTAGTGCCATGAGTGTCAGTTCTTCAGCACTTTCAGCTGAAAGAACACGGATGAACCTGATCTCCAGCAACTTGGCCAATGCCAACACAACCCGGACTCCCGAGGGGGGGCCGTACAAGCGCAAAGACGCCGTATTTTCTGCCACGGCGCCGGTGCAGAGCGCCTTCAGCCGTTCACTGGACAATGCCAGCAATCAACAGGTTCGCGAAGTTCAGGTCTCACAAATCATCGAGGATCAAAACCCTCCTCGGATGCAGTTTGATCCTACCCACCCTGATGCTGACCAGCAAGGGTATGTTGCCATGCCAAATGTAAGCGTCATTGAAGAAATGGCTGACATGATCAATGCAACCCGCGCCTACGAGGCAAATGTCACCGCCGTTCAAGCTGCAAAAAATATGGCGCTTAAAACACTTGAAATCAGCAAATAACAGCAACACACAAACAACACACGAGGTACGGCAATGGAAGTCGGAATGATTGGAAACGGTATCGGTATTGGCAAAGCATTCCCCGATATAACAGAAACCACTTCTGCACCAACAGCAGGAGCTGGAAAGTTTTTCAGCGAACTGGTCAACAAGGTAAACGCCCTGCAAACACAATCAGACGCTTCGATTCAGACATTTGCCAGCGGCGAGAACAAAAACCTCCACGAAGTCATGATTGCCATGGAAAAAGCAAGTATTTCATTTCAGTTCATGTCATCCGTCCGCAACAAAGCATTGGAAGCGTATCAGGAAGTCATGCGTATGCAGGTATAAGCGCTAACGCGCAGCAACCACTTCCACGCCGGCTTGCAGGATCCCGGCATTAGCTTGTGTATCTGGATGAAAGGAACTTTTGCACCTCCATGCCTGAAGGAATTAACAGACTCATAGAGCCATTCATGGCGCTTTCAGCCGGGAAACGGATGTTGATTGCCGGAGTTGTTTTTCTGGCGGCGCTTTCGTTTGCAGCCCTGATTTTAATTGCCAACCGCACTGACTTCCGGCCGCTATTTACCAATTTAACTTCCGAAGACGCAGGTGAAATTGTAAAGAAGCTCAAGGACAGCAAAACCCCCTATCAGATTACAGCTGATGGAAAAGGGGTCATGGTTCCTTCCGACAAAGTGTACGAGTTACGGCTTTCCCTTGCTTCGGAAGGATTACCGCAAGGAGGCGGGGTCGGTTTTGAGATTTTTGATCGCAAAAACTTCGGCATGACCGAATTTGTGCAAAAGCTTAACTACCAGCGGGCGCTACAAGGCGAACTAACACGCACTATTTCCCAGATCGCCGGGGTCGAGCAAGCCCGTGTCCACTTGGTAATCCCTGAGAAATCACTTTTCAAGGAGAGTGAAAAACCGGCTACAGCTTCGATTGTTCTTAAAATGAAATCGAACCGCGGGCTCAAAGAGAGCGAAGTCCAGGGGGTTATCCACCTGGTATCATCCTCGATTGAAGGGATGGATCCGGAACACGTCACCATCATTGACAGCCGCGGCAAGATCCTGAGCAAGGGGGGGAGCAGCGACCCAACTGCGCGCATGACGTCCGCAATGCAGGAAACCCAGCACAACTACGAAAAGAGCATTGAGGACCGCATCCAAACACTGCTCGATCCGATCGTCGGTGGTGGTAAAACCGTTGCACGGGTAACAGCGACATTCGACTTCAAGCGGGTTGAACGGGTAGAAGAAAAGTTTGACCCGGAAAGTATTGCGGTTCGCAGCGAACAACGTACTGATGAAAAAGGGGCATCCAGCTCAGGGGCAGCCGGAGTTCCCGGAGTTCAGACAAATCTGGGGCGTAACCCTGCCGCTGCCGCCACGACCACAGGTGGTGGTTCAAAAAGCGATGAAACCTTGAATTATGAAGTCAGCCGTTCAACAGCCAAGATCATTGAACCGGTTGGCGCTTTGGGTAAATTATCCGTCGCCGTGCTGGTGGATGGCAAGTATGAAGCACCGGCTGCCGTAAAAGAGGGACAACCGGCCAAAGCGAAATATGTCCCCCGGGCACCGGAAGAGTTACAGAAAATTGAGACACTGGTTAAAAGTGCCGTTGGTTTTAATGCCGAACGTGGAGATCAACTGACAGTTCAAAACATTCCTTTTCAGGATTCAGGCGAAGCGAGCGGCGCTGCCGACACCCAGCAATGGTGGATGAATCCGTTTTTCATGTCGCTTGCCAAGAATTTGACCATCGGAATCGGCTTCCTTGCTTTGGTATTCCTGGTTATCAGGCCGCTGCTCAGTTCATTACGAACTTCCCGGCCACCACTGTTGGAGTCTTTCGAACCGCTCCACGAAGGTGTTGAGAAATTGACAGCTGCCGAACGGGCACAAATTTCCATGCAGATGGAAGAGCAACAAAATCTGGTGGAACAGGCCAAAAAAGATCCCTACCAGGTCGCCCAGGTCCTGCAAAACTGGATGGAAGAAGATAAAACATCATCGTAGCAGCGTGCAGGCTACACACCCGGCAACCAGCCATGAGAATTCTGATGCAGTTGCCACGCAAAAAATAATGATCTACATGACGGGGATTGCATGACCGGAACCGATAAAGCAGCTATTTTGCTCCTGTACCTTGGCAATGATGTAACTGCCAAGGTATTTGAGCATATGGAAGATGACGACATAAAACGGATCAGTAAAAGTATGGCAAAGCTGGGTCATATTACCCGTACCACCATCATGGAAGTGGTCGAAGACTTTACTACCGTCATCAACCCCGAATCAGGTATTTTTTCCCAAGGGGAAGAGTTCGTCCGCAAAATCCTTGAAAAAGCGCTCGGCCCGGAAAAAGCCGGCATCCTGATGGAGGAATTGCAAGCTTCTAGCTACGGTGATTTGGTTGACATTCTTGCCAACATGGATCCCAAAAGTATTGCCAACTTTCTGTCACAGGAACATCCCCAGACAATTGCCGTTATTCTGGCAAAACTCAAGTCCAAGCAGACCAGCGAGATTATCAGCCTGCTTCCCCAGGACTTGCAGGCTGAGGTGGTTCTGCGCATTGCCGATGTAGACCAGGTTTCGCCAGAAATACTGCTGGAAATTGATGACGTAATGAAACGGGAAATTAAATCCATGGGTGGTGTACAACGCTACAAGGTTGGTGGTGTTGATAAAGTCGTTGATATGTTCAACCACTTTGATCGCAGCAAGGAAAAACAGATTCTCGACAAACTTGACGTCATCAGCCCGCCACTGGCTGAAATTATCCGTAAGCATCTGTTTACCTTTGAAGATGTATTTGCTCTGGACGACCGAAGTATCCAGCAGGTTATGCGCGAGGTTTCAAACGACACCCTGACCCTGGCAATGAAAACCTCCACCGATGATGTCAAAGACAAGATTTTCAAGAACATTTCCAGCCGTGCTGCGGACATGATCAAGGAAGACTTGGAAGTCATGGGGCCGGTCAGGCTCTCTGATGTTGAAAAGGCCCAGGGAGAAATCATCAAGATCGTCAGAAAGATGGAAGAAGAAGGGAAGATCGTACTGGCCGGTCGCGGGAGCGAAGATGTCCTCGTCTAGAATTATCAAGTCATCGAAAACAGACTTGGCAGCAATGGAACCGTTTGCTTTTCAGTCGATTAATCGCGGTATTCCTGCCTTGCGCCCGCAGGCTTCTGCCAGTGAATTTGTCCCCCTGGGACTCTTTGATCCGTCTGAATCGGGCCGCACCAGCGCGCAGACCGAACAGGCGCCGGAACCTGAGGGTTTGTTCCTCACCGAAGAGGATCTTGACAGTCGTCTGCGAGAATCATTCAACAGCGGGCTGCAGGAGGGGAAAAATCTTGCCGAGCGTGGGCTTGTCAATGTTTTCAAGGCATTGCGTGGTGCGAGTGATCAAATACTATCCGTACGTGAAAAAGTTCTGCGCGAATCCGAAGATGAAGTGCTCAACCTGATCATGCTGATAGCTCGCAGAGTTATTGTTCGCGAGATCAAACAGGATCGTACTATTCTTTCCGCCGTTGTTCACAAGGCTCTCGCCGGTGTAACGGAACAGGATGAAATCACCGTACGACTTAACCCCGATGATTACGCCATGATAATTGCCGGGCGCGATGACATTTTGAACAAAAATCTGATCAGTCAACGCATGAGCCTCAAATCAGACCCAACTGTTGCACCGGGATGCTGCCAGGTGGATACGGAGATGGGAACCATCGACGCCGGCCTTGATGCTCAACTGGAAGAAATTTATCGTCAGATGCTTGAAGAGCGTACTGTTTCTACGGATGTTCACCAGTGACCCGCCTGGTATTCGACCATGCCTAACCGATCACTCAACCTCCTGCGCTATCGTAATGCAATTGCAGCGGCTAAACCGATTCGCCTGCACGGCAAAGTCACGCAGGTGGTAGGGTTGGTGATCGAAGGGTACTGCCCCGATACTTCCATCGGAGCAATCTGTGAAATTCGTCCCCGTGTTGGTGAACCGATACCGGCAGAAGTAGTCGGTTTTCGAAACCATAAGGCACTGCTGATGCCTTTGGGCGATCTCAGGGGGGTAGGTCTTGACAGCCTAATCACCGTACGGCGCGGCAAAGCATCCATGGGGGTTGGGCCGCAAATGCTCGGGCGGGTTATCGATGGTCTTGGCAATCCGATTGATGACAAGGGCGCGCTCCAGACCGAAGAAGAGTATCCGATTTATGCTTCACCCGTAAATCCGATGTCGCGGCCACCGATCAGGAAACCGCTTGATCTCGGTATTCGCAGCATCAATGGCCTGCTCACCTGCGGCCAGGGGCAGCGTGTGGGGATTATGGCCGGCTCCGGCGTTGGCAAATCTACGCTACTGGGTATGATTGCCCGCTATACGGAAGCGGATGTCAACGTGATCGCCTTGATCGGTGAGCGTGGACGGGAGCTGCGTGAGTTTATCGAAAAAGATCTCCAGGCACAGGGGCTGGCAAAATCGGTCGTCGTTGTTGCCACCTCTGACCAGCCACCGCTGGTACGTATGCGAGGGGCATATATTGCTACAACAATTGCTGAATATTTCCAGAAGAAGGGGAAAAAAGTCCTGCTGATGATGGATTCAGCCACGCGCTTTGCCATGGCAATGCGTGAAGTAGGCCTGGCAATCGGCGAACCTCCCACAACTAAAGGGTATACACCCTCCGTGTTTGCCGCGCTTCCGAAATTACTGGAGCGGAGCGGTAATTTTCCCGAGGGAAGCATTACTGGCCTTTACACGGTACTGGTCGAGGGAGATGATTTCAACGAGCCGATCTCCGATGCCATGCGCAGCATTCTTGACGGACATATTGTTCTCTCCCGTGATCTTGCCGCGCGCAACATTTATCCCCCCATTGACGTGCTGGCCAGCGCCAGCCGTGTCATGGGTGATGTCACGAGCGATGAACAACGGAAACTGGCTGGCAAATTCAAGGAGACCATGGCGACCTTTCGTCAATCGGAAGACCTGATCAATATCGGGGCGTACAAGTCGGGGAGTAATAACGGTATAGATTATGCTATTCTTAAAAACGAAGGAATGTTGTCATATTTGAAACAGGCTGTTCACGATCCCGTAACCTTGCACCAGTCAGTTGCGGATCTTAAAAATCTTTTCCAGTAATTCCAGCGGGAGGTGATCCATTGTGGCAGTTATGAAATTTGAACTTGAGCAGGTTCTTAATTACCGGCGTGAAATGGAAAAAGTCCGCAAGCAGGAATTTGCTGTTGCAAAACAGGAGCTTGAAGCTGCTCATGACATTCTTGACCAATATCACAATCAGGTCACGAAACTGACCGACGAGTTTAACCACAAACAATCAGAGCTGCATACCATTGATGAATTGACCCGTTATGTGCAGTATTTTGCCAAGAAACGGCTTGATATTGAACGGCAGAAAGAAACGATTGAACAGCTCGATGGTGTTATGAATGATCGGCGTGAATACCTGCTGGATGCAGCCAAAGACAAAAAAGTTCTGGAATCATTAAAAGAACGAAAAACAAAAGAGTTTCAAAATGAACTGGCGCACAAAGAACGCGCTTTTCTGGATGAGATTTCCGTACAAAAGAATAGTGGATCTGCACAATGACACGTGTTTTCAAATTATTGACAATTGCCATTTTATTGACATCGGTTATTTCAAGCGACTGGTTACCGACACACCCAACATCAGCGCGGGCCGCAGGAGAACCGGCAACAGCACCGAATGCAGAAACTTCCGGCACCACGAGGTCTCAACTTCCTCCCAGTGCCTCACGAGCTGCACGAGAGGAAAAGGCATTGCAGGATGCCCGGCGCCAGCAACTGGCGGAGAAAGAAGCACAACTGGCAGCCAAAGAGCAGGAATTGAAAAAATTAAGTGCCAAAATCGAATCCCAGATTAAAACACTTGATGAAAGTAAAAAACGGATGGATGACCTTGCCAAGGCGCAATCAGCAGCACAAAAAAAAGTGCAGGATGAGAAAGCGCAGAAAATGGTCAAGCTTTTCAAGACCATCAAAGGTGAACAAGCCGGTAAATTGATTGATGCCATGAAGGAAGATGTAGCACTCTCACTCATGAGCCGTCTCGACACCAAGACCGTTGCCAAACTGGCACCCTACATAAATCAACCCCGTATCCTGAAATGGATTACCGCTAATTTGCAATAATAGTTTGTATCAACTTTGCACTTCATCAGTATTATCCCTGTCCCTGCTGATGAAAATATCCACGAGAGGAGGTGAACCTACATAATGAATACAGGACAGATAACAGCATCAACAATAACAGTTGGCAGCAGCATCCTGGCTGCCAGCGGTATGATGTCAACCGAGGTCATACCACCCAACGCTGAAAATGTATCGGAAAGCCCTTTTGCAGGTATTCTGCAAGATTGTTCAGCTGCCCGCCAACCAGCACTTCCGGCAGCGTTAGCACGACTGATCAGCAGTACCACGAAGCAACCGCTAACACTGCCCCGTGGTATGCAGACGGTGCAGCCCCCGGCAACAACACACACAGTGAATGTGCCATCAAAGATCATAGTTGATCGCGATCACATCAACCTTACCGCTCATGATCAGCAACAGCCGGAAGAAATCCCGGTATCAGGAACTACTGACATACCAGCAGACACACTGATGTCGCAGAATGTGACACTGTTAGCTTCACTCATCGGCAGCACTCAGCAATCAGACATTCCTGCTGCAGGAAAGAATTCCGACCAGCAGACCAACAACCGGCCTGAAGTGGCACAAACGCTCCCAATAATTGCAGAAGCAGTCGTCGGGAAGAGGACTAACGCCGAGCTACCGGTCACGCATTACCCAAAACTACAGACTGCGGTGCAGCCTGCAACAACCACGCAACCGATTGAACAGCGGCAAACGTTGGGGACTGAGACTCAATCCTTAGCCACAGGACAGGCCATGGCAGTCCCCGTAGCCATGCCTGAAATTCAACGAGCACAACAAGCCATAATCCGAGATAATCCTGAAACCATGATTGCCAAGCATATTCCGGCAGCCATACCGGATCAAGGCGTGCACCATGAAGTTACGGCAACAGTTCCAACGGCAACACCGCCAGTCCAAGAGATTCAAACAGCGCCTGCTGCCACGACCTCTTCAAACACTACCGGACTGCCAGTATCTGATACAAAACCCGCGCTGGCAGCACCCCCTCAAAAGCAGACAACTGCCGACCTAGCGGAACAATCAGCCATACCCGCCGCAACAACGGCAGCGAACATTTTGCCGTCATCATCAGCACCGGTTACACAACCGTTGGCGACCGCCACACGCAAGCTGGAGGCATATTTCCAGACCACACCGCGCGCCATCACGGCAACGCAGCAACCGCTGGCTGTAGCCACTGCAACTGCAACCGAACCAACAACCGTAACAGCACTCCCGATACCAACAGCAACCGTGACAGATATTCATCCACCACAGACTGCGGTGCGGAACAATCCTGAAACCATGACTACAGAGCAGCTTTCTGTAGTTACACCGGAACGGATTGTGCGTAATGAAGCTGCTGCAACAGTTCCAACAGTAACGACGGCAACAGCTGCAGAACCGGCTCTGGCCGCAGCCCCCCAAAACCAGACGACTGCAGTCGTACCAGAGCAACCAGCTGTATCCACGAGGGCTGAGCAGCGTGTGGCATCACCCGTTGCAACCAGGGCACCGAACATGCCGCCTCAATTGCAGCAATCAGCAGCACCCGTAGCAGCTCGACAGTTCTCAACAAGCGAGGGTGTAACACCTCCAGCAACAGAGACCGTGGTAGTACGCCCCCTTGAAGCAAGCATTCAACCACGGGAAGAGCGGCAACCGGTTGTTACAGCGCCCCAATCCGTATCCATGGAACAGGCAGCGACAACAGCAAAGCCGGCAATAACACCCCCCGTAGCCGTGGCGGAAGTTCAAGCGCCACAACCTGCAGTACTCAACAATCCCGAAACCATGACTGCCAGGCATATTCCGGCAACCACATTGGATCAGGTTGTGCGTAATGAAGCAGCTGCAACAGTACCAACGGCAAGTCCGTCTATCCAGGAAATTCAAACAGCACCTGCTGCCACGACAGCTTCCAGCATGACCGGACCGCTGCCAACTGCAGCAACGGCAATATCGGCAGCACCCACCGTGGGCACAACGCCACAAAACCTGACTGTTTCAGCCAGACAGGAACACTCAGTGGTACCAGCACAAGTTGAAGAAGTTACAGCACCTGTAACAACAGCAGCAAACCTGGCAGCAGCACCGGTCACGCAACCAGCCGCTAGCGCAGCACGCAAGCTGGAGGCATATTTCCAGACCACAGCGCGCACCATCACGGCAACACAGCAACCGCTGGTTGCAACCACAGCTACTGAGACCGAATCAACAACCGTAACAGCACACCCTGTACCGTCAGCAACCGTGGCAGAGATTCATCCACCACAGACTGCGGTGCGGGACAATCCTGAAACCATGACTGCTGAGCAGATTTCAGTAGTCACACCGGAACGGATTGTGCGTAATGAAGCTGCTGCAACAGTTCCAACAGTAACGACGGCAACAGCTGCAGAACCGGCTCTGGCCGCAGCCCCCCAAAACCAGACGACTGCAGTCGTACCAGAGCAACCAGCTGTATCCACGAGGGCTGAGCAGCGTGTGGCATCACCCGTTGCAACCAGGGCACCGAACATGCCGCCTCAATTGCAGCAATCAGCAGCACCCGTAGCAGCTCGACAGTTCTCAACAAGCGAGGGTGTAACACCTCCAGCAACAGAGACCGTGGTAGTACGCCCCCTTGAAGCAAGCATTCAACCACGGGAAGAGCGGCAACCGGTTGTTACAGCGCCCCAATCCGTATCCATGGAACAGGCAGCGACAACAGCAAAGCCGGCAATAACACCCCCCGTAGCCGTGGCGGAAGTTCAAGCGCCACAACCTGCAGTACTCAACAATCCCGAAACCATGACTGCCAGGCATATTCCGGCAACCACATTGGATCAGGGCGAACCTCATGAAGTTGCTGCAACAGTTCCAACGGCAACAGCGGCAACACCCACCGTGGGCACAACGCCACAAAACCTGACTGTTTCAGCCAGACAGGAACACTCGGTGGTACCAGCACAAGTTGAAGAAGTTACAGCACCTGTAACAACGGCAGCAAACCGGGCAGCAGCACCGGTCACGCAACCAGCCACTAGCGCAGCACGCAAGCTGGAGGCATATTTCCAGACCACGGCGCGTAAGGTTACAACAGCGCAACAGCCGGTAACTGTCACAGCAACTGTAACCGAATCAACGGCTACAGCAGCACACCCAGCTGAGCCGGTTATCACACCAGGGTTGCAACAAGCAACAACATCCGCCACAGACCAGCAGCTATCTTTTAAAGAAGCTGGGGCACGTCCGGCAGAACTGTCATCAACAGCAGCAAAGCCGGCAATAACAACTGCAGCTGTACCGGTCCCCCCGGCAGCGGCAACTGATATCAAAGCCACAACGCTGCAAACAGATGACACGCTCCGGTCACTTACTCATGTCGACAACACCCTGCGACATGTAAACACCGGGCAAATGCTCGTAGCAGAAAAGAGAGTGTCGGAGAGTGCGCTCAATCGCCAAACCACCGTGACACAAAACGGACTTTCAGACGTCGTGGCAGAACAAAGTGGGACTGTAACGCCGGCAGCATTATCCTCCTCTACTTTTTCCGGTACCGGTCAGGATGATCGCGACTCATCCACAGATTCAGAGCAGGAAAGAATCTGGTTTGGTCAGTCGGTACCAGGCAACAAGCATGAAGCTCAATCTTCTTTGAAACCGGCATCTTTTGACAAGGAACTACAAAACTCCGGGACATCATCAACAGCAGAGCATGTTATGCGACAGGTGAAGGAATCGCTCACCAATCGGGACTATCGACCAGGGGTAGAACAAATCACACTCCACCTGACTCCCGAAAATATGGGCGAGATGAAACTGACCTTCCGGATGGAAAACCAGCAGTTGAAAATTGACGTTGTGACGGACACCAACATCGTACGGGATACGTTGTTGAAACACACCGAATCTCTCAAGGAAACATTGGCAAAACAAAACATCACCGTGGAATCATTCAATGTTGCCACGGGGAGTAACAGCAGTTCATCGGGACGCGACCAGAGTGATTGGCGCGAGCTGGCAAAACAACGGCAACAGACACCCGCCTGGATGAACAACAACTACCAGAACAGTGATACTCCTTTACCGCAAACTCTGGTATATCAGGCAAAATCGGCATACTCGATGGTAGATGTACATTTTTAGAAAGGGAGGTGAATTAATTTGGCAACGACTACGGGCATAACAGCAGCAACGACCGACACGTCAGCAGCGTCGGCAGCCATGAAAAAGTCGCTGGGACTGAACAAAGACGACTTTCTCAAACTATTTATTTCCCAGCTGAAGTATCAGGACCCGCTCAAGCCTCAGGATGCGAGTGCCATGCTTGATCAACTGTCCCAACTTTCCCTGGTGGAACAGTCGTACAACAATACCTCGGCATTAAACAATTTGCTAACGGCGCAGAATAACGCCACCACCATGAATTCGGTGGGATTTATCGGCAAAGACGTCAAAGCAAACGGTAATTCGATTGCATTTGATGGTTCAACACCGACAACATTTGAGTTTTCACTTCCTTCGGCGGTTGATACTGCAGCAGTGACAATTACCGATGCATCCGGCAAAGTCGTGGCAACATCGTCACTCGGTGCTCTCAACTCAGGTGACAGTATCTTGTCTTGGGACGGACGTGATGGCAATGGCGCTTTTCTACCGGCAGGAGCCTATACCTTTAAAATTGACGGTACGGCAGCAGGAGTGGCAGTCGCCGCAACTACCTACACCTCGGGGCGCATCGACGGCGTAAATATTGTCAATGGTGTTCCACAGTTGGCAATTGGAGCCGTCTCAGTGGCAATGTCGGATATTATCAATGTAAAGGGGGTATAGCGGATGACGATTGATCCGATTTTATTTCCCAATCCGGTTCAACCAGGCTCAATTGGTCGGACACAACCACAGAAACAGAGCAGTACAGCAACTACCGACTCCCCTTTTGCCAAGGTACTGGATCAAAAGCTCCCAGGCGAGGGAGTCAAGTTTTCGCAACACGCACAGGATCGGCTGAAATCACGCAACATCAATTTTTCAGCCAACGACTTGGCCAAACTGGAAGGGGCTGTGAACAGCGTAGCCCAGAAAGGTGGCAAGGAATCACTGGTAATGATGGGAGATGCGGCACTGGTGGTCAGCATCAAAAACCGTACCGTCGTCACCGCGCTTGACCGGATGCAAATGCAGGGTAACGTATTCACCAACATTGATTCAGCAGTAATTATTTAGCACCCGACACGGGCTGGACCTCCTTGAGGAAGCCCTGAAGCGCCGACCGATTGACGCGCTTCAAACACAACTCAAACAAAAATTATAAATGGAGGCAACACCATGAGTTTAACATCAGCAATGTTCAGCGGAGTCAGCGGTCTTCTCAATCAGGCAGAAGGTATCAACGTAATCGGCAACAACATCGCCAACGTCAACACCGTCGGTTTTAAAGGCTCCCGCACACTTTTTTCAGACGTTCTTTCCACCACAACAGCAAGTACGGCCGGTAACTCACAGATGGGTCACGGCGTACAACTACAGAAAATTGACAATCTGTTCAGCCAGTCTTCACTCGAAAGCACCGGGAACGTAACGGATGTTGCTATTCAGGGTGACCGTTTCTTTGCCTTGGCAAAACCGAGCACAGCCGGCAATACCGCCATTACTCCGGACGCAGCCTATTACACCCGTGCCGGAGCATTCCGCCTGGATGGTCAGGCAACAGCCACCCTGGCAGGCAGCTTGGTCAATCCGGAAGGGTATGTTGTGCTTGATTCAGAAGGTAAACCGATTCAAATTCCGCTGACCAACGATTTGGCTGCACCAAGCGCAACCAACATGACCTTTCAAAAAATTGTCGGTATTGATGCTAAAGGGGTCATGTCGCTCCTGTATGCCGATGCAAACGGTGGCAG
Organism: Geobacteraceae bacterium; assembly: GCA_036732725.1. Classification (GTDB taxonomy): domain Bacteria; phylum Desulfobacterota; class Desulfuromonadia; order Geobacterales; family Pseudopelobacteraceae; genus CAIPTY01. The sequence goes on along the minus strand of DAINBV010000002.1, from coordinate 79,736 downwards.
CAAGACCTACTATTATGCCGGTGCTGCCGGAACAACCGCGCCACTTGACGCTTCCGTGGCAGCCAATTACGCAACCGTTACCACTGCCGGCACCAGTGGACAGTTGGGAACGGTCAAAATCGGTAACCCCCCGGGGATGGACAAACTTGGCGGAGCGATGTTCAAGGCAACCAATCAGTCCGGCTTCCCCGATGCCGCTGCCACAACCACCTGGGCATCCAACGGCGTAACCGAGAAACTCTTCTCCAACAACCTGGAACAGAGCAACGTGGATATGGCAAACGAGTTCGTCAAGATGATCCTGACCCAGCGCGCCTATTCCGCCAACTCCAAGACCATCACCACCTCCGATGAGATGACCCAGGAAGTTCTCAATCTCAAACGTTAATTTTACCTAGCAACATGAGACCTGGTAGGGCATACCCCTGCCAGGTCTCATTCAATCAAAGTATTGATCCGGCCACTTCCCCGCAGTATGCACAACATCCCTGCCACCATCAGCTCTTATAGGCATCGCAGCACCATGTAATTCAGTCCCTAACTGGTCGCACTAGGAGGAAATATGAAGTTTTCACGCACGGTACTTTTTTCAGTGATAATCACAATGCTCTCACTGCTTACCACCTTTGGCGCAGCATTCGCTGCGACGCCCGTTATCAGTGGACTCGCATTCTCACCGACTACCGGCATACTGCGAGGCGGTCAAACCTTGACAGCCACTATTATTGCCAATGCTGCGGGGTATACTCCCGTCGCTATTACGATCAATGGCAAAGATGTTGCGCCCAGTTTTCATGACAATGCCAATAACACCTACACCGTCACCTATACGGTGGCTGCGGGTGATACCAATATTCTCCAGGAGGAGCAGATACCGGTCAGCATCATTCTCAAAGATGCCGGTGCTAACCAGAACCTCCCCTACACGACCTCGCCTCCTGCAACAGCATCTCCTGCCATCAACGGCAGCCTGGCCGACACAATCGTAACAGTCCCGACATCCCTGTCACAACTGGGTCTTACCGGTATTGCCATTGATGAGACCAACAACAAATATTACGCTGCAAGCCAGACTGCCAACCAGGTTTATTCCATCGACATGACAACAGGAGTTGCAACAGTTTTTGCCGGGACTGGAGCAGTTGGGGGGTATAACGGCGATTCAATTCTTGCCACAACGGCCATGCTCAATGAGCCGACCGGCATTGCACTCGACTCAACCGGAAATGTGTATATCGCTGACCGCCTCAACCATCGCATCAGAAAAGTTGACATTGCCACAGGATTAATTACCACCGTGGCCGGTAATGGTAACAAAGGTTATTTTGGTGAAGGAGCTGCCACCAGCGCAGCGCTTAATCAACCGACCGGCATAACGTTTGATGCTTCCGACAACTTGTATATTGCCGATAACGGCAACTACCGCGTCAGAAAAGTCTCCGGTGGCACAATCAGTACCATTGCAGGAGACGGCACAGCCCCAACCCTGACACCTTATAGCGTGGCATTACTCCCCCAGTCGGGAACACTCTATATTACCGATTCCGGCAATAACGTGATTCAAAAGCTGGAATCCGGCAGCTTGACCATTGTCGCCGGTGACAAAACCATCGGATACTCCGGCGACGGTGGACTGGCAATCAAGGCGCAATTGAACCAGCCGACTGGCATTGCCATTGATAAACTGGGGGATATTTATTTTACCGATGCTATCAACAACAGTGTCAGAAAAATAGTCATCGCTACCGGTGTCATCTCGACTCGTGCCGGCAGCGTTTCCAATCCAACCTCACTTGAACCGGCCATTCCAGCCACTTTCAACGTACCGTTCGGCCTGACCGCTGATTCAGCCGGCAACCTGTACGTAACACAATTCAACGGCACTGCGATTCAGAAAATATACACCAGCATATCGGCCATAACGACCGCTTCCCCGGCCGGGGGCAGCTACACTGCCGACACCACGGTAACCCTGATTGCCAACAAAACGGTCAAGAATATTTACTATACTCTTGATGCCAGTGATCCTTTCTCATCGGCAACACACATCAAATACACCGGACCATTTTCGCTGAATGCCACCAAAATAATTAAGTTTGCCTCAGTTGATCTGGCCGACAACCTTGAAACCACCAACACGGCCACCTACAGCATTAAAAAAGAAGCACCGTTGACAACAGTAACGCCGGCAGCCGGGCTGTACGCTGCTGCCCAGTCGGTGGTGATAACCGCAAATCCGGCATCGGCTACGATTTACTATACAACCAATGGCATTGATCCGACCACAGCAACTCTGACCAAGGGAGTCGGCTCGGTGACGATTCCTGTCAACGCCACCACAACCATCAAGTTCATTGCCGTAGGAACTGATGGAACAGCCACAGCAGTACAGAGCATGGCATATTCCATCGACACGACAGCACCAACGACATCGATTCTCCCTGCGGCAGGTCTCTATAACACTTCCCAGACCGTCACCCTAACCTCAAGTGAACCGACAGCAACCGTTTACTACAGCACATCCGGCATCGATCCGACCACGGCAAGCACGACAAAAGGGGTCGGTTCCGTTTCTCTTGCGATTTCCCAAACAACGACCCTCAAATATTTTTCCGTTGACGCTGCCGGTAACAAGGAAGCTGTTGTAACCAAAACCTATACGATTGATACGGTAGCGCCGATTACCACGGCTTCGCCGCTAGCCGGTATCTTCAACACTCCCCAGTCGGTCACCCTGACGGCCAATGACCCTGCGGCAACCATCTACTATACCACCGACGGAGAGACGGTCCCGACCACCGCAACTCTTACAAAGGGTGTCGGCTCAGTAACCATTCCTGTCAATGCCACCACCATACTGCAATACTTTGCGGCTGATGTCGCAGGGAACAAAGAAACCGTTGTCAGCAAGACCTACACAATAGATAGCGTAGTACCGGTAACAACTCCAACTGTTGTTGGTGGTACCTATAACACGATTCAGACCGTTAATTTGAATGCCAGCAAAGCAACGGCAACCATCTACTACACCACCACCGGCACTGCTCCGACTACCGCAACCACGACAAAAGGGATCGGCTCTGTTTCCGTCTCAATATCAAAAACGACAACCCTCATGTATTTTGCCGTTGACACGGCTGGCAACAAGGAAACGGTAAAAACACAGATCTACACGATTGACACGGTTGCCCCCACCACGACCGCATCGGCGCTGACAGGCGTTTATGCCAACAGTCTGACCGTATCTCTGACAGCCAATGACATTGCAGCAACCATCTACTACACCATTGACGGAGTAACAGTTCCCGACGCCACAACACCAACCAAGGGAGTCGGTACGGTCGCCATTCCTGTCAATGCCAGCACGAAGCTTCAATACTTTGCTCAGGATGTTGCCGGTAACATGGAGAGTGTAAAAACCCAGAACTACACCATTGTCAACCTGACAACAACGGCATCACCTGCTGGCGGTAATTACATCACCAACCAGAGTGTAACCCTCAGTTCCAACTCACCCGGTGCTGCTATTTACTACACCATCGACGGCACTACACCGACAGTCACCATGTCCGGCACCGTGGCAACACCGGGCAAGACCACAAAAAAATACACTACTCCAATTTCTATCAGCAACACACCGTCAGTTACGACAGTTGTGCAATTCTTTGCAATCGACAAAGCTGGAGTTGCGGAAGCAGTAAAATCTGAAACCTACCTGATTGATTCTGTCACCCCCGCAACCACCTTTGAATGCAGCAGCGGGGGAGCAACCACCACCATCAAACTGTCAGCTGATGATTCGGCGGACCCGATTCCCCAGATCAAGTTTATCGTCAACACTTCCGGAACTGTGAAATCGGTACCCGTAGCTCCCTATACCCTGACTGACTATACCTTCCCGATCACCATTACCGAGAATACGATCATCAAATTTTTTGCCGTCGATATCGCCGGCAATACGGAAGTGCTCAAGACCAGTTTTTGTGCCCTCGGCGCATCGACAACACCGTCGGTCTACCTGGAGACACTCCCCGATGCTGCCACCACCGATGCAGCCGCGACAGGTCGAAAATTGTATGTTCGGGGTAATGTGGCTCCCTTTGCCACAACAACGGTTACCGTTAATGGCACGCTGGTTTCCAGTGACACCAGCAATGGAAGTTTCAGTCATCAGCTCACGATGCCATTAGCCGGCAATACACTTACCGTTACCGCTACCAACGGAACTGATGTCACAACCGTTAACCGCAGCATAAGTAGCGGCGCTGCCACCGCCTCCACGGGAGTTGGGAGTAATAATGGCGTTGTCGGCAATCGTGTACGCATACCGGTTACCTTACAGAGCGGTTACCAGGCAGCAGCAGTTGCTTTTGACATTACCTATAACGCCACCAACCTCAAACCACTTCGTGCAGAGCTCGCTCCTGCGGTAAACTCGCTGCTGAAACAGATTGAGTATCGCACGGTTGCACCCAATACATTCAATCTGGCAATCACAAGTCAACCATCAATCCCCCTTCCGGAGGGAGTCATCGCCTATATCATTTTTGACGTCATAGGTGGCGCAGGTGTAACTGAACCGCTCACCAATTCAACGCTTGCAATCAACAGATTAACAGATATAGGCATTAAGGAGATGACCGCATCCGTTACCAACGGCGCCGTAACCATAAAAGCACTCCCCGGCGAAATTAATAACCCTTCCGCTGGTGTTGTGACGCTTCCTGAAGTACAACAAGCACTCTGGATGTTGGTTGATCCGATCAAGCATCCAGTAGATGGCGCTGTGGATCTCAATGCAGATGGCAGCGTAAGTATTGATGAGTTTCAAAAAGTTTTGACAACATTTATCAACCAAATAATTTAATTATATGAAGCAGGTTCTCTTGAGCCTGCTTCATTTTTTCAGCACGACCCCACGAGGTAATTGTGACACTACGCTTGCTCGTTACAGCATGTTTTGTATTGTTGGCTGCACCGGCATTTGCGCTGCCGGTTCTTTCCATTGGTAATGCCACCAGATCAGACGCGACCATCACCATGACCTTGACATTGTCAGACGCATCCAATGCGGGGATCACGGCCATCAAGAGTGACATCAAATTTGCTTCAGGCATTTTTGAGCCATCACCTGGCTCGACCAGTTCCATGACAGGCAAGAGCATCGAACAAAGTTACAGCCAAGACGGGATTTTAACGGTCACAATCTATGGAGGAGTGAACACGTTAGCCGACGGAGAAATTGCAAAGCTTCGTTTCACCCTTACCCCACAGACCAATCCGAGTGATTCGCAAGTTAAAATTGTTAACCAAAGCGCAACCAACGCTCAATCAAACAAACTAGGGATAGATGCCGGTCTCCCATACAGTGTCCCTCAGAGCCTTCTGACAGCGGACTTAACTCCGAATACTTTTTCATTCACTTCCCAAACTAATGTGGCGCGCGGAGTGATGGTTCAATCAGCGCCCGTAACGGTCAGCGGCATCAATGGCGCCGCTCCGATCACGATCAGCAATGGTGAATTCAGCATAGATGGCGGCACCACCTGGTCAGCTGTCGAATCTACGGTGACAAACGGTCAGCAGGTCATAGCCAAACACACCACCTCATCGGCGTTTGCGACGACCACAACCACCATCCTGTCGATCAACGGCATCAGCGCAGCATTTACCAGCACCACAGCCAACAGGGCGATTGGTGATATAACCGGCAATGGCATGGCGCCTGCGCTCAGTGACGCACTCCTGATTCTTCAGGCGGTGGTCGGAATCAACAAACTGACTGCCGAGCAACAGCATTATGCTGACATGAATAGTGATGGCCGGGTTGACGTGGGTGATGCACTACTGATTCTTGCAAAGGTGGTCGGATTATGAAATGTTTACTCAAGGTTCTACTTGCAGTTACCTGCTTGGCACTCGTGGCATGCGGCGGAGGCGGAGGCGGGGGAACCGGCAGCACTCCTGTAACACCAGTGACTCCAGCCTCGCCTGACAAAGCAACAAGCGCAACCGTTGCCTACAATATTATTAATAATGGATCCAGCAACATAACCGGCATGCAATTTGTCACCTACCTGCCGAGCGGTGTTTCGGTTGGAGTTGATCCTGGAACAAATACCATCGCAGCAACGAATATAGTTGCAGGAAGTGCTTTGTCTGGGTTACAAATACAGACCTCGGGAACCTTTGATACATCACTGCATAAAGTATCCATTGTGATTACTGCCACTGACAAACAATCACTGCAAACCGGCTTCAAAAGTGGCGAAATTGTGAAACTGACCTGTTCGATTTCACCAGGTTCAAACGTAATTGCCCATGATTTTCAGACAACTCATACCGGCAAGCCGATTGATGAATTGGCAGCATATTCCTATAATCAATCGACTAAAGCTGCAGATGATATAACCAGCACCCTGATACCGTCTTTAACCGCTACCCTTCAATAATATCAGCAATCTATTTTGTGAATGTAACGGAGGATCATAACCATGGCCAAAGAAGAACAAGCTGCTGAACAGACAGATGATGGAGCCGGCAGCAAGAAAAAATTATTTATCATCATCGGCGCTGCCGTAGGTGTAGCTGTAATTTTAGCCGTTGTATTCATGATGATGGGGAAAAGCGGGAAAAAAGAAACCGCCAAAGCAGGTGAAGGAGCTCCAGAAGCAGCAGCCGGTGCACATGGCGCTGCTGCTCCTGCCAAAGCGGAAGGAGCACACGGCGGTGGCGAAGGTGCTGCGGCTGCAGGTGTCAGCAACATTTTTGCGCTTGAACCGTTTATCGTCAATATCTATGACGGTCAGGAATTGCGTTATCTGAAAGTAAAAGTCGAGCTTGAGATGGTTAATCCCGCCGTCAAGGCTGAGATCGATGCACGACTGGCTGCTATCCGTGATGCCATTCTGGTACTGGTCAGCACAAAGACATTGCATGACATCCAGGATGTACAGGGTAAAAACCAGCTGAAAGATGAAATCATGGCTGCAATCAATCGCATTATTCCTCCCGGCAAAATTTCCAAGATCTACTTTACCGATTTTGTTGTGCAATAACGGATTTTAGCCTGATATGGAAAAAATCCTTACAAAAGCAGAGATTGAAGCGCTTCTTAATGCTGTATTCGATGGCCGTATCGAACCGGAAAAAGAGCTTTCCAAAACAGAACATGCGGTTGCCGACTACGACCTCTTAAACAGTGAAGCGCACAAAGGGTATGTCCCCAATCTCGACATCATCTATGACAGTTTTATCCGCTACAGCCGGGTAAATCTATCCAACCGCTTGCGCAAAGCTGTTGAAATCAAGAAAGTGGGAGCGCGCTCCTACAAATTTGACGATTTTTTGCAAACGCTCCCGTCACCGGCCTGCATGGCGTTATTCAAGATCGAGCCACTCAAAGGTGCTGCTTTGATCTCGTTTGACAGTGCGTTGGTATTGGGGTTGGTAGACAGCCTGCTGGGCGGCACCGGCTCTTCCAAAATTTCCGTAGCCAATCGTATGTTCACCTCCATCGAACTGCGCTTGATGGAAAAGATTTCCAGCGATATGCTGGCAGATCTGGAAAAAGCGTGGTCTCCATTACTTGCAACCCATATGAACCTGTTGCGCATGGAGATCAACCCCCGCTTCGTCAACATAGTCCCGCCAGAATACCAGATAGTGACTATGACGCTCAAAATCCAGATTGAGGAGATTTCGGGCAACATCGTATTTGCAGTCCCCTACATGACCATCGATCCCATCAGGGACAAGCTCAAGACCGGGATGCAATTTGATCTGATGGCGATTGATCCACAATGGTCAAATCGTCTTTCCGCCGGAATTCTGGAAGCACCGCTGGAAATATCGGTTGAGATGGGAAATGCAAAGATAACGTTACGGGAATTGCTTGATCTTGCGCCAGGTGACACGATCATGCTTGACAAGTCATGCTCCAGCGAGCTGACAGTCAAATTAGAGACCATGCCAAAATACACTGGAGTTCCAGGTATTTTTCATGGCAACAAGGCAATTCAGATCAGTAAGATATGTACCGAGGGAGGTCATGCGTGAGTGAGACTGGCGAAAGCAGCGAACAGACGCTGGATAAAAAAAACCTGGAATTTATCCTTGATATACCGCTACAGGTTACGGTTGAACTTGGTCGCACCAAGTTGTTGGTTAAAGATATCTTGCAACTCAACCAGGGCGCCGTTGTTGAATTAACCAAACTGGCTGGTGAACCGCTCGATATCTTTGTTAATTCAAAACTAGTTGCCCGTGGAGAAGCGGTTGTGGTCAATGATAAATTTGGCGTTCGCCTGGTTGATATCGTCAGCCCCAATGAGCGGGTGGAGAAGATTTTGTGATTCGAGCGGTTGCATATCTGCTCTTTCTCCTGCCAACCAACGCTTTCGCCGAAAGTTCCTCCCGCCCGGAATTCAGTTTTTTTTCCAGTTTCATGCAAATGATTGCCGCTCTGTCACTGGTGATCGGGCTGATCTTGGTTACCCGTCATTTTTCTGGAAAGTGGTTTAAAGGAATCATCCCCAATCAACAATTACCCAAACATATTCGCATCGTCGAAACCCGCTACCTGGGTCCCAGAAAAACCTTGATTCTGATCGAGGTTGGTGGTGAATACCTGTTGTTGGGAAACAGTGATGGCAAGCTATCATTGTTAAAAGAGGTCAGCATCATCGAAGAGATCGAAGTAATTGAAGAGCCATCCCCACTCCGGGCTGGTATTGGCAACTTGATACGCGGTAAACAGCTACTACACAAGGATTAATATGATAGTTCGCCCAACCAAACAATGGTTATCGGCAGGAATTATTCTGTTTCTGCTGTTAATCGGCAGTGTCAGCGCTCTGGCCGAACCGGTGGCGCTTCCCTCGCTTAATATGAGCGTCGGCTCTTCCACCAAACCTGGCGATGTATCCGTCACTATTCAGATTTTCCTGATGCTAACCGTGTTGTCGCTGGCTCCGGGTTTACTGATCATGACCACCTCGTTTACCCGCATCGTGGTGGTACTCTCCTTTTTACGTACTGCCATGGGTACCCAATCGGCGCCTTCCAACCAGATTATTTTGGCGCTTTCCATGTTTTTAACCTTTTTCATCATGTCCCCGGTATGGCAACAGATCAATAAGGAAGCGTACCTTCCCTGGAAGTCGCAGCAAATCTCCCAGGAACTGGCCATTGATCGGGCAGTCAAACCGATCAGGACATTTATGCTTTCCCAGACCCGTGAAAAAGATTTGGCGCTCTTTGTCAGTCTTTCAAAACTGCCACGTCCCAAAAATGCCGATGACATTCCGACGCTGACCATTATCCCGGCCTTCATGATTTCGGAACTACGTACCGCTTTTCAGATCGGTTTTTTGATTTATATTCCTTTTATTGTCGTTGACATGGTGGTGGCATCGGTACTGATGTCCATGGGTATGATGATGCTACCCCCGGTCATGATTTCACTTCCCTTTAAAATACTGCTGTTCGTGCTGGTTGACGGGTGGGGGTTGGTTATATCATCACTCGTCAAGAGTTTCGGGTGAAGAAAGGCTTGCTAACATGACACCAGAACTGGTGGTACAACTTGCACGTCGCAGCTTTGAAGCCACTCTGCTCCTCTCGGCTCCCTTGCTGATCTTCAGCCTGGTGGTCGGCCTGCTGATCAGTATCTTTCAGGCGGTTACCTCCATCAATGAAGCGACACTTGCCTTTGCACCCAAAATCATTGCCGTCATGGTTGCCATGATCATCTTTTTCCCCTGGATGATGACCTACATGAGCGACTTTACCCGTGAGATCTATTCTTTTATTGCAACCATGAGACGCTGATCCCATGTTCCCCCTGCTCCCTTTCCCCACACCGCGTGAGGTGATCATATTCGCGCTGGTTCTGAGCCGGGTAGCAGGTATTTTTTCAGCCATCCCTGTTTTCAGCGGACAAACCCTCCCGCTCCGTATCAGGATCTTCGTAATCCTGATGATAACCCTGACCTGCTTTCCCGCCATGCAGCTGACACCACCCCATGATCTGTCGGACAATGTTTTTGCACTGGGAATCCTGATTTTCAAGGAAGTCATGATCGGACTGACACTCGGTTTTATTACCCGGATCATATTCTCCGCGGTTGAGTTCAGTGGTCAGATCATCGGCATGCAGATGGGACTCACCATTTCGTCCATCATTGATCCAACCTTTGGTCACCAGACTCAGATCATGTCCGTCATGCAATCCCTGCTTGCCACGTTGCTGTTCCTGTCACTCAATATCCACCACATTTTCATAACCAGTATCATGGATAGTTTCCGGGTCCTGCCACTCGGCATATGGCACATCAACAGCGAGATCGTTTCCTTTTTGATCAAAGGAACCGCTGATATTTTAATACTGGGGGTCAGAATTGCGGCGCCGGTCATGGTGGCACTGTTACTTACCAGTGTGGTCCTCGGAGTCATGGCGCGCGCGTTTCCCCAGATGAATATTTTCATGGTCAGCATGCCACTCAATATCGGAATCGGATTGATTGTACTCGGTTTGACGGTCACGATTTTCTTCCACGTTCTCCAGGTTGCCTTCGGTGCCATCAAGGGACAGACCGACATCATCTTCCGTTTACTGGCAAAGGGGGGATGATCTCTGGCTGACGCCGACAAACACTCCAAGACCGAACAACCGACCGGCAAACGCCTGGAGAAGGCACGCGAAGACGGTCCTCCCCCCACCAGTATTCTGATGACCAGCACCTTTACCCTGCTGGCAGGTATTGTCTGTCTCTATGTTTTCGGAAGTTTCATGGTTACGAGTCTTTCCCGATTCAGTTCCGACCTGTTTCGCTCCATCGGGACCTTTGAACCGACTCAGAGCAACATTTATCAGATACTGCTTTCCACCTTCAGTTTACTGATATTGGTACTGACACCGCTGGTGGCAACGATTATTACGACTGCCGTTCTTTCCAACATCGCCCAGGATAACGGCAGATTTGAAATGCGCATGGATCGTTTGAAATTTGATCCCAATGCCATGAATCCAATCAAGGGTTTTGGTAAATTATTCAATAAAACCGCATTAGTTGAAATGGTGAAATCTTTTTTAAAGTTGATCATCATTGGTTACATTTCCTACCGGGTCTTGCGGGATGAAGTTCAAAGCATCACGTTTCTGGCTGAAGCAGGCATTTTGGAAATCATGGCCTACATGGGGCACGTTGCCTTCCGGATTGTCACCCACGTCTGCGGTGTCATGTTGATTATTGCGGTGCTTGATCTGATGTATGTCAAGTGGCAGTATACCGACAACCTGAAAATGACCAAGCAAGAGGTCAAGGACGAAGCAAAAGAACAAGAGAATCCGGAGATCAAAGGGCGGATCAAGAAAATGCAGTTTCAAGCTGCACGTCGCCGCATGACAACAATCATCCCCATGGCTGACGTAGTTATTACCAACCCGACTCACTATGCGATTGCGCTCAAATATGACCGGCAAAAGATGGCTGCTCCGGTAGTACTGGCTAAAGGGGTTGACCTGATGGCACAGGCAATTAAGAAAATCGCCGCAGAGCATAAGATTGCATTGGTGGAAAACCGCTTCCTGGCGCGCGAACTGTATGAGCAGGTAAAGGAAAATGAACCGATTCCGGAGAAGTTGTATGCTGCGGTTGCCGAGGTATTGGCATATGTGTACAAACTCAAAGGGATGGCCTGATCTTGTCAATAAGATGACACATTCAATAATTTGACCTCTTCGCAAGTTTGCCGGGCTGCCCATGCCTGCCAGATCAGGCAATGGTAGGCTTCAGCAAGAGGCATAGAAATTGCATTATTATGCTGTTTCAAAAAGCACGTACCTGAGAAAGATCTATGGCAAATGGCTCAACCGAAGCGGCAGGAATAAGCGGCTTACGAAAGAACTCCGACATTTATGTAGCGATGGCACTGATTGGCGTGCTGGCGCTGATGATCGTTCCGCTCCCGGCCTTCCTTCTTGACATATTTTTGGCTACCAACATCACCATTGCCCTGGCAATCCTGCTGGTATGCCTGTACACCCAGCATCCGCTTGATTTTTCGGTATTTCCGTCCATATTGCTGGTAACCACTCTCTTCCGGCTGGCGCTCAACATAGCCTCTACCCGCCTGATTCTTTTACACGGGAGCGAGGGGGTTGAAGCAGCCGGTGCTGTTATCAAAGCATTTGGCCAGTTTGTTGTCGGCGGTAATTATGTTGTCGGTGCGGTTCTCTTTCTGATTTTGGTCATCATCAATTTTGTGGTCATCACCAAAGGCGCCGGCCGTGTAGCTGAGGTTCAGGCGCGCTTCACCCTCGACGCCATGCCAGGCAAACAGATGGCCATTGATGCCGATCTTTCCGCCGGCATGATTACCGAAAAAGAGGCCCGCGCCCGCCGTATAAGAATTTCCCGGGAAGCCGATTTTTACGGTTCCATGGACGGCGCCAGCAAGTTTGTCCGTGGCGATGCCGTTGCCGGGATCCTGATTGTCCTGGTCAATATTTTCGGTGGATTGATCATCGGTATTTTTCAGCAAGGGATGGAGATACAGGCAGCATTAACCAATTACACCCTGCTGACAATCGGTGAAGGTCTGGTAGCGCAACTCCCGGCCTTGATCATCTCCACGGCTGCCGGCATAATCGTTACCCGTTCGGCGGATGAAGATAATTTCGGCAACGAAATCACCGGTCAATTCATGAACTACCCCAAGGCATTTTATGTTTCCTCCGGGGCGCTTTTTATGTTCGGCTTGATTCCCGGCTTGCCACATTTTGCCTTCCTGCTTCTCTCCGGTGTAGCATACCTTGGCGGAAAGCTGGCACGGGAAAAAGCACAGGTGGTTGAAGAGACGGCCTTGCTCCCTGAAGCAGGCGCAGCAAGTGAGGAATCCGATCAGGCGTCATCCATCAGGCCGCTTGACGTACTGGAACTTGAGGTTGGCTATGGGCTGGTCCCGATGGTTGATGCTGCCCAAAATGGCGAATTACTAGAGCGCATCCGCTCTATCCGCCGCCAGTTTGCCCAGAAAATGGGATATGTGGTTCCTCCGATCCACATCCACGACAACCTGCAACTGAAACCGTATGAATACAATCTCCTCATCAGGGGGGCCAGAGTGGGCGGCAGCGAACTGACCGGTCAATACCTGGCAATGGATTCAGGCTCGGTAACCATGACCGTACCGGGAACCGTTACCAAAGAACCGGTGTTTGGTTTACCAGCTGTCTGGATCAGCTCGGACAACAGGGATCAGGCACAGATTGGCGGCTATACAGTAGTGGATAGCACCACCGTAATCGCAACCCATATCAGCGAAATCATCAAACGCTATGGGCACGAGCTGGTCGGACGCCAGGAACTGCAGCAACTGCTTGATAATGTAGCCGTCCAGGCTCCAAAAGTTGTTGAGGAATTGATACCGAATCTCCTGAATCTCGGAACGGTACTACGAATTGTCAAAAACTTGCTCAAGGAAGGTGTTTCCATTCGCGATATGCGTACCATACTGGAAACCCTGGCTGATTATGCCTCCTTGACCAAAGACCCCGATGTGCTGACCGAGTTTGTCAGACAGGGACTTGGCCGGTTCATTGTCGATCAGTACAAACTGGAAGACGACACACTCTGCCTGATCACGCTTGACCGGGAGATTGAGGACCAGATTGCCGAGGCGATCCAACCGTCTGACCAGGGAAGCTACCTGGCATTGGAGCCTTCCATGGCGCAGCAGATCATCACCACCATCCGCTCCATGTCCGATCGCTTCGGAATGAGTGGTGCACAACCGGTATTGTTGGCATCTCCGTCCATACGACGCCATGTCAGAAAATTGGTAGAACGGTTTGTACCGCACCTTGCGGTTCTGTCACACAACGAAATTCCACAAAACGTTAAAATCCAGTCGTTAGGGGTGGTAAGCCTCCATGTTGGTTAAAACTTTTCAGGCAGCAACGATGGCAGAAGCGTTACGCTTGGTAAAAGCCGAGCTTGGTCCTGATGCCATGATACTATCAACCAAAAAAGAAAACAGTGGCGGTATTCTCGGTTTTTTCAGCAAACCGGTTTACCGTGTAACCGCAGCTCTCGACGCCGCACGGCCAGCATCACCGCCACCAGCGCCACCACAGCGACCGGTTATGGAGCGGGATAAAAGCGCCAAGGAAATGATGGAAAACTCCATGCTGGCGCCGCTGGCGCGAGAGCTGAAAGATTTACGGGAAAAAGTGGAAGCTTTGTCGCGCCGTGGGGAAGAACAGCAGACACCAGTCACTCTCTCCCTGGAGACTCCCACAACCGCTGACAAGGACGGTCAGTCTGGATTCAACCTGAAAAATATCCCGCGGGCCGACCTGGAGGAGATCAAACGACTGCTCCTGTCAACGCTTGCCAAAAGTCAGGATGGCAGTGTCCGCTCGGTTCAATGGCCAAATGCGACCGACAGCGAAACGGCTGAAAGAAAAAGCGGAGCGGAACTGATACCCGAAGATTCACCTCTGGCGCGTGAATTATCATCCAGCGGTATTTCCCCGGAACTGATTCGCAAAATTCTTGACACACTCAACACAGTTCCCCTCAGTACCGCCAACCAGACCATGAGAGGACGACTGGGTGAATCTCTGGGACGACTGATCAAATTTGCCGGGATGCTTAAGCTCAAGAAAAATGCTCCCCGCATCATCGCCCTGGTCGGCCCCACAGGGGTTGGTAAAACGACGACCACCGCCAAATTGGCCGCCATGTATGCCCTCAACCGTGGCAATAAAGTAGCATTGATCACCATGGATATCTTCAGAGTTGGGGCGGTAGAACAACTTAAAACCTATTCCCGCATCATGGGCATACCGCTGGAGGTCGCCTCTACTCCCAAGGAGCTGGAAAAAGCTATTGAAAAGTACTCCCAGTTTGATCTGATATTTATTGACACCGCTGGTCGGAGTCATAAAGACAAGGAAAAACTGGATGAGATGAAGAATTTTCTTAACAATTCAATTCCGGTAGAAGTCTACCTCTGTCTTTCGGCAACCACCAAAGACCGGGAATTGGAAGAGATTCTTAATCGTTTCCGTATTTTCTCCATCAGTAAAGTTGTTTTTACCAAAATTGATGAATGTGAAAGCCTGGGTAATATGGTCAACCTATTGATGAAGGATAACTTGCAGGTTGCTTACTTCACCACCGGCCAACGGGTTCCGGAAGACATCGAAATCGCAACCTCTGCCAAACTGGCTGATCTTATTCTTCAGGAGGCAGCTGAATGAGTACCACCAAAGGAACGGGAGATCAGGCAGAGACCTTGCGTGAAATGGCCCGTGATGCGCATTTGCACAAATCACAGGACACACATGGGATGAACAAACCGGTTTCCCAAGCAGGTATCCGGGTACTATCCGTTACCAGTGGCAAGGGAGGGGTTGGTAAAAGCAATGTGGTTTCCAATCTTGCCATTGCTCTTTCCATGCAAGGGAAAAAAGTCCTCCTGATCGATGCTGATCTGGGACTTGGCAATCTTGATGTCTTACTCGGATTATCACCGACCTATAACTTAAATGATGTCTTGAATGGAGATAAAAGCATTACTGACATCCTCATCGACGGCCCTGCGGGTATCAAAATAATCCCTGCCGGCTCAGGCGTGCAGTCGCTTACCAGTCTTGGGCAGCATGAAAAGCTGAAACTGCTGGATGAGCTGGACATGCTGGAAGAAGCCTTTGACATCATGATTGTTGATACGGAAGCCGGGATTTCCGAGAACGTCACCTACTTTACGGTAGCCGCTCAGGAGATTGTGGTTGTGGTAACACCGGAGCCAACCTCCATCACCGATGTCTACGCTCTGATCAAACTACTGGCAACCCGTTACTCCGAGCATCATTTCAAGGTGCTGGTCAACATGGCCAAGGACAGCGAGGATGCCCTGGAAGTGTTTCGTAAACTAGCCAATGTTGCCGGACGCTTTCTTGATATATCTCTCGATTATCTTGGTTGTGTCGTAAAAGACGAAAAAGTGGTGGAAGCGGTCAAACGGCAGAAGGCCGTTACCGAGCTGTTCCCGGATTCGGATGCAGCCAACTGTTTTACCACCCTTGCCAAACGAGTGATTGAGAACAGTCGGCAAACACGGCTTAAGGGGAACATCCAGTTTTTCTTCCGTCGTTTTCTTGACAACCCGAACGAAGGATAAAACCGTGTCCAAGGGTAACCAGACAGATGGGATTGACCGCGATGCACTGATCGTTGAGCATCTTCATCTGGTCAAGTATCTGGTTGCCAAAATCGCGTCCCAACTGCCGCCCCACCTGGATCAGCAGGATCTGACCAGCGCCGCGACCGTCGGCTTGATCAATGCGGTTGACCGTTTTGATCCAGGGCGCGGAGTGCTCTTTAAAACCTTTGCCGAACAGCATATTCGTGGTGCCATCATTGATGAACTCCGTTCCCTGGATGTTCTGAGCCGCACCATGCGCGACCGATATAAACGGGTAGAAAAAGAAGTTGTCACACTCGGCCATCAACTGGGACGCAACCCGACCAGCGAAGAGGTCGCCAATGCACTCAACATCGACCTGGAAGCATATTATGGGATGCTCGATGACATTCACGTCTATACCTTCATCAATATTGATGACAGCTGGGAAGACGGTGAGGGCAATTCCCTCTGTCTGGCAGATGTGTTGTGCGAAAGCGAAGATAAAAATCCCCAGCAACAGGTCATGGGGATGCAGCTGGCAGAGGCTCTCGGCGCCGCTATCGATCAGTTGCCGGAGAAAGAGCGGCTGGCGGTAACGCTCTATTACAATGAAGAACTGAATCTGAAGGAAATCGGTGAACTGCTGGGATTGTGCGAATCACGCATTTCGCAGCTGTTAAGTCAAGCGATGGTACGACTGCGGGGCCGACTGAAGCTACACTAGAATTAACATTTCAGACGTCATTTAATTGTTCGCCCCACATAATATGGCTTCGTTAATGCAAGATTCTGATGATCAGAATGAGGAGATTGGTATGAATAGCGGAATGTTTGCATCCCTGTCGGGGAATCTTAAGGCAGAAAAACGGATTGACATCATAGGCCACAATCTTGCAAACATTAGCACACCCGGCTACAAGCGGGACAAAATAGGATTTGAAGCAATGCTGGCAGGAACCACGAATCAGGTTCCCCAAAATACTACCGCTGACCCAATCCTGCAAAAAGAACAAATGTACATCGATTACAGCTCCGGCTTGACATCCCCCACTGGCAACAGTTTTGATCTGGCAATCGAAGGTGATGGTTTTTTTGTCGTCGAATCACCTGAAGGAATGGCCTACACCCGTCAGGGGAATTTCCATCTTAACGCCACGGGAGAACTGGTAACGGTCGATGGATACAAGGTTCAAGGTCAAGGCGGCCCCGTACAAATCAAAGGGAGCAACATCGAAATTGGAAATAATGGTGAAATTACGGCGGACGGCACCCGGGTGGGAGCAATCAGTATCGTCGATTTTCCCCAACCGTATGCACTCAAAAAAATCGGCAGTGCCCTGTTTCAACCGGAAAACAATCAAATTGTTTCTCAAAATGCAACAGGACAAGTGAAACAGGGGTACATTGAGGGTTCCAATGTGGAAGTCATTACTGAAATGGTACTCATGATCCAGGCCAGCCGGGATTACGAAAGCTATTCAAAAGTCATCAAGGGGTTTGACGACATGAATGCCAAAGCAGTTGATTTGGGGCGCATTTAACCTACGATAGTAGATACATAAAGGAGCGGACTATGATTCGGGCATTATGGACAGCAGCATCAGGGATGCAGTCGCAACAGAAAAACATCGACGTAGTTGCCAACAACCTGGCCAACGTGAACACTGCCGGTTTTAAAAAAAGCCGGGCTGACTTTCAGGATTTGATGTACCAGAATCTGAAAAGTACCGGTTCTCCGTCAACCAACACAACCCAGGTTCCGACCGGTATCCAGGTTGGTCTTGGTTCCCGTCTGGCGGCAGTTACCAAGATATTCACTTCCGGCGATTTCACCCAGACCGGTAACGAACTGGATATTGCCATTGAGGGGGATGGTTTTTTCCAGGTACAGAACCCCGATGGATCAACAGGTTATAGCCGAGCCGGTACATTCAAACGGGATAGCACCGGCAGAGTGGTTACTTCCGATGGATATCCCCTGATTCCCGAAGTCGTCATTCCCAGTAACGCCACAAAAATCAACATCGGTAATGACGGCACTGTCTCGGTTCAACAGGCCGGACAAAATGCGCCTGCCAGTATCGGGACAATCCAACTGGCATCGTTTGCCAATCCTGCCGGGCTTGCCGCACAGGGTAAAAACCTGTTCCTGCCGAGTGACTCTTCCGGTGCCGCCACAACCGGCACACCCGGACAAAACGGCCTTGGCACCATCACCCAGGGTTTTCTGGAAATGAGCAACGTCACCGTTATGGAAGAAATGGTCAACATGATCGTGGGGCAACGTGCCTACGAAATCAATTCCAAGGCCGTCCAGGCAGCTGATGAGATGCTGCAGACCGCCAATAATCTGCGCCGGTAATCTGGCGAGCAAGTAGCTATTCATGCGATTTTTGATACTGTTTTTCTGCTCCGCCTGGCTGTACACCACGGTCGCTGTTGCGGAGACCTTACCGCCCCGCAACAACGAAATCCGCAGTGCAATTGAGACGTATCTGCTGCAAAAAACCGCCGGCGCTGATTTTGAAGCCCGCATCAAACGGTTATCAATTCCCACAGCCAGCAATTTACCGCTGACCGGGGAACTGGACTACGAAATTATCGCCCCCCCGCAATGGGAAGGGTGGGGAAATGTCAATCTGGCTGTTGTCGTTCGACTGGGAGACCGGGTCGTACGCAACATTCCCGTACGACTGGAGGTTGATGCATTAACGGACATGGTGGTTGCCACACGGCAGATCGATCACGGCGCTACCATTACGGCTGCTGATCTGGCAGTTCGCAAACAGGAAATTGCCACGACCAAAGGGGAATATTTCAAGCTGACGGAAGATCTTCTTGGTCGTCGGGCACGGGTCACCCTCCGCAGCAACCGCCCGATCAAACCGGATCAGGTTGAAAAAGTCGCCGTGATTCGTGCCGGACAAATTGTTTCGGCAATCATGGAACAAGCGTCGTTGCGAATTACCATAACCGCTCGCGCCAAACAAGCGGGAGCGGTTGGTGACACCATTACGGTACAGAATATCAGCTCTCTAAAAGAGTTTCCGGCGCGGATTATTGACGCCAACACGGTTCAGGCTTTGTTGTAGAAATGAGTACCACACGAGGATCTCGACGATGAATTACCGCTGCTGTCTCCTATTGCTGGCAACCACCCTTGCCAGCGGGTGCGCAACCCAGGAAAAAGACGTGAAATCGCCCAGTTTTGATCAACAGCTCCATCGACAACCCGCCGATTATTCCAGCGGTTCGCTATGGCAAGCCGCATCGGTCGGTTTGACCGAAGATTTCAAAGCACGCCGCACCGGTGACATTGTCACTATTCTGATTTCAGAAACAGCCAGTGCCTCCAAAGCAGCAGCGACCGACACGGCACGTGATTCCAACATTTCAGCCAATGTGAAGAATTTCTTGGGACTTGAGAAGACCGGAGCTCTCAATCATAATTTTTTTGATCTTGCAAACCTGATCAATGCGGGAGCAAAAAGCACCTATGCCGGATCGGGTTCAACCTCACGCAAGGAGACTTTGACAGCGACTATTTCTGCCAAGGTAGTAGATGTGCTCCCCAACGGTAATCTACAAATTGAAGGACGGCGAAATATCAAGGTCAATAATGAGGATCAGATTATCGTTGTGGAAGGGACCGTGCGACCGGCAGACATCGGAGCAGACAACATCGTCAGTTCAAGTTTTGTGGCTGATGCACGGATCACCTATACCGGTAAAGGAATTATTTCCGACCGCCAGAGTCCGGGATGGCTGATGAACATTGTTGATAAGATCTGGCCATTCTAACGGAGTATTCATCTATGCTACGACGTATCATTTCATGCTGCTGCCTGCTGTTACTCGCTTCCCGTGCCGATGCTGCCCGCATCAAGGACTTGTCATCATTTGAAGGAGTACGTGAAAACCAGTTGGTTGGCTACGGCTTGGTGGTCGGTTTGAACGGCACCGGTGACAGCGACCAGGCACGGGTTCAGCTCCAATCCATTGTCACCATGCTGGAGCGAATGGGTGTCACGGTCGGCATCAACCAGGTCAAAGTAAAAAACATTGCCGCTGTCATGGTAACGGCCACCCTCCCCCCGTTTGCCAAGCAAGGTAACAAACTTGACGTTCTGGTCTCATCCCTTGGTGATGCCAAGAGTGTCGCCGGCGGAACGTTGATCATGACGCCTCTTAAAGGTGCTGATAACCAGGTATACGCCGTAGCACAGGGATCGGTTCTGACCAATTCATTTGCCTTTGGCGGACAAGGCGGCTCGGCGCAAAAGAACTTCCCGACCGCCGGGAGAATACCGGCTGCGGCGTTAGTTGAGCGTGAAATCCCCAATACGCTGACTGGAAAAACAACGCTTCGTTTGAACCTCAACAATGCCGACTCAACGACAGCCACCAGAATTGCGACAGCGATCAATACCCATTTTAACAGTGCAGTCGCCACAACGACTGATCCCGGCTCGGTTGTACTCTCAATTCCCGAATCGTACAATAATCGCACGGTTGAATTTATGGCAGCACTGGAAACACTCGACGTCATACCGGATAGTATGGCAAAAGTAGTCTTGAATGAGCGCACCGGTACAATTGTGATGGGTGATCAGGTACGGATTTCAACCGTGGCGGTATCACACGGCAACCTTTCGCTGGTTATCAAGGAAACTCCACAGGTTTCCCAACCTGCGCCATTCAGTAGAGTAGGTGAAACCAAGGTAGTTCCCCGCACAGAGCTAAAGGTGGAAGAAGAAGTGAAACGACTGACGGTTATGCCGCAAGGATCAAATATCGGCGATGTGGTCAGGGCGCTGAATGCACTCGGCGTTACTCCGCGTGACCTGATCAGTATTTTACAGGCCATCAAGGCTGCCGGTGCGCTTCAGGCCGAACTGACCATTATTTAATTCAAGTACGATGAAATACCGGCGATAAGAGAGAATATGGACCTTCTTCCGACAGCACAGATGCCCGACACGGGCGAAGCGTCAACCATCAAGGCACGACAGTTCCAAAAGAGTCTGGTCGGCACTTCAGGAATGACCGAGAAACAACGGCAACAGGCCAAAAAAGTATCTGAGGATTTTGAAACCCTGTTTATCGGCATGATGATGAAATCAATGCGTGATACGGTTCCCGCCAAGGACACCCTGACCGGCGGCGGACGCGGAGAAGAAACATTTCGCTCTCTGCTGGATCATGAATATGCCGCTGCTGCGGTTAAAAGTAAGAGCGTCGGATTGGCTAAAATCATTGAGAAAGAAATCATCCGGCATGAAAGCGGGCGCAGTAAACCGATTCTTGATCACCATGAATAGGATTTCACAACACGGGATGCCACCATGACAGCACAACAAAAACTCTATGAACGCCTGCAGGCTCTTCAGCAAACACTGACGCAACTCTCAGAAGCAATGAATCACGAACGGGCTGCAATTGTGGCACTCGATACGGTCACCATGGAAGCACAATCAAAAGTGCTGATTGATCTGTTTACACGGGTTGCCCCCCTGAATCAGGACATTGCCGCTGCTGTCGCAGCCGTAGCAGAATCATTATCCGCGCCTGGCGAAAAGAACATAACGGCACTGGCTATCAAGCTCCCTAAAGCAGAACGTGAATTACTGATTTCCCTGCAACAGTCCGTGCAACGCTCAGCTGATAAAATCAATAGTGATTTGGAAATCAACCGGATGCTGTTGCAAGATTCACTGCAATTCACCACCAGTTCACTGCAATTATTTACCAATGCGCTCAAGCAGACCTCAACCACAACCTACGGCCAGCAGGGTCGCTTTGTCGATGCGGTAGAGCAACCTCACATTATCTGTAAGGAGATATAAATCATGGGCATCGGAGCAATTTTCAATTCAGCTTCGACATCACTCGCCGCACAACGCGTTGCCATTGATGTCACCGGCGTAAATATTGCCAACGTCAACACACCGGGGTACTCACGTCAACGGGTGCTGATGGAAAACGGTCCCGCCACTACACACAACGTATTTCCTCTCGGCAATGGTGTTCACGTTGCCATGGTGCAACGCATATATGACAGTGTTGTGACTAAACAGATCAATGACGGCAATAGCAGCCTTGGCAACAGCGAGTCAAAGATGCAGTCATTGCAGCAGCTTGAACCGTATTTCAATGAGTTGACCGGCAACTCCCTGGGGGATGCCATTCAGCAGTTTTCCGATTCCTGGCAAGCGCTTTCCAACAATCCGACCGGAATTGCCGAGCGGCAAGCAGTACTGGGACGTGCCAATATTCTTACCGACACCTTTCATCAATTAAATGATGGCATTCGGAATGTGCAAAACTTTACCAATGAGAGCCTGGCTGCCACGGCAACCGATATTACCAGCAAGGCAAAAGAAATTGCCTCGCTCAACGACCAGATCAAGCAGACCGAAATTTCCGGAGCCAACGCCAATGAACTGCGCGACAACCGTGATTACCTGATCCAGCAGCTTTCAAAACAGGTTGGGGTAACATCCACTACCGAAACCGACGGCACGATTACGGTCAACCTCTCTGGTGGTGAATCACTCGTTTCCGGCAATAAATACGCCCAACTCTACGGCAATCCGGCAGCGACAACTGACCCCAATCTACCAAACCCAAGTTACGAGCTCCGAATATCGGCACTTGGCTCGCCGCCAACCGCTGTCCCCGCGACCGACACAAACGTAACTGCCACAATTGGTGGCGCCAATAACTCAAAAGGGCAAATCGGAGGACTGTTGTTCATCCGTGATACTGCCATGCCGGGCTACCTGGCCAAACTGGATGAAGCAGCCTACAACCTGGCATATCAGGTCAATACCCAACACGCAGCCGGCTGGAACCTTGATAACACAACCGGAGTACAATTTTTCACTCCAGCGACAGCAACCGCACCACCGGCACTACCCACGGATTACAAAGGATACAGCGCCAGCGGTGGCATTGCAGTCGCAATCACCACCACCAACCAGATTGCTGCGGCTGATACCAACCCGCTTGTCGGAGGGGTCAGTAACAACAAGAACGCTCTCCTGATGGCACAGCTAAGTTCCCAACAGGTGAGCTTTGATGGTGGCGTAAAATCAACGGTCAAGTCATTCTATGCTTCAATGGTAAGCACAGTTGGTGTTGACGTGCAGGGCGCCACCAATCTGACCACCCAGAACGAGAGTTTTCTCAAACAGCTCAACAATCTACGGGAATCTGTCTCGGGTGTATCATTGGACGAAGAGCTGACCAATCTGATTAAATATCAGAAAGCATTCGAAGGGGCGTCCAAGATGATTTCAACCGCTTCACAGATGCTTGATACGGTTTTAGGACTGATCCGTTAGCAATTGATCGATGCCTGTAAGGGGAAGATATTATGCGAGTAACCAGTACCATGAGTTCCAACAATGCCATCTACAACATCAACCTCAACCGTCAGAAGATCGATCTTTTGAATGAGCAGATTGCGACAGGTCTCAATGTCAGCAAACCATCACTCGATCCGGTTGCTACCAGTAAGATTTTGAGCCTGGAAACTCAGTCAAAGACCGTTGACCAATATATTTCCAACATAAAAAGCGGCCAACTATGGCTCAAGATTGAGGGAAATGTTCTGGAAGGTGTACAAAAAAACGTCATGAATATCAAAGGGATTGCCAGCGCTGCCGTCGGAACGTTAACCGACCCCTACAAGCGCTCTGAAGCGCTTGATTCGCTCAGACTCTATCGCGATCAATTACTAGACTTGCCAAATGCGGGTGTCGTAGGAGATCAATATATCTTCAGCGGCTTCAAAGGGGATAGCAAACCATTTGAAACATCCACCATTACCGCTAACAGCACCGCCGGAAGCACGACACTCGCAAACATTGACACCACCAATCTACATCTTGGCATGCCGATCAGCGGACCGGGCATCCCCGACAAAACGATTATCACCGCCATCCCCACTCCCGGTGCTGGAGGTTCTGTTACACTTTCCAATGCCGCAACGGCAACGGCGGTTGGAGGGAACGTTTCCTTTAGCGGAGCTTTCACCGGTACTGATGACCCGTTTCAGATCGAGATCAATCAGGGGATGAAGCTGAACATTAATGTCACCGGAGGAAACTTGCTACGGGGGGGAACGCCACCAGGTTCATCCGGCGTTGATATTGTGAAAACGCTTGACCAATTAATCCTTGATGTTTCCAATGGCAATCAGGCTGGTGTAACTAACGCCGTATCAGTCCTGGACAAGGCCAACAAGCAGGTCATGGGGGTGGTAAGTGAGGTTGGAATGCGGGTTTCTCGCCTTGACAACGCTCTCTCATACCAAGAGCGTTCAAATGATGTGTTTAAAACTTTGCTCGCCAATCTGCAGGAGGTTGACATGGCCAAGGCGGCGGTCGAACTGACCAGCCAAAAAACCGCTTTTGATGCTACCTTGTCGGCGACGGCTAAAATACTCCCTCTTTCACTTCTTGATTACCTGTGATGACAGATTATATCGGAGCACATCTTTCCATATCCGGTGGCCTGCACCTGTCCATAGATCGCGCCGTAGAGGCTGGTTGCGGTGTGTTGCAGATCTTTACGCGCAACGCCAACCAGTGGAAGGGAAAAATGGTCAGCGATACCGTTGTGGCATTATTTCAACAGAAATTTGCAGCGTCAGGATTGCACGAGGTAGTCTCACACGACAGCTACCTGATCAATCTGGCAGCAGCACCTGGAGAGACACGAGATAAAAGTCTGGCCGCCTTCCAGGATGAACTGGAAACCTGTGCCAGACTTGGCATCAACAAAGTTGTCATGCACCCCGGTTCACATTTGAATGATTCCCCCGAGATCGGTCTGGCGCGGGTTATCGCTGCTTTTGACACACTTTTTGCGTCTGTTCCCCAGTTTGAAGGGAAGGTTCTCCTGGAAACCACCGCCGGACAGGGGAGCAACCTGGGAAGAACCTTTGAAGAGCTCCAGACCATTATCAGTGGTTCACACTATTCCCATAAATTCGGAATCTGTTTTGATACGTGCCACACCTTTGCTGCCGGGTATAATACAGCTACCGAGGATGGGTACGCAGCAACATTTGAGGAGTTTGACCGGGTTATTGGCATTGATAAATTGCTCTGTTTTCACTTCAACGATTCCAAGAAAGGGCTTGGCTCGCGGGTAGACCGGCACGAACATATCGGCCAAGGGACACTCGGCCTCAATCCTTTCCGCTTTATCCTGAATGACTCACGTTTTAGTAACATTCCCAAGATTCTTGAGACACCCAAGGGGGATGCCGGCGAGATGGATTCCGTTAATATGCAGGTTCTGCGTGACCTGATCCAGAATAATAATCGCTAACAGCACACAATACATTGCCGGAATTCTTTTTTTATTGTAATTTTTGTAGACCATATCGGGAGGGGACAGGTGGCTGACAAACGTGACATCAAGCGTGTCAAGAAACGATTGGCAGTTCGATTTGGCATTGATCAGGCTAATCGTATTGCTTTTTCTGAGGATTTGTCAGCAACCGGCATGTTTATCAAAACCCCCAACATTTGCGTTCCCAATTCCAAGATCACGATTGAATTTAATGTCAATGACTGCATTGTACAGGCAGAAGCACGGGTAATGTGGGCTAAAAAAGTTCCCGCCAACCTGTTCCATCTTGTTAAAAAATGCGGCATGGGGGTACGTTTTATCAAGTTTCATGGTGGCGAACAGGAACTGATCGATTTTTTGAAGGGGTAGCGTCACAACCGGTAGAGAGACGCAGGGCACACGACTATGTGTAAAAAAATATTCATTGCCGCCACCGGACAACATTGCGGTAAGACAACCATCAGCCTGTCATTGATGCATCTGGCTCGCAAAAAATACGCCCGTGTTGGCTTTATCAAACCAATCGGTCCCAAATGTATTCAATACCATGGAATGACAATGGATATGGATGCAGCCATGATTTCCGGTGTCTATGGCCTTGATCATGATGCTCATCTCATGTCCCCCATGACGCTCACACCGGGAACTACCCGTAATTTTCTCGATGGCAAAATTGCGCCCGATTACCCGCGAACAGTTATTCTTGCAGCAATCGAAGAACTGGAGAAAAAGAATGATTTTCTGGTGATCGAAGGGGCCGGGCATGGAGGTGTGGGATCGGTTGTCGGCATGAATAATGCCATGACAGCTTCGATAGTCGGAGCACCTGTTCTAATGGTAACCGGCGGTGGGATCGGCAGCGTGATTGATGCAGTGGAACTTAATCTTGCGCTCTACAAGGAGACCTCCGCTGATGTCCGTTTCATCATGGTCAACAAGCTGGTTGCCGAAAAAAGAGAACGTTCTCTGGAATATCTTCGCAAAGCTTTCACAGGGAAAAATATCGCGGTTACCAGCGCTTTTGATTTTTCTCCCATACTGGCTGACCCAACCCTTCAAAATGTTGCTGAATTGTTGAGACTCCCCTTACTGGGAAATAGCGAGGACCAACGCAGGATCTGCCATACCATTCAACTGGGAGCTGCC
Organism: Geobacteraceae bacterium; assembly: GCA_036732725.1. Classification (GTDB taxonomy): domain Bacteria; phylum Desulfobacterota; class Desulfuromonadia; order Geobacterales; family Pseudopelobacteraceae; genus CAIPTY01. The sequence goes on along the minus strand of DAINBV010000002.1, from coordinate 53,024 downwards.
TCATCACAACGGGTTATTGACACTCTTGAGGACTCAACCCTGCTGATTGTCACCAGTTCCCGTGACGAACTGATTGTTACCGCATCATCTCTGTACCACATACCGGAATACCGTAAACGCCTGGTCGGCATGATTATCAGCGGACATGCACCGATCTCGGGCATTACACAGCAAATTCTCGAAAACAGCAACATCCCCTATATTCGGATAGAAGAAACCTCATCGGTTGTTTTTGCCCGGTTACGGGAACATGTTTCCAAGATTGGCCCCGATGACACGGAAAAAATTGAATTAATTCATGCAACAGCAGAACGTTTGATAGATTTTGATTTCATTGACGCACGCTTGTAACAGCGTACCGGAGGTTCCCATTTTAAATCTCATTCCACCACGCTTATCTGATATGGTGCAACCATGATACTCGTGACACGCATGGATAGGCAGGAGATGTATCTCAATCCTGACCACATCATCAGCATTGAAGAAACACCGGATACGGTGATAGCCCTTTACAACGGTCATCATTTTATTGTCAAGGAACGGGCTCAGGTGATTATCGACCGGATTATTGCCTTTCGTTCGCGCATCATTCGCCGTTCAAGTTCAGGGCAATCACACAAACTACGCACCCGCGACAGACGCAGCCTGTTTACCAGTGTTACGGCCAACCATGACATGGCATGCGCCACAGAAATGGCAGAACAGCGTCGCAGCCCATTTCATCACAGGGATATTTAACTATGGATTTAGCTACTATTATCGGGTTGGTCATGGGGTTTGGTGCAGTTTTCGGTGGCGCAGCCCTGGAAGGTGTCCACATCAAAGCCCTGATTCAGCCCACTGCTGCCATGATTGTCGTGGGTGGCACCTTCGGAGCCTGTTTCGTCAGTTTTCCACTTTCTGCCATTATTATGGCACTGAAAGAGCTCAAGACCGCCTTTCTCCCCGCCAAGGTCGATCATAGTGCAGTTGTCAAGGATATCATTAACTATGCCACCAAAGCACGGCGCAATGGTTTGATTTCATTGGAACAGGAAGCGCAGGCAGTCAAAGATCCGTTTGTTAAAAAAGGAATTTCTCTGGTTGTGGATGGCATTGATCCGCAAAAGCTTCGCGAGACGCTGGAAGCCGATATCATGGCGTACGAAGACCATTATAAACATGCCGTTGAATTTTATGAGGCAGCTGGCGGATTTTCCCCCACCATCGGTATTATCGGTGCGGTTCTCGGACTGATTCACGTCATGAGTAATCTCTCCGACACCTCCAAACTCGGGGGGGGGATTGCAGTCGCATTCGTTGCCACCATCTATGGCCTGATGATCGCCAACATTATTTGTATCCCGATCGGCACAAAGCTCAAGATACGTATGAAAGAGGAAGTCTTGCGGCGAGTAATGATACTGGAGGGTTTGATTGCCATTCAAAACGGTGAGAACCCGCATTTTATTGAACAAAAATTGAATGCCTTTGTCGGCGATGGGCACTAGACAACCATGGCACTGAAAAAAGAACCACCCAAACATGTCAACCATGAACGATGGCTGGTTTCCTATGCTGACTTCATCACACTTCTGTTTGCCGTATTCGTTGTGCTATACGCCATGAGCCAGACCGACAAGAAAAAGGTTGAGGAGGTGATGCAATCACTGCAGTCATCCTTCGGCATGGCAAACGTTGGCGCTCCGGCGCCTAAAATCAATGTGATTCATTCGAAAGCCATGAATATCATTCCCTCGATGACACCGGAAGTATCAATCAGCCCGGCACGGCGTTCTAATAACATCCGCAACAAGACCATGGCAACCGAACAGGATTTCCGCCAAATCAAGGCATCGGTTGAAGCATATTTGATCAAGCAGGGGGCACAGAACAAGGTGACGCTTGGCATAACCCGCCGTGGTTTGATCATCAGCCTCAAGGAAGCCGGTTTTTTTGACTCCGGCCAGGCAGCCATCAAGCCGGAAGCCTATCCACTGATCAACACCATCGCTGAAGTCATGACTCAGTACAAAAATCCGTTACGGCTGGAAGGTCATACGGACAATGTTCCGATCAGTACCGGTCAATATCCGTCCAACTGGGAATTATCGACCGCACGTGCCACCAATGGACTCAAATACCTGCTCCGGAGTTTTGATGTGGATCCCAACAAGATTTCAGCAACCGGATATGCCGAATTCCGACCAGTTGCCGATAATGCAACGGCTGAGGGGCGCGCTAAAAATCGACGGGTTGATATGGTCATGCTGTCAAGCGAAGGTGAAAAAGGGGAGCCGTAGCAGCGTTTAAACAGGTTTTCGGGTAAAGAGGTAGACAGCCGAATCGAGCTCGGGAGGAACAACCAGCGTGCTGAGATGAGGCAGTTCTTCAAAGGTAAAGGCCGTCTGTTGCTGATAGGCGTCCCAATTCCCTGCCGCCTGGCGATGACGACTCCCTATCACCAGATACTGTTCCACACAGCGAGTCAAAAATATCTGCCGTTCGAATCCGTTGAGTGACGGGGGCCACGAACAGATCACCACCTGTGGTTGATATCGCCGCAGCGCTTCCTCGGCATCCAGCTTGACCACAAAATCCGGATAAGCAATGGCATGTTTCCAGCTGTAATCATCGGTGGCAGTCACATTCACCTGCCGGGAACACAAAAAGCGGGTCAAGGTGCCATCCCCAGCTCCCACCTCGATACACTTCCTGTCACCAATAATTTCTGCCAAGGCAGAAATCAGCTCCCTCGAATAAAAACAGTATATTCCCTCCGGTTGCACCAAAGGCATCAGAAAACGTTTCTGCCACACCAGGGGCCAGAACAAACGAAACCAGAAGAGTGACACCGGTTTGCGGTTCAACCCGCTCTCAAACAGCAGTTTTTGGGCAATCATGGCATTGAAACGGTTAAACCGGACTTTGCCACTTTCAACGCCACTGGCGACAGAAATGTAGTGTTGCCGGACTGCTTTGCGGGCCATCTGATAGATGATCAGCCTGGAGAGCAACAGTTGTCGCTGTTTTGCATCCTGCAACAATTTATTGCGCAATTTATCCGCCCCAACTCGTACAGGTTCGAGCTGTTTGAGATAGTTCTGCACATCGGACGGTTTTCCCGTTGCAAAAGACGCTGCCACACCCTGCTGTACCTGTTCCCATTCTACTGGAAACTCCCGGCACAATTCCGCAAGCGGAGGATCCTGTTCCAGCCATGCCATTACGGCTGCCATGTCTTGGTGGTTCATCGCAACACCTTTTTCACAAAACGACACATTCTGTCACAACCATATTCTATGATCTTCTCACTACAATTTCAGGGAGAAAAGCATGGAAACCATAACATTGATCGGACTCATACTGGTAGGTACAGGTTGTTACTATAGCTGGTGTGATGTACTACAAGATCTGGGAATACGGAAACAACACTCTGAGCGTACAAGATCAATTCATAACAGCACGATTTTAATCACGTCTCAGATGAGGGTCGAGAAGATGGCGCGGATGCACGTTTGATAGCGCTTTCAGCAGACTGTTCTTGATCGTCGGATTGTCCTGTTCCAGCAACATTAGCAAATCCTTCATTTTTTGCCGCTGCAAATCAGGTGAGCCAGCCACCGGACAGGAACATGAAACCACCGGCAGTCCCCGCTCGTGTGCCAGGGCAATTGTATCCTGTTCCGACACATACACCAACGGACGAATAACGGTTATATCACCGGAATCTGCCAGCATACAGGGTGACATGGCCTTGAGTGAGCCGACAAAAAACTGATTGAGCAGCAAGGTTTCGATAAAATCGTCCCGGTGATGTCCCAAAGCCAGTTTATTGTACCCACGTTCACGCATGCTGCTATACAAGGTTCCGCGCTTGAGACGTGAACAGAGGGAACAGAGGGACGAGCCGGGACGGAGCTTCTCCTTGATGATCTCATAATGGGTGGTAACAATGATCTCGTGCTGAAAACCATGTTCCCGGCAGAAAGCTGAAATTGCCGCGGTGTTAAAGCCGTCATACCCTGCATCAACCGTAAAAGCGGTGATATCATATCGTATCGGCGCTCTGCGTTGGATCTCGCCAAGTACCAGCATCAAGGCGTAGGAGTCCTTGCCGCCTGATAATCCGACCGCAATCCGGTCCCCTTCCTGAATCATGCCAAATTCAGCAATCGCCTTACCAACCTGATGCCGTAAGCGCCGGAAACGCTGCTGTTCCTGACTGCTTTTATCCACTGACATCAGGCGACCGACAGTTTTGACAAAAAGTCGCGAATCATCGGCGTAAACGTCTCATGTTCCAGTAAAAAGGCATCATGTCCATAAGCTGATGTAATCAGGTGATACTCTGCTTGCTTCCCCAGGCTCTGCAGACAGGAAACCATGGTTTCCGTCTGGTACGGTGGATAGAGCCAATCCGAAGTAAAAGCAAAAAATTGCAACGGCGCTGTGACACCTTCAAACGCTTCTGCCATCGACTCGTACCCCCAGGCAACATCATAAAGATCAAGCGCCTTTGCCAGATACAAAAATGAATTGGCGTCAAAACGATCAACAAAGTTTTTTCCATTGTAGTTCAGGTACCGTTCCACCTCGAACTGACCGAAAAAATCGAATTTGCCATCTTTTGCTGAAAACCGGCGACCGAACTTGGCATGCATCGATTCATCGGACAAAAAGGTGATGTGCCCAATGCCACGTGCCAGCGCCAATCCGTCTTTAGGATTGGAACGATATTCCCCTTTTTTCCAGGTTGGATCGTTGAAAATTGCCCAGCGTGCAACCGCATTCAAGGCAATTGCCTGAGGAGACGGATGGGGTGTTGCTGCAAGAATAATGGCTGATGCAACAGAATCAGGATATTGGGTTGCCCATTCAAGCGCCTGCATCCCCCCCATACTTCCCCCCATGACTGCCAGGAGTTTGGTGATTCCGAGCGATTCGATCAGCACTTTCTGCGCACGAACCATATCACGGACCGTAATAACAGGAAACGACAGGTTGTATCGTTTGCCGGTCTTGGGGTTAAGGGAGGTTGGACCGGTTGAGCCGAAACATGAACCGATGACATTGGAGCAAATCACACAATAACGATTGGTATCAAGTAACTTGCCCGGCCCGACAATGGCATCCCACCACCCCGACTTGGCATCAGAGTCACTGTATTTTCCCGCCAGATGGGCATCGCCTGTCCAGGCATGTTCTACGAGAATAGCATTGCTTGCAGTTGAATTAAGGGTTCCATAGGTTTCATAGACGAGTGTAAGCGGGGCAAGTATACGACCACTATCCAGGCGGATACCGGTTTCAAAGGTCTTGGACTGTTGTTGTACGATGCCGACGGACATAAAAAAACCCTTCACTGAATGATGAAGGGGCTGAAACAGACGTTTACAGCACACCTCCCATCTTCGCCTTGCGGCAGGAATTAGCACCTGACGTCATACTGACCGGTTGCTGTGGTTTCACAGGGCCTTTCCCTCCACCACTCTCGATAAGCAGGTTTGTATGTACGTAAGAATACGTAAGAGTCTGAACCTTGTCAACCAAATATGCCACCCCTATGTTGACCACCAGGGCACACCATTTCGAGCGTGGCAGATAAAGTGACTGTCATTCATTTCGTTCTTGGAAAACATCACCTGTTTCTGTTATAACATGCGAAAAAAGAGACTCACAGAGGATTAAGCATGAACAAGTTTATATTAATCATCTTATGCTGCTTGATGATATCTGCTTCAGGTTGTGCCCGGAATTATTACAATGTGCCAACCGACAATCTTGCTGACCGGGTTAAAATACTCGGGGTTGTACCGATTATGGTGGATGCCGATTCAGATATCATCCATCCTCAAAAGGACCTACTCCTTTCTTTGATTGCTGAAAAGAACCGCAGCTATGAAGGTCAGTTCGTCCGCAAACTGAAAACAACCGGAAATTTTTATGCGGTTGCCTTGATGAATAGTGAACCGGATGATCTGTTTAAAAAACTGCTCTTTCGCCGCGAGCAGCGTGATGACGCAACCGTTCGTTACAACAAGTATTTTTGGAAAAATGATGAGCTGAAACAGTATATCCAGCAAAACAACCTTGATGCAGTCATGCTGATAGTCGTCAGCGGCTTAACCGATGAAGCAAAGATTTCATCCAGCAATCTGCTGAATTCCCTCACCAGCAACTACAACTTCCTGATCATGACTGCCCAGATTATTGATGCCAGCGGCACGATTCTATGGGAATACCCGAACTTTCGCCAACGCATCCTGACCTATTATCCGATGATTAACCTCCAATACCCGGATTTCAGCGAGTCTGAGGCAAACAAATCTGCCATTACAGCGGTAAAATTCAAAACCATTGACGGAATAAAACGGACGCTTGATCAGAAACGCTCCGATATACTTTTACGCGACACCCAGGAACCGGAAGTATATACACGCCAATTTGACGAGATGATTTCGTTGCTGAAGTTTGATGCCGAAAAAGTAAGCAAGGGGAGTGTGCCGGTACCAGCATCAGCAACTCCATCTGCCGCGCCCGTACCAGCGCCTCCGATGGCGGCACCTGCCCCCCCCAAAGTCATACCTGCACCGCCTGAAACTCCATCTGTCACCCGTGTTCCGGTGTTACCAGCGCCGGCGACCACAGTTCCGGCTCCAGCCACACCTCAACCACCAGCACCACCCGTTGAGATTGTACCGGCAACCGGCAGCACATTATAAAGCCATAAAAAGACACCAGCAAACAGCATCAATCACCAATAAGACCTGACACCACCATATGCAGGTCTTTTTTTCCCTATACAAATATTTACTCCCTGGATCCAACCATGAGCGTATTTAGGATTACTTCATATATCACCGGCATGGCAGCGGTAGCAGTTGTTTTCAGCTTACTACACACTCCAACAGCCACGGCAGCCGACTACGACATACCGCTTACCGAGCTCAACAAGGTCAAAAAAAAATATCCCACAACGGTAAAATCACGTGAGCGGCGCAAAACTACCAAAAAGCAGGGGGAGCAATCCCAGACTCACGAGACAGAACCAGCCAAACAACAAACCACTCCTGCAACAGCGACCGTTCTGCCAACAGACATTCCGCAACCTGCTCCGCTTCAACCTCGCACCAAACCGGAGCAAGCAGGATCGGCTTTCACCGCCAACCAACTGCTTGCAGCAGTTACCATCACTCACGAGCCGTACAGTTACCTGACCCCAGGTCATCGCACTTCATTGCTGGCGGTGCTGAGCAGCAACGAACCGCTTGCCAACGTTACCTGCTCATTTCACGCACACGGCGCCACTTCCGGTGCAACGACCCAGATGACCAGAGTAGCAGGCACACGTTTTACCTACACAACAATTATCCCCGCTCTGGCAGCAACCACCACCGGCCTGAACTATCGCATTAACGCTTACACCGACAGCGGAGTAGCCGTACAGAGCCGGGATTATGAAATTCCGGTTTCCAGCACAACCACCATAGTTCCTGGTTGGCAGATCGATCATTTCAGTGACTCCCTGGAGCTCCAGATAGATACAGAAAACACTACCTTGGATGGATTTTCTGACCCGGCGCTCTTACACACGACAGGCAATGCCGTCAAAGGGGGCAGCAAGCCACCAAACCGTACCGGCTCACATGCCACCAAACAACCAGTCAACAATCAAATTAAACAGCAGCGATAAGGAGTAACAGATGTGTGGAATTGTAGGTTACATCGGCGAGCAGCAGGCAACACCGATTATATTGGAAGGACTTCGCAAGCTTGAATACCGCGGCTATGACTCAGCCGGCATTGCCACACTGTCCGAAGGGACATCGGGAATCCGCCGCAGCGAGGGAAAGCTGATCAATCTTGACAACTTATTGCGTGAACAGCCACTCTTCGGCACCACCGGCATCGGCCATACCCGCTGGGCCACCCACGGCCGTCCCTCTGAAATCAATGCTCATCCCCACAAAGCCGGCCCGATCATCATCGTACATAACGGTATCATCGAAAATTACCTGCAACTCAAGGAAGAGCTGCGCTCGCGTGGACATTCCTTTAAAAGTGAAACCGATACCGAGGTGATCGCCCATTTAATCGAACAGCATATCCGGGATGGTGCAGCCTTTGAACCGGCGGTGCGCCAGACACTTTCAGAACTGCGCGGAGCTTACGCACTCTGCATACTCGACGAGCATGAACCGGACACACTGATTGCCGCCAAATCAGGTTCCCCAATGGTTATCGGCATGGGAGCAGGAGAATATTTCGTCGCCTCCGACATACCTGCCATACTGGCACACACCCGTGAAATGGTATTCATGGAAGATGGTGAGATGGTGATCTTCCGCAATACGTCAGCACAGTTCAGTACCATCGACGGCAAACCGCTCGAAAAACAGCCCCGCCACATTGACTGGTCACCGTTGATGGCGGAAAAGGGTGGTTACAAGCACTTCATGCTCAAGGAGATCCATGAGCAACCGCGTGCGGTACGTGACACGATTGCCGGACGGCTGGTTGAGTCCGACGGCGACGTATATCTGGGGGATCTTTCCTTCAGCGACCGTCAACTGGCAGCCATCAAGCGCATCATCATCGTTGCCTGCGGGACATCATGGCATGCCGCCCTGACCGGTAAATTTTACCTGGAGGGACACTGCCGGATTCCGGTTGAAATCGACATTGCTTCCGAATTCCGTTATCGTAATCCGGTTGTTGATTCGACCACACTGGTGATCGTCATATCCCAATCGGGCGAGACAGCCGATACCCTGGCAGCACTGCGGGAAGCAAAATCACGGGGCGCAGAAGTCATGGCCATCTGTAATGTGGTCGATTCATCAATTGCCCGGGAAGCCGGCAATGTGATCTACACCCACGCTGGCCCGGAAATTGGCGTCGCCTCCACCAAAGCCTTTGTTACCCAACTGACGGCGCTCTATCTGTTTACCATCAGACTGGGGCACGCCAAGTGCACCATCGATACCGCTGCCGGCAAGCGGATGATCAGTGACCTGAAGCGGGTGCCGGGACTGCTGGAGGAGTGCCTCGCCCTGAACGGTGCCGTGGAGAAACTGGCCAAAAAATACATGAATGCCCGCGACTTCCTCTATCTGGGACGTGGGAAAAATTTCCCGATTGCCTTGGAAGGGGCGTTGAAACTAAAGGAGATATCATATATTCATGCCGAGGGGTACCCGGCCGGTGAAATGAAGCATGGACCGATTGCCCTGATCGACGAACATGTACCGGTGGTCGTTCTTGCGCCACACAACAGCACTTATGAAAAAACCGTTTCCAACATGCAGGAGGTGATTGCCCGTGGCGGCAAGGTGATTGCAATCTCAACTACAGGCAATGAAGGTCTGGCTGAACGGGTTGAAGATCTGATCATCATACCGGAATTGAGCGACGACCTGGATCCGCTGTTGCTCTCGGTACCGCTGCAATTGCTGGCCTACCACATTTCTGTTCTCAAAGGGGCCGATGTGGATCAACCGCGTAATCTGGCCAAGAGTGTTACGGTTGAATAATTCCGGGCAGCAACTCCCGATGACTCTCTTTCGTCTGGCAACAGACTACACACCGCGCGGCGACCAGCCTGCTGCAATTGCAGAGCTGGTCGCCGGTTTGCAACGCGGAGATCAACATCAGACCCTGCTTGGCGTTACCGGTTCGGGTAAAACATTTACCATCGCCAACGTGATTGCCAGAACTGGCCGACCGGCTCTGGTGCTGGCGCCGAACAAAACCTTGGCAGCCCAGTTATACGGCGAATTCAAGGAACTGTTCCCCGACAATGCCGTCGAATATTTTGTTTCCTACTACGATTATTACCAGCCGGAAGCCTACCTCCCCACCACCGATACCTTCATTGAAAAAGATTCCGCCATCAACGACGAAATTGACAAGATGCGGCATTCTGCCACCCGTTCCCTGCTGACACGCCGGGATGTGATTATCGTTGCCTCCGTATCGTGCATCTACGGTATCGGCTCTCCTGCCGAATATGCCGCACTGCACATCTTTTTCCACCTGGGAGAGGAATACGGGCGCGACACGCTGCTCACCAGGCTGGTGGATATCCAGTATGAACGCAACGACACTGACTTTCATCGCGGAACCTTCAGGGTTCGCGGTGATGTGGTGGAAGTGTTTCCGGCCTACGACAGTGACAAGGCACTCCGCATCGAGTTTTTCGGCGATCAAGTCGAAGGAATTAGTGAAATTGATCCGTTGCGCGGCATCATCTTGCAAACATTATCAAAATGCGCCATTTTTCCAGCCTCCCATTACGTCGCAACCAGAGAGACCCGTGACAGGGCCATTGTGCAAATTCGCGCTGACTTGGAAGAGCGGATCCGCTATTTTCGCCAGCAGAACATGCTGCTGGAGGCACAGCGTATTGAGCAACGGACCTACTACGACATCGAAATGATGGAGGAAATCGGTTTTTGCCAGGGGATCGAAAATTACTCACGCTATTTTGATGGTCGCCAGGCGGGCGAACCGGGTTATACACTGATCGACTATTTTCCCGATGACTTCGTCCTGTATGTGGATGAGTCGCACATCACCGTCTCCCAAGTCGGCGGCATGTACCGCGGTGACCGATCCCGCAAGGAGACCCTGGTCAATTACGGTTTTCGACTCCCGGCAGCACTTGATAACCGTCCGCTCAATTTTCAGGAATTTGAGCAGCGCATCCACCAGGCAATTTATGTATCGGCAACACCGGCCGAGTATGAGTTACAAAAGAGTGAAGGTGTGGTGGTAGAACAGGTGATTCGTCCCACCGGCCTGGTTGATCCGATCATCGATGTACGCCCGGTAACAGCCAGCGGAACAGCCTTGGGGCAGGTCGACGATTTACTGTATGAAGTGCGCCAGACCGTCTCCAGGAACGAGCGGGTTCTGATCACCACGCTTACCAAACGGATGTCGGAGGAATTGACCAACTACTACCGTGAATTGGGGGTACGGGTGAAGTATCTCCACTCCGATATTGATACTATTGAACGGATGCAGATTCTGCAGGATCTCCGACGGGGTGAATTCGATGTGCTGGTCGGAATCAATCTGCTGCGTGAAGGACTTGATCTTCCGGAGGTTTCTCTGGTGGCAATCCTCGATGCCGACAAGGAAGGATTTTTACGTTCTACCCGTTCGCTGATTCAGACCTGCGGTCGTGCGGCCCGCAATGCCGGTGGACGGGTCATCATGTATGCCGATCATGTTACCCGCTCCATGCAGGTCTGCCTGGATGAGACATCCCGGCGACGGGCAAAACAGCTGCAGTACAATCAGGAACACGGCATCACGCCGGAGACGGTCATCAAGGAAATACGTACGATTCTGAACTCAATCGAAGAGAAGGATTATTATACACCGGCAGGATTTGGTGTGGCGGAAGCAGGAGAAGAATACTGCGCTCCCAGGGATGTGCCCAAAACGGTCAAAAAACTACGTAAAGAGATGCTGGAGGCGGCTAAAAATCTTGATTTTGAAAAAGCCGCCATCTTGCGCGATCGCATCAAAAAACTGGAGCAACTTGAGCTGGCGCTCAGATAATATCAGGCGATCCCGACCTGAACCTTGTCACCCATGGCTATCGCCAGTTTTTTTTCAATGCCGGGCCCCACGATAATCGTCCCATCGTACATCGCTTCCATATCTTTCATGACCATGGCAGGGAATGTTCCGCTTTTTCCTGAAGCCGAGACCGTTAACACCAGTTTTTTGAACGGCTGCTTATAAAAACTGCTGATATACTGTGCCGTTGCCTGGCTGACCGCAACCATACCAAGAGAATCAAAACTGGCGCTCGCTTCACGATTGGCAAGATGGCTGATCTGCAACGTTAAAATTGATGGATCGGACAGCTCTTCCTGCTGCCCCGCTGGCATTGCAGGCGGGATGGCCACCGGTGCAACGGGTGTAGAGCCAGCACTCCGCGCAGTTTCAATCTTATGAGCTGCCAGGTTCAGGTTGGTAGCAATGATATGGAGATTAATTGTTTTGGAGCAGAGCAGATACACCATGCAACCGGTTATCCGTTTAATCAGAATCCGCCCTTCAGCATAGCGTAAATCAACCAGCTCAAATGATTGGTCTATTTGCAGCCCCTGGACAAGATCCAGTGACTGATGCGCCGCGCGCTGCAGTGTGGCTGCGTCGATCAAGGCAGGGAATGCAGACTCGATAACACTCCCCTGATCGTTGAAAACCGCTACGCCAATAACACCTTCAACACTCTGTAAATAACGCAGGACTTCCTGCATAAGCACACTCTCCTATTTTGCAGGAATCAAAACCGTCTTGATCTCGCCTTCCACACTTTCAAGGTCTGACTCGGAGTTAACCGCAATACTCAAATAGTGATGCTTGGAATCGTACATCAGCAGATGGAAGTTTTTCGTCTGAATTGCAGCAGCCTTGATTTCTCCAAGCCCCATCAACGCCCCCAACTGATTACCGCTGGTTGCCATGAAAACACCTTTAGCGGAAAGTGCAGCTGCTTCGATACTGGTGTCCTGTACCGGCGCCCCGTCTTTATCGACCAGAACAGCATAGGTCAGGCCGGGTATATCCATCAATCGCGCCGCCACCTTGCTCATGGTTCGTCGCGGGGTAACCGCCGGAGAGTCTTTACCCGATCCCTGAGCGCCGGCCCGTTCTTCATCAAGACGCCGCAATGCTTCCAGCAGTAGAAAATCGGTCCGGTAGTGGATGGTGCAAACCGTTGAGGTCATTTCGGGGTGAATGTTAAACGTCCCTCCAGGCCATTTGATAATCTGGTAAATAGCCTGTTCACCAACATCATCACCCAACTCGGCATGAATGATCTCGCCATCGGCAAAATAGATGGCACCCTCTTGCGTACCGTATTCAACCGTAATACATCCGGTGTAGCGATTCTGCCCCTTGAGCTGAATGACATCAGTCAATGAAAGTCCCGCCACCGCCCCTTGAAACCCGCTTACCTGTTCTGACATAGCGCCGACCCGACTATCGTGAATAGAGTATAAAGCGAACAATTTAAACCATACTTACCGCCTAAGTTCAAGCATGAAATATAAAAAAAGCCCCGCTTTGTGGGCGGGGCTGATCGACAAACATGGTCTGGGAGAACTACTCGCAGAGGTCGAGCTTGATATCCCAGTTTTTAATCTTCATGGTACCGTTTTTCTCAAGATTCAGGTGCATCTTGAAGGCACGATCCCACAGTTGTGGTTCGTGAGCTACTTTGCGGCGCAGGCATTCTGCCAGAGCCATCTCGTAGTACTCGGTCAGGATTGGCTTGTACTCCGGATGAGCACACTTCTCAATGATAACTTTCGCACGGTCGCGTGGGCAAAGACCACGAACGTCGGCCAACCCCTGCTCGGTAATCACGACGTCCAGATCGTGCTCGGTGTGATCGATGTGTGAGCAATGCGGAACTACACAGGAGATACCGGTTGGATCGGTCTTGCTCGGACGGCTGGAAGGAGTATGCATCATCTTCAGGAAACCGTTGCGCAGGAAGTCGCCGGAACCACCCAGGCCGTTGATCATGCGGGTACCGCCAACCAGAGTCGAGTTGGCATGGGCATACATGTCGATCTCAACCGGGGTATTCATGGCGATGACACCGAGACGGCGGATCGGCTCAGGAGCGTTGGAGATGGAGAGCGGACGCAGTGTGATCTTGTCGAAATACTTGTCCATGTTCTCGAAGAATTTCGGGAAGCCCGGTGATGCCGACAGCGACAACGAGCAGGATGATGCTGCATCCAGTTTGCCCGAATCAAACAGATCGAGCATGGTATCCTGCAGAACCTCGGTGTACACCGACAGGTTGTAGAACGGTCCCTTGGCCAGACCGCCGATAACGGCATTGGCAATGGAACCGACGCCGGACTGGATCGGCAGCAGGTTGTCCGGCAGACGGCCGGCTTTTACTTCGTGGGTAAAGAAATCGATGATATGGTTGGCAATCGCTTCGGAGGTATCATCCTGCTCGGCAAAAGCACGTCCCTGGTCACGCAGCTTGGACTCGACCACGGCAACAATCTTCTTCGGATCGCACGGAATCGAGGTGGAACCGATACGTGAGTTGGCTTTCGTGATATCGAACACCTGACGGTTGGGAGGTGTGCCGGGGGTGATCAGGTCGTGGATCCCTTCGAAGGAAGGTTGGCCGGTGTTCACCTCGATGATGATCTTGTCGCAGATCATCAGGATCTCGGGAATAACGCCGCAGGATGAGGTTGGAACCAGGCTGCCGTCTTCAGTGATGGCAGACACTTCGATGATGGCCAGATCAAGCTTGCCGCTTTCAGTGTCCTTAGTGTAGAAACCGTAACCCAGATCCTGGGCAAACAGTGAAAGGTGTTTATCACCCATACGGATGCGCCCTTCGTTGATACCGGCGGCAATGTTCTTACCGGTCTGGTACGGCCAGCGACGATCGATCATGTCCAGTTCAGCCCAACGGTTTTCGGTTTCAGCACCAACTGAAGCACCGATGAACAGATTGAACTTCATTTTGCCCTGCAGGTTGTTCTTCTCAACGTGCTCAGCCAAGGCAATCGGAACCACCTTCGGATAACCTGCGGGGGTAAAACCGGACCAACCAAGATTCATGCCCGGCTTGAAGAACTGAATCGTCTCTTCGGGGGTCATGACCTTGCTTAAAAGTGACTTGTGACGTACGCGGTCTTGCAGGGTACCATAATCTGACATTTCCTACCTCCTCGTTTGTTTGTTGTGTCTACAGGCACAATACGACCTGAATATAATTTAGAAATAACACCGGGAGCCGGCAGAACAACCACAATAAATTCAGCACGTTAAACACACTTTAAACACTATAGTCCAAGTAAAACCGGATTTTACGCATACCGGTCTATTTAGTCAAGATAAAATGTATACATCAATCAGTCTTCGTAATCAACCGCAACAATCGATGAGCAGACCGATTTCATATAGGGAATGACCTCGCCGGCATGCAGCGGATGAACCTGATACGCCTGCAAGTCGTCCAGCGAATCAAAGCGGGTCATCAGCGCAACATCGTAGGAGCGCTCAGAGCGGATAACATCGATCCCTGCCTCCAGATGACGCAACTGCGGAATATTCCCCCGCATACCGAGCAGTTTGTCCCGCACCGCGCTGATCGCCTCAGGAGTTGGGTCGCCAAGCTTGAAAAATACGATGTGAGTAATCATGAATCAGTTCTCCTTTTTTTGATCTACTGGCATTATAGGTTGTTGCTTTCGTTGCGAATTACGTAAAAAAACCACCAGGGCACCGTTGCCGCCCATGGCACGGGGAGCAGGAGCAAATTCCGTTACCAGCGGCCGCCCGGCATCACGCAGCCACGATATCACCACCTGCTGCAACACCGGCCCATCGGTCGAATTAAGCCCCTTGCCGGTAATGACCAGCACTGCTTTTTCACCCTTTGCCTGGGCATTCCTCACAAAACGTGCCAACTCCTGCAGCGCCTCACCACGGGTAAGACCATGGAGATCAAGCTGCCGTTCGACCTTGATGACCCCTTTTTTCAGTAGACTCAGACGATTACCCGACAGCACCTTCAGTTCCTCTTCCTGCGGCACGCTATCGGTGAATTTGACATCCAGCTTGAGTCGCGCAATCTCACCGAGGAACAGTGCCGAATCTTCCTTTTTTACAGGGGAGTCAACGGGAGGGAGAACCTTTTTGTCTGCTGTTACCGCCGCAGTTGCCGAACTGACAGTCGTTGCAGTGGCAAGCGGACGGACACCGGCCATCGCCTCAAGAAACAGCGCGGAATCGTCTTCGGGAGGAGCGGTAACGACGGGAGCCGGCTTCGGCGCCGTTTCAGTGGCAAGCGGTGACAGCTCCCCTTTCAAGTTCTTTAAAGCCGTAAACGGATCAGTACGAAATGGTTTTTCAGCCGGTTGAACCGGAACTGTTTTTTTCTTGGCCATTATTCTTTTGCCACCAGGGTCAGTTCAATACGACGGTTTTTGGCCCGCCCCTCCTTGGTACCGTTATCGGCAACCGGTTTGTATTCCCCAAAAGCTGCAGCAGAAAGAATCATCGGATCAATTCCCTGCTGTTGCAGATATTTGGTGACATTGATCGCCCGGGCAGCCGAAAGTTCCCAGTTGGTGGGAAACTGGCGGGTTAACGCTCCGCTGATCGGAACATCGTCCGTATGCCCTTCAATCCGGATCGCCTTGTCGGTAACCTTTTTCAAGGTATCCATCATCTTCATCAACACCACCAGTCCATCCGGTTTGACATCGGCTTTCCCCGAATCGAACAGAATTGCTGCCTCCATATTGACGGTCAGCTTCCCCTTTAACTCAGAAATGGTAACCTGCCCCTGGGCAATTTCACTTTTCATATTCTGGAGCAGTTGTTCGTAGGTGCCACTCACCTCTTGAACTTTAATTTCCTTCTGTTTTTGCAAGGCAGCAATGTCGTTTTTCAACTTGGCATTTTCAATTTCTGCTTCGGTAACTTTTTGACGCAACTCACTATTTGATTTTGACAGTGTATCTGATTTAGCTTTCAGCACCTGTTCCAGATCATCCTTTTCCCTGGTCAGTGTTTCTTTATCCTTGGTCAGACCGGCAGCATTCTTCTGGAGCGCAGCATATTCACCTTTCAACGCCTCCTGTTCCTTCTGCAAGGCGGCAAGTTTTTGTTGCACGTCGTCCCGTTCTCTGGTCAACTGTTCAGCTTCACCAACCTTTTTAAGGAATCTGCTTTCAGCCACCAGGCAGCCGTTCAAGAGCAGCGGAATGGTACAGAGCGTGATCAAGCGGATCAAAAAGTTACTCATACGACACCTCCGGTTGTCAGAATATCTGTTCTATAGCACGGAACAGACCTTCCGGCAAGCCAGCCGTTGCCATCAGGAGCATCGGGCCGACAGAGACGGCACTATCGATTTTACGAGGTGAAGGGGGGTATCGGAATAAAATCAGGCTTGAACAGATCAGTTCGCAGATGAGGAAACAGCTTTGCTGTGCAGGGAGTTGAAAATCATGTCGAGTACAGTTTTCTGGCGGGCTTCAAACTTGTTCAATACGGCCAGACAGGTTCCCATGGGGCATATCTGGTGCAGGAAATCCGCATCACGCCCCGATAGAAGCACAATCCGGTTTTTATCCATGCCAACCTCGGTTGCAAAACTCATCAGCTTCAAACCATCCAGCGACGGCATTTCAAGATCAATCAGCATCAGATCATAGCCACCTTCCTTGATCCGTTGCAGACCGGTCAGCGGATTGTTGCAGATTTCGACCTTCAAAAGCGGAAAAGATTCACGGATATAGGAGGCCAGAAATTCGGAAAACACCTTGTCGTCATCAATAAGCAGTATTCTACCCATATCGGCACTCTACCTGTAGTTAGTCGCAGCTGAAAGACAAAATTATTTAATAACCCTGGTAGCCGAACCAAGCACTTGGAATGGCAATGTTATTTTAAGGACACGTGCTACACGCAGATTAACGATCAGATCAACGCGACGGGGAGTCAACAATGGCAGATTGGTATGGTTGGCCCCTTCCAGCAGACGCACCGCCACTTCAGCCGCCAAATGCCCCTGTTCCTGGGGGTTAATTTCCAACGATGCCAGCGCCCCCTTGTCGGCAGCATCCGGCATGGTGGAGACCACCGGAATCAATCGTTCCGTGGCTCGACTCACAATCCGGTCAAACTGGCGGCAGGCAAAAGAACTTTCCGTTACCACGATCAGATCGACCTTGGGGAGCAGTGACGTCAGAACACTCTCCAATGCAGCGGCAGAGGTCACATTCGCCTCCACGGTCGTCGCACCAAACGACTGGGCCGCCTTGCGGATATCATCCGCCTGTTGACGGGATCCGATTTCGCGGGAGGTATAGAGAACACCGACCTTGCGGTAGGGATGAATACTTGCCACCGTCTTCATCAAGGTAACCAGAGGAACCCGCGAACTGACGCCACTCGTCACTTTTGCTGTTCGCTCGCTGCCATAGATATCCACACTCACCACCGGTATATTTTCAGTTTCCTTCATGGCAACCGTTGCTGCCGGAGCGCCATAGGCAACGATCAAGGCCGGCTTGTAGGCATTGAACTTGCGAATTGCGTTTGACCAGGAAAGCGGATCCGGGTTGGGGGACTGCAGAACAATTTCCACCTTGCCGGCATCATAGCCGCGTGAGGCCAGTGACTTGACAAAAGCGCGGTGCGCATCGCGGTAGCGTGGTTGGTCGCTGCTTAAAATCGCCGCGATCAATTGCGTTCCGGCCGCCCCCCCCTGGTATGGCCAGAGTGTCAGCATACACGCCACAAAGGCTATGATCAGGTTGCGTAGTTTCATGCCATGCTACCAATGTCCCGAGAGCAGCGTCATAACTGTGTGCAAAGAACCGTCACCAGGATAACTCCCCGATGAATAACGGCGAAGGTTATACTCCAGCACCACCCCGTACCGGGGGGTGATACGCCAGTCCAGGCGCGTGGCAACGCCGGTCTCCGATGCGCGGCTCGCCGTCAGTTCCGTTATGCCGGCGGTTGAGTAGAACTGATTATCGGCATCAGTAAACTGGGCCAACGGTACGGAAAATCGGGAACTGGAATGTACCTGCTGGAGCGACACCCCGAAATCGATCTGCTCTGATACGGCGTAGACGGCGTCAATACCATAAACATGGGCAAAAGAACGATAATCAGCTGCCACGCGTGAATCGGCAGAGAGATTACTGAACAGAACCGATTGATGGGTAGCACTATCCAGAAAGGAATAGCTGGTAGTAACCGTCAGGCGATTAAGGGGAGCAAACCAGACACTGGCATTGGCCGAACTGGCCACGGTTTCCCGGGGCAACGTCAGTGCGGATGAGGTGGTTATCACACGCCCCGGATGCTCAACATTTTCATACTTCCCCAGGTAGCTGGCGGTTACCCCCCAACGGTGCCCCGGTGTAATGGTGGCAAACAGCTGGGCAGCATGCTGTTGTGAAAACGACGCAGTGTAGGCCGGATTATCGCAGCTGGCATAACTGTAAATGGCTTTCAACTTGGTGCCGTTAACCGGTTTCCACGATGCCGTTATCTTACCGGTATGGGTCAGGCGTTCGTCGTCATAACGGGCCTGGGGGAGATCGGGATGTTGCGGATCCGGCAGACCGAGCCGGGCTTCCAGTTGTGCCCGGTATTCCAGGCGCAGCTGGGTTGAGCTACGGGGTTGATAGGTTAACGAGGCGGTAATCGAATCCTCACGATAATCCGAGGAAGGGCGCACCAGCAAAACTCCGGGAGTAGCTGTCACGGTTCCGGGGATTGTGCCGCTGGCCGGAATCGATGCAAAGGGGTAAGAGATGGTATCCGGCGACTGTCGGTCAATCTGCTGATGGCGGTACTTGAGGGCAAAGGATAATTCCTTGACCGGGGTATAACGAATATCACCGGAAGCAGCCTGCACCGTATCGTGCGGTGCAGAGGAGGGATGAGCATCTCCTCCCCCGCCATTATTTTCGCGCTGCAGCAAGGTGTAGGCAGCAGTCCCCTGCACTCCGCCACTCATATCGCTATAGAGCTTGACCGTATGGGAAATCACACGATTGTCAGGTGTAGCAGCGTAAACCTGGTTACCCGGCACAAGCGTACCACCAGCACTGCTGTTGAAGGCGCTACGATAGGGACCAGACTGATCGATAAAATCCCGGATACGAAAGGTGTAGGCCACGCCGAGCGGACCGAACATTCCATCCAGACCAATGGTTCCCTCGCGGGTAACCTGGTCAACCTGGTTGGCAACCGAGCGAACGGACGAAGCGGGATCATTGAAATAATGATCGGAAAAGCGGCTCTGCTGGATTCCTTCGCGATGGAGCTCCCAGTACCCCAGGCTCAGGTGAAACGGGTTATTGCCGAGACGCACCCGCCCCTCCATCTGATGGGTGGAAACCCGCAGGCCATACTCCTGCCCCGGATTGAGATCCTGGGTGACAACCGTACCAGTGGGACTCAACTGTTCCGTGAGCAGATTATGCCACAACGCCTGGCTTTCCAGGTTAAAACGATAGGCGCCGCCACCATCCAGCAGGAGCTCGGCATGGTAATCGTCCTCATTGATGACCGTTGCCGCGCCCGAGACTTTCAGATCCGGGGCGATGCTTCCTGCCGCGACCCCTCCCATCAAACCGCCTTTCAGCCGGAGATACGGAGCTGCGGCACGGGCGTTGTCAACAGGAGTCACAAAACGGTAACCGGCACGTACAATCCCGTACTGTTCCGTGGCAAACGGAACAACGTCTGCTTCAACTGCTTCAACTGCTTCAACTGCTTCAACTGACTCAACGGCTTCAACTGTTTCAGGCTCCACGCTCTCCAACGTTCCGCTCCGAGGTTCCTCATCGGCAGCAAACAGTGTTGATGCAATGCTGAAGTCAGCGACGCCATTGATCACCAGCAGGGCGCATATCAGGGAGAGCTGCTGTTTGGGGAAACAGGTCATGGCTATTTCCTCAAGGTTCCCATGCCACGGTTGTCGGGAGTATCGGAACCATGGATGGAGGAGTGGCAATCGGTGCAGCGATTGGCAAAAAGAGCCTTATTGGTCGCAGGAGAGCTGCTCATGACCGAGCGATGCCCAGGATTGTGACACTGGATACAGAGAAACGGCATGGCAGCCGACAAGAGACGGCGATTAACTGAACCGTGGGGAGCATGGCAGTTGCTGCAGGTTTCGGTCACATCACCATGTTCGTACACGAACGGCCCGCTTTTATCGGCATGGCAACGGCCACAGGTATCCTTGAGAGTCACCCCTTTCAGCATATGAAGTTGTGGCGAACCGTGCGGGTCATGGCAATCAAAACATCCCACCTTCCGTTCCTGCACCGGATGATGGGAAAAGAGCGAGAACTGCGCCTTTACATCGGGATGACAGCCAAAGCAGAGCTCGGCCATTTTTTCACGGCTCACTTTCTGGCGCGGACTTTCATGCAGATTATGGCAGGAAATGCAGCTGATATCATTCAGGGCGTGCACACTGGTGTTCCAGTGTGCCAAGGCGGGGGTAGAGGCAGCGGAATGGCATTTAAGACAGATCAACGATTGTGCTGGTGAGGGGAGACGCCTGATCTCGATCAGTTCACTGGTATCACAGCGATTGCCAGCCTCGCCCAATCGTGCATGGTTCGCTTCGATTTTTGCGATCGCCAGACTTCCCGGACCGTGGCATGACTCGCAATTGACCAGCGGCAAGCCGTTGTCACGATTTCTCTGTTCACCATGAACCGACTTGCGGAAATAGCTGGTAATCATATCGTGGGCATGGCACTTGGCAACACAGTTATCCGTACCGACATAATCGGCGTTCAGGTTGCCGACGATCATCCGTTCGTACTCAGCCACCGGCAGGAGCGGCTTGGATGGCTTCAGCGCCACACACCCTCCCATCACTGCCAGCATACAACAAAACACTACCTTATAACGCATCTGACCATCCTGTTATAACTTGGTAATTCCCTTGGTGGTTGTCCTGATAAAGCGCTGTACGACCGGATTCTGACTGTTGCGAATCTCGGCTGCCGTACCGATGGCAACGATTTCCCCCTGATGCATCATGGCAAGGTGATCCGAGAGATAGAGCGCAAAATTCAAATCATGGGTTACGATGATGGTGGTATTGCCTGATGTCTTACGGAGAGCAATAATTGTTTCCGCCAGTTCATCGGTGGTCACCGGGTCAAGTTCGGCGGTCGGTTCATCGTACAGAACCAACTGCGGCTCCATCGCCAGTGAACGGGCAATGGCCACCCGTTTTTTCATCCCTCCCGACAGCTCGGCAGTGCGGAGCGACTCTTTCCCCTCCAACCCGACAATGGCAAGTTTTTCAGCAATGATCCGGCAGATCTGCTCCTCCGGCCACACCCGGTGCTCCCGCATCCACAAACCGACATTTTCAGCAACCGTCAGTGAATTGAAAAGAGCAGACGACTGGAACACCATACTACTGCGGTAATCATTCCGCTTGATCGCCCCTTCAGAGTTAAAAAGCGGCTTGTCATTGATGTATATCTGACCTTTGTCCGGGGTTTCAAGCTGAATGATATGACGAAGCAGAATACTTTTACCGGTTCCCGAGGGACCGATGATCGAGAAGGTCTCCCCCGCTTCGATTGCCAGGGAAACTTCTTTGAGCACCCGATGCTCGCCAAATGATTTGTCGAGCATTTCGATACGGACCGAAACACCTGTTTTCACGCTCTCGTGCTGTGTATCGGGAGTCATATCGTCGTGCATCTTCCATGCCGCCCTGACTTAGAATACATAACGGGAGAGGTTGGTAAAGTACGGGCGCTGCCGGTAAATAAAGAGCGAAAGAAACAGGATCGCCCCGAGCACCACGATGTTGTTGATCAGAAGCGCTTCCGGGTCAACCGGTTTACCGGCGATCCTTTCAACTTCGGCGGACGAGATATAGATCAGGTTAACGATCGTGTTGAGCGCCTCAAAAGCGTTATACCCCATCAGGAGATACCAGGTCAGCTTCTGCCGTTTCATCAGACCGAGGAACAGGTAGAGCATGAACAAGCTATCGACAAACACCAGTGCTTGCGCCCAAAGTCCTTCATAGATCCGCCCCATGAACGGGAAAGGATTGCCATAGGTGGAGGCGGTCAACACAAAGAAGAACAGATACAGACCGCCCAGCAGCACCATGCTCAAGGGGCGATGTTGTTCATGTTCCTGAAGATCATGTTCATCTTCAAACATACTGCTACCCCTTTTTCCGCATATCACTGGCAGCGACACAGAGCGCGATCACCACCAGGATAAACCCGATAAAAAGCCAATCGGCATTCGAAAATCCAAACATATTCAACTCCTCTTGAATGCTGCCGCCGCCTGCTCCATCAATCCCAGCTCCTGATAGCAGCTGCCGAGCAGATAGTGCAATTCCTGGAGCGGGAAATGCTCGCCAAACACCGCATCGGCCAGCACATCTTCCAGAATTGCCGCAGCCTCATCGTGACGCCCGTACTCCCGTTCTTCCAGCGCAACAGCCACCGCCGACAAATAATCGATCGGCGGAACCAGCGGCAGGCGACCGGCCAGAATGTCCGCAATCCAGCCGGAAACCGCCCTCCGCTCATCGTCCTTCAGCTGTGGCAAGGCGTCGCTCCACAAGCCGGCGGCCTGCTGGTAGCGCCCCAGCACATACAGTACCTCGCCATATTCGTACAACGCCAGAGCATCGTCCGGGAGAGCGTCATGAAGAAGCTTGAAACTCTTTTCAGCGCCGTACCAGCTGGCCACCACACTCTGCAGCGCATCCAGCCGGCTCCCTTTTTCCTTGTAGCTGCGGGCAATTTCACGTTGCAGTTCGGGCTTGTTGCGATCCAGCAAGGCCATGATCCTGAGACAGGTAATCTTACGATCCAGATAGGGGGAATCAACATCTTTGGCTTCCAGCATGATCGCCTGACCACCAATTTCGGAGATGATGTGCGGATACGCTTCCCGCAAGACATCTGCAAAATCGGCGGCATACTGGCAATCGGGGTTGAGTCGTAACGCTTGGTAGATTCCATTGCCAACCATGTCATAATCGGGGGAACCAGCCGCGACCGCCCGGGGATAGTCATCCGTCAGTAGCGGAACGGGAACATTGGAGCGCCACAAAAGGCTGACCCGGCCATCCCGACCGGTCAGAACATAGCCATCAGGCGGCGTGAAATAACGAATTCCGTCAAGCGGCGTAGCTGTGGTCTGTTGCATAGACACCTCTCTTTTGGGCAGAGATCAGATCAACCCGCCTTCCACAAAACTGAAGTAGGCATCCTCGCCAACAATGATGTGGTCAAGCACCTTGATCCCCATGATTTCTCCGGCATCCACCAGCCGTCGGGTAATGGCACGATCTTCACTACTCGGCGCAGGATCACCGGTGGGATGATTATGTACCAGAATCACCGCCGCGGCCGACTCCCGGACCGCCGGACCGTACACCTCGCGGGGATGGACGATGCTCTGGTTCAAGCTCCCTTCCGAGACCTGAACCCGCCGGATAATACGGTTTTTCCCATCCAGCAGCAGAGCCAGAAACGATTCCTTGCGGCTGTCACGAAACTCAAAATGAAAGTACTCAAATACCTGGCGCGGTGCGGTAAAGCGATCGAGGTGCTCCAGCTTGCGCGCCTGAAAACGTGATGCCAAGGTAAAGGCTGCCTTGACTGCAGTTGCTTTGGCAGGCCCCATCCCCTTGATGGCGGTAATTTCCGCGAGATCGGCGCTCCCGAGTGAACGGAGGTTGTCACCGAAGCGGTGAATGATTTCGCGCCCCAGATCAATGGCACTCATACGGGTAACCGTATCACCGGTGCGGATAATCAGCGCCAGCAGCTCCGCGTTGGTGAGATAGGCCGCTCCCTGGCGCAGCATTTTTTCCCGCGGCCGCTCATCCTCCGGCCATTCGCAGATCCCGCCGCTCATTTTCTACCCCTTGTAACCGGACAGAACCGCCGCAATGATGATCCCTGCCGCAATCACCCGATACCAGACAAACAGTGACACCGTCCGTTTCTGCACGTATTTCAGCAAGAACGCGACACTCAGATAGCCGACCACGGCAGAGACAACAATCCCGATAACCATCGGCAGACCTTCACCGGCCGGAATCCCGTGTTTGATCAACTGCAGTGACTTGAGCAGCGCCGCGCCACAGACGATCGGCAGCGACAACAGAAACGAGAAACGCGCCGCGCTTTCCCGGGTAAAACCGAGCATCAGACCGGCGGTAATAGTGATACCGGAACGGGAAACGCCCGGGATCAGAGCCAGACATTGCAGCAAGCCAATCACCATGGCCCGCCGGGGAGTAACATCGCCCAGTGCATACTGTTTGCGGCCGGCAATATCGACGACCCCCAGAATCACACCAAAAACAGCCAGAAAGATGGCAATCAGCAGTGGATTGGAACGAAAAATCGTCTCCACCTGATGTTCGAACAGCTTGCCGACAAGCGCTGCCGGAAAGGTAGCGGCAACGATCAGAAATGGCAAGCGCTTGGCAGCGGTATCAAGCGACCTGGTAACGTAGGCCTCGCGGCAGGCTGCCAGCATGGTCATGATATCCCCCCGGAAATAAACGACCAGGGCGATAAAGGTCCCGAGATGGAGCGCAACATCAAAGGTCAATCCCGATTCCGGCCACTGCAATAACCAGGGAACCAGAATCAGGTGCGCGGAACTGCTGATCGGGAGAACTTCGGCAAAACCTTGTAATGCGCCAAGAACAGCGGCATGAAGCGATGTCATAGGGTAACGGCTCCTTTCTTGAAGAGAGAAAGAATACTTCACCCGTCCATTAAAGGCAACTGCATTTACACGCTACACGGGGTCTGGCGCCGGCAAGCACGAGCGACAGGACAACTCCCCACGACTTTTCTGTGGGAAGATCAGGCAAAGTGTGATAGAGATAGCCGATTTTATTTTAACCGACAGGCTAGATCCTACGGAGGGATACATCATGTTTGGACTTCTCCCGAAAGAAGAGAAATTTTTCCAGTTATTCAAGGAAATGACCACCAATATCATTGCCGGTTCACAACTTCTGAAGGATATGCTCGACAACTTCGAGAATCCGGCAGAAAGCCAACGCAAGATCAAGGAGATCGAACACAAGGGGGATTCCATTACCCACGAGATCATCCAGAAGCTGAACAAAACCTTCATCACCCCGCTCGACCGGGAAGACATTTATGCCCTCGCTTCCAAATTGGATGACATCCTCGACCTGATCGACGCTTCCGCCCAACGGATCATCATGTACAACGTGGAATCAATCCCGCCTGAAGCCAAGTCACTCGGTTTCATCATTTTACAGTCGTGCCAGGCTGTTGACAAAGCGGTTGCCATGCTCTGCAAAAAGTCGAACGAACAGATTTTTGAGGCGTGCGTAGAAGTCAATGCGCTGGAGAATGAAGCGGATCGTGTTTCCCGCGAAGCAATCAGCCGCCTGTTTGACGAAGAAAAAGACCCGATTCAGTTGATCAAATGGAAAGAGATCTACGAGACCTTGGAAAAAGCGACCGACAAATGTGAAGATGCTGCCAATATTCTGGAGAGCGTCATCGTAAAAAATGCCTGAAGCAATTCTCTTCACCCCGTCACTGATTGACAGCCATGCCCTGGTTGATGTTCGCACTCCGCTGGAATTTAACGAGGACCATCTGCCAGGCGCTGTCAATGTGCCGCTCCTCACCAACCAGGAACGGGTAGAAATCGGAACGATCTACAAACAGCAAGGTGCGCACCCCGCCCGCATGAGAGCTCTGGAGCTGACCTGCGGGCGTTTTGCATCCATGGTCGAGAGCATTGCCGACGCTGCCAAGGGGCGTCCGATCCTGG
The DNA here is from genome assembly GCA_036732725.1 of Geobacteraceae bacterium. Classification (GTDB taxonomy): domain Bacteria; phylum Desulfobacterota; class Desulfuromonadia; order Geobacterales; family Pseudopelobacteraceae; genus CAIPTY01. The sequence goes on along the minus strand of DAINBV010000002.1, from coordinate 26,648 downwards.
TCTATTGCTGGCGTGGGGGGTTGCGCAGTCTGTCAATAACCTCCCTGCTGAAGCTGAGCGGCTACCGGGCCGTACAACTCAAGGGTGGCTACAAAAGCTACCGCAGCCACGTTATTTCCTGTTTTGAACATTTCTCTGCACCTGCCCCGCTGCTGGTGATGCATGGCATGACCGGCATCGGCAAGACCACCTTTATCAACCGGTTGGATCAATCCCACTGTACCTCCATCGACCTGGAAGGAATTGCGCAGCACCGTGGTTCCGCCTTTGGCTCATTTGGCATGCAACAGGATTTCAGCCAAAAGCGGTTCGAGTCGCTGCTGTGGGACCGCTTCCGTCAAGCACCGGCCGACCGGCCGATCGTTCTGGAGGGGGAAAGCAAGCGCATCGGAAAGTACACCCTGCCGGGAAACCTGTACGAGGCCATGCTGGAAAGTCACAAGATCTGGTGTCACGCCTCCCTGACAACCCGCGTAACGCGCCTGCTGGAGGAATATGACCGGCAGGAATACCGCACACAGATGGCAGAAGCGCTGGAGCGGATCAGGAAAAAACTGGGGGGACCAGACTACGCGTCCTTAAAAGCGATGTTGGAACAGGGGGATATGGCCGGCCTGGCGACCGGCCTGATGGAACTCTACTACGACAAATTGTATTACAAAACCCGCAGCTGGACAGCAGAGCTGGAGCTGGAGCTGGAGGATTTCCAACAGGCCGAACAGCAACTGTTGCAGTTTTGTGAGCACCACCTATAATTCTTCCTCCCCAAAGATACGATCAAAACACTCCCGGATTTTCCCGGTGGTTTCCTCATAATCGCAAATCAATGCCGCTCCAGGGTTTTTCAGTTTCGGATCATACCCCAGACGACGGGCCAGTTTATCAAGGTACTGCCTGGAGCCGCTCAAATCATTGACCGAATAGTCGTGGATAATCCGCAGCCGGTTTTCCATCTTGCGCAGAAACTTGTAACCGCTCAACAGGGTGTCCACATCACCTTCCGGAAGCAGCCGCAAGCTGCGAATAAACTTGAGCGCCATGATCGTATTGGTGCTGCGTAATTCGGGATTGGCATGGCCGTAGCGCAATTGCAGGTACTGAACTGCAAACTCCACATCCACCATCCCCCCCCGCCCGGTCTTGATGTTGTAGCTATCTGCCGTTTCCCGCGCCAGTTCGTTTTCCATCCGCCGCCGCAACCGCCGGATTTCCCGCCGTCCGTCATCATCAATACTGGCGCCATACACGGTCTGCCGGATCACATCACTCAACTGGAGCGCCAGTCCCGCTTCTCCCAGCACAACCCGCGCCTTGGTCAGTGCCTGGCGTTCCCAGATCTGCGCCTCCTTGCGGTGATAGTCGAGAAACGACTCCAGCGATGTTACCAGCGGCCCGGCATTACCCGAAGGGCGCAGCCGGGTGTCAATCTTGTAGGCATACCCTTCACGGGTCTGCATGGTCAGAATCGAGATAATTTTTTGAGCCAGCTTGGCAAAATATTCGTGATTGCTGATCTGCTTGACTCCGTTGGTAAAGCCATGGTGATCATAGACAAAGATCACATCGAGATCGGAGTGGTAGTTCAGGTCCCCCCCCCCCATTTTCCCCATGCCGATCACCGCCATGCTGGCAGTTTTTTCCACACCATCCTGCTGATAGACCGGAGTGCCAAAACGTTTCAGTTCCCGGACCGCCAGGGTGAATGCTGCCTCAAGACAGGTTTCACTGACCAGACTCAACTGGGTGGTGATCTCCGTCTGCCCCAGACGGCCATGTATGTCATTCATACCGATCCGTAGAAACTCTTCATTACGATAGCGCCGTAACAGATCAAGCTGATCCTCGAAATCATCGCTCTGTTCCAATTCCGTTGCCAGATCGTTTTTCATCTGCTCCAAGGTTTTCAGCGGTGACACATGACTGCGCGCCACCATGCTGTCCAGCAGTTCCGGGTGGGCAATCAGGATTTTTGACAGGAACTCTGACATGCCGAACAGCGACACCAGCAACTTCAAGGTTTCACGATTTTCCGCCAGCAGCGCAAAATAGGAGGAGCGGGCGCCGACAACCGCCAAAAAGCGTTCCAGATTGATAAAGGCCATATCGGGATCAGGAGAGTCGAAGACCTCCTGTAGCAGCAGCGGGGCAATCTTTTCCCGCAAGCGGCTGCAACGTTCCGTCAGATTGACTTTTTCCGGTCCCTGGCGCAAGGCGAGCAGATTGGCATAGGCCCGCTCCACATCTTCGAACTTGCGTTCCTCCAGCATATCCTTGACCAGGTCTTCATCCGCCTTGGCATCCAGAAAGAAGAGCGTTTCCGGATTAAGATCCTGCTGCAGCTTCTCATCCCGCGACAGGAACAACGTGCCGTACATGGCTGACACGGCACGGCGATGCTGTTCCAACGTTTCCCGGAAGCGTTCCAAGCCATTACTGCGCAAGAAGCCGCATCGACGGGACAAGGCGAGTATTTCTTCATCCTTGGTCGGCAGATTATGGGTCTGACGTTCCTGCACCACCTGGATGCGATGTTCGGTGGTACGGAGAAAACGGTAGGCATCGGTCAACAGCCGGGCATCTTCTTCGGAAATCAGCCGGGCATCCCGCAAGGTAGCCAAGGCGGTCAGTGAGGTGCGCTCGCGAAGTTTCGGATTTTTACCGGCATACACCAGTTGCAGCGCCTGGATCAGAAACTCGATTTCCCGGATTCCGCCACGCCCCAGTTTCAGGTTGATTTCATGTTCCCGTGAACGGGTCAACGAGGCATCAATCTTCTGCTTCATCTGCTTCATATCTTCAATCAGGTTATAATCCAGGTATTTGCGGTAGACGAACGGCTGCAGCATCTTCAGCAGCTGTTCCCCCAACTCAAGCGAGCCTGCCACCGGCCGCGCCTTCAACATGGCGGTCCGTTCCCACGACTGTCCCCACGACTCGTAGTAGATTTCCGCTGAGCGGAGCGAAACCGCCATATCACCCGATTTTCCTTCGGGACGTAACCCCACATCCACCCGGAATACAAAGCCATCTTCCGTAATCTGCGACAGCGCCTTGTTGACCATTTCGGCCAGTTTATTGAAAAAGGTGTGCAACGAAACAACCGATTTCCGTTCCCTTCCTCCCCCCTGAATCCCGCTGGTTTCACCAAGGTCTGACTCATAAAAATAGATGATATCAATATCGGAGGAGAAATTAAGCTCGTTCCCCCCCAGTTTCCCCATACCGATAATCGTCATCTCGGCCGGCCGCGGACCGTTTTCCGTGGAGAGCTGGGGGATACCGTACTCACGCACCAGGCAGGCACGACAGGTTTCAAAGGCGACCTGCAACGAGGCCGCTGCCAGACTTGAAAGTTCGGCAGTCACTTCCTCCAGCGGCGCCAGCCCATTCAGGTCACGGGATGCAATCCGCACGATTTCTTCCCGTTTGAAACAGCGCAGCACTTTTTGCAGCACGCCGTATTCGGTTTCCCCCCCGAGCCGGCCACGCAAGGCATTCAGGGTATCATCATAAGAACGGGAGATTTCCATGCCGTTCTCCAGAAAGATCCACTGCAGGATTTCCGGTGCTTTAAACATCAGGTTCACCAGGAATGGCGATCCTCCACAGACCTGCAGCAATTGTGACAACCGTTTTTTATGGGTGAAAAGCGCCTGTAACGCCGCGGGCGAAATTACGCCACACAAGCGTTCAAAGGTATTCAGCGCCATATCAGGCGAAGGGGTCATCAGGGAACAGACCACTACCCGGTGCAATTGTTCCAGCGTCAGCAGTGGTTGCAGCAGGAGCAGGTTGTCAGCCGAACGGCCACCGTACTGATAACCGTGGTTCTGGAGAAAATCACCTAGTTCGGCACTCCGCTCAGGGGAGGGCTCCAACAGCATGATACGGCTAAACTCATCTAAACGACGTTCAATATGCATAGATTGCTACACCTTTTGTTGAGTACATGACACGGGAACACCGTGATGCATGTCAGGATGGAGCAGTGAAATCCCGAGTTTTTCAATCATACGGGACGAATCGACGCACCTGGACTCCCTCACGTAGGAAAGCATCAGCGGTGACATCAGCTGATGCGCTTCCGACATTGAGACCTGTGGCTGACGGGGATAGCCGAGACAATCGGCACAGAGGTTGAAATAACTGGTCATGCTGGAGGGGTGTCCGTCACTGACATTGAACAGATCATCTTCATCCACCTGGTCGGCGGCAGCACGACAGATTGCCACCAGGTCATCCACATGAATCCGGTTGGAAAGGCCGGACTCCGCCTCGGCCAGCAGCGGCTGCCCCTGGCTGATCTGCATCAGCGGCAGGCGGCCGGGGCCATAGATACCGCTGACTCTCAAGATAATCACCGGCACGCCAGCTTCCGCGCCATAGGCCTGAAAGCTGCGTTCCGCATCCAGGCGGCGTTTTCCCATGGCCGAAGCCGGCTCTGCGGGTGACGATTCGGTCACCACCCCACCAGACGTTTCGTTATAGACCGAGGTGGCACTCATGTAGATGATTTTCCGGGGCGGCTCAGCGGATCGCAACAGCGCAATAAAGTTTGCGGCACGGGTATCCGACGTCCCGCCCCCCGGTGGCGGCACCAGGTAAAACAGGACGGCACCGCCACACTCCAGCGAGGGGAGTGCAGATACATCATCCAGGGAACAAACACGAGTCAACAGGCCGGCCGATTCCAAGCGCTGGGCATGCTCCGCAGAGCGTACCGTACAGAGCGGTGCCTGACCGCCAGCCAGGTAGCCGCGCGCCAGCCGTTCACCCACATAGCCGCAACCGGCAATCACAACAGGATGCATGGACACTCCTATCCGAGAAATGATGTGACGATCGGCAGCATGTTAGGGGGTGCTGCTGCGACCGCATCCTGACGTTCCGATTCGCTCAGGAACTGCTGCAGATATTTTTTCGCCTTCTTTTTGCTGCCGGCAATGGTTTCCGCCATCTTGCAGAGAATCCCGACCGGGACCCCGGCGCGATATCCCTCTACCAGTTTCTTGATTTCATCTTGTCGTTGTTCTTCGCTCCAGGTTTTAAACAGCTCCGCCCCCAGATCCTGATTCGTCCCACCAAACATATCTCCTCCAGATTATGACAAGATAGTCGTTATTGCTAAAAGAAAACCCCGCAGATTGCTCTGCGGGGTTGGATAGTATCATTTCAACATTCGGCTGACTACTTTTTCTCGCCGTTCTCCTCAAAGTTGAGGGCTGCCAGCGTCTGATAGTAGGCGAAGTGGGCTTTTGTCCATTCCCCTGCCTTTTTCATCAGCGATGCGGCTGCTTCCGGGTTGGCCTTCTTCAGCATGCGGTAGCGGTTCTGTCCATCGGTATATTCGCTGAATTCGATGGAAGGAGCCTTGCTGTCCAGCTGCAGCGGGTTCTTGCTCGCGGCAGCCAGCGCCGGGTTGTAGCGATAGAGCGGCCAGTAACCGGAGTTGACCGCCCTTTTCTGCTCATCCACGGCGGTAGTCATGTTGATACCGTGGGCGATACAGTGGGCATAGGCAATGATGATCGAGGGACCATCAAACGCTTCGGCTTCCAGCATCGCCTTGATGCACTGGGCCGGATTGGCCATGGAAACCTGGGCAACATAGACCGAACCGTAGGACATGGCGATCATCCCCAGATCCTTCTTGGAGATTGGCTTGCCGCCGGCTGCGAAGAGCGCTACGGCGCCCATGGGGGTCGATTTGGATGCCTGGCCACCGGTATTGGAATAGACCTCGGTATCGAGAACGAAGAGGTTGATATTCTTGCCCGATGCGATGACGTGGTCAAGACCGCCGAAACCGATGTCATAGGCCCATCCGTCACCACCGATACACCAGACCGATTTCTTGACCAGGTAATCGATGAAAGGGGTCAGCTGTTTTACGGTGGCGTCCTTGCTCCCTTTGAGCGCTTTCTTGAGTTCATCCACACGGCCACGCTGTGCCTCGATGTCGGCCTGGGTTGTCTGGGGAGCGTCCAGGATTTCCTGGGCCAGCTTCGCAGCAGAGAAACCTTTGCTTGAAACCAGAGTTGCCAGCGCTTCGCGAGCGGATTTGGTAAACTGATCCACGGTCAGACGCATACCGTAACCGAACTCGGCGTTGTCTTCAAACAGCGAGTTGGACCAGGCCGGGCCACGTCCATCGGCACGTTTGGCATAGGGAGTGGTCGGCAGGTTGCCGCCGTAGATCGAGGAGCAACCGGTCGCGTTGGCAACCAGCATACGGTCACCGAACAGCTGGGTCAACAGTTTCAGATACGGTGTCTCACCGCAACCCTGACAGGCGCCGGAGAATTCGAACAACGGACGCACCAACTGGTTGCTGCGCAAGGTTTCCAGCTTGAGCTTGCTGGCATCCACATCGGGAAGTGACAAGAAGAAGTCGAAGTTTTCGGCTTCCGCGGTGCGCAGCGGTGGCTGGAAGTGCATATCCAGCGCCTTGTGGCTCGGGTTCTGCTTGTCTTTGGCCGGACAGTTGTAGGCACAGGCGCCGCAACCGGTGCAGTCTTCCGGAGCGACCTGGATCGTCAGCTTTTTGCCGGCCATCTCGGTGATTTTGCAATCGACTGACTTGAAGGTCGCGGGAGCGTTCTTCAACAGTTCTGCATCGTAGGCCTTGAGGCGAATCGAGGCGTGCGGGCAGACAAAGGAGCAGATACCGCACTGAATGCAGATCTTCTCGTCCCAGACCGGGATATCGACCGCAATGTTACGTTTTTCATACTGGGAGGTTGCCGTCGGGAAGGTACCGTCGGCCGGCATTTTGGAAACCGGCAGGGTATCACCCAGACCGGCCACGATCACGCCGGTAACATCCTTGACAAACTTGGGAGCCTTGCTGGAAACAGCGGCTGCCATCTTGATCTTGCTGGTGGCTTTTGACGGAACCTTCACTTCGTAGAAGTTGTTGAGACCGGCATCGACCGCCTTGTAGTTCATTTCCAGGACTTTTTCACCAGCCTTGCCGTAGGACTTCTTGATGGCGTCCTTGATGGAAGCGACTGCGTCCTTGAGCGGGATGATATTGGAAATTTTGAAGAAAGCGGTCTGCATGATGACGTTGATGCGGGGTCCGAGGCCGATTTCGTTCCCCAGTTTGACACCGTCGATTACGTAGAATTTGAGCTGTTTATCGATGATCTGCTGCTGAACTTCCTTCGGCATGGTATCCCAGACTGCATCGTGCTCGAATGGTGCGTTCAACAGGAAGGTAGCGCCGTTTTTGGCCCGGGCCAGCAAGTCGTACTTCTCCAGGAAAGAGAAGTTGTGGCAGGCGACAAAATCGGCTTCCTGCACCAGGTAAGGGGCGCGGATCGGTTTTTTGCCGAAGCGCAGGTGCGAGGTGGTCATGGAACCGGCCTTCTTGGAGTCATACACGAAGTAGGCCTGGGCGTTGTTGTTGGTTTCTTCGCCGATGATCTTGATCGAGTTCTTGTTGGCGCCAACGGTACCATCGGAACCGAGGCCGAAGAACATCGCTTCATAGGTGCCGGGCATCGGATTTTTGAAGGAATAATCAACCGCCAGGCTGCAACCTGTGACATCTTCTTCGATACCGACCACGAACTTGTTTTTCGGCTTCTTGGCTTTCAGGTTATCAAGCACCGCCTTGGCCATGGCCGGGTTGAACTCCTTGGAACCGAGGCCGTAACGGCCGCCAACGATGACCGGGTAACCGTCGAATTTGAACTTGCCGTCAGCCATTGCTTCGCCGATGGCGGTACGAACATCCAGGTACAACGGCTCACCCAGCGAACCGGGTTCTTTGGTACGATCGAGCACAGCGATCTTCTTGACGCTCTTGGGGAGCGCCTTGATGAAGGCATCCAGCGGGAACGGACGGTAGAGATGAATCTTGATCACACCGACCTTCTCGCCTGATTTCACCAGGTTTTCCACCGTATCCTGAACCACGTCCGCGCCGGACCCCATCACCACAACCACGCGGTCGGCATCCTTGGCGCCGGCATATTCGACCAGCTTGTACTTGCGGCCGGTCAGCTTGGCAAACTTGTCCATCTCTTCCTGAACGATCTTTTCGCAGGCCGGGTAGTAGCTGTTGACCGTCTCACGACCCTGGAAATAGACGTCGGGGTTCTGGGCGGTACCGCGCATTTCAGGACGGTCCGGTGAGAGACCGCGCTGTTTGTGCTCGGCAATCAACTTTTCATCCAGCATGAAGCGCATCTCGTCGTAGGAAATTTCCTCAACCTTCTGGATTTCGTGGGACGTACGGAAACCATCGAAGTAATGCAGGAACGGAATCCGGGAGCGCAGGGTTGAGGACTGGGCGATCAGGGCAAAGTCCATGACTTGCTGGACATTGTTGGAACAGAGAAATGCCCAGCCGGTGGAGCGGCACGACATGACGTCCGAGTGGTCACCGAAGATCGACAATGCCTGGGCAGCGATGGCACGGGCCGTAACATGGAAGACCGTGGAGGTCAACTCGCCGGCAATCTTGAACATGTTGGGAATCATCAGCAACAACCCCTGACTGGCGGTGAAGGTAGTGGTCAAGGCGCCGGCCTGCAAAGCGCCGTGAACAGCGCCGGAAGCGCCACCTTCCGATTGCAGTTCCGCTACAGTCGGTACGACTCCCCAAATATTTTTCTCGCCGGCAGCGCTTTTGGCGTCAGAAATTTCACCCATTACCGATGACGGGGTAATCGGGTAAATTGCGATGACTTCGTTGGTGGCGTGGGCCACGTGGGCGGCGGCGGTATTGCCGTCAATTGTTACCATCTTTTTGCTCATGAACTTCCTCCTCTGTGGGATGTATGGTGAAAAATCCAGCTTGAATCAATATACCTAGAAATCAGAACCAAACTGCAATGGAACGCGGATCTGCGCGGATGCGACGGATTCACGCGGGTTTTGTTGACAATTCCAGTTAACGCAGGGAATTACGGTACTGCATGGAATCTGTTAGTGATCCATCCAAATCCGCCCTTTTCCACGTTCGATTACTTTTTATTTATAGTTCATTGCGTCCCTGCAGCGCCCATTGCACCGTGGCCGCATCAATAAACTCGATATCGCTTCCCAACGGGATACCATGGGCCAGACGGCTGATTTTGACGCCCAGTGGCTTGAGAATTTTAGTCAGGTAAAGCGCCGTCGCCTCACCTTCCACCGTAAAGTTGGTTGCCACGACCACTTCACGGACCGCCTGATTCTGAACCCTGGCGACCAGCTCTTCGACTCTCAGATCTGCCGGTCCAATACCGTTCAAGGGAGAAAGAGCACCTTCCAGAACGTGGTAGACTCCCTGCCAGGCATTGCTCCGTTCCAGCGCCATCAGATCCTGGGAGTTTTCAACCACGCAGATGCTCGCGGCATCACGCCCTCCTGAACAGAGCCGGCACGGATCTTCTTCCGTCAGGGCAAAACAGACTGAACAAGGATGAACCCGATCGCGCACATCACACAGGGTTTCCGCCAGCTGGGTCATGTTGCGTGGATTTTTCAGGAGATGGAAGGCCAGCCGGAGTGCAGTACGTTCTCCCACCCCTGGCAATTTCTTCAATTCTCCCACCAATCGCATCAGTGAGGATGATTTTGTTAGCATATTTTTCGCAGCAAATAAAACATTTTTTTAGTATTATAGCGAGGTTAAAAAAATTGCTCCCCCGCACCGGCGGGGTCGCAACATGACCGAAAACCTTGGAGGAGCAAAAAAATCAAGGGGCTATCCCTTCTTGACGACGTTGTTGGAGAGTAGTGTATACGGCACCGTTATTAGCCGAACTAAAACATTTAGTCAAACCAAAACCGACACCTTCCAATCAGCGCCAATCAAACGGCACCACCCCCTATGGCGACTAGAAAAGACCCGGAATATTCATACCGCCGGTAATTTTCGACATTTCACCGGTAAGTTCTTCGTGGACTTTTTTAAGTGCTTCATTTACCGCTGAGATTACAAGGTCTTGCAGCATTTCAACATCATTCGGATCAACCGCTTCCGGTTTTATTGTAAGTGAAATAATTTCGTTTTTACCGTTGACCGTTACTTCTACAGCTCCACCGCCGGAAGTCGCTGCAGCGGTCTTTGATTTTGCATCTTCCTGCAATTTTGCCATTTTCTGCTGAATCATCTGCGCCTGCTTCATGATGTTAGCCAAACCTTTTGACATTGTTTCTTCTCCTTGAATAGGTTGTAGTATCAACTACTGCTCGCGAATATCGGTGATTGTGCCACCAAAAATACGGGTTGCTTCCTGTATAACCGGATGTGACTCCACGTCATCTTTCAGCTTGTCCAGTTTTTGCTGCTGCTCAAACTTTTTTTTTTCGGCAATCGACAATGCCGCTGCACCGGTTTCCGGGGTAATCGCCTTGATTTTTACCGCTGTGGGAATGCCGGTAAAGCCGAGGGTCAGCTCTTCAGCATCCTTGATGGAATCCGCATCACCGGCCGCCATCAGGAAATACCCCCCTTCCGGAAAGCCGAGCTCCAGCAAACCGGGCTCCAGCTTGAGCGGGCTGCCATGCTCCAGCACCGATCCGGTAGCCGGCTTGGCCGCCACCGCAAACTGGATAAACGCCTCCCAATCGGCATGGGAGAGGAGCGGACGGTGACCGGCCGATGGCGCAGGACGATGCTCTGCCGCAGGCGCTTCAGCCACGGGAGGAGCAGGCGCCACAGTTGAGCGGGGGGGCGGAGCCGGCGAAGCACCCGACGGCGCCGTTGGCGTAACCGGTGGTGCCGGCCGTTCAACGGCTCGGCCAGCTGGCACGCTTTTCCCGGCCTCCCAGGGGAGATTGGGGGTATGCACTGCGCTGGTCTGCATCATCTTGACCCGCTCCAGCAGTTCGGCAATCGGAATCACCGGCGCCAGCATGGCCGCCTTGAGCAGGGCCACCTCCAGCACTAGCCGCTGAAACGATGAAAAAGCCATCTCGCCGTCGGCCTTGAGCAACAAGGTCAGCCGCCGCTGAATATCCTGGGGAGAGCTGCCGGCGGACTGGCGCCGCAGTTCTTCCAGCTCGGCATCGGTCAGATCAAGAATCTCCTCCGGTTTTCCCACCGAGCGGATCACCAGCAGATTGCGAAAATGATCCAGCAGTTCCTGATTAAACTGGCGCAAATTATAACCGCAGCCATCAACCTGCTTGACCACCTCCAGCACCCGCTGCGTATCGCCGCCAAACAACGCCTCCGACAGGGAGAACAACAGCCGCCGGTCAACGGCGCCGATCATGGTCACCACATCTTCATCTTGTACCGTCGCGCCGCAAAACGAGAGCACCTGATCAAAGGCTGTCAGGGAGTCACGCATGCTGCCGTCACCCTTGCGGGCGATCAACGCCAGGGCGCTGTCACTCACTTCCACCACTTCCTGGGTGGCGATCTCGCGCAGACGGCCGACGATGGCGGCGATGGCAACCCGCTTGAAATCGAGCCGTTGACAGCGGGAGAGGATGGTTACCGGGAGTTTATGCGGTTCAGTGGTGGCAAAGATGAACTTGACGTGACTCGGGGGTTCTTCCAGGGTCTTCAACAGAGCGTTGAAGGCATTATTGGTGAGCATGTGCACTTCATCAATAATAAAAATCTTGAAGCGGCTGTGGGAGGGGAGGTAGCGGACATTATCCCGCAGTTCGCGAATATCATCGACACCGGTATTGGAGGCGCCGTCGATTTCAAAAACGTCCGTCGAGGTCCCTTCCCGGATTTCAAGACACTGGGGGCAGACATTGCACGGCTCAACCGAAATGCCCTTTTCACAATTCAGGGCCCGGGCCAGGATGCGGGCAGTACTGGTCTTGCCGACTCCACGGGCGCCGGTGAACAGAAAGGCATGGGCGATCCGTCCCGAATCAATGGCGTTTTGCAACGTCCGACGCACATGTTCCTGCCCCGTCAACTGCGAAAAGGTTTGGGGGCGGTATTTTCTGGCCAGTACCTGGTAATGTTCAGCGTCGGACAAAAGGAAACCTCGCGGAATGAAGCTGGTGACACCCGCCGGGAGTCAGGGGAATGATGCGGGGTGTGGTGCTAAACGTTTGCAGGCGCAGATGATAGCCGGGTTTACTCGCGGCACACGGCATGAGTCGCTGCCGTTGCTTCCTTCCAGACCTGGCGGAGTTCACGACGTGCCGTTGCGCAAGGCCCGACTATCATCTGCGCCTGCAAACAGAGATGACTAGATAGCACAGAGTTAGCGTATCAGGCAATAAAAATTCCATGCTGATCAACCGGCTCTCGGTCAAGGCACCAAAAAGACGCGCTTTTTGGTGCCTTGACATATTTTGGAGCGGCTCCCTTTCGGGCGCAGATTATTCCTTCAGCTTTGTCACCTTGAGCATCCGCGTGGTCATGGTTTCCACAATCGCGGCCACGTCACCCCGAATACAAAACAAATTATCCCGTAACATCAATCCTCCCCGCCACATCGTGAAAAAACTCCCGTGACCAGAGCGCAAGCATCTGCTGATCCTTGATAAACGGCGCCACATCTTTGCGGGCCTGCTCCACATCAAGCCGATTAATGGCATCCGATAACAGATCACGGAAGGACGCCAGCGCAAGCGGTTCTTCTCCACTCCAGTGGCCGGTCTGGCGCATGCGCTGTTCAAGGTGGGCAAGGTTCAGCTGCGGATGGTTGGCGGCATACCAGACAAAATCATACCAGTCGCGCCCCTTGACCCGGTTTTTCCAACGGCGGAACAGCAGCGCGTGCATCTTGCCGGCAAACAGATCCGGCAGCGAATAGCAGCGGACGGCAAACGGAATCGGTTGCAGCAGATAACGGGTGGCAGTGATAAACCCAGGAGGCGGATCGGTATCCACCTCGATTTTCACCTTCAGCATCTGTCCAGCCGCCACCTGTCCGGCGACTCCGTTACCCGCCTCAATCACCAGCAGTTCGCGGCGGGTATTGCCTTTGAGAAACGCAGACTGCACCGCTGTATCAGCCGTTTTTTCAATCATCTCCATCCGGACGTTAAAGCCAAACGCCTGTAGTTCCTCTTCAAGCGAAGCCGTATAGCGCGCCAGATTAAAATCCGGCGATGGTTTCAGAAGCGAGAAATCAAGATCCTCGGAAAAGCGGTCAAGGCCGTGCAGAATACGCAGCGCCGTACCGCCATAGAATGCGGCGTGTTCAAAAAACTTGGCACGCCACAGCCCGAGCAAGGCGACCTCCTGAATGATCTCCCGCAAAGCCCTGATGGAATCGTCCACACTCTTCGGTTCGTATTTGGCCAGCATACGGTTAATTGCTTCGTGCATTACCTTCCCCCTTTCACCAGACCGGCCAGCAATTTTATCCGGCGCGATCGGTAGCGTTGAGCAAAATCTTCAAGCCTGGCCGGATCAAGAGCAGCAAGAGTCCCTGGATCAACACGGAGACTGGCGAACAGATACTCATGCAACTCTTTTTGGGATGACAGGTGAGCCCCCCGTTCGGCAACCACCCGGTCAGCCAGCGCTTTCTCCGGAACAGCAATCAAAAAGGAGCGCCCATCCTCCAGTTCAACCCGGTCCATACCGCTGCGGAAGGCTTCCAGCGGGATCATGCGGTAGGAAAACAAACCGACCGGTGTATCAAAACTTCGGGAGCGACCGCAGGTAACAGAGGTAATCGTCTCTGTCCGTTCCGGTATCAGTCCATGGTAATGCAGCGCGTATTCGAGGGAAATGTAGGAAGGGCCGTAGATGAGATTGGCAAGCAGTTCACGGCAAAAGGGGCGGCGGCGCAAGGAGTCGCCAAGGATGTAGAGACCCTTCTTAACCCGGATGATATCCCCCCTGGTCAGCATGGCGGAGATCTTCATGCGTGGCCGGGCATACCGGCGAACTGCATCCAGCAGGGTCTGATAATCAAATTCTTCGTAGGGAATGTCTTTGAGTAACTGAGCGTTGGGCATGGCCACCACCTGGATACATACTATGATGGCTCATACCATTACTTTACCTAGTATGTCCATATTTTTTAGACATACTAGGTAAAAAAACGTATCATTTCAATCCCCCTTGGGGGATTTTTTGCTAGTGACGAACAGACTCCCCGGCAAGCCACCAAAAAAACGCGCTTTTTGGTGGCTTGCCCGGTTTTGGAGAGGCTCCCAGTTGTTTATTCAAAAACGGCAGTTAAACCAACAGGCCATGCCGGTATTTAACAACAAATGTCTGAAAGTCAAAGACCCCATAGGTGCCACGTTTTTTAGAGCAGGTCGCAAGCATTGGCTGGGCTCGCCTGCCTCTTAGCTTTTTTGCCTTCAGGCATTTTACTACATTGTCATTTTGCAGATTCTTTGGCTATAGCACCTTGATGCTTACTTTCCAGAACTTGAGTGATCTCTTTCCTTTTCCTCTCGATCAAATTTGTCACGTGTCGATTCCCGGCGTACTGGATCTGTATGCGTTCGCACCATTTGAGAGCCTCCTCGTACCGTCCTGCCTTTGACAGAGAATCCGGGATATTTGCCAAAGGTGCCGGCATCCAGTTCGTAGGGTCTTTATCGTAAGAGCGGATGTAGTACCCCGCTGCCTTGTTCCAGTCTCCCTTGCGGGAATAAAACTGACCCATGGTAAAAATGAAGTCCTCATTCTTTGCGAGTACCGGTTCTGCCTTTAGATACAGCCCTTCCGCCTGTTCCATCCGTCCCGTCAGCGCGGCTGAGTCGGCCAAAAGCCAGGTGAAGGATGCTGGTGACAGGATAAAGAGGGTGGCAACGGAAAGGACAGCCCCTAAGTTAAACAACATCCCTCCGATTATCTTTCTCGATGGATCCGCGTTACCTCCCTGAAATCTCGTGGAAAGGAGCTTTAATGTCCATGCGAGGGGAGCTAGTGCCAATGGCAGGAGAAGAAGTGGGTAAAGCCATGTAGTACCGACGGTGGGGGGATAGAATGAAAGTACTATTAGTCCTGCCAATGAAAGAAGGAAACCGGTCACGATGAGAAAAACCGCATAGCTGTCCTTCTTAGCAGCATCCGTCGGATACTCCAGCATGCCAATGATTGCTGGGTCAACAGATGCATTCCGAGACTTGGAGAGGATCAGTCTGATGCAGTCCAGGTACTCTTGCTTGGTAGAGGCTCTGATGGCCAATTGTTTCACGCCTCCCGTGTATTCGACAGCAACGGAGCCATAACCGGCAATGACAAATCCTTCCGTCATCAAGTTGGTGATCCTGTCCCATGAGATCGACTCTCCCTTGTGAACGATTCCCTCCGGGGTCATATTGATGTCGCGGTATTGCATCGCCTCCGTCTGGAGTGGCTTCAGTCGTGTAAGTACCCGCGAGAAGTCCTCCGGTTTCCTCTCAGGCACTATCTGACGCAGGATCTTTAGTGCTTCCTCTCCGTCGTCGAGGCCGGCGATGCCAAAGACCAATTCGCGGGTTTTCCCTTCTTCTGTGGCAATAACCATTTTCACCATCTTCTGTAACGTCCCCTGGACGGTCCGCTCATTCACTGTCATCCCTTGGATAGTATTCCATGCCACGAAGTCAGTGGTGAAGAATCGGGAAAGCTTCTGCTCGATGCCTTGCGACGAAAGGGTAAGTGCCGGTTGCCATATACGCCACACTAAATAAACTACAAGCAAGAAAAAGAGTACGAAGAGTGTGGTCAAAACGAATGCTCCCTCAACGGGCATTTGAGAGAGTTTGAAGGGGAGGAGTTTCAAAGAGATGACCATCATCACAGGCGTAATGGATACGAGAAGTCGGAGGGGGCGCAGAAGATAGAATCGCCTCGGGACAGCAAGGGAGGAACTCTCGGGAGGTTGGTTTAACATTTATGCATTCTCCAAATTCTTGATTTCTTGCGCCTAAAAAAGCGTTCATTTCTCAGTTCAAATTTGGGTTAGTCCTGGACCAACGGGGTCTGGACTTGACCGGCGGCGTCAGCCGTCCGTGCCTGAGGCCGTGGTTGGGCATCGATTCCTATTTTTCTGCACTCACGGCCAGACCCTTCCGGTTGATCCTAAGCAGACGGCTAAAATACCTTCCAAGATATACTCCCCCTATTGAGGATACGATCCAAAGGATTCCAGGATTTATTAAAAATTTAAGTAGAATATTAGCTGATGAGACGATTTGAGTTGGTGTGATTAGGGCTATCATATAAAGCCCTGAACAAACAAATACGTTTGAAATTGGCTTACTCAAATAAGGCTGACACAAATAGCCTGTAACCATGCTCCCAGTAAACAAGCAGAGAGGGTAGATGATGAGGTAGGTAGTGCTGAATATGTGACTTCTGCTATTGCTGTACAGGATAGATATCCCAGTCCCGCCAAAATTATCGAAATTGGGCATAGATTGAAATAAAACAAATGAAATTAAAATACCGAGCATCAAGTATAAGATACAGATGGGAGCCTTCCACGGATTTTTTTGAGTTTCTACATCGCCTTGTGATGTTACTGTTGTCATTGCCCCATTCCTCTCTTACTTCTTATATTTTTGACCAACAGCTTGGCAGAACAGCGGCGGTTTTTGGGTCGCTGCTTCTGTCTCGTTAGGCGTTCTCTTTAACCTTTCTCCACACCAACTCAACAATTTCCCTGACAGTCTGAGAATTTCCCGCTTCTTTATCCGTAATTTTTATTTTGAATTCTTGTTCCAAAGCACAAACAACCTCAACATCAGCCATCGAGTCGAAGTCCCAGAAGAAGCTGAGGTTTTTTGAAAAATCATCTAAATCTATCATGCGGGAAAGATCTGCATCCAATTGCTCTTCCAGAACTTTCCTTACACCCACAACGACCTCTTCGGGTACTCCAGAAGTCTTGAAAAAGGCAGTATAGAAGTCTGAAGGCGATTGTTGCTGTCGGATTGCAAAAGCCTCTTCAATCTTCTTTTTCTTTTCAGCAGCTTTGTCACGCGGCAGGCGAAGAATTGCAATGGTTGCTACAACTCCAGCTAATAATGTGAGTATCATTTTCATAGGGTCGTTATCGCTTTAATATAGAATGATTCGAGAATATTTCTTCAGCTTTGGCTATTTGTTCTTGGGGCACAGCGATGGAGTCAAGTGTTGAAAAATAACTTTTCAGATCTTATTCCCACTAAAATCTTACTTTTCAAGACCTATCCCTTAGCCTTTTCGATAGGGGGTCCCCAGTTAGATGGCCCATCGTCTATCATCATCTTTTCGCAGGTTGTCAAATTCTAACTTCACAAATTTGTGGTAAGCAAAAACCCCTCTAATGCCGTTTATGTATATTGTGGCCAAAATTATAGCTGCGCTGATTCCATACCAAGAGCCATAATCCACGGGCTGTAATTGACTACCGATAAATACAATTTTAAAAAGCTGAATCAATCCAATAATAATGTTTGGGCCAGTGCCATCAACAACCATCATTATAATGGGAAGTAACACAGCTATCTTGTTGTTCTTTTTTATAAAAAATCCGATCAAAGCGAATACCAAAATTCCTATTACTCCTTGCATTACTATGTCGAAAAAAAATTCTTTATGAGATATAAATTTAATCCAAATATAGCTACCTACTAAATTTATTACAGAAATTACGTTCAGTACAAACACAGTCATCCAAGCAATATTTGAAGCTTTTTTTGCTGACTCAGTATCGGCAATTAATGGCCAAATTATTCTAATTATATTCATGAATTGCTCCATTTCAATTGTCTGCGGCCAACGGCTGAGAGTACAGCGGGCGGGCCTCATCGCCCCGCTGTTATGCTTGGTTATGCATCATCAGATTCATTCTGTAACGGCCAGCCATCTGGCAGCTCAAAAAGTCCTTTTGGACAAAGCCCTTCGCGTTTAACGACCTGGCCGGCATCAGGTCGATAATAAGTGAGATTGTCAAGGGCATCGTCAATGGAATATCTCGCCCAAGGGTTATGGAAAATTTCTGGTGTTGAGACGGCGACAGTCCAAGGAATCAATGATGACATCACCAGAACAGCAGAAACACGCGTGTTTTTTGGCCCCTTTAGTCCATTCCAAGCACCGTTGGGTAGCCTCTGCATTTGCGGCTCTACAGCATTTCCAGCCTTTGCTGAGAAAGTGAATGACTCCTGTCCAAATAGAGCTTCCATAATATCAATCATCTCAAGGTGCTGATTGATTGCATTAACAGCAATGACAAGTCCAATTCCCAGATCTCCATAGTGTAACGCTTTCGCTATCACCGAATCTTTGAGAGCAGTACGATCATCAACAAACTGTGCTTCGGCTGGGCCAAGCATCCCTAGTGGCCGGATTCCTGCCTTTCCTCGTGATTTATGAGACTTTGGAATTGGCGATATATTAATCCTCCATCCCTGAAAATCGAAATCGAGAGAAGGCGCCGCTCTCATTCCTCTATTCCGTATAATTTCCGCACAACTATCAGGATCAAGCGAAGTTAGAAATTGTCTAACTTCGTGTCTGAGTTTACGACCTGGAACCGGAACTACAGGTGCTCCATGTACTGCTACAGAAATGAAAAAGTTCGGGGAATCAAGGCCATTCAAAGCATCATAAACTTGATTTAGTCGTTTTTCGCCTGATACATCCTGCTGGCTTTGATTTGTTGCAATGGTAGCTTCAACATAAAACCTACTGCCTTCATGCGAAGTAGCTAAAAAATCTGGTGCTCTAACGGATGATGCACCCGGCTCAGGATGTGGAATTTCAACCTTATGCCCTAGCCGAATAAGAAGTTCATGGATATACAGCTCAAAAAACGCGGAGTGATGCTCAATTTCGTCGTTAGACTGGAATCTCCTTAAAATATTTCCCTTGGCTGCCTCGGGGTAATGAAGTAACCAATTTTCAAGCTCTTGTCGAATAAGGACAGCTGCGGGGCGCGCCGATCTGTTTAAATAAAGATAAGACGGCTCACTATACGTTGCGGGACCTCTGTCATCACGTTGTATATCTTCATTAAAAAGGTTCATTTTATTCCTGGCATAACTTGTAACTCACCGGTTAGAACCGGGTTTATAGATGTATAAACAAGTTTCTATATCTATAAACCTGAGAAGTTTCTACTGCTATAAGCTTTTCCGGCTTTGTCCCGTAAATACCCCCATATGGTACAAGCCAAACTTGTTGTTTATCCCATCACCCACCGACTGACCTTAGCTGTCTCTGCAAGACAGTTTCCTCTATGCCGATTTTAAAGGAAACCATTGTGGCGAGTGGCGGAGTCCATTCAGTTTCAAACACTCCGGTATATCTGCATAGTTATGGCGATTTATGTAACACGGCTGCAGGAAATTAGAAACTGATTTATTAGTTTTACCCTATTAACTCTGTCCTGTTTACACGACATGGAAGCATCGAGAAATTTGGCTGTTTCAGAATACTCTGGGACACACATTACCAAAAGCTTGTCCCAGGAAGATCTCGAAGCCGAAACAGACTGCATCTAGCGGCACAATCACTCAGGCTGTAAGCACCAAAATCCAACTCTCCATCGACTCTTCAAACCCAAAAATTCTGCCGGCAGAATTTTTACCGTAACCAATTGATATACAAAGCAAAGGTCAAAAACACACCCCAAATATTTCTGCCCTGCTTTTCGTCCTCAGCTACTAAACATACTGTTTTATCAAATCTTTCTCTTCATAACTTATATTCAGGGGAAGGGGTATCGGTTCGATATTTCACCTCAGCTGTTTGGCTTCGGGGTGATTGTGCGCAGGGAATCAATCCAGTGAAGGCAGGGAAGGCAGGGAGGATCTCAGGATTTCAACAATTGGATGGGGATATCCATTTCTTCGTGCAGAATGCGAATTATCTCTGGCCGGCCATCTTCAAGCCAGTGAAAAAAGACCACGTGATGATTGACCTTACATTTAAAACATCCTGATTTTATATGAGAAACGTCAACATTGAAGGTTTCGTTGCGGGCAATCTTTTCAAGACAATCATAGATCCCCTTAATATATATCCTTTCCTGACTTCTCCCCCATGTTTTTCTCGTATATCTGGCAATGCCTTTCATGTCGGATAAAGCGGCTCGTTTAATTACATAGATCATGCGGCGAGACCATCTTCTTTTTCTAATTCCGACATGAATTCTTCATAAGAACATTCAACTGATTCGCTCGCAAGACCAGTATTAATCGCATGTTTTAATGCGTTTATCTTTGACTGATGTATTTCCAGCAGGCTTAAACCAGCACGAACAACTTCACTACGAGAACAGAAGCCGCCCGTTTTGATCTGAGCATCAATAAAGTCGTCATAATGGGAGCCAAGTGTTACGCTTGCGTTTCTGCGCATTGTTATCTCCTTATCCTCTTCAGCTGTATTACTATGTAATATACCTGGTCCCATGCTTTGATGCAACATCTCCTCTTTCATATGCGTTCTCACATAACAACCCGTATTTTCTCATCCACTTGCAGAGCAAGAAAAAACAACGTAGAGTAGCCCCACTTTTACTTTCATGTGAGGTACCCGTGGCACTTATTTCACTTTCCGATATCACCCTGGCGTTCGGCGGACCACCACTCTTTGACGGCATCAACCTGCAGGTGGAAGCCGGCGACCGGCTCTGCCTGATGGGACGCAACGGCACCGGAAAATCGACACTTTTGAAGGTCATCCATGGCGATCTGCCGCCGGAAACCGGTCAGATTTCCCGTCAACAGGGACTGCGGGTCTCGCTGGTATCACAGGATGTCCCGTTGTCACTGACCGGGACGGTGTTCGAGGTTGTGGCAGCCGGTAAAGGTGAGATATGCCAGATGCTTTCCGACTATCACCACCTCTCCCACCACCCGGAGCTGTTGACCGACAGCCGCCTGCTGACCCGCTTTGAGGAACTGCAGCATGCCCTGGAAGAACGGGGCGCCTGGTCGCTGCATCAGGAGGTGGAACGGATTCTCCAGCGCCTGGAACTGGATGCCGAAGCCGATTTTCCCTCGCTTTCCGGAGGAACCAAACGCCGGGTGCTGCTGGCCCAGGCGCTGGTTTCCGATCCCGACATCCTGCTGCTGGATGAACCGACCAACCACCTGGATATTGCCACCATCGTCTGGCTGGAGGAATTTCTGCTGCGCCAGGTAAAAACCTGCATCTTCGTGACCCACGACCGGGCCTTTGCCCGCAAACTGGCCAACCGGGTGGCCGAGGTTGACCGGGGACACCTTTACAGCTTCAGCTGCAGCTATGACCAGTTCGTGGAACGGCGCGAAGCATTGCTGGAGGGAGAGATCACCCGCCAGGCGCTGTTCGACAAGAAACTGGCCCGGGAAGAGGCGTGGATCCGCCAGGGAATCAAGGCCCGCCGCACGCGCAATGAAGGGCGGGTACGGGCGC
The DNA here is from genome assembly GCA_036732725.1 of Geobacteraceae bacterium. Taxonomy (GTDB): domain Bacteria; phylum Desulfobacterota; class Desulfuromonadia; order Geobacterales; family Pseudopelobacteraceae; genus CAIPTY01. The sequence continues at coordinate 5,389 of DAINBV010000002.1, read as the reverse complement.
TCAAGGCGTTGCGGGAAGAACACCGGCAACGGCGGGAACGGCAGGGAAGCGCCCGGATCCAGGTCCAGGCCGCCGACCGCTCCGGCGCATTGGTGGCTGAACTCGACCAGGTGACCTTCGGCTATGGCGATACCACCATCCTGAAGCAGGTCTCGACCACCATCATGCGGGGTGACAAGATCGGCATCATCGGCGCCAACGGATCGGGGAAGACCACCCTGCTGCGCCTGATTCTCGGCGATCTGCAACCGCAGGCGGGGACGATTCGCCTTGGCACCCGGCGGGAAGTGCTCTATTTCGACCAGTTGCGGGAGCAGCTCGACCTGGATGCAACGGTACAGGATAATGTGGGGGAAGGGAATGATACCATTACCATCAATGGCAAACCACGCCATGTGATCGGCTATCTGCAGGATTTCCTCTTCTCACCGGAACGCGCCCGCACACCGGTGCGCATTCTTTCCGGCGGCGAACGCAACCGGCTGCTGCTGGCAAAACTGTTTACCCGGCCATCCAACATCCTGGTGATGGACGAACCGACCAACGATCTGGATGCCGAGACCCTCGACCTGCTGGACGACCTGCTGGTGGAGTACAGCGGCACCTTGCTGCTGGTCAGCCATGACCGGCAATTCATCAATAACGTGGTCACCAGCACCCTGGTAGTCGGCGATGACGGTCAGGTGCGGGAGTTTGTGGGGGGCTACGATGATTGGCAGGAGCAGGTGGCCCGTGAGTCCGCCCCTCCCCAAACTGTTTCAGCAGCGCAGCAAACCAAGGCTAAACCGGTCAAGGAACGCCCCCGTAAAATGAGCTTCAAGGAAAACCAGGAGCTGGAGGCACTGCCGGAACAGATTGGAAACCTGGAAGCCGAGCAGGCGGCATTGCACGCCAGGCTGGCCGATCCCGATTTTTACAAGAACAGCGGGGGGGAGATCGTCACCATCAACAACCGCCTGGCAGAGCTTGAAACGACCCTGACCGGCGCCTACCAGCGCTGGGATGAACTGGAAACCTTGAAAGAGAGTCTGGCAGGAGGAGCGTAGATGAAAGCGGTGCTACAGCGGGTGACCAGCGCTTTGGTAACGGTTGACGGAACGGTGGTGGGATCAATCGGCCAGGGAATGGTGGTGTTGTTGGGGGTCGCCAAGGGTGATACGGAAACTGCCGCCGCCTGGCTGGCGGAGAAGATCGTGGCCTTGCGGATCTTTAACGACGAGCAGGGGAAGATGAACCGGGGACTTGTGGAAATCGGCGGCAGCCTGCTGGTGGTTTCCCAGTTCACCCTGGCGGGGAACTGTAACAAAGGGAAGCGCCCATCCTTTGACACCGCAGCCCCGGCCGAGGAGGGTAAACGGCTCTACGAATACTTTGTTGATTGCTTGAAGATGCAGGCGATCCCGGTGGCCACCGGAATCTTTCAGGCAGACATGCAGGTGGCGCTGGTCAATGACGGGCCGGTGACCTTTATCCTGGAACGGTAAGCCTCAGCTCAACCCTTTGCGAATTTGATATAACCCTTCGATATCAAGCCCGTTTTTCTCGTAATACTCCCGTTCCAACTCTTCCACGTAGAAGCGGTCCAACCCGGAGTTCTCCAGAAAATCCTCCCGTAACCCCACATCCCGGTCTTCGATGATCGAGGGGAGCAGCGAGTGCAGGTACATCGCCTCTTTTTTGATGGTAAAGATGGTTTCGTTGAACAGGTGGTCAGGAATATCGTTCTTGATCTTCTTCTTGTTTTTCAGCTCTTCCATGACTTCCCGCTTGAGCGCTTCCTGGTCGGCCTTGGTGCTGAATTTTGAGTAGAAATTACGAACCCGGTCGCGCACATGCTCCAGCAACACCAGTGACAACCGCTCTTCCTGATCTATTTCCGACAGCACCCCGTACAGTTCTTCCAGGGTCCCGACCCGTTTTTCCATCGCCTCCAGACCGTTCAACAGCGCCGTCACCTTGCGTTTGCCGAAGCGCCCCAGATAGGCGTTGCTGAACAGCTCGTTGATAAACAGCTCGCCAAAACAGCCGTCCTGCAGGTTATTGAAGGCGGCGCGATGCTCCAGCAAACCCTGCAGCATCTCTTCATTGATCCGCACATTTTCCATGAACGCCAGCTGGCTGATCAGGTTGGAGACGCTGTCAAAACGGTCAAGATAGGTGATGATATAGGAAAAACCATCCATCAGCGACGGATCGGCGCCATCCCGGATCTTTTCATCACACTCCTTGCTGGCATCGAGCATCAGCTGATCAAAACTGTGATCCCGGTTCTCCATCGCCTTTTTCTTGGAGCGGATCAGGGCCAGCATATCCTCACGATCAACCCGGCTTTCGATATCCTTTTCCCGCAGAAAGATCCCCTGTAACACCTCCCGGGTCGCGGCGATGTATTCGGCTTCATGCTGGTGAACCAGGTTACGCCCCTTTTTCAGCATTTCATCCAGGGTGTAAAAGAGTGCGCCGGGAATCTTGTTGCGCACCGAGAGCGTCTTGAGGCGGGTGAGGCGGGCATTGTCAAGGGCGCTGATTTCCCCCCGGTTATTACAGCCGAGCAGTATATTGCGATATTCATCCACAATCCGCTTGTTGGCGGGATGACGGTACATGACGTCGATCCTCATCCGTTCCTGCTGATAGCGGTCGATGCGGTACCCTGCCGCCAGACTGACCAGGCGTGAGAAATCGTCATCGGATATCTTTTTGTTGCGGAAATAGAGCGTACGGAACAGGTCGCGGTATTCACGGTGATAGCGGTTGATCAGTTTGATGATGAACAGCTGGGCGGTTTCATCTTTCAACATGGGGAACAGTTCGGCAATCAGTACATCATCACGTTCTTCCCCCACCGCGACGGAACGCTTGATCACCTTGCCGATTCGCTTGACCAGCTCTTCCTGCTGGTTTTTCAGTTTGCGGGAGAGCAGCGCGGAATGGACAAAAAAGAAATAATTGCAGACCGCATTCCCCTCAAAAAAGATGTCCTCGTAACTTTCATCGCCGGTGGTGCGATCACTGAATTTAACGGTGCCGCCAGCATCGTCGGAACGGGCGCCGTACATGACCAGGCGGTTGATGATTTCCGGCTTGGCCAGATCGGAGGAGGGCTGGTCAACACCGAACATGTATTCGCAGAAATAGCCGCCATTCCCCTGGTACAAAATCGAGTCGGCAGCAATAATGAATTCATTGCCGGGAGAGAATATGCGTAACTGGTTGTCATCCTGGACAATATTGAAAAAGTAGCGTTGATAGGCATCATTGCCGATTACCATGGCAAAATACTCGATCTGCTCTCCAGCCTGTCCGTGTAATCTGATGTCTTTATGCATGAATGGTCTCCTGCCGGAATTCAGCCTGCGCTACACTCAAATATCATGCCGTCGTATGCAAATTCGTACCCGCCCGGTAATCTTGACTCTTCGACATGCAGCACATCGTGGGTAAGGTGAGTCAACACGGTGCGCCCGGCCTGCAGCGCTCCGGTTGCCGCGATCGCCTGTTCAATATTGAAATGGGTGGTATGGGGGGTCCAGCGCAAGCCGTCGATAATCAGCACTTCCAATCCGCCAAGTAACGGCAGGGAGGCCGGTGGAATGGCATTACAATCGGTCAGATAGGCACAGTTGCCAAACCTGAAACCGAGTGTTTCGGTTTTCCCGTGCATCAGCGGTATTGCCCTGATTTCCAGTCCGAACAGGTCAAGTATTGGCGGCATATGGTGCGCCGACATGAGTGGCCGGTACCCCGAACCATTCAGCTCTTCAAAAATATATCCAAAGCCGCTCTGCAAGATCGCCAGCGTTTCCGGTGATCCGTAGCAGGGGACGATTTCCTTATGCAGAAAATTAAAACCACGCAGGTCATCAATCCCGTTGACATGGTCGGCATGCGAGTGGGTATACAAGACCGCATCAATCTGCGGCACCGCTTCACGCAGCATCTGCTGGCGCAGATCGGTGGAGGTGTCAATCAGCACGGTATGTCCGTCGTACTGCAACAGGAGTGAAGCGCGGCTTCGTTTGTCACGCGGATCAACAGAGCTGCAGCCGCGACAATGGCACCCAACCATCGGCACACCGGTCGACGTTCCTGATCCAAGAACGGTAATCTTCATGGTCACGGTGGTATTCCTTTTCATAGCTGTACATAGCAGAAGCAGATAGGACAGGCAAGCCGGATTTTAATCTTGATTGCCACTACCATGGCAGACCGTGCCATAATCCGCCATCAGGCTTATTTCAGCATATCAATCAGCAAGGCGGCATTCAGCCCGATTACGATCAGACCGACAATCCAGAGCACCGTTTTGCCAAAACGGGAATTGGCATAGACTCCCATCACGCGGTGGGAAGAGGTGAGAAATATAAGCGGAAAAATGGTAAAGGGGAGTTGCAGGCTCAGTACCACCTGACTCCAGAGAATACCGGTAAACGGGTTTTTGAGGAGTATGATGGCAACGATCCCCCCCAGAATTGTCACCAGCACGCCGAACCGGGAATGGTTGTCGGCAATATCAAACGGCTCGCGATAGATGCCGGCAAAGACACTCCCCCCTGCCATGGCAGCAGTCACCGAGGAGGAGAGACCGGCAAAAACCAGTCCAAGGGCAAACACGGTCGCCGACAGATTGCCGAAGATCGGCCTGATGGTTTCCGTCACCTGCGACAGCTCGGTTACCGTCACCCGGTTGCTGAAAAAGACCGCCGCGGCCATGATGATCATGGCGCTGTTGATTGCCCAACCGGCACACATGCCGGTCAGAGTATCAAAAAACTCGTATTTGAGCTGTTTGCGAATCGCCGCATCACCCTGCTGATTCCATTGCCGGCTCTGGATCACCTCGGAATGAAGGAAAATATTGTGCGGCATGACCACCGCCCCCAGCACCCCCATGACCACCGGCAGCGCCCCGGCCGGCATGGTGGGAACAACCCACCCCGAGAGCGATGCCTTCCACGACACATCGGCCAGATACAACTCAAACAGAAACGCCAGGCCAATCAGGGAGACAAACCCCATAATCCATTTTTCCAGACGCTGATAATTTTTAGACAGCAACATATAGATTGAGAAGAAACCTGCCAACACTGCTCCGACCGGCAGCGGCAAACCGCACAGCATCTTGAGACCGATCGCCGCCCCGAGTAATTCGGCCAGGGCTGTTGAAACACAGGCGAGCATGGCACTCCCGAGCATCAGAATCCGCAGGCCGGGACGAAAGTAGGTGGATGCCGCTTCCGAGAGACAGAGGCCGGTGACAATCCCGAGATGGGCGGCATTGTGCTGCAGAATGATCAGCATGATCGTCGAGAGCGTCACCACCCACAGCAACTGGTAGCCAAACCGGGAGCCGGCCGCCACGTTGGTGACCCAGTTGCCGGGATCGATA
>DAINBV010000001.1:135363-142006 GCA_036732725.1 Geobacteraceae bacterium | reverse complement strand
GATCGCGTGCCCAGGTGCAGAGCATCTCCCCCGAACCGCTGCCGAGGTCGAGCACTCGGGCCCCCGATTCCAGGCGCAGCGCCGCGCCGAGAGTGGCGAGCTTTTCGGGTGTGAACGGGTTATGGATGCGGTGAGCACTTTCGGTGATGTTGAAGATCCGTGGAATGTCCATTTTGGGAACTCTCCTTATGGGGGTGAATATATTTGGTCGGCGATAACCGGCATGAAGTTGGCCGAGCAGTTTTTGAACGGGTCGAACTTTCTGGTTGGAAATTTGCCTTTTTCGCTGTTGGTTGATTTGTTCTTGTTAAATAGTGTAGGTCTGGTCCTACCCAAACCATGACAACAGAGAATTACTCATTATTTTTTCTCGCTACTTTTTGAGTCAGTTGTTTCAGGGTACGGTCAAAATCGCTTTCCATTTGTTGCATCTCCCGCGCACGGTATGTTTCAAATTCTTTTTCAGCTTTTTCAATGGCTTGCTGCTTTGAAACACTCCCTTTGTGGGTGAGTAATTCACGGCGGTTACCCAGTAGCTGGCGGTCAAGTTCAGCAATCCATTCCGCCATTGTCATGGTGTGCTCTTCCAATGCTTGCAGCTCGGCGAAGTCGAGAAATTGTGAAACAAGCAAGTTCAGTACGGTAAGTTCTTTTTCGGTTAAATAGTTTTTGGCAATAGTCACATCGCTTTTGGTGATGTAGTCGCCTTTGAAATTAGACATGCCAACCATCGGCTTTTTGTTATCAACACGATCATAAATCACTTCGGCGGCAGTATGTTTGTGGGCAGCGTAGTGCATCTTGTTTTGCACAGTGGCGAAAAAATCCCGCGTCATGCTGGATTTTGGGTCGTAATCAATCGCTGTGGCGTAAATATCTGTCACTTGCTGATAAAGGTTGCGTTCGCTCGAACGAATATCGCGAATGCGTTGCAACAGCTCGCGAAAATAACGCCCGCCACCGTTTTTTAGTCGTTCATCATCAAGGGTAAACCCCTTGCGGATATATTCGTTGAGTCGTTTGGTCGCCCATTGGCGGAATTGTGTGCCACGCAGGGATTTTACGCGGTAGCCGACTGAAATTATTACGTCTAAGTTATAGTAATCCACCTGATAGATTTTTTCGTCAGCGGCAGTTGTTGCAAAATTTGCAACAACTGCATCGCGCTGTAATTCACCTTCATCAAACAGGTTTTTTATGTGGCGGGAAATCGTAGATTTATCTCTGTCAAACAATTCCGCCATTTGGTCTAGCGATAACCATGCGGTTTCTGTATCAAAATGAGCATTGATGGATATTTTCCCATCCACCGTCGTGAAAATGATCAGATGTTTCTTTTCATCGCTCATTCCTACAGCTCCTCAATTCTAAATTCGCTATAGCCTTCATAGTAATAACTCACATCAATCCCCTTCATAAATAGGGCACGGTCATGAATTTTATCCGTCAGGGCTTGTCTCAGGAGAACTTTAATTTCAATGTCTTTGACAACACTGCGTTCCATTGCAGAGAGGTATTCTTCTTTATCCACCAGATTCCAATCAACCACCTGCTTGATCTCATTTTTGAGGATGAGATCAAACCAGATGCGGGTGGCACGGCCATTCCCCTCGCGAAAAGGGTGGGCGATATTCATCTCCACATATTTTTCGATGATTTCATCGAAATTGCTCTGCGGCATGGTGTCGATATGTTTTAACGATGGCTCTAAATACATCAGCGGGACAAAACGGAAATCCCCTTTGGCTATATTTACCGTGCGGATTTGTCCTGCAAAGTCGTATATATCTTCAAACAAGTAGGCATGAATAAACACAAGCCCTGCAAATGTGCCAACCTCAACTTTGGCAATATCGCCAGAGTCAAACAGCTGCCTGGCTTTCTGTTTACTGATTTTTTCTTCAGCCTTTGCCAGCTCAACCTGACTGGTGATATTCAGTTTGTTGTCTAAGATCATATCTTGTCTCTATTTTTAACCACGGAATTTCTCTGGCTGGTATGATTTCATCTGTTCTATTGTTCCGTCACGCCTCACGATCACTCAGATTTTGAATCTGTAATTGTGAAGTAATCACGAAGCAGAAACAGTGCCTCTGCGGCGCTACTTCTCAGGTTGTGTATACCACGGTCAGAAACGATACAAAAGGGATTATCCGTAGATTTTGAGTGAATCAAAATCCAAAAAACACCATGATCTTATCGATCACTCTCCCAATGTTCCCATGGCCCATTCGTAGGTAACCTTTGCCACCCGGTAGTCGCGCAGGGCCCGGGCCAGGCTGCTGTTGGCCTGTAACAGGTTGAGCTGGGCATCCTCCACATCCAGCCTGGTTTTGACACCGAATTCAAAGCCCTTTTCCGCCATGCGGAGCAGGCGGTCAGCCTGGGTGACGGTGCCAGCCATGGCCCGGCAGATCTCTCCCGCCTCGGTCAGGGCATAGCGGGCGTCCCGCAACTCCAGCGCAACCGAGTCCAACAGTTTTTGTTCTTCCAACTGTTGTGTGGCCAGGTCGCTTTTGGCCTGCATAACCTTGCCGCTGGTTTTGAGTCCGTCAAAGAAGGGAAAGGTGAGAAAGACCCCCACATTCCAGGCGGCGCCGTCCGCATCCCGTGCGGGACCGGGATCATTCAGCGACAGCCAGTGCCAGCCGAGTCCCCCCTTCAAATCGAGCCGCGGCTTGTTTTCGGCGTCGGCGATGGTCACCAGTTCCCGGTAGATGCCGATGCGCAGACGCAGATCGTTCAGCTCGGGACGCTTTGTACGGGCCTGTGCCAGGTCGGCGGCCAGGTCGGGAACAGAGATGTCATGATCGTACGGTTGCATGGTGCCGACAACATCAACCTCATCGTCGCTGCCGAGCAGAAAACGGAGCCGTTCCCGGTAACTGCGAATGGCGTTTTCGGTGCGGATCACTTCCGGCCGGGCATTGGCGGCAGCCACTTCGGCGGCCAGCACATCGTAGTCGGTCGCCACACCGGCGCTGAATTTCTTGCGTGCCTCGTCCAGATGGCGCTGCTTCTGGGCCTGGTTCTCGCGGGCCAGCCGGTTGAGCTCCTTGGCCAGCAGGATGTCGTACCAGGCGGTGGAAACATCCCGCCGGGCTAGCTGACGATAGAGGCGCAACTGCTGGTCAGCGGTTTTCAGTCCCACTTCAGCGGCGCGGATGGCGGCATTCAGCTTCCCCCAGGTGTAGAGCGGTTGGCTCAGCGTCAGGTCGAGTGTCCCGCTGTTCTGGCGGGGCGCAGCTCCCATGCTCGCCTTGAGGCTCTGATCCTGTGATACTCCCAGGCCGCCGTTCAGGCCGAATTGCGGCAGGGCGGCGGAACGCTCCTCAATGTATTTCCCCTGGACCAACCGGGCATATTCCCGCGCCTTTTCTATATCGCGGTTCTTGTCCATGGCCAGGGAAAGCGCCTGATCAAGGGTCAGGCTACGGGGTGCGGCCTGGGCAGTGCTTGCAAAACCTGTTGAAACAGTGAGGCAGATAGCGAGCGAGAAATACACAGCACTGGTTTGAAGATACGTAAAAAAGGATGGTGGCCTGGTTGTTTGATCCAGTCGCTTATAATGCAATTTTCCGTGTCTTTGTATCTCTGTATTGCCTGTATCTGTTTTACGCATGTTTTGCTCCCTTCCATTTCCGTTTGATCCAGTGGCTGAAATCGTCCATGTAGGTGTACATGACCGGCACAACCAGCAGGGTCAGGATGGTGGAGGTGAGCAGGCCACCCACCACGGCGCGCGCCATGGGGGCGCGTCCTTCGCCGCCGGCGCCCAGGCCGAAGAAGAGCGGCAGCATGCCGAAGATCATGGCCAGGGTGGTCATGACGATCGGGCGCAGCCGGGTCCGGCCAGCCAGGATCACCGCTTCCCGGCGGGACATGGCGTCCCTGGTTTGCAGTACCTTGGCATAGTCGACCAGCAGGATGGCGTTTTTGGTGACCAGCCCCATCAGCATGATCAGACCGATCAGCGACATGATGTTGATGGTGTCGCCGGTTATTTTCAACATCCCGGCCATGCCGACGATGGAAAGCGGCAGGGAGAGCATGATGGCGAACGGTTCGAAGAACGATTCAAATTGGGCTGCCAGGATCAGGAATACGAAGACCACCGCCAGAAGCAGCGATTCCCCCATGTAGCCGAATGATTCGGCCATGTCCTCCGCTTCACCGGAGAGGTCGATGCGGTAGCCGGGGGGCATGTTGATCCGCTTGGCGGCCTGTTCCACATGCTTGGTGGCCGTGCCGATCGGCAGGTTGTCCAGGTTGGCGCTGACGGTCACCTGGCGGGCAAGGTCACGGCGGTTGATCTCCGAGGGGCTGGTTGCCACGCTGGTGGTGGTCAGGGAGGCGAGCGGGATCAGGCGGTAGCTGCCGTCTGCTGCGGGAACCGTGATCTTCAGATCCCCCACCTGGGCCGGATTACGGCGCAGCTGTTCCGGCAGCCGTACCCGCACGTCAACCGCATCGCCATCCTCGTCCTCATAACTGCTGATCGCTTCACCACCCACCAGCCGCCCCAGGGAGGCGACGATGTCGTTGGTGGAAATTCCGGCGGAAAGCGCCTTGTCGCGATCGACCCGCAGGCGGTATTCGGGGATGTCGTGTTCCAGTGTCACCGCCAGATCGACGATGCCGGGGACCTGGTACAGTTCGTTTTTCAGACGGATGCCGAGCTGTTTCAAGACCGTCAGATCATCCCCTTTCAGGTTGACATTGAGCGGTTTCTGGGCGCCGCCGATCTGCCCCACCTCTTCGATGGAAAAGGTGATCCCGGCAATCTGCTGCAGTTTTGTCCGCACCTCCCGCTGGATTGCGAACTGGTTGCGCTGACGTTCTTTACGTTCTTTCAGTTTGATATACACCAGTCCGTCCCGCACCGTGCCGCTGTCACCAGCGCCTATGGTGGCATAGGTGTGGTCGATTTCCGCAATCGGCTTGAGGGCGGCCAATACGCTTTGCAGGCGGTTCTCCGTCTCCTGCAGTGAGGCGTCGGGAGCGGTTTTGAATGAGATCTGCAGTTCTCCCTTGTCTTCCTGGGACATGAAGGATGATTCCAGGGTGCCGAAGATCATGATTCCGCCGATAAAGGCTGCCAGGGCGGAAAGCATGACGGTTTTACGGTGGTCAAGTGCCCAGGCGATGGCGTTGCGGTAGCGGTCGGCGGAACGGTCAAACCAGTTGTTGAAGATTTCCAGCCAGCGGGCAATTCCCTTGCGGCGACCCTGCAGGTGAATCGAGGGGTCATGCCAGCGGGAGGAGAGCATCGGGTCGAGGGTAAAGGAGACAAACAGCGAAACCAGTACGGCAAAGGCAACGCTGATGCCGAACGGGTAGAAGAAGCGTCCCACGATCCCTTTCATGAAGGCGACCGGGACGAATACGGCCATGATTGACAGGGAGGTGGCAAAGACCGCCAGACCGATCTCGGCGGTACCGAAGCGGGAAGCCTCCAGGTGGCTCTTCCCCATTTCCAGGTGCCGGACGATATTTTCCCGTACCACGATGGCATCGTCGATCAGCATTCCGATGGCGAGTGACAGCGCCATCAGGGTCATGACGTTGAGGGTCATGCCGAGGGCATACATGACGATAAAGGATGAAATAACCGAGATCGGCAGGGTTACGCCGGTAATCACCGTCGAACGCCAGGAATTGATGAAGCAGAAAACGATCAGGATGGTCAGGATACCGCCAATGATCAGGGTCTCCTCAACATCGGCCAGGGAATCACGGGTCATGATGGTGCCGTCACGTACCAGCAGCAGTTCCACTCCAGCCGGCAACTCCTGCTGTACCTTGAGCATGGTCTTCTTGATCGTATCGACCAGCTCGACTTCGTTTCCTCCCGATTGCTTGTAGATATCGAGGCCGACCGCCGGTTTGCCGTTTACCAGCGCCAGCCGGCGGGTCTCTTCCACCCCGTCTGCCACCTGGGCCACATCACCCAGGGTTATGGCCCGCTCACCCCGCTTGACGATCTGCATGCTGCGGTATCCTTCGGCCTGTTCCGGTTTCCCCTCGATGCGCAACGGGTATTCCCCGTTGCCGCGGGTGAGCCGACCCAGGGGGGTGTTGGTGTTTTCCGACTTGATGCCGGAGACCACCTCGTTGACCCCGATCCCGAGACTGTCGAGCCGGACCGGGTCGAGTTCCACCTTGATCTCCCGCTTCTGTCCGCCGATCATGTCGACCTTGCCGACCCCGCCGACGCTTTCAAAGCGTTTCTTGATCTTCTTCTCCACCAGCGTGGTCAGTTCACGGGGGGAAAGGGCGTTTGAGCGGACTGCCAGCGCAGCCACCGGCGCGGCGTTGAAATCGAGCTTTTGAATGATCGGTTCTTCGATCGAATCGGGGAGCGTCCCCCGGATGGAGCTGATTTTCGCCCGAACTTCCTGGGCGCAGTCATTGACCCGTTGCTCCAGCTGAAACTGCACCGTGACCGTGGAAACCCCTTCACGGGAGGTGGAGAAGACATGCTTGACTCCGGCAATCTGGTTGACCGACTCTTCGATCCGTTTGGAAATCTCCCGTTCCACCGTTTCCGGCGAAGCGCCGGGGAAGGTGGTGACCACCGATACCAGCGGAAATTCCACGTTGGGAAACATCTCGACTGCCAGGCGTTTGTAGGAAAAAATGC
>DAINBV010000001.1:0-135353 GCA_036732725.1 Geobacteraceae bacterium | reverse complement strand
TACCAGTGCCAGCATCATCACGGTGGCAAAGATCGGGCGTTTGATGGAAAGATCGGAGAGGATCATGGCTTGGCTCCGCTCCTGGATACTTTTTCCCCGTCCTTCAGATTAAACCCGCCCCGCACCACACACTGATCACCCGCAGTCAGTCCGGAGACGATTTCAACCCGGTCTCCATTCACGCTGCCGGTCTTGACCGGCTGGGCATGCACCGTGTCTCCCGTCAGTAGATAGACCTTGGCAGTGGCGCCGGTGGTGTCCCAGTTTGCTAAGGCGGAACGGGGAATCTGGATCACATTCTGCTGATTGCCGGTCACGATTCTTCCCTTGGCAAACAGACCACCCTTGAGCTGTTCCGGCACGTTGGGGACTTCGGCAATGATCTTGAGTGAACGGTCATTGCTGGAAAGCTCCGGATTGATATACATCACCTTGCCGGTAAAGGTGCGTTGCGGGAGCGAATCGACCGTAAAGGTGAGTGCCTGCCCGACCTTGATGCGTGATGATGCGGACGAGGGAACCGTTACCGTCAGATTGAGCAGCCGGTTGTCCACGATCCTGAACAGCGGTTTTGCAGCTGCGGCATCGCTGGTCAGATCTCCCACGTTGATCGCCTTCAGGGCGACCACGCCATCAATCGGAGCGGTGATCACCCCTTTTGCCAGACGGGCCCGCGCCTGGCGCAACTCTTCCGCTGCCACCTCGCACTGTGCCCGGGCAGCCTCGCTGCGCGCCCGGGAGGCATCGTATTCGCTGCGGGCGTCATCCAATGCCTGCTGGGTCGCCAGTCCTGATTCCTTCAAGTTCCGGACGCGGGTCTGTTCCCGTTCCGCCCTGGTCTGGGAAACCTGTGCCTGTGACAGGCTCGCCCTGGCTGCCGCCACCCCGGCTTCTCCCCGCTTGACCTGCGCCTCGGTTTCGGAAAGATCGATGCGGGCCAGCAACTGCCCCTTTTTAACCCTGATCCATTCGTTGACATAGACCTGTTTGACCAGTCCCGGAATCTGGCTTTTGACATCAACGCTGAATTTCGGCTCAAGCGTGCCGGTTACCTCGATACTCTCCGTCAGGGGGGCAGTTTTTACCTGCTCACATTCAACCGCCACCGGCGGTTTGGCTGTTACCGCTGTGTCGTTTTTCTTGCCGCCGCAGGCTGCCAGAGTCACCAAGGTGGCGGTCATTACCAGTTTGCCAATTGTTTTCATGTCAGGCCTTTCTTTCCGTGCTGCCGGGAGTTTCCAACTGCAGTATGATAATTTCAATCAACGCTTCTTTGCCAATCCGTGGCGTTTTGCGGCAGAGCTGCTCCTCCATGATGGTGTTGTAGGTCCCCACGATCACCCATGCCTTCAGCCAGCTGTCACAGGCGGGGAGCTGGCCGCAGGCCATCCCTTCTTTCAGCAGCGCCTCCACAATTTCAAGGATCCGGTCGAAGATCCGCTCAAAATCAACAAACGGCGCACCTTGCGGAGGGCCAAAGAAGATCGAATAGGCCAGCCGAACGGCGTCAATCTGTTCCCGGGCGCCATCCAGTAGTCCCCCCAGGAAATGGATCAGGCGCTCCCGGATGGTTCCCTGGCTATTTCCCAGTTCAGCCACCTGTTGCTCAAAAGCGGTGGTGATGCCATTCATGATCTCCAGGTAGAGACCTTCCTTGTTCTTGAAGTGATAGTAGAGTGCCGGCTTGGTTACTCCGGCGCCTGCCACGATTTCCCGAACGGTCGTGGCGGCATACCCCCGTTCAACAAAGAGTTTCAGCGCCACTCGCAGCAGTCGTTGCCGTGCTTCTTCTTCCATTGCCGGTCCTTGGCTTTATCGAAATGTGTGATTTGTTCGCTGTACTTACCGGTAGGTATACTGTTTGTCAATAAAATTTTGGAGGATTGTTGAGACGCATTGCAATGCGTCTCAACGAGGGGAAGCGTCCGGTCGCTGCTACGTTTGCAGCCATTCGGCCCACCATACCAGCGGAGTCAGCATGACTCGGGCCATGCTCCGTAACCGCTCGTGACGGGCGATAAAATCAGCCAGTGGCGGACTGATGGCATAGTAACATCTGACAAAGATTCGGCCGGGGAGATTGGTGAGTAAACAGTTGTCACGGAACATGCGCAGTGCCATCACCCGGGGGTGGAGCGAACTGCCGTATGCTGCGGTGGCTATAAAACAGCCGCCACCTCCGCCACCACCAGTACCAGCTGCTGCGGTACCGATGGAAACCGATGTCGTTGCAATGGCTGTTTGTCCCAGATCATCGGTCACCTTGAGGCGCAGTGTGTAGTTTCCGGCAGTTGTAAAGGTATGATTCAGCACGGTTGTAACAGAGGGGATTGTAATAAAATCACCATCACCCAGATCCCATTGGTAGGAGCTGATGGCAACCGCTTCTCCCTGCACGATCCCCTGCAGTTTCACATCCAGAGGCGGTGCACCGGTTGTCGGCTCAGCGGTCAGGGTGACAGAGGGAGGCGCGGGAACTGCCAGATAGATGCTGCTTCCCAGTCCATTGACCATGACCTGACCGGAAAGCGCCGAGCCTGGAACAACGGCTGTAATTTCCGTGTCACTCCAGGATGCTACCGTCATCGGTTGGCCGGCGACGGTAATATTCCCCCCGGCAGCACCAAAATTGGCTCCAACGGCCGTCACCGTTGTGCCGGGCACTACCCGCGGGGGAGTGATGGAGAATATCGCCGGGAGTTCGCTGGTGGTGAGTGCGCGGGTAAGGTTGATTCTGCCGCCGGAGATCACTTTCCCGGTCAGTGAATCGAGCTTGTCGACACTGTTCATCATCCGAGCCTTGACCTGGGATGGTGTCAGCTGTGGATAACGATTCCAGAGTAGCGCTGCCAGGCCGCTGACATGGGGGGCTGACATGGACGTGCCGGCGGTGGTGCGATAGAGCAGCAACAAGGGAACGCCGTATTCATTGGTCAGGTTGCTGACCGTGCTGAGTATCCCTTTGCTGCTGTTGTAAGCATCTCCGCCGGGGGCGGCCAGATGCACCACCTGGTCCCCGTAATCCGAGTAGGAAGCCAGCAGATCACTGGAGTCGGTTGCGGCCACCGCAATATTGTTGCGAGTCTGTAGCGATGCCGGATAGCTGTGCTGCAGATTGAGGTTCTTACCGCGGTTACCGGCGGCAGTAACAATCAGGATACCGGAGTCATTGGCGAACTGCAGGGCATCCCGCAGCGATTTCAGTTCCGAGGCGGTGATGCTGTTGCCAAACTCATCAACTTCCGGGTATTCAATGCTGCAATTGATGATCGAAGCGCCTTTGGCAATGGCGTATTCGATCCCTTTGAGGATGTCGACCGCTTCTCCCAGTCCCTCGCGCCCATGCAGCACCTTGACCGCCATGATTCTGGCATTCCAGTTGACCCCGGCCACCCCGCTGCCGTTATTGCCGACTGCGCCGACAATGCCGGCAATATGGGTGCCGTGGGCATCGGCAGTGTCATCATCCCTCGGGTCGCCGCTGGTTGGTAAGCCGTTATTGAAGTTGGCGCCCCGGTAATCATCCACGATGCCGTTACCATCGTCATCAATGCCATTGCCGGGAATCTCGGCCGCGTTGAACCACATATTGGCAGCCAGGTCGGGGTGGGTGTAATCGACCCCCGTATCCAGTATTGCCACAATTTTAGAGCTGTTAGACCGGCTGCCGGTAAAGCTGTCCCAGGCTGCCGGTGCGGAAATCTGCAGCATATTCGGTTGTGAAGGAAAGAGAGGGTCATTGGGGAGTGCCGCTTTGTGGACGATATAATTCGGCTCGGCGTATTCCACCTCGGGATCTGATTGATACTGACGGATAGCTTCCTTGACCGACATGCTGGCCGGTAGTGTCACCAGGTCGCTTTTAAGCCGGGTCAGGCGTGTCTTGACCACGCCACCGACGCTGCGATGCACCGCTTTGGCGGCGTTGCGGTGCTTGAAGGTGACGATCAGTTCTCCCTGCTTGTAGGGGAGAGGACGCTGGTGAACTGCCGTTGTGTCCGCCTGCAGCGAGGAAAGAGTAGTCAGGATAAACAGCCCGCAAAGAAACCATCTGAAAGCCATGTTGGGTACCCCGGTGCCGATTTTGATTGTCTTTAAAATGGCAGCTTTCAACTGCCGTAGAGAGATTATGTATACCCCAGCTGCGCAGATAAAAAAAGGGGCAGCAAGCGCTGCCCCCCGATTTCATGAATCAACCAACCTCTTAGTTTGCCTTACCCTTGGCGGTGAAAGGATAGACATAGATCGTCCCCGACATGGTTTTTTCGATATGGAAGTTGACCTTGAACGAACCATAGTCAATGGTTGTCTTGGTGGTACTCTTCTTGGCAATGAAGTTGCCGGGCATATAAACTTCGCCACTCCCCGGCTTTTGCTGCTGGCAGGTGTTGTAGGTCGGGCTGGTGGAGTTGTAGTCCCATTGGTGACAGTAATCCCCCAGATTATTCGGGTCAGTCGGAGCGAGTCCATAGGAAAAATCGCCCGCATTGGGAGTGATGGGACCGGTCTGACCATAGTTCGACAAATAACCGTTGTTATAACAGGTGGCGCTGCCAATGGTCTCCGGTTGTCCGTAGAACTGCCAGGTACCCACATTCGGGGTAGCCGTGGTGGCACAAAGCCGCAGGTTATAATCGGTGGCGGTAATGCCGGTATAAGGGGTGTTGGTTGACTGAGCCTTGATAGCCTTGGCGGTCGCGAGTTTGGCCGGTGATGGTGTGGTCACCAGGCTCTTGGAAGCATTGCTGACAATGATCTCCACCAGGCTGCCGGTGATGGTGGTGCCTCCACTGATGGTGCTGGTCCCCAGTTGGCTCATCAGGTTGATGGGGGTTCCGTTCTGGGTGAAGCTGGTCTGACCCTGGTTGGGGAGCAGAGCGGAAGCATAGCCATAGAGGAAGTCACCCTGATAAGCGCCGCCTGAGGAATAGCTGCCGGAGGATTGATCAATGCCGCTGACCATCACCATCTGGTCACCACTCTTCTCTTCACACGGCTTGGTGATTTGCGCATCATAGCTTGAACTGGTGCATTTCTGGGTCAGGTTGTAGGGACCATTGCTGGAAAGGGCAAAGCTGTTTTGCGTGCCGATAAACTGGGACATCATGCTGCCAATGGTTCTGGCGCTGGTATAGCTGTCAAAGCGATAACGCATCAGTCCGCTGCCGCCCCCGATCGGTTTACTGAAATCAAAGGCGCTCTTGGCTAACATGCCTTGCAGATCTCCGCCAATGACCATGTCATTCAGTTGCAGGCCGGTGCTCAAAACCAGTGGCGTTGGGGTGCCGGCAGAATCCACCACTGTCCAGATCCCATTGAGGAAGGTCAGGTTGACCGTATTGCTCCCCAGTTGGACAACGCCGCCGCTGGAGGTCTGGGCCAGCATCCTGCCTGTGGGATAGCCGCTGGTTTCCGTAGCGCTGTCATAGGCTAAGGCATTGACAATATAATTGCCCGGTGCCAGCTTGATGGTTCCGGTTGGTGATGCTGCTGTCAGCTTAAGGTCATAGGGGGAGCCGGTTGCTTGACTCCCCTGCAGGTTGAATTTGACATAAATTGCCTGGGTCGCGGTTGGTATCAGACTTTTAACTGCTCCTCCAGTGCCCGGGAAAGTGGCGGATACCGTGACAACCCCTTTGGCAACGGATGCTGATTGATTCGTGTCAGCGGTCGAACTCCCTGAAGAACTGCACCCTGGCAGGGAGAGGGCAGAAGCCATGAGGACAACCGCGAGTAATAACGCGTAACGACGTTTTTTCGACATAATAAACCTCCCTTATTCTCGTCTTCAGTTATTGAACCACGACATTGACATCACCGGCAGCGCCGTAGGTCACCTTGACGCTGTTGCTGCCGTTGCTGGCGCAATCAGCTGCCGTATAGGCAAAGGTGAAGGCTTGGCCTAATGTGGCAGTGGTTGGAATGGTGAATGCACAGCTTGCCGTAATGCTTCCGGTACCACTACCGCCGCTGCAACTGGTGATTGGCGAACCGTCAACCGTCCACGAACCGGTCAGCGCGTCACCATCGGCATCATAGCCATTGGCTGTCAGGGTGACGATGCGGTCAGCACCGGTAGACCCTTCAACCACCAGATTCTTGTTGGAGGTGAGCTGTACCCATGGTCTGTTGTTAATGGTATTGATGCTGACTTCTTTAAAGGCACTTTTTGCCAAGGTGCTGTTGTCGGTGACCGTAAAACTATAGAGAAACGGACCGGCTGTGGTGGGGATTGAATCCTGGCAGGAAGCAGCCAGAGTGCCGTTGATCCCTGATCCACCCGGGCAATTCATGGCGACGCCACCCCTACTCCAGGCGCCGGCCAGACCGTCGCCATCAGGATCAAATGCACTGCCATACAGGTTGATGATTCTGTTGGTGCTGCAGGTTGACAGGTTCAGGCGATCGGCAAAAAGATCCACCACCGGCGGACGGCTGCCGTCTGATACGGTGACCGTTCCGAGTGTAATGGTCTGGCTTGCGTTTTTACTGTCTTTTATTTCCAGCGTTGCGGTGTAACTGCCGACTGCCAGTCCGGTAAAGTTAACACTGATCGGTTGCGGGTCAGTGGCGGCAATCGTACCGGTTTTAGTGTCAATGGCGCTTGCTCCACTCATCAATTTCAAGCTGTAGGAAAGGGGATAGTTATTATCCTCGTCGTAGGCGGAGAGTATGGCGCTCAAGGTGCCACCCAGTTTGATACTGCTCATGGTAAAGTAGGCGTATCCGTTGGGCGGAATGTTGGGGACGGTGATGTTTTTGAGTACCACCTTGTTGCTGGCATCACTCGTTTCATCGCTGCCAACCGTGCTGTTGACATCGAAGGTGGCGGACTTGGTGGGCATGCTGCCCACGTAGACATCAATATCCTTGCCACATGCTACACGGGCTGAAAAATCACCGTTACTGTCAGTTCCGACGCTACGGTAAAAACTGTAATCACTGCTCTGCATACGCAGGTAGCGATAGGCTGCTGCTGCGCCGACATCATCCACCAGTTTCCCGGAAACATCACACGGCTTGGCAATATCGGTTTTTGAGAATGAACCGCAAGGGGTGGTGCCCAAGGTTACGTCCTGGGTCTGGTACATGCCATTGTCATCATAGTAGTACAGCTTGGCGCTCAGGTTGCTGCTGTTTTTATTCAACAGCACCGTTGAAAGTGCATAGGCCCCATCCGTATCAGTGCGCCCGTAGACACCCTCGATGTTGGAACCATTGAGTGACAGAGAGAGTCCTGAAACACCCGTACCGTCGGTGAATTTGAAATTGCCTGACAGGCAAGCCTGGGTAGGAGTCGAGAAAATGATGTGGTCAAGATTCCACCAGCTCTGTTGGAATTCAGAGTTGGATACCAGGATTTTAAGGTAGTAATTGCCGGTTTGACAGGATGCCTTGGTGGGGGCGCTGATCAGAGCGCCATTGGAATCCACAACATCACCCACGCCGATCATGATCCATTTGCCGTTGTACGGATTAAGCGACCAGACCGGAACCTGATAGCCGGCTGCCGTGGTGTCATAATCCTCCAGGAAGAGGTTTTCGCAGCTGGAACTATAGATAGAGCGAGTATAGGTTGTTGTTTTGGCTGCGGCCTTGCTGACTCCGGCTTTGGCCAGTTTCTGGGCCAGCTTACCGATATTTTCACCGGTGTCGGCGTTGGAAATCTTGAGGCTGTCAAAGGCCAGGGAAACCATTTTTCCTTCTTTGCCGCTGGCGTCAACTCCGTTATAGGAACCGGGGAATCGGTCAGATTGGGAGTTGGGATCATAGGTCATCAGTTCTCCTTTTAATTTGGAGACTCCGGGGACCGTATCCTGGGGAATGGAAATGCCTACTTCAGTAACCGCACCGGCAGCCTTGGCAGCCTTGATAGCAGTTCCTGACAAAGCTTTTTTGGCGCCGTTGGGGTAGCGCACCACGGCAAAGTTAAAGGAAGAAACCGATGATTTTCCCAGGCCGGCGGCGAGTGGAGTACCTGGTGTCGCAAAGATGGTATTTTGGGCGGTGTTATCCAGGACAGCCTGGAATTCAACCGAACCAGGAGAACTATAATCGATGCGCTTCTGGAATTCGGTATACCCTTCCTTGGTGGCTTTGATGGTGATATAGCCACCTGCTGGTGATTGTTTCAGCGCTGCAGAAACACCGCCGGCAGCATCACTGCTGGTAGATATCTTGTCGAGTTCAATGCCATTTTTGTCAAAGGAGCTAAGCTGGATGGCCACGCCATCGGTTATGGGGGTTGTACCGCCGGACGGAATACTCTGTACTGCTTTGCCGCTGACAGTATTGGTGGCGGTGCTCGCTTTGAACACACCCCAGTATGAGAGGTGGGTAATGGTGATCGTCGCTTTGCCATCGGTGGTCAATGTGATGGTGGGAGTGTTCGGATCCAATACCCAGCTTGTTCCATCGTTGGAGGTATACAGATTGAGAACATCACCTGCTTTGGCGCCGGCCACGTCAATCGTGACGGCGAATGAATTGGGCGTTCCGGCAAAGGTCTTGGCTTCCTTGCCGGTCGGGTCGGTAATTTTGAAGGTAATGTAAGCAGCGGTTGTCGTCCCGGCCGGTGGGGTGATACCGGTGGTCGACGGCGATGTGATCGTCATGGTCAGGTTGCCGACCAACGGATTTCCGCTGGCATCTTTTAACACCAGTCCCTTGGGAACCGTTCCGGTTACCCCGGTCATTTCAATTTTTTTGTCTGCAGTAATCGTTCCGGTAGTATCTGTGATCAGAGGCACGATACTACTACCACCGCCTCCGTCGCTACAGGCGGCGATGAAACCCGCAGTTAGTATAAACAACATCATCATCTTTAGGAATCTCAACATATTCGACCTCCCTTGGTTGTGTTACCGTTTAAATGATACGACAAAACGTTACAATGACCAGTGCACTCTGTTAATGATGGATGCATTTCACCTCCTTCTACCTGCCGTACGGCAGGTTACAAAAGTTACGTGGCAGTTGTGTCGTGAGAATCATGTGGCAATCAAGAAGATAATGGATGTGAATACTTTATAACTCTGCCACAGTTTTCAGGAGTAGCAAGCGATTATTTATGTTTTACGGCGATCACGCTCACCGGCTGGTCTTTCCCCTTGACCAGCACCTCCCCCTGTTGATCAAAGGTGATCCGGTCGAAGGTTTCCAGCTTCAGTTCTGCCATGGTCGTGTCGGTGATCAGGATCCGGTTATGGTACTGGCGGGTCAATTTTTCCACCCGGGCAGCGATGTTGACGTGGTTGCCGATCACGGTGTAATCCATCTTCTTTCCTTCCAGCCCGATGTTGCCTACCAGCACCTCACCGGTGTTGATACCGATACCGCAGTCGATGGCGTCCCTGCCCCGGGCAACCCATGATTTTTGCAGTTCCTCCAGCCGTTGCGACATGTCAATGGCGCAGCGTACGGCCCGCTCGGCGTGATCGACCTGTTCCAGCGGGGCACTCCAGACGGCCATGATTTCATCTCCCACAAATTTGTCCAGGGTGCCATCCCAGCGAAAAATGACCTCTGCCATTTCATGGTAGTATTCATTCAACAGTGTCACCACCTCTTCCGGCGGCAGTTTCTCTGACAGAGTGGTGAAACCGATGATATCGGAAAACAGGATCGTGACCACACAGCGGTGCCCCCCCAACTTGGCCAGTTCGGGATGATTGATCAGTTCCTGGACGATCTTGGGGGAGACGTAATTGGAAAACATCCGCTTGATCTCTCGTGCCTGCTTTTCCTCGGTAAAGAGTTTTGAAATTGTTTCGACGGTCATGATGATGAACATGTTGCCAATCGGTAGTACGCTGCTGACCCAGACATCGCGATAGATCAAAAACCAGCAGGTAAGCACGGAATAGGCGGCAATCAGGCTGAAACCAATGGTAACACCCTGGCCGGCGCTCAAGCGTGGCAACAGCACTGCCAGCAGCAGACTGGTCAGCAGAATGGTTGAGACTTCAATAATACCGGGGCTCTTACGGATAAAATCGTTATCCAGGATGTTCTGGACAACCGTGGCGTTCTTTTCCACCCCCGGCATGTTGCCGGAGAGGGGAGATATTTTCTGGTCGAAGGTTCCCAGCGCGGTTGCTCCCACCAGCACGATGGCATCCTTGAAACGGGACGCGGGAATCCGGCCATGCAGCACATCGGTGGCGGAGATAAAGGTGTAGCTCCCCTCTTGGCCGACGTAATTGACAATTACCCGTCCCGACAGGTCGGTCGGGATGGTCCGTTCACCAAAACCGATGCCGGAACCTCCGTAAAGGGTCAGTTTGTCTAAGGGGATGCCGGCTGCCATGCGGGCGATTTGCAGCGGAAGTGAGGGATAGAAGTCGTCGCCATAGCGGACGGTGAGGATCTCCCAGCGGAGTGTGCCGTCCAGGTCGGGGAGGGTGGAAACGTGACCCAGGGTGGCAGCGGTGGCAAGTACTTTGATAGGTGGAATAACCTTGTTGCCGGTGATCGCCCACTGTTTCCAGTCCAGTCCGGCCAGTCCGCGTACCTGCATGAAGGCGGATTCCCACAAGAAATCGGGTGGTTCTTCAATCGTCACATCTTTGTTGTTGGAGCGGGAAGCGAGAAAGGCCGTTGCCAGGACCACATTGCCCGCTTTCTGTAATGATGCGGCGAACTGGTTGTCAGGCTGCTTCCCTTCCACTTCACTGAACAGCACATCGATGCCGATCGCTTTTGGTTTACCGGCGGAGATCTTGTTCACCAGGTCGGCCATCACACTACGTGACCAGGCCCAGCGACCGACCTCTTTCAGGCTCTTTTCATCAATGGTCACGATCAGGATGTCAGGGCGCGGTTGGTGATTGTGAAATTGCTCCCGCAGTTTCAGGCGCAGGTCAAAGCTTTTTCCTTCGATGAATTCATTCAGTAATGCAGGGCTGCGCCACTGGATGGTCAGGGCAATCAGGGTGCTCACTACGGCAATCAGGTAGTAGTACAGGTTCTTTTTCATTCACGTTGTTACCAGATTACCAGCCCCAGCACCCGGCGCAGGAGAACCACCACATCACCGACGTCTATTACACCGTCCGGTTTGGGTACCCCGTTCACCAACGGGGCAACATCGCCATGTTGCAGGTCGTTGGCGTTGGCGGTCTCGTCGTCCATGGATATGTGCAGTGCCCTGAGGGCATCGGCCAGAGCGGGGGCAGTTTTCCCCGGCGCCGGGAGCATGATGCCGTCGGGAATAGTCGGCGCTACGGTTGCTGTGACATTGATGGTAACGCTTTTGGTTGCAGTGGTGTAGTTGGCCGTATCGCTCGGGGTAAAGGTTGCGGTGAGTGTTTGTCCGTTGCCGGCGCTCAGGATCGATCCGGCGGCCGGGATGTAGCTTAATGTGCCGGCCATCGTGGCGGTGGCGTTCAGTTGTGTTGCGGATAATGGTGTGCCAGCGGCTACGTCAGCCGGATTGCTCCAGCTGATGACCGGGATTGCCTTGGCAATCGTCATGCTCAGGGTGGCCTGCGGTGCAGCGCTGTAGCTGCTGTTACCGGCCTGGTCAGCGGCGATGGTGCAGGTTCCGGCCATCAGCGGGGTTATGCTGCTAGCGCTCACGCTGCAGACCGTGCTGGTCAGAGAACTAAAGCTGACTGCTAAATTGGAACTGGCGCTGGCGCTGATGGTTGCGTGTGGACCACCGTAGATCAGCTCCGGTGCCGTGCCGAAGCTGATGCTCTGGCTGGTCAGCACGGGAATGGTTACGTAGACCGCGGCTGTGTCTTTTGCAATCGCCACACCGTCATTGGCTGAGAGTGTCAGATGGCCGATCAAGCCGGCGCTTGCTCCGGCCACCGGGATGGTTAGTGTCACCACCACCGGTTGTGACGCGCCTGCCGGTACCGAGAGTGAGCTGGAGCCGGTGGTGGCCGACCAGTTTTTTTGATCCGCAACCAGCGACAGGTTCAGGTTTTGTATGTCCGTGCCTGAAATATTGGTAATGGTGTAGGTCAGGGTACACGCTTTTCCCGCCTCGCAGCTGGTGATAACCGGCGCCGTAACTGTTACCGCACCGACCGGCACATCGGCAAATTTTTCAAAGGCGGTAATATTCCAGCTGGCGCCGGCTGCCAAGGTGGGAGTTCGCCATTCCAGTGCATAGCCGTTGTCTGTCAGCTCACTCGGGTCAATATAGTTGGTCAAGGCGCCGTTCAGCCCGTTTTGGTAGACTTCATAGTAGTCTTTACTGTCATAGGCATAGGGAGGGGTAATGGCCTGGAGTGACATGCGGCGTACATCAGACTGAGTGGTCTGATTGTAGGTCCTTTGAACACCGATGGTGCTGTTGGGCGCGTCCCAGAAACCGCCTCCGCTGTCAATGCCGGAAAAATACGTGTCTTCACCGTGAAAGAAACGGAGGTCTGCCAAGGCAACCGTCGATTCATTGGTGATATTCCAAGTCAGGCCGTAGTAGGCTGCTCCCGGCTGGTAGGTCAGTTGCTGGGTAATACGTAAACCACTGTCGGTTGTCCATTGCGATTTTGTCATGGTGGCGGATACCTGGCTGTTGGCAGCCAGCTTGGGAACAATACCGTTATCCGTATAACCGACGTACATCAAGTTATACGCAATACCACCATTCTGATAGGCAACTCCACCAACCTGGAGCCGCGACCCCTTGTCGAACCAGTTGAAGATCTGTTGCTGCCAGCTGCCGGCAATGTAACGATAGACCCCGATGGAACCATCCATCATCGGTGTCACCAGTAAATTCCCCTCGGCGGCCACGCCACCCAGATAGGGGTTCATCCTGAAGTTCCAGCTGTGATCACTGGCCGGAGTTCCGCTGCTGCTTTGCACGCCACTGGTAATGGTGGCGGTATAGGTTGTATCGGCTGCAAAAAATGAGGTGGGGGTAAAGGTAAGTGCGTTCTTGTCGGTGGAAAGGGAGATGGCGCCCGCCACCGGGGCGCCCGTGGCATTATTGACGAAAAAGGTAGCGGAATTGACGCTGGCCGGGTTGAGAGCCATATTGAAGCCAGCCGATACGGTTGCCACGGTGACATCTTCCATGATTGCGTCGGGAAGCGGCGACGTGTCAATCAGTTGAAGTGCGCCTGAAACCGCTAAAGGGGTGGCGCTGGCGGTAACTCCCGGTGAAACGCTGCCGCTGGTATCGACGGCACAGAGACGGTAGTTGATGGTGATGCCGTTGATCAGGCTGGTGTCGGTGTAGGTAGTATCGGTGCCATTGATAATCTTGGCGGTGGTGCCACTGCAGTCGCCAGGAATAGTGTCAGTGGCGGAAACCAGTTTGTAATTGGCAACGGCCACATTATCCGTAGCGGCGGTCCATGAAAGCGACACCAGGCCATCGCCGGAAGTGGCGGTCAGGATCCCGTCGACCGGAGGCACGATGTCAGTAACAGTTACTGCGGCCGCACTCTGTGGCAGTCCGGCGGCACAAAAGATCAACATGATAAGTAGTATCAGCGTTCTAACCCGCATTGTTTTCATACCCACCTCGATTGAAAAACTATCGTAATGTTGTTCCGCCTGATGTTCCGCCGGTCGAGCCGGTGGGGATTGGCGGGGGGGTGTTGTTCAGCCCGATTCCGATTACCACCGAAGTCGGCTGATGAACCTGCGGTTGCTGCTGTTCCACCATCGGGATGATGTACGGCACGTCCACGGTGACCAGTCCGGAAGTCATCCCTTCCGGTAGTTGCGGGGTTGTCAGGCGAACCTCTCCGCTTGTTTTTGACGAGTTTTCCTTACGAATCTGTTCCACCACACTCTGTGGAGTTGCTGTCGGCTGCGGTAACGGTTCGTTTTCCATGATTATGATCTGGCTGCCGGCAGATAGCGGGATTGATGTGCCGGCAGCTGCGCCGACACCCTGCACATCCACGGTTCCTTCCAGGCAGATAATTTTTGTGAAGTGTTTCCCGTCCAGGATGCCGGTTTCAAAGTAGATCACCGTGCCACGCGCCGCCGCCACGGCGGTGGGAGTTTGCACTTCAAACCTGGTTTTTCCCACCACCGCCCGCATTTTGCCGTCCAGCAGGTTAAAGATCGATTTCCCCCGATCCCCCTTGGAATGAACAAATTCCTTGATCGCCATGCGGCTGTTATCGCTCAGGGTCAGGACACTGTCGTCGACGAAGAGCATTTTAAGACGTGAGCCTGCTCCGGTTTGCACCGTATCGGCCAGTTGCAGCTTGGCTTTTATCTTGGCGCTCTCCTTTTTGCCTCCACGCTCGATCACGGCTTTCCCTTTGAGTGCCACCACCGAACCGACCTCCGGCTGGGGGGCGGCAAAGCTGACAGTTGCAAAGCTGAACAGCATGCCAAGCAGCAAGGTGGTGATCCAATGCAGCGATCTTTGGTAGCTACGTGTCCCGGTCGGGGATGATTGTTTGTGTGTACTCATGTCAGAACCTCATCTGTGCCAACAGGCTGGTTATGGTGCGGGTGTAGTCGTAGGGGGCCAATGTCGATTGGTTGCGGATGGCGGTGAAACCGAGGATCAGCGCCAGATGTTCGCCGAGCGGCCGGGAAAGCAGTGCCGTACCACTCCAGGTTGTGTCGTCACGCATGGTGGTTGTTCCGGGGAAAAGCGCGTCATAGCGGCGGAAGGTTCCCTCCAGCGACAGGTCGCCGATCAGCTGGAAGGGAAGCTGCGCCATCACACCGGCGGCCAGTTTGTGCTCATTTGAATCCCAGTAGCGTTTTTCCGTTGATTCACGGGTATAACCATAGCCGAGTTTAAACCGCATTCTGTCCCCCAACGGCAGTGTCTCAAGCAGAGCAATCTGGTGACTGATCCCGCTCCGCTCGGAATTGGTGCTGAAAAGCGGGTGGGTCTTGTAGGAACTGTCGCGGAAACGGTAGGAGAGGGTGCTTTTCAAACCATCCACGGTGGTATAGATGATTGATGGCGTCAGGTTGTGATTGGCGGCGTAGGGATCGCCACCGATGTGCAAATAATCAAATGAATAGGCCAATCCGGTGGAAAGTCGGGAGGAGAGGTGATAGTTGCCGGAGAGGTCAAGCCGGTTCTGGATGAGGTCAAACTGGTCGAGCCGGGCGTGCAGGCTTTGATAAAAGTCGTAACCGACCCGCAGTTCCATGGTTTCTGTTTTAATCGGCTGATAACCAAGTCCCAGATTGAAAACACCCCGCCAGTCTCCCTTGTGTGATACGCCGCTCGGGAGTGGAATCCCGTCGGCGTTGAGGATCACGTTGTCGTCATACTGGGCGCCGGTCAGAAACATGGCGCTCCATCGTTTGCCGGAACTTTTACTGGCAATCAGCCGCAACCCTTCCCGGGCGGAATCGGCCAGCTCACCTTGTTGCTCGGCCTGCACGGTTGCCTCGTAATAATCCGATGCTTCGGCATATACTCCGCGTTTCAAGTAGAAGTTGCCCAGTTCCAGGTTGATGCGGGGATTGCCCGGGTCGCCCCGCAGCGCCTGCTTGAGATCTGCCTCGGCGCTCTGGTCATTGATGCGCGCCTTGGCAATACCGAGGTACAGCAGCGCCTGTGAATCATCCGGGCGTTCCGACAGTGCCCCCTGCAACTCTGTTACTGCTTCGGAATAGCTGCCATTTTCAATGGCGCTGACACCTCGGGCCATCGATTTTTCAAAATCGGACTCCTTGGCATGGAGTGGTGTGGCAGCAAAAAGGGTAGCGCAACAACCGAGCAGAATAATGATCCGTAACATGATGCCTCCTGCTATTGAATGGTAGTGGTAAGTGTGGGGGTGATGTCCAGTGTCGCGCCGTTGAGATCGACCGCTTTGAAGGCAGTGAGTTTGAAGTCGGATGCGGTGGGGAAACTGCCGGGAGTGATTTTTAAATGAATGGTAATGGTGTCATTTGCTAAAAACCCTGTTGGCTGATCAATTTGAATGATAATCGAAGAGTCAAGAGGTTTAACATCGGTTATCTTGTGATCCTGGGGGGCAGAACTCTCTATTTGGACTGTCGCTGCTTTGTCAATTGAACCGTCTGCATTTAAAACAGGAGTAATACCTGATGGAACGGAAATAGTTAAATGTATGCCGGCAACAGTTTGGGCGGTGGTCAGTGCACTCGTCTTGATAACCGCCGTAACTGTTGGCGTTGATACGCTTGCCGTTCCACCTCCACCACCACAGCTACAGAGAGCCAGCATCAGGCAACCAAGCGCCAGCATAACCATATTTTTCATACCCCCACCTCCACTAGACGAAATGTATACACGATACTTATAGCCGACATTTTCCACTTGTCAATATTTCAAATAAACAATGTTTTAATGTTAAGTCGTGAACGGTAATGCTATCGTTTGCGCGCCAGTCGCTTGTCCCCGACCCGGATGGTGATCTTTTCCGCATCAAAATGTTCCAGCAGTGGGATCAAAAACTTGCGGCTTAAGCCGGTCAGTGCATGATAGTCGGGCGGGGTAATCTCACCATGCTCCCGGAGATGGTTGATCAACAGTTGCCGCAACTCCGCCAGCGCTTCCACACCATAAAACAGGTCGGACGAAATGCGGGAGACCTGTCCGTTTCTAACCAGAATGGCCAGGTTTTCCCGGGCTTCTTTTTCATTACAACGGCAATGATCCATGATCTCTTTGATTGTGGGGGGCTCTTTGCCACCGGCAGTGATGTAGGCAGCCATGACAGTTGTCAGGTCGCCCGTGGCAGACCGGGAGCGGATCAACGATCCGGCCGGCTTCACCAGTTCACGGTCCGGTATCAGCTTTCCCTCGTTTTCCAGAGCCAGCAGCAGCGGAGTGAAAAAGCGGGAATCACTCCGTTTGGGGAGTCTGGTTTTCAACTCTTCCTTACCCATACCCTCCTTGAGCGGGTTGGCATTCAGGTAGCTGGCAAGTTCGGACAGCAGCCCTTGCTTCAGGGTGTCAAATGCTTCCCGTGCCAGGAAGATCCTCGGTTCACGAACTACCTGCAGAATTGTGCCCCGCGTCAGCAGAGCTGCCACGGTTGCATCAACGGTTTTGCGGGGAGCGCCGCAGCGGTTCAATAGCTGTTCGTACTGAATCCCCGAAAGGAGGCTCTGGCTGATGATCAGGGCGATGGTGGCGCTGATGTCATGGCTGCCGAACGCCTCCAGCAGCTGCAATGCCTCACTGTTTCTCCGGCGCCGGCGGGGAGGGAACGGATCGAGCACCACCCCTCCTCCGACAGTGGTGGTCGGCGTGGTACTGCGCAGAATGTAGCTGTCACCCGACAGCAGCAGCGTTGGATGCTGTAATCGCAGCTGTACATAGGCGCTTTCACCTGGTTGCAGGGTGTCCTGATCCAGCAGTATCACCTGGGCCGCCACTTCGTAGGTGGCCGAGTGCAGGCGGAGCACGGCGCGATGTTTCAGTTCCCGTGGCGCGGTGGGGAGATAGTCCAGCCGCACATCGACGGCGCGACTGGTCTGGAAAATGCCGCGTGGCACCACCACATCACCGCGATGGGCCTGATCCAGCTCAATTCCCTGCAGATTGACGGCCAGCCGCTGCCCGGCGCTGCCGAACTCGGCTTTGGCGCCATGGGCCTGAATCCCTCGTACCCGTCCCTGTGATCCCCCAGGAAGCAACTCCAATTCGTCCCCCAACCTGATCTCACCGGCCAGTAAGGTCCCGGTCACCACCGTGCCAAATCCGGCCACCGTAAAAACCCGGTCAACCGGCAGCCGGAATGATCCTTCCCGCCGTTTTTCATCGGCATTTTTAGCCAGGCGTGTCAGTTCCTGTTTCAGCTGATCCAATCCCTCTCCGCTGCGTGAGGAGACGGCGACAATCGGCGCGTTTTCCAGAAAACTTCCGGCGACAAAATCACGTACTTCCTCGGTGACCAGGTCGAGCCATTCCTGCTCCACCATGTCCCGTTTGGTCAGCACGACCAGGCCGTTTTTGACCCCCAGCAGCCGCAGAATATCCAGGTGTTCGCGGGTTTGGGGCATGATCCCCTCATCGGCGGCGATTGTCAGCATCACCAGATCCATTCCGCCGACGCCGGCTACCATGGCCCGTACGAACTTCTCATGACCCGGTACATCCACAATGCCAAATTGGATCTCTCCCGGTAATTCCAGGTGGGCAAAGCCGAGTTCAATGGTGATGCCGCGTGCCTTTTCCTCCTTGAGGCGATCGGTGTCAATGCCGGTCAGCGCCTTGATCAGCGAGGTCTTGCCATGGTCCACGTGACCGGCGGTTCCGAGTATCAGGTGTTTCATTGATTCTGTTCCTTGTGGGGGCGGCAGTTGCAAGTTGCCTTCATTCGTGCTGACGTGCTGTTTCTGTAATTCCAGGCTCATTGCGCTACAGCCGATAAACTCGCCTTGCAGGCTCAGACAGTATCGGCTGTTGACGCTCCATTTCACCAGGAATTACGACGAAACAGCCCTGATGCACTCATTCCGGTAACTTACAACTGCCGCATTCATAAATGAAAAGTATAGCGCAGTTGTGAGCAAGAACAAGCTGCGCTACTAAAAAAGGCAGAGAGTCGAAACTCTCTGCCTTTTTGGATACTGCTTTCAGACGGTTGCTGCGGAGCGGATTAGTACATTCCGCCCATGCCGCCACCCATGCCGCCCATGCCACCAGGCATACCGCCGCCCATGCTGCCGCCGTTATCATCTTTCGGCTTTTCAGCGATCAATGCTTCGGTGGTCAGCATCAGACCAGCGATGGAAGAAGCGTTCTGGAGTGCTGAACGGGATACTTTGGTAGGATCGATGATGCCGGCCTCGATCATGTCGACGTACTCGTCGGATGCTGCGTCATAACCGAAAGCATCTTTGCCGTTTTTGACTTTATCAACAACGATGGAAGCATCGATGCCGGCGTTTTCTGCGATCTGGCGGATCGGAGCTTCGAGGGAAGCGCGAACCACGTTAACGCCGAACTGCTGCTCGTTAACCAGTTTGAGGTTGTCGAGGGCAACAAGAGCGCGGATGTATGCTACGCCGCCTCCAGGTACGATCCCTTCGTCAACAGCTGCGCGGGTTGCGTGCAGTGCATCTTCAACGCGGGCTTTTTTCTCTTTCATTTCAACTTCTGTTGCTGCGCCAACTTTGATAACGGCAACGCCGCCAACCAGTTTAGCCAGACGTTCCTGCAGCTTTTCCTTGTCGTAATCGCTGGAGGTTTCTTCGATTTGGGCACGGATCATTTTAACGCGGCCGGCAATTGCATCTTCCTTGCCGTCGCCGTCGATGATGGTGGTGTTGTCCTTGTCGATGGTAATGCGCTTGGCGTGACCGAGCATATCCATGGTGGTCTGGTCAAGCTTGAACCCGACTTCTTCGGAAATAACCTGGCCGCCGGTGAGGATGGCGATATCTTCCAGCATGGCCTTGCGGCGATCGCCGAAACCGGGAGCTTTAACGGCAGCAACATTCAGAACGCCGCGCAGTTTGTTGACAACCAGGGTTGCCAGAGCTTCGCCGTCGATGTCTTCAGCGATGATCAACAGCGGACGACCTGATTTTGCGGTCTGTTCCAGAACCGGGAGGAGGTCCTTCATGTTGGAGATCTTTTTGTCATGGATCAGGATCAGGGCGTTTTCAAGCGCAGCTTCCATACGCTCCGGATCGGTTACGAAGTAAGGGGAGAGGTAACCACGGTCAAACTGCATCCCTTCAACGGTTTCCAGGCTGGTGTCCATTGATTTTGCTTCTTCAACGGTAATAACCCCTTCTTTGCCGACTTTTTCCATTGCTTCAGCAATGATGTCGCCGATGGTCTTGTCGTTGTTGGCAGAGATGGTGCCGACCTGGGCGATTTCCTTGTGATCCTTGATCGGTTTGGAGATGCTTTTCAGTTCGGCAACGATTGCTTCAACTGCTTTGTCAATGCCGCGTTTGATTTCCATCGGATTATGACCGGCAGCAACCAGTTTGGAACCTTGCTTGTAGATAGCCTGGGCAAGTACGGTGGCCGTAGTTGTTCCGTCACCGGCGATGTCGGAAGTTTTGGAAGCAACTTCCTTGACCAGCTGAGCGCCCATGTTTTCAAACTTGTCTTCCAGTTCGATTTCTTTGGCAACCGAAACGCCGTCTTTGGTGATCAGCGGTGCGCCGAATGATTTATCGATAACTACATTGCGGCCTTTTGGCCCGAGGGTTACTTTTACAACGTCTGCCAGGGTGTTGACCCCTTTGAGGATTGCGTTACGACCATCTTGGTCAAACTTGATAATCTTTGCAGCCATGTTCTATTCCTCCATGTAATTTATGAGATCGTGGGTAGTAATCTATTATGCTTCAACAACTGCGAGGATGTCGTCTTCACGCATCATCAGGTATTCTTCGCCGTCAACTTTTACTTCGGTGCCGGCATATTTGCCGAACAGCACGGTGTCGCCAACTTTAACATCCAGAGGAAGAACTTTACCTTCTTCGGTTTTCTTGCCATTGCCAGCAGCAACCACCTGTCCGCGTTGCGGTTTCTCTTTTGCGGTTTCAGGGATAAAAAGACCCCCGGCGGTTTTGGTTTCTTCTTCAACTCTCTTGACAATGATACGGTCTTGCAGCGGTCTCAAATTCATTGTGTACTTCTCCTTTCATTATGGGTGACTTCAGGTAAAGTCGAGTTAAAATTAGCACTCGATACAGCTGAGTGCTAACTGATGAGGGGAATATAAACAGCCGGATTTTAAAAATCAAGGGGGTCTTCCAAAAAAGTTGTTCTACAGGTTCAATTCGGCATGGCCGTGATAGTACTCATCCCGCTCCCGGGCAACATCGGCATCCTCCAGATATTCTTCAAAGGTCGTGACCCGATCAATAACGCCGCCGGGGGTGATCTCGATGATCCGGTTGGCAACCGTGGAAACAAACTCATGGTCATGGGAGGCAAACAGCAGCACTTCTGTGTAAGCGATCAAGCCATCGTTGAGCGCCGTAATTGACTCCAGATCAAGATGGTTGGTCGGCTCATCCAGAACCAGGGTATTGGCGCCGGTCAACATCATGCGTGACAACATGCAGCGTACCTTTTCACCACCCGAGATAACACGGCATTTTTTGGTTGCTTCTTCACCGGAAAAGAGCATGCGCCCCAGAAATCCGCGGGCAAAAGTTTCACCTTCGGTCGGAGGTGAATACTGCAGCAGCCATTCGATCAGATTCAGGTCATTGTCAAAATAGGCGCTGTTTTCCTTGGGGAAATAGGCGGGAGTAATGGTAATCCCCCAGCGATAACTGCCGCTGTCCGGTTCCAGTTCGCCGGCAAGGATCTGGAACAGTGTTGTTCGTGCGATGGCATTGCCACCCACAAAGGCGATCTTGTCATTTTTGCGAACGATCAGATCAAAATTGTCCAGCACCTTGACCCCATCGATCACTTTGGTAAGTCCCTGGATTTCGAGAATAATGTCACCACAGGCGCGTTCCGGCTTGAACATGACATGGGGGTATTTGCGGGATGATACCGGCATGTCTTCCAGGGTCAGCTTGTCCAGCAGTTTTTTACGTGAAGTGGCTTGCTTGGCCTTGGAGGCGTTGGAAGAGAAGCGCTGGATAAATGCCTTCAACTCCTCTGCTTTTTCCGAAACCTTGCGATTTTCATTCTGCTTCTGTTTCAGGTTGAGCTGACTGGCGTGGTACCAGAAATCGTAGTTGCCGACATAGACGGTGATCCGCCCGAAGTCGATATCGGCGGTGTGGGTACAGACCTGGTTCAGGAAGTGACGGTCATGGGAAACCACGATCACGGTATTGGAAAAGCGGTAGAGGAAATCTTCCAGCCATTTGATCGATTTGAGATCCAGGTTGTTGGTCGGTTCGTCCAGCAGCAGTACATCCGGGTTGCCGAATAGTGCCTGGGCCAGCAGCACCCGCACCTTGTCCCCTGCTTCCAGTTCCTTCATCTTTTTGGAACGTAATTCTTCCGGAATCCCCAGGCCGTTCAACAGAACTGCCGCTTCCGATTCGGCTTCATAGCCGTTCATTTCGGCAAAATCGCACTCCAGTTCGGCGGATCGGGTTCCATCCTCCTCGGTGAAATCGGTCTTGGCATACATCGCCTCCCGCTCCACCATCACCTTGTACAGCTTTTCATGTCCCATGATCACCGTGTTGAAGACTGTTTCCTCATCGTAGGCAAATTGGTCCTGCTTGAGCACTGCCAGGCGTTCCTTGGTCCCCATGCTGATTTCACCCTTGTCAGGCTCGATTTCGCGGGAAAGAATTTTGAGAAATGTCGATTTCCCGGCGCCGTTGGCGCCGATCAAACCGTAACAGTTGCCGGGAACGAACTTGATATTGACATCTTTGAAGAGAACACGTTTTCCGTAGGAGAGGGTGACATTGGTTGCAGAGATCATGGAGCTGTAGGGTCCTTTCAGGCAAATAAAAAACCACAGGGGTAAACCCTGCGGTTAATGATTTGTTTTATATAGCATTATTTGTGCTGTTACGGCAATCGCTAAATTGATTTTCCCACTGATACAACTGTGGCACGCGGGATGTAATGCAGGAAATCGGCCGCTGCTGTAACCTCGCATAAACTCGCTACATTTGTTGACAACCAAAAAGGACGTGGTACGTTTTATTAACTGTTAATGTTGCTGGGTTCATGCCGGCTGGTGTGACAATAATATGTAGTACCGGTAATGTGCGCGATCAAAGTATAAAACGTAGTGAAAAAGCGATGTTACAAATCAATCGGATGACAAGGGGGATGTCACATGTCACATCTGGGAAGCTGTATGGTTGCCGTACTTGCCGGAATCGTCCTGGTGCTCAATGTCGGAGCATCAGTTGCCTCGGAAAACCCGGCAGACAAGAGAGTTGAGGAGTTCAAGACCGGCCTTGAAAACAAATCCCATCAGCCCGGCAAGGAAGTTCACGCTGCTGAGAGTGACCATGGCAAGGGTCCGGCAGCATCCCATGCTGAAACTCCTAAAAAAGCTGTATCGAAAAAGAAGAGTAGCCATGGAGTTGCTTCGCACTCAGCAGCAGCTTCACATGGAGCTGCTGCCTTGGACGCCGAAGAGGCAGTTAAAAAACTGCTGGAGGGAAATCGGCGCTATGTGACGGAAAAAAACTCAGCTGTTCACCGGACAGCAAAGCGTCGTGCGGAAGTTGCCGCAGGACAGCACCCCTTTGCTGTCATCATCGGTTGCTCTGATTCGCGCGTGCCGCCCGAAATCCTGTTCGACCAGGGGTTGGGTGATCTGTTTGTAATCCGGACTGCCGGAAATGTGGTTGATGACATTGCCATTGGCAGTATTGAGTATTCGGTCGAGCATTTGGGAACGCAACTGATCATGGTGCTTGGGCATGAGCGTTGCGGCGCGGTTGATGCCACCATGAAGGGGGGCGCGGTTGCCGGAAAGCTCAAGTCTGTGGTTGATGCCATACAGCCGGCCGTTGACAAGGCTAAGAGCAAGGGGCAGGTCACCCACGACTGTGATCTGCTCTGCAGCTCGGTCAAGTCCAATGCCCGCATGGTGGCCGAGAAATTGAGAACAGCCAGCCCGGTGCTGGCAGAGGCCTTTGAAAACGGTCTGCTCAAGGTGGTTGGCGCCTATTATGACCTGGACAGCGGTGTTGTGTCACTGACCTATAAACCATACTTGTAAAATATAAGGAGGATGTCATGAACCTGTTTAAAAACATGAAAATCGGGGCGAAGATACTGGGGCTGGTTGTGATAATGATGATTTTGATGGCGGCTTTGGCAGGTTTCGGCATCAAAAAACTGATGAATGCCGGCAATGAGGTCAAGGGGCTGGAGGAACAGGAAATAGCGATTTCCGCCGCCGTAAACGAGATTGCCGGTGTACAGATGGATCAGAGTGTGCTCTTTCAGAAGGCGATCCGCCTGGGGATCACCAACCAGCAAGGGGAGTTGAAAACGGTGGAAGAGGAGTTTGCCAAGCTGGTCAAGGAAGCGGACGAGTGGATCAAGAAGACCGCCCAACTGACGGATACGGCACTCAAGGAAACTGTTGGCGATGCGGTCTCCCAGAAGGAATTCAGCGCCATCAGTGAGCATCTGAAGTCGTTGGAGAAAGATTATAAGGAATATGAAAAGGAAGCGCTGCAGGTCATGGATCTGCTGAAAGAGGGAAATCTGAAGGGCGCTGCGGCCCTGGAAGCAAAGGTGGAAAAAGAGAGCAGTGACGTTGGTAAAAGCAGTGCTGCCTTTGTTAAACAGGTGGAAAAGAATATTGAGGAGACGGTCAAGAAGATCGAGGGGGACGAGGCACTGGCAATCAAGATGATGGTGATACTGACCGTGATTGGCCTGGTGCTGGGACTTTCTATCGGGATCTTCATCTCTCGCGCCATTACACAGCCGCTGAAGGAAGCGGTTAGCGTGGCTGACCGGCTGGCGTCGGGTGATCTGACGATTACGGTTGAGTCAAAGAGCAAGGACGAAACCGGTCTTTTGATGAGTGCCATCGCCAATATGGTGGAAAAACTCAGGCAGGTGGTCGGTGATGTGATCATGGCCTCCGATAATGTCGCTTCCGGCAGTCAGGAACTTTCGGCTACGGCCCAGCAGCTCTCCCAAGGGGCGACCGAGCAAGCCGCCAGCGCCGAGGAGATTTCCAGTTCCATGGAAGAGATGACCTCCAGTATCAAGCAGAACTCGGACAACTCCAGTCAGACCGAGAAGATCGCAGTCAAGAGCGCTGCCGATGCCAAGCACGGTGGCAAGGCGGTTGTCGAAACCGTGGCGGCCATGAAGGAGATTGCTACCAAGATCTCGATCATCGAAGAAATCGCCCGTCAGACCAATTTGCTGGCGCTGAATGCTGCCATCGAGGCGGCGCGGGCCGGAGAGCATGGCAAGGGGTTCGCCGTGGTTGCCAGTGAGGTTCGTAAACTGGCGGAGCGCAGCCAGGCCGCCGCTGGCGAGATCAGTACCCTGTCATCGCGTAGTGTCCAGGTGGCTGAAACGGCAGGTGAAATGCTGACCAAGATGGTGCCGGATATCCAGAAGACCGCCGAGCTGGTCCAGGAAATCAGCGCCTCCAGCCGGGAGCAGGATAGCGGCGCCGAGCAGATCAACAAGGCGATTCAGCAGCTGGATAGTGTTATCCAGCAGAATGCTTCGGCTTCGGAAGAGATGGCTTCCACCTCGGAGGAGTTGTCCAGCCAGGCCGAGCAGCTGAAAGACACCATCAGCTTTTTCAGGGTTGACAGCGCCGGGACACGGCAGACAAACCGCGCCGGACGGCCTGCGCATCACAGGGCGCAGGTGGCACATATCAACCGCAAGGTTGAGGGTGCTGCCGCTAGAAAGCCAAGCGAGGGGATCCAGATCCAACTGGGAGAAAAGGGGGGGGCGGACCGGATTGATGATGAATTCGAAAAGTTCTGATAACGGGAGCATCGCTATCCGCTAAACCAATCGGGAGGTTGACACCATGAGTATTGCTGCAATAACGGAAACAACCCAATACCTGACCTTCAAGCTGGCGGAGGAGGTCTTTGCCCTTGATGTAGCCAAGGTGCGGGAGATCCTTGAATATACAGCCGTCACCAGGATTCCCCAGACCCCGGATTTCATGCGGGGGGTCATCAATCTGCGCGGCAGCGTGGTGCCGGTGGTTGACCTGCGGCTGAAGTTTGGCATGAGCGCCACGGAACAGACGATCAATACCTGTATCATCGTAACGGAAGTGGAGATGGAGGGAGAAACTATTCTGCTCGGCGCATTGGCGGATTCGGTACAGGAGGTGAACGAAATGGAGCCGGGGCAAATCGAGGCCGCGCCGCATATCGGCACACGGCTCAATACCGACTTCATCAAGGGAATGGGCAAGCGCGATGGACATTTTGTCATGATTCTGGATATTGACAAGGTGTTCAATTCGGGTGAACTGGAAGAGATGTGTGGTTCTGAGGCGGCCAGTTGAGCAACTGAATGTAACAGAGCTGCTTCAGACTTCCGGTGGGTGGTGTTCATCTTCTTGATTGGCAGAGTTCTACGGCAGGAGGTTGTCACATGCTTGACAATATCATCAGAGCATACAACGAGGCGATTTATGATACGGACCGGGAGCGGGCGTTGCAGGTGGTGCACGATGCTGTTCAGGGCGGTGTCTCACCCGAGGATATCGTCTTCGAAATGGTGATCCCGGCCATCGAGCAGATGCTGACTTCGGTCAGTGAAGCGCTGGATGCCAACCTGGCCCAGCATTTTCTGACTGCCCAGATTGCAGCGGAAGTGGTGGATGAGATGATCCCCCGATTTCAACAGGCGCCGGAAAGCAAGGGGGTGATCGTGATCGGCACCTCCAGTGGCGATTTTCACGGACTCGGCAAACGAATTGTCATCGGCTGTCTCAAGGCTCACATGATTAATGCGATTGATCTGGGATTGAATGTACCGGCGGAACGGTTTGTGGATCAAGCGCTCGCCCATGATGCCCGGGTGATCGGCATCTCTTCCATGATGGTTCATACGGCTCGTGGCGAGAACGGTTGCCGTGGTGTGCGGCGGATTCTCCGGGAACGGGGGCTTGAGGATCGCATCAGCATCGTGGTGGGTGGAGCGCCCTATCGTTTTGACGATCAACTGTACCGGCAGGTCGAGGCAGATGCCTGGGCAGAGAACGGTATTGTGGCAGGGAGGGTAATAACGGACCTGCTCAGGAGGGTGCAGCCATGATGACCGGAATGGAACGCCTGGCTGCTGCCATCAACAATACCCCTGCGGACCGGATCCCGGTCTTTTGCAACCTGCTGGATCAAGGCGCCCGAGAACTGGGGATGTCCATCAGGGAATATTACCAACGGGGAGAGAATGTGGCCACCGCCCAACTCAGGATGCGGGAGAAATATGGCTACGATAACCTCTGGTCGTTGTTCTACGTGGGGAAAGAGGTCGAACTGCTGGGATGCCGCAGCATGGTCTATGCCAGCGATGGTCCTCCCAACGTGGGTGATATGGTTATCAAAAAGTATGATGACATCGTCCGCTTGCAGATACCGGATGATATCGCTTCGCACCCGGCATTTCAGGAAGAATTGAAGTGCCTGCAGATTCTCAGGCGGGAAGCGGGTGGAAAATATCCGATCTGCGCCTATATTACCGCCACCATGGCCTTGCCGTCGCTGCTGATGGGGATGGAAAAGTGGATGGAGCTGCTCTTCGTTGGTCCGGTTGAGCTGCGCGAACAGTTGCTGGTTAAATGTCACGAGTTTTTTGTCAAGGAGGTGCAGGCCTACCGGGCTGCCGGGGCCGATGTGCTGGTCTACTCCAATCCATTTGGCTCCACCGACTTCGTGCCGATGAAATATTTCCTGGAACGCTCACTCCCCTGGATCGAACGGGATCTGGCCGCTGTCGGAACAGCGGGGATGGTCTATTACTGTGGCAGCGCCCGTTTCAACCGGGTGATCGATATCATCGCGGAACGGACCGGCATCGGGGTCTATTACCTGAGCCCGCTGGACGATGTGGCCGAGGGTAAGCGGTTGATCGCCGGACGCGGACTCTGCTGCGGGATCATCAATGACATCCGGATGATCGACTGGAGAGCGGACAAGGTCCGGCAGGAAGTAGAGCGGATTATCGCCGCCGGAAAACCGGGCGGAAAATTTCTCTTTGGCACTCTGGTAATGCCGCTGGCCATTCCGGAGGAAAACATCCGGGTCATGCTGGAGGCGGCCTATGAATTTGGCCGTCACGACAGTGGAGAACTGCATGTCTGAAGAACCGCTGCGCATGCTTGGCTGCGGTATCCTGAAAAAGGAGATTCAGTGGCTGACTAACAAGAACGGTTGGCAGCTGAATACCAGCTTTCTGGATTCCATGTTGCATGTGGATTTTAATGCCCTGGCCACGGCTTTGCGGGCGCTGCTGTCGCATCATGCCGGAGAACGGAAGATTGTCTTCTACGGTGCCTGTCATCCTTTAATGGAGCTGCTGCTGGAAGAGGGGGGGGCGATCCGGACGCCGGGGCAGAACTGCGTCGAGATGTTGCTGGGGAACGGGCGCTTTATGCAGGAATTGGGTGACGGCGCATACTTTTTGCTGGAGGAGTGGGCGTTACGCTGGGATTACATGATTACGAAAACATTTGGTACTAATGACGTCATTACCCGTGATATCTTTCGTGGTGACCGCAGCTATCTGCTCTGTGTGCGAACCCCCTGCTCCGGTGATTTTACGGAGATGGCGGAAGCTGCGGGTAAGCGGGTGGGACTGCCGTTGCGCTGGATGGATGTGAGCCTCGATCACCTGGAAACCGTGTTGCAGGCGACCATTGATGCCGGTAGTAAAGCTCCACCTCATTTCTGATGAAGGTGTCGCGGCAGGGAAAATAGGGAACTTGATCTGGTACCTGATAGCGGGGCGTGGAGATGATGGAACAGGGCGCAAACATATCTCAAGAGGAGTTGACCCATCTCAAGGAACGGGGCAAGCGTCTGGCTCTGGAAAAGTCGTACCTGCAACTTGTGATCAGGCTTATGAACCGGATCGGGAGCGCCTATGGTCTGGAAAGAACCGTTGACAGCCTCCTCTCCAATATCCTTGATGTGATCGGCGGCACCAACATCCTCCTCTACTACCAGATCGACGACGAATTCTTTTATGCCGACGTGTACGGTGTCAGGAAACAGCTCGACAGCATCGAAGATCAACTGGTGCAACGTGCCGTGGAACAGCGGGAAACCATCGAACTTGAACACGATTTTTGTGATACCCAGATGCTTACCCCTGAATTCACCAAAGCCTACACCTGGGTATTTCCCCTGATGGTCGGCGTTGAAATTATCGGGGCGATCAAGATGGAGAACCTGCACATCGGCATGCGTGACATGTACAAGCAATTGCCGACCTTTTTCAATTACTTTGCCAGTATCCTCAAAAACGAGATCCAGGGAGAGACACGACTTAAGAAGGCCTATGACCAGTTGAGTGAAACTAACGCGGAACTGGAAATGGAAATCGATCAGCGCGGGCAGGTTGAGGAAGAGTTGCGAACATCCCGCGATGAACTGGAAAATCGGGTGGATGAGCGTACGGCTGAACTGCAGGAGGCCAATCGGCGCTTGCAGCACGAACTTGCCGAGCGTCGCCAGGCAGAGGAAAGGGCGAATCAACTGGCCGCCATTGTGGAATCATCCGATGATGCCATCATCGCCAAAACCCTGGACGGGATCATTACCAGTTGGAACCGGGGGGCGGAACAGATCTATGGCTATACGGAACCGGAAGTGGTGGGGAAGTCGATCACCATGTTGATGGTGCCGGGTGGCGAAGAGGAACTCTTCAGGATCATTGAAAAAATCAAGTCGGGTGAACACATCAAGCACTATGAATCGGTGCGGCGCACCAAGGATGGGCGTACGATTCAAATGTCGCTCACCGTTTCTCCGGTTCGGGATGCCGCCGGGAGGGTTGTGGCTGCCTCGACTATCGGGCGTGATATTACCGAACGGATCCGCGCCGAGAACGAAGTGTGCCAACTCAAGAACTACTTCTCCAACATCATCGATTCCATGCCGGCTGTGCTGGTGGGGCTTGACACGGATGGAGCGGTAACCCAATGGAACCGCTGCGCCGAGCAAACGACCGGCATCCTGGCCAGGGAGGCGATCGGCAGAACAACGGCCCAGGTGTTACCCGATTATACGGCCTGGATCGAAGCGCTCAGGAGCGAGATCGAGCAACGTCGTCCTGCCTCCATGGAAAAATTGCTGATCGAAAAGCAGGGGGAGCGGCATTTCTACGATTTAATGCTCTATCCGTTGATTGCCAATGGGGTCAAGGGAGCGGTGATCAGGATCGAGGATGCCACCGAACGGACCCGCATTCAGGAACTGATGGTCCAGACCGAAAAAATGATGTCCGTGGGGGGACTGGCGGCAGGGATGGCCCACGAGATCAACAATCCGCTGGGAATCATCACCCAGGCGATCCAGAACATCGAACGGCGGGTCTCGCCGGAGCTGCCGGCCAATCAAAAGGCAGCCGAGACAGCGGGGATCGAGATGGCCGGGCTGACCGCTTACTTCCGGCAACGCCAGATTCCTGAATTCATCGCCAGTATCCGTGAGGCGACGGTCCGCGCTTCCCGTATCATTACCAACATTCTTCGTTTCAGCCGCCGCAGCGATTCGAGCATGGCGCCGGTTTCCCTTTCAAGGATCATGGAACAGGCGCTCGACCTGGCTGCCAACGATTATGACCTGAAGAAGAAATATGATTTTCGCAGTATCGAGATCGTTCGTGAGTATGACCCTGGTCTGCCTGATGTGCCGGCGGTGGCGACCGAGATTGAACAGGTGCTGCTGAATGTGCTGAAGAACGCGGCCCAGGCCATGATCGCCAACCCGGCCGAGCGTAAACCGCGCATCGTGTTGCGTGTCAGGGAAGAAGAGCGGTACGTGCTGCTGCAGGTGGAGGACAACGGGCCAGGAATGTCGGAAGAGATCCGGCGGAGGGTGTTTGAGCCGTTTTTCACTACCAAGGAGCCGGGGATCGGCACCGGACTCGGTCTTTCCGTCTCCTACATGATTATTACCCAGAACCACAACGGGGCGATGGAAGTGACTTCCACGCCGGGTAACGGCGCTTCTTTCACGATCCGTCTGCCTTTACAACAGGAGAATAGCCATGAGCAGTCCAAGTAATGTGCTTATCATTGATGACGACCCTACTATCCTCATGACGTTGCGGGCCTATCTGGAAGATAGTGGCTATATCGTATCTGAGGCGGCTGACGGTGAAGCAGGAGTGCAGGCCTTTCTCCGGACAAAACCGGATATCGTCCTGACCGACCTGCGGATGCCAAAACTGGATGGCTATGGAGTAATTACCGCGATTAAGGCCGATTCCCCTGCCACGCCAATTATTGTTTTTACCGGAACGGGAGAACATCATGTGACCAATGATGTGGTGCGGCTGGGTGCCTGGTGTTGTCTCTATAAACCGTTGGGAGACCTGAACAACCTGCTGGCAGCCATTGAGCTGGCGCTGGCCGAACAGCGCAAGGAATAGATGCCATGGACAGTCACGTGCAGATTCTGATTGTCGATGATGAAAGCCTGATCCGCCTGAACCTGCGTGCTCTGCTGGAGGATCTCGGTTTTTGCGTCTGTGAGGCTGCCGATGGCTGTGAGGCGTTGACGATGGTTGAACGGGAATCTCCCGATCTGATTTTGACCGACCTCTGTATGCCGAATATGAATGGGTTGACACTGATTACGGCATTGGCTGAGCAATACCCGGATACGCCGGTGATTGTGGTTTCCGGGACCGGTTCCATCAGGGATGCCATGGAGGCGGTTCAGCGGGGCGCCTGGGATTATGTTACCAAGCCGGTTGATGATCAGAACCGTTTCAAGATCGTCATTGACCGGGCATTGGAGCGCTCCCGGCTGGTGCAGGAAAACCGTCGTTATCATGAACAACTGGAAGAACTGGTACGGGAACGCACCCAGGAACTGCATGCCAGTGAGACCAGGTACCGCCGTTTATTGGAGTCGATCACCAGTTACGTCTACACCACCAGCTTCAGGGACGGGAAAGCAGTGGAAACGGTCCATCAGCACGGTTGCGATGCCTTGACCGGTTTCACACCGCAAGAGTATGCTGCCGATCCGGATCTCTGGTTCAGGATGGTGTACCAGGAAGATCGGACGCAGGTGCTGGATATGATGCAGCATATCCAGGAGGCGGTCGAGCCGGTCTCCTTTACCCATCGGCTGGTGGCCAAGAACGGTGACCTGCGCTGGGTTCAGAGTACCCTGGTT
This sequence comes from Geobacteraceae bacterium, assembly GCA_036732725.1. GTDB lineage: Bacteria > Desulfobacterota > Desulfuromonadia > Geobacterales > Pseudopelobacteraceae > CAIPTY01. The sequence continues at coordinate 103,655 of DAINBV010000001.1, read as the reverse complement.
CCCCATCGGGACAGTGCCGGGACCCTGCTCTCCTACGATGGGATCATCGCCGACATCACCGACAAGAAACGGCTGGAGGAACAGCTGCGCCAGTCGCAAAAGATGGAGGCGATCGGACTGCTGGCGGGCGGGATCGCCCACGATTTCAACAATATCCTGACGGTGATCATCGGTTACGAGAGTATCCTGAAAATGCATCTCAAGGAGGACGATCCGCAGCAGATTAACGTCGACCACGTGTTGAACGCCGCCGACCGGGCCGCTCATCTGACCAGCAGCCTGCTCGCCTTCAGCCGCAAGCAGGAGATCAATCCGGCGGTGGCCGACCTGAACGGTATTATCCGCACTATCGAAAAATTCCTGAAACGGGTGATCGGCGAAGATGTGACCATGCAGTCCCGGCTTTCCGAGACACCGCTGAATGTGTTTGTCGACAGCGGTCAGATTGAGCAGGTGCTGATGAATCTGGCCACCAATGCCCGGGATGCCATGTCGCAAGGTGGCGATTTGATCATCGAAACCGAGTCCAGGGAGATGGATGACGCCTACATCCGCAGCCATGGTGATGGCGAACTTGGCCGGTATGCCGTGATCAAGGTGACCGATCATGGAGAAGGGATGGACGAGGTGACGAAAAGCAGGCTCTTTGAGCCGTTTTTCACCACCAAAGAGTTGGGACGGGGAACCGGACTCGGGCTTGCCATTGTCTATGGGATCATCAAACAACATAACGGTTATATCTACGTGGATAGTGAAAAAGGGCGCGGTACCTGCTTTACCATCTATCTTCCGTTGCATGAGGCAACCCCGGAGACGGTGAAAGCTCCGGATAACCCCCTGGTGGGGGGGACGGAAACAATCCTGGTGGCTGATGACGATGCCTTGATCAGGGAACTGGTGGAAAAGGTCCTTACCCAGTTTGGCTACACCTTGCTGACAGCCGGGGATGGAGCGGAGGCGGTTGAGATCTTCAGACAGCGCAGCGAGAATATCTCGCTGGTGATACTGGATGTGATCATGCCGAAGATGAATGGCAAGGAAGCGTGTAACCAGATCCGCAGTCTGCGTCCCGATTGCCGGGTGCTGTTCATGAGCGGCTATCCGTCCGATATCGTCAATCAGCGGGGAATGCTGGATGATGATGTGGAGTTTATCAGTAAGCCGCTTACTCCCCCGGTATTGGTGAAGAAGGTGCGGGAGGTGCTTGACAGAAAATCAGAACATACGGGATGTTGAACGAGACAATAGATTTTTATTGATTACCTCCCGATTGCCAGCCACCACGCCCCGGCAATGGTCAGGGCGCTGACCAGCGCCAGCAGCGTATTTATTCCCTTGCCAGGATAGCCGCAACGGGCCATGACCGATTCCGCCAGCCAGCCAACCACCACTCCACTCGTCAGTCCAAAAAAATGTGCTCCCAGGTCACTGTTTTTTCCTTCGCTTCCCAGGATAGTCAGGAGTGTCAATGCCCCGGCAATCGGCAACAACCAGCGGTGACGCAGGTAGTCGCGATAGCGTAGTTGTCCGATGGCGGCCAGGAGGCCGACGGTTCCGAATACGGCGGTCGATGCGCCGATGGAAAGATGGTTGGGCGGCTGAACCAGGGAGTTGAGCAGGTTGCCGAGGGTTCCGGAGAGCAGGATCAGGCTCCAGCCGAGACCTGAACCGAGCTGGCGGCAGAGCAGCCAGGCAAAAATGCCGCCGATGGCAAGATTGCCGAGCAGATGAGCCGCATCGGCGTGCAGCGTCAGGGCGGTGGCAGCGCGCCATACTTCACCTTCCCGGATGCGGGCGGCGTTGGCACTGCCCATTTCGAGCCACCGGGGAGCACCGGGGATGCTCTCCGGTGAGAGCAGGCAGATGTTGTAAAAAACCGCCATTACCAGCAGTACCGACAGTGTTGCCAGAACGCTGACTGCCACCGGACGTGGCGTTGGCAACTGCGGCGGCCAGTTACGGTTGTGCCGTTCGAAATCCCGTAGTTCCCGGCAGGCCGTATCAAGCAGCTCCGGTGGTACCGAGAGACTCCACAGCTCGCCGTTATTCAGCAACTGGCATGGAATGCCGCGTGAATCGAGGGTCAGTGCCCACAGCCGGGCACGTTGGCGGGAAAGGGGGGCTTCACACCATGCTGAAATGCCAGCGGGATCAATGGAACTCCAGGGGGGGGATGATTCGTCGTGCCCCTGCAATTGGTGAAAGTCATCGGTCATGGAATTCAGGATAACCACTCATGCCGGCAAATTCAATGGCGGGTGAACATATCGTTTGTTATTCTTTTTTTCGTTTCAGGGCCAAAAATGCCTTGCTCTGTTGCTCGTAGCAGTCGGGACAGATGCCATGGCTGAAGATTGCCTCCGAGTGTTCGCAGATATACCGCTCCAGCTGCTGCCATGATTGGGAATCATCCCGTATTTTCTTGCAGTACATGCAGATCGGAATGATTCCTTCCAGGCGTTTGATCCGTGCGATGGTCGTTTTTAGCTGATCGGTGCGGAGTTTGAGGGTCAGCTGGGTACGTACGCGAGCCAGCAGTTCTTGGGATTCAAACGGTTTGGTAACGTAATCATTACCCCCAACCTCAAAACCGCGCACAATTGATTTCGTATCCTGTTGGGCAGTGAGAAAAATAACCGGCACTTCACTGGTTATCTCCCGCTGGCGCAATTCGGCACACAACTGAAAACCATCCTTTTCCGGCATATTCACATCCAGCAGGATCAGGTCGGGGGTTACTTCCGCCAGCACCTCCAGCGCCTCGGCCGCACTGCCGGCAAAACTCAAGTCGCACCCCAACTGTTCCCCCAGCAGGACTGCCACCAGTTGCAGATTGTGCGGATTATCATCCACTACAAGAATCACCGGGGTATGATCGGATCCAACGGCAGCATCCATGGTCATGATAGCTCCTTTTTGTTCAGTGTTGTACGGCGAAAAGCGGTGGCCAACTGGTCAAAACGGCTTAATTCCAGCTTGATGGTAACAATATTAAATGATGATGCCGCATCGGCCAGTCTGGTTGCCCAGGCCTTCAGCGCCGGAGCCTCAAAACGCTCTGCCATGATTGCGATTGTGTCGGCCAGATGGCGCACCCTGGTGGTCTGGAGTGTCTTGCATACAAGCAGATACTCGTCCCAAACCGTTTCGAGAGCGCTGCACAGCTGCCCGGCATCGCTGCAGCAGGCATCGCTTACGGCTGGTAGCTCATTGTGCTGTGCTGGCGGGGGAGGAGTCGTTTCCATGCTACCGGGGAGTATCATGGCCAGTTGGCGCAGTAGTTCCCCCTGCTGAAGCGGTTTGAGCAGGATTGCACGGAAATGCTGTTGCAACGCTTCAATATGCTGGGACATGGGGGAGGCGGTCACCGCCAGGAACGGTATGCTGCACAATGCCGGGTCGGCTGCCGCTTCAATCGCCATCTGATCGCCATTCATACCGGGCATCTTGATATCGCTGATCACCAGGTCAGGTTTGTGCTGCCGCATTTTTTCCAAGGCATCCCGGCCATCGCCTGCTTCCATGAATTCAAAGGGATAGTGCTCCAGATATGCCATCAGCAGTTTGCGGTTGATCTCCACATCATCCACGATCAGCAGCTGCGCCGGTTGAAAGCGGTAGTGCCGTTCTGTCTCGGCAAGGCGGGGCACCTCATCAAACAGGCAGACCGCCACCGGCACCTGGCGCAGGGTGACGATAAAGACGCTCCCTTTCCCTCCCCGATTCTTCTCAACCCGGATCTCACCGTTCATCAGCCGGGCCAGTTTGCTGCTGATGGAAAGACCGAGTCCGGTTCCGCCATATTTGGCATGATCTTGATGGCTCATCTGCTGAAAGGGATCAAAGATCTTGTCCTGCTCCGCTGGCGGGATTCCGATTCCCGTATCCTCAACCCGCAGCTCCAGTGTGCAGCGGCTGATCGTCTCTTCGCATGGCAGGCATGCTGCCGTGAGTCGTATGTAGCCGGAATCGGTGAACTTGACGGCGTTTCCCACCAGATTGAGCAGGATCTGGCGCAGCCGGATCTGATCCAGAACCAGTGCCCGTGGCAGGTCGGGTGCCAGCTCAATCTCAAGCTGTAGTCCTTTTTCACTCACCCGTTGGGAAAATACCTGTGCGATCTCCGACAACAGCCGTTGGGGTGAACATGCCCCGGGGACGATCTCCAGCTTCCCTGCTTCAACCTTGGAAAGGTCGAGAATGTCGTTGATCAGATGCAGCAGCGCCTTGCCCGAGCTGCTGATCGACTGGACGTACGCTTGCTCTTTCGGCGTATCCACCAGCGGCAGCAACAGGTCGGAAAAGCCGATAATGGCGTTCATCGGAGTACGGATTTCGTGACTCATGTTGGCCAGAAACTCACTCTTGGCGTGGCTGGCGGAATTGGCCAGTTCGGCCAGGCGTAAGGAATTGTCCAATGCATCGCGAAGCTGGTTATTGGATTGGGTGAGCTCGATCGACTTTTCCCGGAGCGAATTCATCATGATTGTCAGTTGCCCCAGTGAAGGGCGGAAGACCAGCAAAAACTCAAGCAGCAGCACGGACATGCCGATGGCAAGGATCAGCTTTTCCAGCAGCTGCATGGCAGCAATCCGTTCCTTGGCTTCCTTGTCGAACTGAAAGGTGATCTTGTCCATCAACAGCAGAAACTGGGCTTCGTTGGCCAGCAACGTCTGTGCCGTCCGTTCTGTCAGCGCCGGGAGAGCGGCCATGGCCGCCCTGTTGTTCAGCAATGTTGTCAGCGCCGTCACCATGGCGGCATGGTACGGTTCGATTTCCGTGAACAGCTGCCGTACTTCGGCAGAATTGCCCCGCTCCGGAAGCCCAAGCCTTTGATCGCCATGCTGCAACCCGTGATGGACCGCCTGCCAGCTGTCGAGCGAGCTGGCGATCTCTTGCCAGCGCCCCTTCCGGGCATCCTCGCCGCGGGCATAGGTAAGCGCCAGCACGCATTTGGTCAACCGCTGGCTGAGCATCCGTTGGCGCCCGGACAGGTTGATCACCCGCGAATCGCCGGCATTACGTTTGATGGCATACTGCATCAGAAACGATGACGACAGAATTGTCAGTGCGATGAAGGCCAGGGCAATGGCGTAGATCACTTTCAGGTTGTGAATCCGTTTTCCGTCCATCAGTTGCGTCATAACGATTCCATTCCCCTGATCGCCTCTTTCAGCACGCTCAGCTTGTACGGTTTCTGGATAAAACCGGCCAGTCCTTTTCCGGCAAACTGCTGGGTAACTTCATGTTCGTTGTAGCCGCTGCTGATAATGACTCTGATGTCGGGCCGCAGCATGCGCAGCTCACGGAAACATTGCTCGCCATCCAGGCGCGGCATGGTCAAATCGAGAATCACGAAACTGATCGTCGGATCGTTCTTGAATTTTTCCAGCGCATCCCGTCCATCGACCGCCGTTATGACGCTGAATCCGAGCATGTTCAGCATTTCGGCGCCGATACCGCGCACGGTTTCCTCATCATCCACCAGCAACACCGTGCCGCTCCCTTTCCAGTCGTCGCTCAGGTTGTGTCCGTTGAAAAGCGCCGCCGGGCGATCAGATGCGGGGAGCAGGATTTTAAAGGTTGTCCCCTTGTCGAGTTCGCTGTAGACCCGGATGGCGCCTTTGTGCCCCCGCACAATCCCGAGCACCGCAGCCATACCTAGGCCACGACCGGTAAATTTGGTGGTGAAAAAGGGATCAAACAGCTTTACCTGGGTTTCCCTGCTCATGCCGCAACCGGTGTCGGCAATTTCCAGGTAGACGTATAATCCGTCGGTCAGATTTTCATTCAGCCAGACATCTTTAAGATAGTTGTGATCGCAATCCATGCAGCCGGTGCTGATGGCGATCACGCCGCTACGGTCACCAATCGCTTCCGAGGCGTTGATCACCAGATTCATAATGATCTGGCGTAGTTGGGTGGCATCTGCTGCAACGGAAGGGAGCGAATTGGTCAGATTGAGCCGCAGTACCGCTTTTTTGGAGATCGATACCTCCAGCATGTGCAGCATTTCTTCCAGCAGACGGTTCAAACTCAGTTGTTCGATCACGAACTTTCCTTTGCCGGAATAGGCGAGCATCTGCTTGGCCAGATCGGCTGCCCGTGCCGCGGCCTGTTCAATGCGGTGCAGATTGGTGATTACCGGTGATTCAGGGGAGAGCTTCATTAACGCCAGGTCGGCATTACCGATGATGGCCGCCAGGATGTTGTTGAAATCGTGGGCGATCCCCCCTGCCAGTACACCGAGGCTTTCCAGCTTTTGCGCATGCAGCAGTTGTTGTTCCAGCTTGAGACGCTCCGCTTCAGCCTGTTTGTGGCCGGTGATGTCATTGATGACACCGATCAACCCTGACGGTGCGCCATCGGCATCGCTAAAGACTGCCTTGTGAAAGATCACGTCATGCAGGGCGCCTTCCGCGTCACGGGTCTGTGTCTCGTAGACCTGGGTTCCTCCCTGGCGCATCAGTGACAGGTCGGCCTCGTGGTAGATGAGTGCCAGGTTGGCCGGAGCGACATCAAAGACCGTGTGCCCCACCAGTTCCTGTTTGTTACGTCCCATAATGGCGCAGAAAGCGGCATTACAGCCGGTGTAGATGCCGTTGCCGTCTTTATAAAATACCGGCAGCGGGATGGTTTCCATCAACCGCTCAAGGAACAGCAGCTGTCCCCTGGCCTGTGCTTCCATGCGCAGCTGGTCCTGGTACAAAACGGCATATTCCAGGGAAATGGCTGCCTGGGCTGCCAGGATCTGCAAGAGGGAAATCCGGCTGACTGTAAAGGCACCGCTGACCAGATCGTTTTCCAGGTAGAGCAGGCCAATCAGTTTTGATTGGTGCAGCAGCGGCAGGCAGAGCAGGGAGAGGACGTTTCTGCTTTTGAGATACGGGTCGTTGGAAAAGAGCTGCTGATGGTTGCTGTCATCGCTGATGACCTGTTCGAGGGTTCTGCGAACGTAGTTGATGACCGATAAGGGGAGCAAACCTTCGCTTGTCTGCTGCTCCGGGATGCTGACCCGGATGCCGTCAGCGCCTGCGGTCGCCAGGGCGGTTACCTGTACCTGCTCATTACGGGTAAGCAGCAGGATTCCCCGTTGTGCGCCGGCTTGCTCCAGCACGATGGTCATGATGGTTTGCAGCAGAGTGTCCAGCCTGATTTCGCTGGATATGGCCTGGGTCGCCTTGATGACCGAAACCGTATCCAGGCTGGCCAGGGGATCGTTGTGCCCCTGGCTGGGCGATGTCAGCCAGCTCAGCTGCTGCTCAAGCATCCGTGCCTTGCGGGTGACCCCCCAGCGGAGATAGCAGTCAATCGCCTGCTGCAGCAGACCATCGGCAACGGTCAGCAACCGTTGCTGACGGTAACAGAGGGATGCCCGCTCAAGAGCCAGCGCTTCGTCCTGAACGAAGCCGTTCTGCCGGGCCGCCTGGATCGATTGTTCGTACAAGAGTGCCGCAGCCGGCCAGTCGCCGTTGATCCGGGCGGTTTCAGCCTGTACCAGCAGCTGCAGGTGCAGAAAATTATCGGGACAGCTGGCAACCCAGCGCGCCATTTGCTGCTGGTTGGCGGCTACCGTTGCCAGATGGGAACAGCGTGTTTCGTGTGAAGCTCCTTCACAGAAGGCGAGCAGAACCATTGACTGGTAGAAATTGAAAGCGGCTACCGAAATGGAGCTGGAGAAGAAACCGGCGCATTCCTGTGCCAGTTCCAGCGCCTGCCGGGCCTGCTCCAGTTGTCCGAACAGGTAGTGGATCTGCACCTGAACCACGGCATAGCGCCCCAATGCCCCGAAACTCTTACCTTGCCGGCAGCTGGCCACAAATCTCTCCCGTTGTGCCGCGCCGTCGTCATCCAGCTGCTGATTATCAGCGGATGGGTCGCTGCAGAGCTGGTCCAGCGTCAGCTGCAACCCCGCCAGGGTGTCGCTCCCCCACTGGTTGGCGGTTTTGCGGGTAAAGTAGAGCAGTTTGGGAATTTCCCGGCGCAACGATTCCAGCGCTACGCCCCGGTACAATGGTTGAAATGGCTGGTATGCCATGGAATAACCGGTCCACTGTACCTCACCCGAAGCGAGTCCGGCCCGGATTCCATCTTCCAGTGTCTCATCGGCATACTTCAGGTGTCTGACCCACTGGTTCAGGTAATGTCCGATCATGAAGCTGGACTGGCATTTCTGGGGCATGGCGTTGAAGCGTTCGCTCAGACGCAGACCGACCTGGCCAAAATCGTAGGCATCCTGAAAGGCGTCCATGGCCGTGTTCAACACCATGCCAAAGGTCGTATAGCCAACGGTAGATTTGGCGGTTGGTCCGTACTGCAGGGAAATGTTGACATTGGTGATGCTGACCAGGGCAAAGAGGGTGCTGTTGGTGTAGCGGGCCGGAACTGCCATGTTGGAAAGGAGTTCCAGTGCGATGCGCATGGTTAGATCGCTCATCTCCGGTTCATCCGCCAGCGTCAGGATCGGGCGAGTGCCGAGCAGTTTACGGTAACGGGCCAGGGCGGCTTCAAACTCATGCTCCAGGTTGGCGGTTGGTAGATGAACATCCAGCAGTTGCAGCGCTGCCCGCCCGGTGGCGATGGCATCGCCGTACGCTCCGGTCAGGGTGTGCTGGATGATCAGGGTGTTGTAGAGCTGTGCCTTCCCGGGTGCTGTTGGTGCATGTTCCACCAGCATCAGCAGCAACTCTTGCGAGCGGGGGTAATTGCAGTTCAAATATTCGGCTTCCGCCAGCTCCCGGTTGAGGGAGAAGATCAAGTCGTGGTCCGAACTCCAGGTCTGGCTGTCACAGAGCGCTACGCCGGTCGCCAGATAGGAACGGGCCGAACCGTAGGCGGTCGATGCCTTGGCGCGCCGCCCTGCTTCCAGGTTGAGCCGTGCCACCGTGGCGCGTTCGAGCGGGTCGTGAATCAGCCCTATTCCCTGGTTAAACTGGTTGACCATGTCGAAAAGCCAGCTTCCCGCCTCAGTCGAGGATGTTTGCCGGAGCAACAGGCGGCCGATGCGCAGGTGCAGGGCCGGGCGCTGCTCCTCTTCGATCAGGGAATAGGCCGCTTGCTGGATGCGGTCATGGAGAAAACAGTAACTTTCAGCGGCAAAGTGCAACAGCAGTCCGTTCTGTAATGCTTCTGCCAGTGCGTCATGGATCTGGCTTGCCGGCAGTTCGCTGACTGTCTCCACGGTTCCCTGCTCAAAGCAGTTGCCGATGCAGGCGGCATAGCGCAAGGCCTGTTGCGCATTGCCGGAAAGCCGGCCAAGCCGGCCGGCCATCAGTTCCACCACATTACTGGTATATTCCTTGGCAATGATGCCGCTGGTATCCCATTGCCATGCTCCCGTTTCCCGGTTGAAGCGGAGCAGGTTGTCCTCATGCAGCGCCAGCAGGAACTGGATCATGAAAAAAGGGTTACCGCCGGTTTTTTCATGGATCAGCCGGGTCAACGGCTGTAGATCGGGGGTATCACCGGAGACAATGTCACTCAGAAAATGGTGCAGGTCGGCCAGGGAAAGCGGTGAGAGGGTAATGGTCGTCATGGCGGTGTTGTTTTTGGCAATCTTGTCCAGCGCCAGCGCCAGTGGATGCACCGGATCAACCTCGTTGTCACGATAGGCGCCGATCAGCAGGAGTGTCGGCAGCTCACGGGAAAGGGCCAGATACTCCAGCAGCCGGAGGCTGGCGGGATCTACCCACTGCAGGTCATCGAGAAACAGAACCAGCGGTGAACCAGTTTTTGCAAAGAGAGCGCTGAAACGCTGAAAAACCGTAGCGAAACGCTGCAAGGCATCTGATGGCGGGAGTTCCTGGGCCGCCGGTTGTTGTCCGATGATCAGCTCCACTTCAGGGATCAGCTCCGTAATCAGGCGGCCATTGATCCCCAGCGCCTCCTGCAGCCGGATGCGCCATGCTTCAATTACTTCCGTCTCTTCGGTCAGGATCTGTCGTATTGGCTCGCGAAACGCCTCGGCGATGGTTGCGTAGGGAATATCCTGTTTGTACTGATCGAATTTGCCTGACAGAAAGCGACCGCCGGCATTGACTGCCGGGCCGTACAATTCACGCACCAGCGAACTCTTGCCGATGCCGGAGTAACCGTTGACAAGCAGCAGCAGCGGTCCTTCACCATTGCCGGCCCGCTGGAATTGAGTCAGCAGCAGGGTGCGGTATTCATCACGCCCATACAGGCGTTGCGGAATCAGCAGGCGGTCAACCAGGTCCTGTTCGGCCAGCGGGAATTGATGAATCACCTGCTCCTGCTGCCAGCTGTCGCGACAGCGTGTCAGGTCGTGCTGCAGTCCACGGGCGGTCTGGTAACGTTCGTCCGGCGATTTGGCCAGCAATTTCATGACGATCCGGGATACCATGACGGGAATGGCGGGATGTAGTTCCGTGGGAGATTTGGCCTGGCGTGCGATGTGGCAATGGGCCCATTCCAGGCTGTCGTCAGCCTGAAAGGGGGGGACTCCGGTCAGCATTTCATAGAATATGGCGCCCAGCGAGTACAGGTCAGAGCGGCTGTCAACCAGCCGGCTCAGGCGGCCGGTCTGTTCCGGTGAAATGTAGGGGAGTAGGGCGCGAAACAGTTCATCCGGGGTGGCGCTGCGCCTGTCATGGCCGCCGCTGTCGCGTAAGGTAATGCTGTCGTCGTGCTGGACCATGATCGTGACCGGTGAAAGGTGCCGGTGGATGCGATGGGCCGCATGTATACGGTCAAGTGCGGTGGTAATGTTGATTGCCAGGAGCAGGAACCTGCCGCTTTCCAGCGGTGTTCCGTTCAGAGCGGTACGTAATGTGGTGGAGCAATCAGGCATGGTGTGGCACCCTCGGTGGTAAATAGTCCTGGCGTCGGTAAATAAAAAGACACGGTTTTATTTTTGCGACTATAAAACAAACGTTGCCATTTCACAACAAACCATCGACCTGCTGCTTTTACTTTCCTGTATACACGAACTTAAATTAACAACGTGAAAAAAATCTAGTTCTGTGCTACAAACCGTGCAACTGCTCGGTACGAAAGGGGTAATTCCATGGATTTTTCAAAAATACTGCATAAATTTACGGTGGTGCCTTCGCTTACCGATGAGCTGTCCGCACTGCAGAGAATTGCCTATAACCTGTGGTGGTGCTGGGAACCGGATGCCATCAACCTGTTTCGCCGCATTGATCCTGACCTGTGGCTGGCCACCCGTCACAACCCGGTGGAGATGCTCGGTATTCTGCAGCAGACATCGCTGGAAAACCTGACCAACGATGAAGGGTTCATGGCGCATCTCAAAATGGTGGATGAAAAACTCACCGAATACATGAGTGAAAAATCGTGGTTTGAAAAGCGCGCCAACGGTGATTCAACCATGAAGGTCTCCTATTTTTCCATGGAGTTCGGTCTGCATGAGTCGTTGCCGATTTATTCCGGCGGCCTCGGCATTCTGGCGGGGGATCACCTCAAGTCTGCCAGTGATCTTGGCTTGCCGTTGGTGGGGGTCGGCTTGCTCTACCGCCAGGGATATTTCCGCCAGTACCTGAATAACGAGGGATGGCAGCAGGAATATTACCCTGAAAACGATTTTTACAATCTGCCGTTGATTCTGGAACAGGATGACAATGGCCAGCCGTTGGAGTTTGAGCTCGATTTCGGTAACCGGCGGTTCAATGTTCATATCTGGCGGGTGCAGGTCGGCCGGGTACCGTTGTATCTGCTGGATACCAATCTGGAATCCAATTCACCGGAAGATCGGCTGATCACTGCCCAGCTCTATTTCGGCGACAAGGAAATGCGCATGATCCAGGAGATCCTGCTCGGCATCGGTGGTATCCGTGCCTTGCGCGCCCTGGGGATCATTCCCAATGTCTGCCACATGAACGAGGGACATGCGGCCTTTCTGGCGCTGGAGCGGATCCGGCTGATCATGGAAAAGCGCGGCATCAGCTTTGCCGAGGCACGGGAGATCGTCAGCGCCGGCAATATCTTTACCACCCACACGCCGGTGGAAGCCGGGATCGACCACTTTGCGCCGGAGCTGATCGACAAGTTTTTCTCCCGTTACTATAAAACCCTGGGGCTTACCAGGGACGAATTTGTCGGCCTGGGGCGTCAGAACCCGTCCAACCAGCAGGAGAGTTTCTGTATGGCGGTGCTGGCAATCAAGCTGGCTGGTCATGCCAATGGTGTCAGTCAGTTGCACGGTGAAGTGTCACGCGCCATGTGGAAAAACCTCTGGCCGGAGTTACCGCAGGAACAGATACCGTTGAGCTCGGTTACCAATGGGGTTCACACCCGTACCTGGATGTCCAACCATATTGCCAACCTGCTGATCCGCTACCTGGGAACCCGCTGGATGGACGATCCGACCGATCACAGTGTCTGGCGGCGGATTGCCAAGATTCCCGATGCCGAACTGTGGCGCGCCCACCAGAGCTGTCGCGAGAAACTGGTTGATTTTGCCCGTAAACGCCTGAAAGATCAGCTGGTCAAGGTGGGCGCCACCACCAAGGAGATTGCCGTTGCCGAAGAGGTGCTTGACCCGGAAGTGTTGACCATCGGCTTTGCGCGGCGGTTTGCCACCTACAAGCGGGGAACCTTGCTGTTGCGCGACCTGGAGCGTCTGTCACGGATCCTCAATAATGCCGAGATGCCGGTGCAGATCATCTTTGCCGGTAAGGCGCACCCCCAGGATCAGGAAGGGAAAGAACTGATCCGCCAGCTGGTGCAGACCTCGCACCAGGAAAATTTCCGCCATCGGATCGTGTTTATCGAAGACTATGATATCGAGGTGGCCCGTCATCTGGTGCAGGGGGTTGATGTGTGGCTCAACACGCCGTTGCGTCCCATGGAAGCGAGTGGCACCAGTGGCATGAAGGTCGCCTTCAATGGTGGTCTCAACATGAGTGTTCTGGATGGGTGGTGGCCGGAAGGGTACCAGGGAAACAATGGCTGGGCGATCGGCAAAGGTGAAGTATACGAAGATGTGGAATACCAGAATCAGGTGGAAAGCCGCGCCCTGTACGACCTGCTGGAAAAGGAAGTGGTGCCGTTGTACTACGATCAGAATGCCGATGGTGTCCCCCGTGCCTGGGTCGCCACCATGAAAGCATCCATGCAGAGCCTCTGCCCGGTCTTCTCGACTGCCCGCATGGTGCAGGAGTATGCCCAGACCGCCTATATCCCCTCCTATCGTCAATGGAACCGTTTTGTGGAGAATGATCTGGCCCTAGCGCGGGACGTGGCCGGCTGGAAACTGCGCATGTTCGGATCATGGTCGCAGGTGAGGATTGAGAAGAGTGAAGCCCAGGCCCGTGATGCCATTGCGGTTGGCAGCAGTATTCCGATTTCGGCCAAGGTTTCACTTGGTAACGTCAATCTCAATGACGTGGCGGTGGAAGGGTATTTCGGGGTGCTCGATAATCAGGGGAACATTCAGGGGGGAGAGATCATCCGGCTCAACCACCAGGTTGACCTGGGCAATGGGGTGCACCAGTTTGCTGGTGAGATGGAATGTCGCTTCTGCGGGCGTTACGGTTTCGTGGTGCGGGTGATGCCGTTGCATGCTGTTCTGGGAACCGTGTACGAGCGTGGCTATCTGTTGTGGGGGTAGTCGGTTAGAATCAACCAGGTCAGTTGCCCGGCTCTCTACTCTGCTTCGTTATGTTGTTCGATCAGTTTTCGGTCCCGGATCAGTTCTGCCCTTAGCTCAGCCTCAGTTGGTAAATACAGCTTGTAGCGAGAGGCGAATATTTGTTTGTCCCCCTCCGGCAATGTATAGCGCACTACGGCGTCACTCTTGGTCTCGCAGAGCAGAATGCCAATGGGCGGATTATCCCCCTCGTTCATCATCTCGCGGGTGTAGTAGTTGACATACATCTGCATCTGTCCCATGTCCTGGTGGGTCAGCTTGCCGATTTTCAGGTCGATGAGGACAAAGCATTTCAGGATGTAGTTGTAAAAAACCAGATCGATGAAGAAGTGGTCGCCATCCAGTGTGATCCGCTTCTGACGGGCAACGAAGGAAAAACCTTTGCCCAGTTCCAGAAGAAACTTCTGCAAATGCTCCAACAGGGCCGTTTCCAGCTCTTTTTCGTAGAGCAGCTCTGATTGCGGCAGGCCGAGAAATTCCAGCACATAGGGATCCTTCACCAAATCCGCCGGCTCGCGCATTACCTGCCCCTCGCGGGCCAGCGCCATGATGCCATCCTTGTCGAGGGAGAGTGTCAGCCTCTCGAAGAGCATGGAATTCATCTGCCGGTCCAGTTCACGGGTAGACCAATTGCCGTTGGCGCTTTCTATTTCGTAGAAGGAGCGCTTTTGCGGTTCCTCGATCTTCAGTAGCTGGCGGTAGTGGGTTCAGGATAATTCAGCGCGCAGTGCGTGCTGAATTGGGAAGTTAAGATAAAAGCGGCGCATTGCCAGAAGATTGCTGGCTGTGAATCCTTTGCCGTGCCTGTCGGTCAGCTCCTTGGCCAGATTCTCAATCAACGCTTTGCCGTATTCCGCCCGCTGTTCACCCTGCTGTTCGTCTTCGACAATCTCCTGCCCGATTTCCCAATAGGCGCGAACCATTTCATGGTCGACAACCGACTGTATCCGCCTGCGGGCGGTTTCGATAATGCCGGTGATGCGACCAGCAAGTTCAACTACTGGTGCTGTCTGAGCGGTGGTGAGTTTGTGTGACGTGCTCATAGGCCCTCTGCAGATGATTTTATGATCACCATTCTAATACTCCGTCAATGCCTTGATCCGGAAGATTGAATCCAGCTCGTTCTTGTATCAATAATCGGTACGGCTTGAACAGGTAGTTGTTGTTTCAGTAGCGCGGTGACCAGGCCGGCTGACTGGTACTCCCCTTGCCGGTGCTGACGCGGATCTGTCCGCTGCCGTCGGCGCGCATGACATAGATGCCGTCGCCGCCGTCACGGGTAGAGTGGAAGGTGATGAAACGGCCGTCGGGTGACCAGCTCGGGTTTTCGTTGTTGCCAACCGTGGTAAGTTGCGTGTCACCACTGCCGTCCGGATTGATGCTGTAGATCTGGAAACCGCCACCGGAACGGGCGTAGGCAATTTTATCCCCCTTGGGTGACCAGGCTGGCGTCACGTTGTAGCTGCCGGCATGGGTCAGGCGTTGGGGATTGCCGCCATCGGCAGCCATGGTAAACAGCTGCGGTTTGCCGAACCGGTCGGATACAAAGGCAATGCGGCTTCCATCCGGCGACCAGCTGGGAGAGACCTCGATGGCCGGATTGATTGTCAGGCGAACCGGATTTTTACCATCCTTGCTGATGGTGTAAATCTCCGAATCACCATCCTTGCTCATGGCCAACGCTATCTTGCTCCCATCGGGAGACCAGGCGCCGGTGATATTGAGCCCCTTGCGGGTAGATATCGGCTGTTCCACCGGGTTTGTCAGCGAGCGTTTATACAGATCGGGGTTGCCGCGCTTGTAGGAACTGAAAATCAGCTCACGCCCGTCGGGAGAAAAGGCCGGGTTAAGGTTGATCGAACCGTTGCGGGTCAGCTGTGCCTGGTTGTAGCCATCCCAGTCCATAATGAAGATCTCCTTGTTCCCCGAAACACGGGAAACATAGGCAATCCTGGTTGTAAAGCACCCCCGCTCACCGGTCAGGCTCAGCATGATCTCGTCGGAAAAGGTGTGGGCAAAGCGGCGCAGATCCTTCTTGTTGCCGAGAAAACGCCGCGCTGTTTTCATGCTGCGGCTGACGGTGTCATATAAGCGGAATTCGATCGTCAGGTCATTGCCGCTAACGCTGTACTCCGTGCGCACCAGCAGGTCGACGCCGCTGTTCTTCCAGGCTGAAAACTCCAGGTCGGAGACCGCCAGGGTACCGGGAAGCGGCAACTGCTGACGGACCTCCGCCTTGACGATGCCGGACATGTTCATGTCGAAGCTGATCACATCCCCGATCTCCCGGGCAACGGCCTGGCTGGGGGCCGCATCGGCAGTACGGGGGGCGTCGACCGCCAGGGTGAGCTGGCGATTGCCGGAGGCGGTGATCTCGATATATCCGGCGGCCTGCAGCAGGGGGGGGGAGATCAGGGTCAATACCAACAAAAACAGCACAAACAGTGAACCACGGAGAACGGGGGAGGAGGTGCGGTGCGGGGAGTCGTTTTGGGAAACATTACTATCAATCATTATGGTTCACACTCATAGTTCATGGTTTATTCTGGGTGATTCCTTCACGCCGGAACACGAATACCCCTTCAAACATCTTGTGATTGGGGGGGGGGGGAATTTCTCACTGGCCATGTCGATGGCCCGCAGCACCGAGATTTCAAAGGCGGTGTCATTGGAACTTTTTTCCGTTTTTTTACGGCTGACCTTGCCATTGGTATCAATGAACATGCGCACTACCATCTCCGGATTCTTGCTGGTGTAGCTGATGGTCTGCTTGAAGGCATCTTTCAGGCGTGATTGCAGGTAGGCAATGTAGTCGCTCCCCGCTTCCTTGCCGGTCGCATTCGGCATGCCGCCGCGTCCTATTCCCTGGCTTTTAACCTGTTCACGCAAGCGGGCCAGAGTCGCTTCTTCCTGCTGCGCTTCCTGTTTTTGTTGCAGTTTTGCCAAGCGTTCGGACAGTTCCGACGCCTGTTGCGCATTTTGATTGCGAATGGCCGGATTTTTTTGCTGTTTGGCCTGCGCGACCGCTTTGGCCGGCGCTACGGGGGAGGGGGCGGTCATTTCGGCCGGTACCGGTGGCGGCGGGGCAGGGGTGTCATTCCCCTGTTGGGTCGGGCTGCCGGCACGCGGATCAGCCACCGGCAGATTGACAACATCGACGTAATAGGTTTCCTCACGGGTGGTGGGGAGGGTGTTGCTGCCGTACCAGAACAGTAACAAAAAAACCGCCAGGTGAATGACGGTGGAGATACAGACGGAGATACCCATGCCGGTGTCGGCTTTTGAATGCAGGGTGGTCATTATTTCTGTGACGGCTCCGTTACCATGCCGAGCCGTTCAATGCCGGCCCCTTTGATGTCAGCCATGGCGCGCACCACTTCGCCGTACGGCACGCCGGAATCGGCTTTCAGAAAGACTTCTTTCTTTTCCCGGTTGACAAACATGGTGGTCAGTTTTGAGCGCAGCTCAGTCACCGCGACTTGTTCCTTGTTGATGAAGATTTTACCCGACTTGTCAACCGTTACCACCACCGTCTCTTCGGCGGCAGTCATCCCTTTAGTATCAGCCTTGGGGAGATTGACCTGTACCCCCTGCTGCATCATCGGCGCCGTGACCATGAAAATGACCAGCAACACCAGCATGACATCGACCAAGGGAGTAACGTTGATTTCTGCCATGACACGACGATTATTTCCTGCACCCCCCATTGCCATGGCTATTTCCCCGCCATGTTACGCTGGACGATGTTGAGGAACTCGGTTGAAAAACTGTCCATTTCATTGGTCAGAACATGGATTTTATGCTGAAAATGGTTGTAGGCCATGACCGCCGGGATAGCTGCAACCAGGCCGATGGCGGTTGCAATCAGCGCTTCGGCAATTCCGGGCGCTACGACTGCCAGTGAGGCGGAGCCGGTTTTGCCGATCCCTTCAAAGGCGGTCATAATCCCCCACACCGTACCGAACAGTCCGATAAATGGTGAGGTTGAACCGGTGGTTGCCAGAAATGTCAGATACTTCTCCAGGCGGGTCAGCTCAGAGTTGGTGGCGCGTCGCAGGGCGCGGGAGACGTTTTCCACTCCTCCCAGATCCGTACTCATGCCGCTGGTATCACGGGAGCCATCACCTTCCACCACTTTTTTCAGTTCGCTGTACCCTTCGTTGAACAGCACCGTCAACGGCGAATTGGTAAAGCGGTCAACCTGCGAGGCAATGGTGTCAAACCGTTTTGATTTCCAGAAGAAATCCATAAACCGTTCCGACTCGCTGTTGGCGCGGTACACCTGGGCAAATTTGAACAGGATGATCCCCCACGAAACAACCGAGAAGAACAGCAACAGGATCAATACACATTTAACAATAATTCCGGCACTAAGTAACAAGGCCACGAAAAGCACCTCCAGAGAGATAAAATGACAGTAAAAACTATTCCTGTCGGCGGTTTAAGTCAAGTTGAAAATCGTGATGGGTTGGCAGGGAGCAAGCTGGAAAGCGCTTTGGAATGTGGCGAGACGGATGGGAATACATTTTGACAACAGGCATTAATTTGTATACATTTCACTTACTTTTATTAGCATGTGTAATGACTCTGTTGTGTAATGGTTACGCACATAGCCGGTAGTGCCGCACCGGAGCTGCATTCACCTGTTGCATATACCGTATCAAATTCATAATCCAAGGAGGAAGTAAACGTGAAACTTAAACAAACGGCAGTAGTTTTGGCGAGTATGATGCTCTCGGCATCCGCTTCAATGGCAGCGACGGCGAACGTCAGTGTTAGTTTCGGACAGCCGGTAACCAGCCCCCAGCAACAGGCAGGGGGAGCGGCCATGACCATGAACGGAGGTGATACCGTCAACCTCACCTCAACCGTATTGAATGATGCCGTCTTTCTCGATACGACCTCAACAGCTCCGGCAACAGCCCAGGGCGCTACCACTACTACCACGACCACTGCGCCAAAGCGGGTTCCCAGCGCCTCGATTGCCCCCACCGCTTTTTTCTCTCCCTATCTGAAAATATACTCCGTACCGCTTACATGGACCTTCTTTGGCAAGCTGAAGACAGAACTCTCACTCCCCTATGTTGACCGGACGCTGAAGCAGGAAGGGGTCTCCTATTCTGCCAATGGTTTTGGTGACATGAGTTTTGGACTCGATTATGCGGTTTTAAATGATGAAACCTGGGATATCTCTACGGTTGTAGGGAGCACCTTTCCGACCGGTGATGTGGAAGCCAAGGGGAGCGCCAACGGTAAGACCATTACGGTTCCGCTCGGTTCGGGCGCCTATTCCGTCAATCTGACCCAGAACGTAAGCTATAAAGTGACTCCTGCGCTGCGAGCTTTTGGTTCAGGAACCTTCCGTTATTTTACCGATGCCGACTCCATGTTCTATGCAACAGCCGATGGTCAGTGCGCCCCCGGGCAGGCTTACTGCCAAAAACATGAAGAAAAGGGACTCATGGTTTCAGGGATGCTGGGAGCAGAGTACAAGTTTATTGAGAATATGTCTGTTACCGGGCGTTTCAGCGTTGTTGATGTGGAACAGGGAAAGCAGAGCTTTAATGGTGGCGGATTGGTTTCCTCAGACGACTCACTGGTGGCAGGCGATGCCTCGCTGACCTATAAATGGCGTTTCTGGGGTAATGCAACTGCGGCGGTTACCGGCGTTTTTCCGGTCTTCACGCAGTTTGATGCCAATGTCAAAAATCCGGAAGATCGGACCTGGGGCGTAAGTGGTACTCTGATGACACAATTCTAGCGGGAGGACGTTATGCAATTTTCCAATATTGTAAAATACATGTTGTGTGTCGTAACATTATGCTTTCTGGCGGCCTGCTCCAACGGCGGAACCGGGACACCGGGTAATGCCAAGGCAGGATTAAAGGTGGTCTATTCGACTGCCGGAACCTATGCGCTTGACATGGTGATTGCCGAACCGGCCCAACCGGCATCGGGAATCACGGCTGGTGATGTTATTATCACCGGCACACTTGATTCAAATACCGGAACCATAACAGGAACCTACAACGATACCCGCTTCACATCCGCCGGGTCGACCGGTCCGTTTACATCCAGCGCCACTCCCGGGAGTTTTACGCCGGGCAATCCAGCGGGAACCTATACATACAGCGGCAATAGCTCAAGCGGCTCTTTCACGATTGATTCATCGGGTGTTATTACCGGCTCAACCAGTACCGGCGGTACGGTCAAGTCGTATAAATTGACTGCCAATATCGCCCCCACGCTTCCCGCTGGCGTAACCAGAGTTACCCTGACCGTTACACCGGCCAACAGCAGCAGCTTCACCCCATCGCCGATTGACATCACATCCCACGCATCAATATCCATCCCCAGTCTGACCGACAATGAAAGCTACACCTTCCGGGTCGATGCCTACAACGCTTCCAATGTCGTAATTTACCAGGGGAGCGCCACAGCGGTCATGCTCCCTGCACCGGCGACCAATCCGGTCAGTATTGTCTGTTCCCCCTATACGGCGCCTGTGGTTACAACCGCAAGCTGGGCTGCCAAGACAGCCATGACAACCCCCCGTTCACGCGCCATGTCGGCACAGGTCAACGGGATTATTTACGTTATGGGTGGTCAGGGCGTTGGTGGAGTAGCGGTCAATACGGTGGAAGCTTTTGACCCGGCGACTAACAGCTGGACTACCAAGGCGAGCATGCCAACGCCCCGTATGTACGGCGGTGCAGCGGCAGTCGGTTCTAACATCTATGTCATGGGTGGGATCGACGCAACCAGCAGCATCGTTTCCACCGTCGATGTATTCAATACGGTAACGGGGACATGGCAAACCCATCCGGCAGCCATGCCGGCGCCTCGGGCTCGACTTGCCTGTGTTGCCCACAATGGCATTATTTATGCCATCGGCGGAACCGATGCCACGGGCGGGGTCTACTCTGCAGCCGTGGAAACCTTTAATCCGTCCCTCCCGGCAAATAACTGGATCCTCGGTCCTTCCCTCAATACTGCCCGGGCCCGTTTCAGCGCCATCATCGGCCAGGATTCGTCGGGAAATGCGGCGATTTCGGTTAAGGGGGGGGACACCGCCAGTGGGGCGACCAGCAGCCAGGAAGTTTTTAATCTGACACCAACACCGGCTGCCAGCTGGACAATCCCAACGATCTCGCTTCCGGCTGCCCGTACTCGCCACGCTGCTACGGTTGCCGGTAACTTCGGATACGTCATCGGCGGTGAAGATTCGGCTGCAGCGCTGACCAACGTCGTCTGGTCATACGATTTCACCAGTGCAACCCCTGCCTTCGCAACACTTGCTTCTACTGGAACTGTTACTCCGCGCGCCTATCCGGTCGTACAAACGGTCAATGGCCAGGTGTATGTGATTGGTGGTGAAATTGTCTCGGGCGCCAGCAGGGTCGCCTCAAACCTGGTGGAGGAGCTGACACCGGCAGGGGCGCTGCCGCGTATCGGCAAGTCGACCGCCATGACCGGATTGCTTACGGTGGCCGGAGCAGAAATTAATGGCGCTAGCATGCTGCTGGTCGGTCAGCAGGTTGCCAATGGTCCGTTGTTTTCACAGCTGGTCAACATCAGCAATATTACCGGTTCCACACCGGTTGCACTCAATATTACCCCGGCCACTCTGGCTGATCCGACCTCAAGTGTGGCAGTTGGCCCCAGCAGCTATCTGATTGCTGCACCTGAAGCAGGTGGCGTGTTCATTTCAGCGCTGGATATAGCCAATCCCGGAACCGTACTGAACAAGGTGCGCATTGATGACACGGTAGCTGCCAACGTTAACAATGATGTTGCCATTGCTTCCAACGGCAAAGCCGAATTTCTGGTCAGCTGGACTGATGCCACCAATATCGTCTATGGCCGCCTTGTCGATAACAACGGCAATCCGACCTCGGCTGCCTTCAGCATCGGCAGTGGCACTGTGCTGGACATCAAGTTTGGCAACGGCATTTATCTGGTGCTTACCGGAACAGTAATTCCGACCAACATCATCGAACTGCGGGGCACCGTTGTAACCCCCGGGGTTGCTTCAGCCGGACCATCAACCGTACTGATCAGCAGCACCGGCACCAATTTCTGGGGAAACATCGGAGCCTATAATGGTTCTGAATTTGGTATTGTTGCCACCGTTGGCAATGGCACCGATGATACCTTGTACGCTGCTCCGGTACAATACAATGGAACCTCATTGATAAAGCGCTCCCAGTTGGCTATCGCACCGGCACCAGGAGCAAAGAGTAGTCCACATGCTGCCTGGGATGGCTTCAAGTGGACTGTCAGTTGGTTTGAGCACGATTCGGCAGGCAGCGGCACCGGTTATTACCGTCATGTCGATAGCAACGGTACTCCGCTGGGAGCAAAAGTTTCCTTTACCCCGGTCCTCTCCGGCACTAAGGCCGGTGGGCGTGTCTGGTGGTCAAACAGCCTGAACTCCTATCTGCTGGGATGGGGAAGTGGCGCCGGTCTTAGCTATGCCACGCTGCAGCCATAAGATTTAAGCTTGATGTACGTACCAGCAAGAGCCCTCGGAGTTTTGGGGGCTCTTGTCATAGCAAGAACACATCCTCTACAAACAAGGATATTTATTCATGACACACGCAATCAAAGCGTATCTCTTTTTGCTTCTTGCTATGCTCACGTTTTCCGCCTGTTCCAGCGGTACCGGCACACCGGGCAATGCCAAAGCCGGGCTAAAGGTGGTATTTGCCAGCAATGGCACCCGAAGCGTTATGCCGGGTGACCCCGGCACGGTTGTTGTCTCAACCAATATGAACACCTGGACGATAGCCAGTATTGGTTCAACAGAACAGATTATCCGTGTGCGTTATCTGAATTCAACCTACTTTGCCCTTGGCCTGAATGGTGGCATCTATACGTCGCCGGATGGCCTTGCATGGCAACTGAATCATACCTTGGTCTCAGGTGGAACAGCGGCACCCGGCATTGACCCCAATCAGGTGACGGATATCACCTATAACGGCTCTCTGTATGTTGCGGTCGGAAATTTCGGGGCGATTGTCACCTCTCCTGACGCCAAAGCCTGGACGAAGCAAAATTCAGGGCTGTCTGTCAGCGCCACAAGCTCCTTGAGTTCAATTGCATATGGCAATGGGCGATTTGTTGCTGTTGGCGGCCAAGGTGGCGCACCGGTTCTGGTTACTTCAACGGATGCCGTCACATGGGTAGCTCAAACAACGCTTCCGTCAGAATCACGCAACGGGATTATTTTTGTAAATAATCAGTTCGTTATCTGCTGCAGCAGCCAATGGATTTATACCTCTCCCGATGGTCTGAGCTGGGCAACTCAGTCACTTGGTCTGCTTAATAGAACCTTTCAAGATATCAGTTATGGGAATGGGCTCTACGTTATTACCGGCAAAGATATCTCCACCGGATCAACCCCGATTATTTTGACGTCGCCTGATGCCATAACCTGGACCCAGCGTACCTCTGCAATTTCCGGAGACTTGAAGAGGGTTTCCTTTGACAATAACCAGTTCATAAGCATTGCCTCCACAACAGGCTCCGGTTTCGTGCAGACCTCACCCGACGGCATAACCTGGACACAGAAAACGGTTTCATCAGGTACAACGCAACAACCAACATCAACCACCGTTATGCAAAATCTCGGTATTCACCGTGTCAGCATGACGGTTACCCCGCAAACATTAACCAGTTTTACCCCGAACCCCATCGACCTCACATCGTATATCAATGGTGGCAGTTCAGTTACGGTTCCCAACCTGACCGATAATGAGAGCTACACCTTCAGGGTTGATGCCTATGATGCCACCGACAAGCTGATCTACCAAGGGAGTGTCACGGCAGTCATGCAACCGGCGCCGGCCACCAACCCGATCAGTATCGTCTGCGCCCCTTACAGCCAGACTTCATCGGCTAAAAACAGCTGGAGTCAGCTCTCACCACTCGTCTTCGGAGTTGCAGCCTGGACCAATAAGGCCGCCATGCCGACCACCAGAAGCCGGTCGGCATCGGCTGTCAATGCCGGCATAATTTATGTTTTCGGGGGAGATGACGCTGCCGGAACTCCGCTGAATACGGTGGAAGCATACAACCCGTCCACCGACAGCTGGAGCACGCTGGCGCCCATGCCGACGCCCCGCCGCTATGCCGCCGCAGCAGCCTGGGGCGGCACCAACAAGATCTATGTTCTTGGCGGCGAGACAGCAGCTGGCCAGATCAATACGGTTGAGGTCTACGATATAGCTACCAACAGCTGGAGCACCCTGGCGCCCATGCCGACCAGCCGTGGCCGGCTTGCTGCCGTGGCCTGGACCAGTGGTGGCGGCTTCGTTACCATTTACGCCATGGGAGGGACTGACGCTGCCTTTGCACCACTGGCTACCGTAGAAGCGTATGATGTTACCAACAACGTCTGGTCAACCAGCGCTTCCATGCCGCTTCCACGTGCCCGGTTTGCCGCTGTGTTTTATAACGGGAACATTTTGGCCGTTGGCGGTGATACAACCACTGGGGCAACCACCGCAATCGATACCTATGTGGCATCCAGCAACCTCTGGAATGCCACCTCCGACAATCTTACCACCCCCCGTTCAAAACATGGCGTGGTACTCGTTGGTCAATCGCTCTACGTGATTGGTGGTGATGTTGCTGGCATCCCAACCACCCAGGTGGATATTTTTAACCTGTCAACAAAACTAACAACAGCAGCAACGCTGCTCTCCACCGCCTGTTCCTACCCGGTTACCGGTATGGTGGCCAACAAACTCTACAGCATCGGAGGAACTGCTGCCACTGGGCAGCCACTCAATACGGTGCAGGAATTGATCTCTTTTGCCGGTAATGACCGGGTGGCGGCTGCGGCGGTCTGGACCGGGAGCGAAGCATTGATCTGGGGCGGTGGTAAAACATCTACCCAAACCTTTGACAATCGCGGGGTCCGCTATAACCCGGCCACCGGAACATCCACAGCAATGTCACTGGTTGGAGCGCCAGGCGCCCGTACGAATACCAGAGCGGTCTGGACCGGGACCGAGATGCTGATCTGGGGGGGGAATGCTGCCACCACCACCCCGACCTACTTTAACAGCGGATTCCGCTATAACCCGACCAGCGATAGCTGGACCAGTATGTCAACCGTTGGAGCGCCGACGGCACGAACTTCCTACAGTTATGCCTGGACCGGCACGGAGTTGATCGTCTGGGGCGGTACTAACGGCACAGGATACTTTAACAATGGCGCCCGCTACAATCCGGCCACCAACAGCTGGACAGCTATGTCTGCCACCAACGCGCCAACAGCCAGAGCTTCAACCACCTACACCTGGACCGGAACGGAATTGATTGTCTGGGGTGGCACTAATGGTACTTCGTCCCTGGGTGATGGTGCCCGCTACAATCCGACGACTGACAGCTGGACACCCATGAGCCTGACCGGCGCACCAGCGGCGCGGATTCCCCAGGCAGTTTGGAGCGGCACGGAAATGCTGGTCTGGGGAGGAAATAGCAGTTCCGCGGGTGTGACCAGCTATTTCAATGATGGCGCCCGTTACAACCCGGCCAGCGATAGCTGGACAGCGATGGCAACAACCGGAGCACCATCGGCACGTTCCGGGGCAGCCCACAAATGGAGCGGCAGCGAGTTGATCGTCTGGGGAGGGTTCAGCGGTACGGCGGGTGTCAGCAGCTATCTCAACGACGGCGCGCGCTACAATCCGCTCACCAACAGCTGGGTCGTGCTTCCCGCCAGCGGAGCGCCGGCCGCACGGTCAGGAGCAACCAATCTCTGGACCGGTACCGGCCTGCTGGTCTGGGGTGGCCTGGTATCGACTGCCGCAGGAACGAGCTACTATAGTGATGGTGCTCTTTACCTGCCGTAGTGAGATGCTTCTGAACCCCACTACTGATTACACAGCGTAACTTCAATCTATAGAGCCTCTGCAGAGAGGCTCTATGCATATCCAGGAGGTGTTTCGATGAGATGTATCATGTTAGCCAAGCTGCTGCTTGTAACCCTTGCAATTGCAATCATTGGTGGATGCTCCAGCGGCGGAACCGGAACACCGGGCAATTCCAAGGCTGGTTTAAAAGTGGTATTTGCCAGCAACGGCGTGCAGAGCGTCATTCCCGGCACAACAGGAACGGTGCTGGTATCCACCGACATGCAGAGCTGGTCGCCGGTCAGTATCGGTACAACTGAGCAGATTCGCAAGGTCCGCTATCTCAATAACCTCTACGTTGCACTCGGCCTGGATGGCGGCCTGTATACTTCTGCAGATGGTTTGTCATGGCAGAAACGCTATGCCAATACGGCCGGCGGAGTGGCCAGCGGAGCGTCAACCCCCAATGAGCTGGCCGATGCTGCCTATAACGGTTCCGTCTATGTTGTGGTCGGCTTCAGGGGATTGATCATCAGCTCGCCGGATGCCGTCACCTGGACAGCGAGAAATGCCGGGATCACCAGCGGAGACAATGACATAACAAGTATTACCTATGGTGCGGGACGTTTTGTTGCCGTCGGCGGGACAAATTCTTCGCTGATTACCAGCTCGACAGATGGTATCAGCTGGTCATATCAGGGAACACAGCCGAATGAGGAACGTAATGACATCGTTTTTGGGGGAAATCAATTTGTCGTAGTTTGTAGCAGCCAGAATTTTTACACCTCACCGGATGGTGTCAACTGGACATTACGAAATGCCGGTGCCAGCGCCTTGTACGACGGTGTCACATTTGCCAATGGTTTATATGTGGTAACCGGAAAGAGTGTCACATCGCCGCAGACCGCCGTTATAATGACTTCACCCGACGGCATTACCTGGACAACGCGTACTTCAGCCATAACTTCCCCGGTATTTCAACATGACGTCTCGTATGATAGCAACGTATTCGTGTCATACGCATTCACTGCAGGCACACAGACACCTACCATTGCCATAACCGGTGTGGCTGTCCAGACATCTTCCGATGGCATCAGCTGGACACAGAAAACGGTTTCATCGGGAGCGCCCCAGCAACCTGCTTCAACAACGACCATGCAGGATCTTGGCATCCACCGTGTGACCATGACGGTGACACCAAATAACAGCGCAAGTTTTACCCCCAGCCCAATCGACCTCACGTCGTACATCACTGGCGCAAGTTCCGTATCAGTTCCAAACCTGACTGATAATGAAAGCTACACCTTCCGGGTTGATGCCTATGATGCCGCCGATAAGCTGATCTACCAGGGGAGCGTTACGGCGGTCATGCTGCCTGCACCGGCAACCAATCCGGTCAGCATTGTCTGCTCTCCGTACAAAACAGCAGCTGCGGACTTCACCGCTGCTGTCGGTAAATATGACGGAACGCTTTACAACGCTGACGGCAGCATCAACGACACCTTTACTCTGACCATTGATACAAACGGAAAGGTTACCGGTTCGAACACTCTCGGCAATGAATCCCTGTCCGGCGCTCTCACCGTTTCATCCAGCACGGTCTATAGCTTTAACGGTACTGCCACCGATACGACGAGCGGTAATCAAGTAACAATGACCGGTACACTTGATACAGCAAGCGGGCATTTTACCGGAACCGCAGCATCACCTGTTGGCACAAAAAAATGGATCGCCGTAAAATCCAAAGTCGGCATCCCCTTCTCGATTGCCAAAGGATGGATAGGCGGTGCTGCTCCTCTGAACAGTTCCTCCCTGTTTGTTGTTGCCAGTACCACCGGGACAAATCCTTCGGTGATGACATCCAGCCAGCCGGTGCCGCAAGCACTAGGCACCTCGGGGCTCCCGCTTGACGGTCAGCCGCCATTCCCGACATCCGTGGTTAAGGGAACAAACAACTACCTGGTGGTGTGGACCGAGATAAACAGCGCTCTCAATACCAGCTATGTTATCGGTCGTTTGCTTGATCTCAACGGCGTTCCGACCGGATCACCGATTACTATTGCCGCAACAACCCCGGCAGCTTCACCGCGCGACCCGCGTGTTGCCTTTGACGGTACAAACTATTTTGTGGTCTGGTCCCAGAATAACAGTGGTCTCGACACCGATCTTGAAGGGCGTTTTGTTTCTGCCAGTGGTGTTCCCGGCAGCGGTATCAGCATCTCGGCTGTTTCGGGAGGTGTCAATGAGACCGGTGGCAGCGTGGTTTTTGGTAATGGCGTCTACCATGTGGCGTACATGTCAGGGCAAGCTTCCGTGTATAATGTCTTTGTCCGGGATGTCACAACAGCCGGTATGGTAAGCGCATTGCCGGTAAAGGTTAACAGCTCGGTTTCAAACAGCTGGAACCCGACCAATATCACTTTTGACGGAACCAACCTGCTGGTGACCATGCACCTTAACACCACCGGTGGCACCAATACCGACTACTATGGCCGCTTGCTTCTTGCCTCGGCGCTTGCACCTAAAGGGGGTGAAATTGTTATTGCCAACACCCCCAATACTGATTTCGGATCAACGGCAGCGTTTGATGGAACAAAATATCTGCTGACATGGACGGAATTTGGAAGTACCAGCGCTGTCATCTACGGAAAATACCTGACTCCGACGGCAACCGGCTATACCATTGATGCCCAGCCTTTTGTGATTGCTGGTAATGCGGCAATCGGGGGGTGCAACTACCTTTCAGCGTCAAGCCAGTATCTGTGCAGTTACCACACCTATTCAAGCTACACCCCGGCTCCCCAAACCCTGCTTTCCAATCTGACTGGGGTTGTGGGAGTCTATGTGACGCCATAAGCTGTCTTCTGCATCTCCAATGTCAAAAGACCTCTGCGCCATCGCAGAGGTCTTTTGACGTTTTGCCTGTAACCGTCATCTGCTTTGCCAGACCAGCCTCGCCAACAGCGCCAGCACCATGGTGATGAATATCGGGCGAATCAATCCAACCCCTTTGGTGATCACCAGCTTTGCCCCGATCCGAGCTCCCATGAACTGGCCGATACCCATGATAATCCCTTCCAGGAAATGGACCTGACCGGCGATCAGGAAGAAAAACAGTGCCACGACATTGCTGGTGAAGTTCATCACCTTGGTGGTGGCGGTTGCCCGCATCATGGAATGCCCCATCAATAGAATGAATGCCATGAACCAGAATGATCCGGTTCCGGGACCGAGAAAACCGTCGTAAAAGCCGATAGTCACCCCGAAGATGAGGTAAAAGGAGGAGGGGGAAAGGCGGGCGTGACGATCTTCAATGCCAAGTTTGGGGGTGGCAAGGGTGTAGATGGCGATACCGGCCAACAGCCAGGGAATGATGCGGCGCAGTAGCGCTGGATCGAGCAGTTGTACTGCCATAAAACCGGTGCCGGAGCCGAGCGCGGTCCAGGCAATTCCCTGCCAGCAATCGGAGAATTTGACGGCGCCGGAGCGGATAAAATGCAGCATGGCGCTCCCCGAGCCGAAGGATGCCTGCAGCTTGTTGGTGCCGAGGGCAACCTGGGGGGGGAGTCCGATGCCGAGCAGGACCGGAACGGTTATCAGCCCGCCACCGCCGGCAATGGAATCGATCAGGCCGGCAACAAAGGCTGCGGCAAACAACAGCAGGAGCAGCAGTTCGTGGGACATGATGATTTAGATTGCCTTGCGCCAGGCCAGCCGCTGTTCAAGCCAGCGGGAGAGGGAGGTGAAGGCATAACAGAGGATGAAGTAGACAACGGCAATAAAGAAAAAAATCTCGGTGGGGAAGGCCATGGTGCGGTTGTTGATCTGGGTCGCCACGTGGGTCAACTCGGACACACCGACGATAAAGGCGAGCGAGGTGTCCTTGATCAGCGACACGAACTGGTTGACAAAGGAGGGAATCATGTTGCGCAGCGCCTGGGGAAGGATGATGTAGCGCATCACCTGCCATCTGGTCAGGCCGGTGGAGATGCCGGCTTCGGTCTGCCCCTTGGGAATCCCTTCAATCCCGGCGCGTACGATCTGGGACATATAGGCTGAGGTGAAGATGGTCAAAGCCATGATGACGGTGTTGGTCTCGGCGACCTTGCCGAACAGGGCCGGCAGGAGGAAATACATCCAGAAAATTACCATCAGCAGCGGCATGCCGCGAAAAAGATTGATGAACAGGGTGGCGGGGATGCGGATCCAGGCACGGTGGGAAACGCTTAACAGTCCCAGGATCAGGCCGCCGAAGAAAGAGAGGAGGCAGGAAATAACCGCCAGATAGAGGGTCAGGCCAACTCCCCCCAGGGGGCCATCCGGGTATCGCCCGATCATGAAATAGGTGAAGTTGTCGGCTATGACCTGGAAGTTCTCAAGGATGTTCATGTCAGGCCGCCTGGTGCCGTTTCAGCACCCGCTCGTTGTACTGATCAATCAGGAAGGTGATGATGACCGAAAGGAAAAGGTAGACCACTGTTGCGGCGGTAAAGGCTTCGAATCCTTTGAAGGTGTAGCTTTCCACCTGCCGGGCCTGATAGGTCAGCTCCATCACCCCGATGGTCATGGCCAGGGACGAGTTTTTGGCCAGATTGAGAAACTGGTTGACCAGCGGCGGGATGGTGATACGCACCGCCTGGGGGAGGATGATGTACTGCATGGAGCGCAGGTAGGAAAAACCGGCGCTGCGGGCCGCTTCCATCTGCTCCTTGGGAATCGAAAGCACACCGGAGCGGATGTCTTCGGCGATAAAGGCCGAGGTGTAGATGGTCAAGGCCATCAAGGCGGCGGCGAATTCGAAGCCGGTGTTGTTGAGCCATTCATTGACGGCAGCGGGGAGGAGTTTGTAAGAGCCGAAGTACCAGAAAAAGATCTGCACCAGCAAGGGGGTGTTGCGGGTAAATTCCAGGAATGCCAGCGCGGCCCAGCGGATCGGTGAAATATGGCTCATGCGCATGACCGCCACCAGCAGTCCCAGCAGGAATGAAAGTATGATTCCGATGGTGGAAAGCTGCAGGGTTACCTTGAGACCGGCAACCAGCCACTCGAAGTATTTTCCTGAAAGTATGATCGACCAGTCAAACTGATAGCTGAGCACGGGGCAACCTTTGTATGTGTGGTGCAAGGAGCTTGACAGGAATAATTCCAGTTGCCCCTTGCACCGTGTAGAAGTTGTTACTTGCCGGCGGTGATTTTAAAATTGCGATTCAGGTGAAACTGGGTGGCGGGGCCAAACCATTTGTCAAAAATCTTTTTGGCTTCTCCGCTCTTCTCCATCTCCAGAATGGTCTTGTTGACGAAGTCGACGAAGTTCTTGTCTCCCTTACGCATGCCAAGGCCGTACGGCTCATCGGAAATCTGCAGGCTGGGGATTTCAAACTGTCCCTTGTTGGGGGCTTTGGCCAGAATACCGGCCAGGATTGCTTCGTCGGTGGTCACTGCCTGGACCTTCCCCTGCTGCAGAGCCAGGAAGGCCTGGGGGTAGTCGTCAAAGGAAAGTACGGTGGCGCTGGGGATCGCTTTTTTTACGTTCTGCTCCGAGGTTGACCCCTTGGCAGTGCCGATCTTCTTCCCTTCCAGATCTTTAAGGCTCTTGACGCTCCCTTTTTTGGTGATGAATTTCTGACCGGTGAAGAAGTAGGTATGGCTGAAATCGATCACTTTGGCGCGTTCGGCATTCTTGGTCATGGTGGCGGCAATGATGTCGATGTTCCCTTCCTGTAGCTGCGGCATGCGACTGGCGGAGGTAACCGGCTTCAGCTCGACCTTTGCACCGAGTTTGGCGGCAATCGCATTCACAAAATCGATGTCATAACCGACGATGGAACGGGTTTTTTCATCGATATAACCAAAGGGGGGGAGTGAGTCCTTGACGCCGGCCACCAGCACTTTCTTCTGTTTGATGCTGGCCAGTGTGTCAGCCGGTGGCGCCGCAAAAGCGGAGAGAGACATTGCAGTCAGTGCAGCAAAAACCAACGTTGAAACCAGTTTTTTCATCGGTGTTACCTCCTGGAGATGTGGTGTTGAAAATTCAATGACATAAGCCGGTTCGATGACATGATCAGCACTTGGCGCCATGCATCGGTGTCAGTATTTGATTCAAAAACTGCCTGGCCCGTTCGTGTTGCGGATTGCAGAAAAAATCTTCCGGTGGCGCTTCTTCCAGGATTGTGCCGGTATCCATGAACACCACCCGATGGGCGACTTCCCGGGCAAACCCCATTTCGTGGGTTACCACCACCATGGTGATACCGGTTTTTGCCAGATCCTGCATAACCTGCAAGACCTCGCCGATCATCTCCGGATCGAGCGCCGAGGTCGGTTCATCAAACAGCATGATCTTGGGCTGCATGGCCAGTCCGCGGGCAATCGCCACCCGCTGTTGCTGACCGCCGGAAAGTTGAGACGGATAGGCATCGCGCTTGTCCGCCAGCCCGACCCTGGTCAGGAGTTGCATGGCCAGCTCTTCTGCCGCTGGTCGGGAGATGTTTTTGATTTTTATGGGCGCCAGGGTGATGTTATTGAGAACCGAGAGGTGGGGGTAGAGGTTGAATTGCTGAAAGACAAAACCGATTTCTGCTCGCAGTTTGTTGATATCGGTTTTTTTATCGGACAGATCCTGATTGTCAACCATCAGGGTGCCATCGTTGATCGGTTCCAGCTGATTGATGGTGCGGATCAGGGTCGATTTGCCGGAACCGGAGGGGCCGCAGACCACCAGTACTTCGCCGGGAGCTACCCGCAGATTGATGTCATTGAGTACATGGAGTTGCTTGAACCATTTGTGTACACCCTTGAAAACGATCATGCTGCGCTCCTCGTTTGGCTGGTGTATAATGTCGTTTGATATATCACGAACAAGCGGGCAAATCAAAGCGCAAAATGTGGACAGCTACCGGTGGCGATGCTAGTATGCCGCAGCTTTACGACAAAATTCGTGATGCACCGCTTGTCCGGTAAAGGAATTCCCGTGCCCCGTTCTAAGACTGCCCTGATCAACTCACTCCAGTTTGGCCGATTCAGCTATGGCGATGATCATCCCTTCCAGCTCCTGCGTTATCAGTTGGCGCGGGAATTGATGGACGCGTTCGGGCTGCTTGCTCTGCCGGGAATGGAGATTCGCGATTGCGCGCCGGTCAGCGACCAGCAGGTACTCTCGTATCATGATCCGGACTATATCGGGCGGCTCAAGGAGTTCAGCAGCTCGCAGTATCCCCGGGCAGATTTCCGCTATGGTCTGGGAGATGCGGACTGTCCGGTGTTTCAGGGGGTCTACGAATGTGCCGCTCTGGGAGCCGGCGCAACCTTTGAGGCGGTACGTCTGGTGGTGGAGGAAGGATTTGACTGTGCTTTTAATCTGGCCGGGGGATGGCATCATGCCCATCGTGCCAAAGCAGCCGGTTTTTCCTATCTCAATGATGCGGTGATCGCCATCAACTGGCTGGTGCAGCGGGGGAAGCGGGTGGTTTATCTTGATATCGATGCCCATCATGGTGATGGTGTGCAGGAAGGATTTTACGATACTGATCAGGTGCTGACGATCTCGCTGCACGAAAGCGGCATCTATTTTTTTCCGGGAACCGGATTTGAGAATGAAATCGGGGTTGGCAAGGGAAAAGGGTATTCGGTCAATCTTCCCTTACTGGCGCATACGGACGATGCGCTCTACATGAAAGCGTTTGATGAAGTCGCCTATCCGCTGATTGCGGCCTATGACCCTGATATCATCATTACCCAGGTTGGCGCCGATACCTTTCGTACCGATCCGCTGACCCGGCTGGAGATCACCACCCATAGTTACCGCTACATCATGCGCAAGCTCAAGGCATTGAAATTACCGTGGGTAGCCCTGGGTGGAGGCGGTTACGATCTGATGAACACGTCCCGGGCCTGGAGCATAGTCTGGAGTGTCATGAACGGCGTCGAACTCCCTCACCAGTTTCCTGAATCATTTGTAAAAAGAATCAAGCCGCTAGGTTATCCGAACCGTGGTTTGTGGGATGCCATGCACTGGTCGCAGGAGTATGACCGCAATCTGGCGCTGGATGCCGTTGAGGCCAGCATCCAGCGGATTCGAACTACCATTTTCCCGGTCATTATTACCCACTAGCCCTTCTGTAGAACCTCCAGGGCCAATGATCTTCCCAGCTCACGGCATTGTTCCAGAGTCTCTTCGGCTGGCGTGAAGGTTGTCCTGACCGCCGGCAGCGGTAATTTGAAGCCGAACCCCTTCAACCGTTCTTCCGCCATCTTGCATGCTTCGCCGCTCCAGCCGTAACTTCCAAACAGACCGGCAATGGTTGTTTTCAGCTTGACCGTACTCAAATATGCCAGTACGTCCCACATCGGCTTGGGAATGTCGCGGTTGATGGTCGGTATGCCAAAGATCAGTGCGTCGGCTTCTTCCATGATAGCGCGTATCTCGTTGGCGCTTAAATGGCTGATATGGTAGCTGATGACTTCTACCCCGTTAATCGTGGCCGCACCTTCAGCCACGCTTTGCGCCATGGTTTCCGTATTGCCGTGGGGAGAAATGTAGAGAATAAACACTTTTTTACTGTTTGATACCGGCGGCTTGCTCCACTCTTCAAACTGCTGGATGACTTTCCACGGATCTTTGCGAATTATCGGGCCATGGCTGGGGCAAATCATGTCGATTACATCATGGCGGATCAATTCTACTGCTGACAGTACCTTGTCCTTGAAGGGACGGAAGATGCAGTCGAAATAAAAATGCCGGGCCGAGGTAAAGTCCTCGACCTGATCGTTGAAGATTTTTCCCGGCTCGCAGTAGTGTGCGGCAAAGGCATCACAGCTGAAGAGGATGTTTTCATCCTCCAGTCGGGTAAACATGGTGTCGGGCCAGTGCAGAAACGGCGCCACGATAAAACGGAGTTGGCGGCCACCCAGATCAAGGGTCTCGCCATGCTTGATGGTTTGTACCGGAAATGGTATCCGCAATTGATTGGTGAGAAAATTCTTGGCTGCCGTAGTGCAGATTACCACCGCGTTGGGACAGTTTTTGAGCAGATATTCGATTGAGCCGGAGTGATCCTGCTCGGTGTGGTTGATGATCAGGTAATCAACCTTTTCGAGATCAACCAGCGATTTGACGCGATCCAGAAAGGCATCGACATATTTGTGTTCCACCGTATCAATGATGGCTGTTTTTTCAGTTCCTTGCAGCAGATACGAATTGTAGGTCGTTCCGTGCTGGGTTGGAAACAGGTCATCAAAAAGACGCAGTTCCGGGTCTTCCGACCCAATCCAATATAAACCCTGCTTGATTTCAACACTCTGTGACATAAGGTAGTTCTCCTTTGTGCTTATGCAGGCGTGATGTACGACGACGGTGTCACGCACCAGGTTCCTGACCTATTTTGTGTGGTATTGTATCAAAGCGTCGGCAGCGGGACAAGTGCCAATGCGGTATTCAATACTTGTCAACAGCAGCAGCAATCTGATACAACTGCCGTTATGAAACAGAAGATTCGACAACGCATAACTCTGCTGGCGCCGCTGTTAAAAGACCCTGGTTTTGAGGTGCAACAGGCAGCAGCGCAAGCGATCGAGCGACTTGAAGCGCATGGGGATCTGGACGAGATTCTGGCAGCACTAAAGACGGGTGACACCGGGTCTCGCGTGGCAGCGATTTACGCATTGGGTAAAATCGGAGGGGATAAGGTTCTGGCTCCGCTGCTGTACTGCGCCGGTCGCCCCGAAGCTGATCTGCGGGCAGCTGCGATCCAGGTGTTGGGTGAAATGGCCCATGCTTCCAGCTTTACGACCGTGGCTGCTGCCCTGGACGATGAAAGCACTGCTGTCCAGGCCAAGGCAATTGCTGCCCTGGCTTATTTTACGCCAAACCCGGCCATCTGTGCCCGTTTGCGCCTTTTTCTGGAAGCGAGCGATGGTACCCTTGAAGCTGAAGCTGCTCTGGCGCTGGCCCGCCTTGGCGATATTGCCGCAACCCATAGCATTGTGGCCCTGTTGTCATCTCCCCATCCCGCGACACGTGCCGCAGCAGCACAGGCGCTCAGTCTGCTGCCGTTATAAGGGCGCACGAGCGTACGCCCTTGTCTTTACACCGTTAGTCCTTTGGTACGCTTTCCCAGTCTTTCAAAAATTTGGCAATTCCGGCATCGGTCAAGGGGTGTTTTGCCAGCTGAATCATGACCGAATAGGGGATGGTGGCCACATCGGCGCCGATCAGTGCCGAGTTATGCACATGGATCGGATTACGGATGCTGGCAACGATAATTTCGGCGGTATAGCCATAGTTGTCAAAAATGGTACGAATCTCTTCGATAATTCCCATGCCGTCCTGTGAGATATCGTCCAGCCGTCCCACGAACGGTGACACATAGGTTGCGCCTGCTTTGGCAGCCAGCAGCGCCTGCATGGGGGTGAAAATAAGGGTAACATTGGTTTTGATCCCTTTCAGGGTCAAGGCCTTGGTTGCTTTCAGTCCTTCCGGAGTCATGGGGAGTTTCACCACGATGTTGGAGTGAATTTTTGCCAGTTCTTCACCTTCCCTGATCATTCCCGGTGCATCCAGCGCAATCACTTCCGCGGAAATCGGACCATCAACTATGGAGACGATCTCCTTGATAACGTCAACAAATTTACGGCCTGATTTGGCAATCAACGAAGGGTTGGTGGTAACACCATCCACCAGTCCCAGTTCATACGCTTCACGGATTTCCTTAACATCTGCGGTGTCGATAAAAAACTTCATTCTGTTCTCCTTTTAGTGTGCTGCGTGGTTGAGTTGTTCGCAAAATTTATCCAGACAATCCTTTGAGCAGAAATAATGCCGTTCTCCTTCCAGTCTGCCGATTACGGCATCATCTTCGGAAACGTACAGGCCGCACACCGGATCGCGGTGGGTGGCAACGGCGCTGTTCGGCTGTTTTTTTTGATCCAGCGGCGCTTTTTTAGCGGCTCCCAGCGATGTAACTATCCGGTAGCCGATATACAGCAATAACAGCCACATCAGCATGCGTATCATGATCTTCTCCTGCTACAGTTTGATGACGGTTTCATCGCTGTTCTGTTCTGCCAGCAGTTCATGTACCGTGCGTTGCAGCAGCGGATGGAGCAGCTGCGGCGCAATTTCATCCAGCGGTTGCAGGACAAACCTGCGTTCGTGTAAACGGGGGTGTGGCAGAGTCAAATGGGATGTGTTCATGATACAGTCGCCGTACAGGAGCAGGTCGAGATCAATGGAACGTGCACCCCAGCGGATCGTGCGTACCCGGCCAAAGCTTTCGGTTTCTATGCTGAGCAGAGTATCGAGCAGCGTAACAGGGGACAGGTTTGTATCAACCTTGATGACGGCGTTGTAGAAGGGAGGTTGATTGACATTGCCAACCGGAGATGTTTCGTAAAATGAAGAAATGGCGGTTACTTTACAGCCGGGAGAACGTCCGATTTCTGCGATGGCACGTAACAGGTACAGCTCGCGATCTCCTTGATTGGAGCCGAGTGCTATGTAGGCATCGACTTGCATGCCGGGGATTAAAGCATAACGGTCGTATCCCGTCAACCCGCAATGCCATTGCCCTGTCGTTACCACAAAAAAACACCCTGGTAACTAGGAGGGAAGTTACCAGGGCAAATGAGATCCGATAAAGGACCTCGCAAGTCTTGTTTATTCATTTGTACCAAATAACCAAAATGAATACAAGTGAAATTAAGGGGAGTGTAAAAAATTACAGTGTCCGGTGTAAAGCAATTAGTTTCTGCGCCAACGCCAGCTCACCCTCTCTGTCCGTCACCACACCATCCAGCCGGGCAGTCAGCAGCTGCTGCATGATCGTTTTGAACTGCACTCCCGGCATTAGTCCGAGCGCTTTCAGGTCGTTGCCATCCAGTTCACAGCGGGTCTTTCTCAGGTGGGTCAGATAGTGCGAAACCAGACGCCGTACTTCTTCTTCACGGGCCAGTGCCGTAA
This sequence comes from Geobacteraceae bacterium, assembly GCA_036732725.1. Lineage (GTDB taxonomy): Bacteria > Desulfobacterota > Desulfuromonadia > Geobacterales > Pseudopelobacteraceae > CAIPTY01. The sequence continues at coordinate 66,205 of DAINBV010000001.1, read as the reverse complement.
GGTACAACAGTGATTCGATTGCCAGGTTGTGCAGCAGCTTGTACAGCATGCTGTTGGCGAGCGGCTCCGTTCCATGCCTGACCATGCGTTGCAGCCGCTTGCAGAGTTGCAGCACGCGGTCACGTTGCTCGAAGGTGTGTTCAACCAGTCGTGCCGGTACGGTCAGGCGTTGGAGCAATGCCTTGAATTCGCTGCTCGACAGATTGCTGGAGAATGCCAGAAAATAAACCTGCCACACCAGGCATTGGTCGGGGAGATACATCAGACGGAACCATGCCACCACTTCGGTGGTTTCGTGCAAAACGCGGGCAGTGTCAGGGGGGAGTCTCAGTTGCGGCAGGATGGCAGGGAAGAGGCCGATTTCCGACATGCGCAACAGCGCCTTGACCGGCTCTTTTTCTTTTAGAATCAGCACCAGTTCGTTGTACATCCTGATGCCGGCAATGGCATCCAGGCCATTCATCCTGATGCTGCTGCGCATCAGGTGTTCGGTGTGGGGGGCAATGGTAAAGCCGAGCCGCTGTTCAAAGCGGATCGCGCGAAAGACCCGGCTCGGATCTTCAACAAACGACAGATTATGCAATACTTTGATGGAGCGTTTCTGGAGATCGAGACGTCCGCCAAAATAGTCGGTCACCACCCCGAAACGTTCGGCGTTGAGACAAATGGCGAGGGTATTGATGGTAAAATCACGCCGGTAGAGATCGTGGCGCAGGGAAGAACGTTCAACCGTCGGCAGGACACCGGGAGATTGGTAGTATTCCAGGCGGGTGCTGGCAACATCGACCTTGTTGCCATTGGGAAAAATTATGACGGCAGTGCCAAAGAGCGGGTGAGGGTTCATGCGGCAGTTTCGCTGGGCCACATACTGTTTGGCGAAAAAAATGCCGTCCCCCTCCACGGTGATATCCAGGTCAAAATTTTCCATTCCCAGGATCAGGTCACGCACAAAACCGCCGACAGCATACACCGCCAGCCCCAACTGATCGGCAACTGCGCCAAAATCATGCAACAGTGTAATGATTTGCGGCAGAGGATGTTTGGCAATCAGCTGTTCCAGCGACACGTGCCGGGTGACAAAACCGAGCGTTTCCACATCATACAACGCCCCCGGCTGATGGGTTGAGCCGCCATACAGATAGCGCAGCAGGTCGGTGCGGGTGATGGCGCCAACCAGCTGCCGGTGGTCAACGACCGGAACAAAGCGCTGATTTGCCTCGATAATCGTCACCTGGATTTCCGCCAGCGGTGTGTCAGGAGTGGCGGTCATAAAATCGGTCTGCATGTATTCATCGACGGTTGTATCGTGCAAGCCGTGATAAATCGCTTTTTCGATGGTTTTGCGCGAAATGATGCCAACGATGGTTTGCTGCTGCATCACCGGCATGGAAGTGCAGTTGTAGCGAATTAGCAGTTCTCTGGCACTGTCAAGGGGGGTGCCGGAAGGGATGGTCTTGACCGGCGATGACATCAGCATCTGTGCCGTTTTAAGCGGTGAGATCACCATCGGCAGGACGGTTTCCAGCCGTTCCAGCACCTGCTTCAATGACTGGTTGCGTACCGAGGCCGAGGCTGCGGTGGCGTGCCCCCCTCCCTTGAAATAGTGCATGGTCTTACCGGCATCCACCTCGGGGAGCCGACTGCGGGCCACCATCACGATGCTGTTCCCCATATTGACGGCCAGAAACAGTACGTCCAGATTTTCCATGTCCCGCATCAGGTCCGCCAGGCGTGATATGTCGTTGCTGTATTCTTCCGTGGTGGCGTAGGAAATGGAGACGGTGACACCCTGGATCAGGCGGTGGGAAAGATTTTTCAGCAAGGTGTCGAGCAGGGCGACCTGTTGGGTCGTCAGCCCGCGGGAAACAAAATCAGCCACTACCCGCAGCTGGGCTCCCTGTTCCAGCAACCAGGCGGCTGCCAGGAAATCATCGCTTGATGTGCCGGGAAACAGCAAATTGCCGGTGTCTTCGTAGATCCCGAGCATGATCACCGTTGCCTGCTGAGTTGTCACCGCAGTCTGTCGCTCTTTGATGATGGTGGTCAGGATGCTGCTGGTTGAACCGCATGGTCTGATGCAACCGCCGGCGGGGGTGATACTGGTAGCTGTTTGGGGGTGGTGGTCATAGATGTGGATGGTGACTCCCGGCCGGCCGATCAGTTCCGCAAATCTCCCGATCCGCTCCGGCTGCTGGCAATCGACCAGGATCAGACGCGAAACCGAGGAGAGGTCAATCTCCTTGGCGCGGGTGAAGTGCGGCAGAACTTCCGCATGGCGGGCAATGAAATCCTGTACGCACTTTTCCTGGGAGCCGGGAAAGGTCAGGCATGCGCCGGGGTAGAGGCATTGGGCCGCCACCATGGCTCCCAGGCAGTCAAAATCAGCGTTGGTATGGCCGAGGATCAGATCCATCAGCGGCTCATCTCACAAAAACGTGCCACCGCGCGGGGGATCATATCTTCGGAAATGTTGCCGAAGGCCAGCCGCAAATACCCTTCCAGTCCCGGCCCGAACACCTCCCCTGGCAAGCAGAGTATTGCTGCCTCATCCACCAGTTTTTTTACCACCTTGCGACCGCTCAGCGAGGAGAACGGGTGGCGTACCCAGGCAAAGAAGTTACCACTGGCAACAATCCGGAAACGGTTGCCCGGAATGTTAAAGGCGTTGCAGAACAGGTTATGGCGGAAATTCATCATCAGCCGGTTCCCTTCCACCCAGTCATCCAGATTTTCCACCCCGAACTTGACCGCCAGTTGGGTAATCCGCGGCTGACAGACCACCATGCTGTCCTGGATTTTGAGGGCATTGACAATCACTTCCGGCGCAGCTGCCAGCAGACCGGCGCGATAACCGGTCAAGGCATAGCTCTTGCCGAATGACATGATCTGGATCAGGGTGTTGTGCCAGTCGGGAATGGTGAACAGTTCGTGCGGTTGTTCCTGAATGAAGTCGGAGTAGGTCTCATCCAGAATCAGTGCAATGCGATGTTTACGCGCCAACAGATACATCTCGGTCAGTCGTGCTGACGGAATCTGGACCCCGGTCGGGTTTCCCGGGTTAACCAGTACAATGGCGCGGGTGCGTGGAGTTACCAGCCGGTTGATCACCGCGGGATCGGGAATTCCGCGCCCTTTCTGATCAAAGGGGGCAAATACCGGTCTGATCTTGAACGCTTCCAGCGCCAGTGCGTGGTCAAAGTAGCACGGCGCCTGCAGAATAACTTCATCACCACTGTGACAGAGTGCCATGATTGCCAGCCAGTACGCCTGGCTGGCGCCTATGGTCAGGCAGAGATGTTGGGGAGCAATTTTGGCAGCATAGCGTCGTTGGTAACGATGGCAGATTGCCTGCCGCACCTCCGGCAAACCTTCATCGGGAGTATATTTGGAGGTCAGCGGGTCGAGCACCAGCTTGGAGAGGTGATGGGTCATTTCCCGTGCCGGAGGATAGCCGGGAACGGCCTGACAGAGGTCGATAACTGTTTGACCATCGTCACGACGTTCCGCCAGCCATTCCTTGACCTCGGAAATGGGGGGTGAATTGAGGGAACGGAGATGGGACTGGATGGCAAAGTGCATACTCGCAACCCCTTAAAAAAAGGGGAAAGCGTCGGCCTTCCCCTGGTGAAATACGTAACTGATCATTGTGATTCGGCAGTTGCCAACTGCCGGCATGCATGCTGAGCTGCTGTTTCTGTACTGCAATTCCGTGTGGAAGCTGCCGCTTACGATGCCAGGTATTCTTCGATCTTCTCCGCCAGGGTACGGTAGATCCGGCGGCATTCATTTTCATCCTTTTCCAGTAGCGTTACCCGGAACCCTTGCAACGGCGTCGAGAAAGAGGAGAGTGGCACAACACAGATACCGGTGGCTGCCAGGATCTGATAGACAAAGCGCTTGTCCGGTGAAACTCCCGGCTGGTTGATCAAGCCATCCACCAGCTCTTTTACTTCGCTGTTGGCAATCCCGATTGACTGACGATTATTCAAGAGTCCTTCTTTGAACGCCACCGCCATGTAAAAGGCGCCATTGGTGCGATTTACCTGCAGTGCCGACACCTTGCTCAGGAAATCGTAGGTGATGTTACTCATTTTTTCATAGCTGGCAATCCGCTCAGCCAGATAGCCGGCATATTCCGGGTGGCGGGTGATGGCCGGGATAACCGACTGGGGCAGTGTGGTGGAGCAGACCTCATTCATCTTGCCGGTCAGGATCAGGTTGACGTATTTGCGGAACTGTTCATCCTTCTGGCCGTTGTAAACTTCGATCCAACCGCAGCGGGAACCGGGCCAGGGGAATTCCTTGGAAATCCCTTTCAGGGAGATTGCCGGCACATCGCCGATCACATCGCAGATATGAACGGTCTTTTTGCTGTTGTAGACCACGTTGATATAGACTTCATCACAGATGATAAACAGGTCGTTCTGACGGGCAATCTCCACGATCTCGCGCAGGGTTTCTTCCGGATAGACCATCCCGGTCGGATTGTCCGGGTTGATGATCATAATGGCGCAGATATTGGGGTTGTACTTGATGTGATTGCGCAGATCGTCCAGATCTGGATACCACTGATCTTCCGACTTGAGCCGGAACAGCGCCGGTGCGGCGTGGGCATGGCCGATCTCACCCAGGGTGTGGGTGGTGTAGGATGGCGATGGCATCAGCACCCTCGCTTCAGGGCGCAGGGCGCCGTAAATCTTGGCGATCGCATCACCCAGGCCGTTGAAGAAAATGATATCATCCGGAGTGATCTGCGCTCCGCCGCGGGCGTTGGTGGTTTCGCAGATGAACTCGCGGGTTTCCAGCACGCCGCGGGTATGGCAGTATCCCCAGGTATGGTTATCCATGACCGCTTTGGCCACCAGTTCCTTCATCCATTCCGGGATGATCTCACCCTTGACGATCGGATCACCGATATTTTCCCAGTTGATCTTGACGCCATGCCGCTGCAGCTTTTCCGCCACATTAACAATGTTTCTGATTTCGTAGGTCAATTCCCCGGTTCCGGGGCGTACCAGTTCAACTCTCATTGCGTGCACCTCAAATAAAAATAGCAAATCAAACGGAATCTTCTTTTATCACACAGCAACTCCTGGGGAAACAGAAAATTATTACCGTTTCTCACCGGCATTTATAGCGCAGCCGGTTCAGGGTTGTCCCATCACCTGGCGATAGGTTGTTTCCATCCGTTCCGCCATGGCTGAAATAGTGAACAGCGTCTCTGCGCGCTGTTGTGCCATGACACCCATTTCCAGCCGCAGGGGACGATTGCTCAGCAGTTGCTCGATGCTGTCGGCCAGCGCCAGATCATCGCCGGGAGGGAACAGCAAGCCGGTTTCTCCGACAACCACCACTTCGTTATTCCCCGGTATGTTGCTGCAGATGGCAGCCTTGCCGAGGAGCGCCGCTTCCAGCAGTACCAGCGGCAGCCCTTCCTTGCCGAGTGACGGCAGAATAACCAGGTCTGCCGCCTTCATCAGAGCTACTGCATCATTACGAAAACCGAGCAGATGTACCTGCTGAGCGACACCCAATGATGCGGCCAGTTGTTGTAGCGCTGCCAGGTTTTCGCCGATACCGGCCAGATAACAGCGGAGTGCGGGGTATTTATCCTTGAGTCGGGCCACTCCCCTGATCAAGGAGGCTTGCCCTTTTTTCTCTGCCAGATGGGCGATGCACACGATCATGGGGGTGTCGGGCCCGATGCCGAGTGACTCCCTGACCTGAGCCGCTTCCGGGAGACCGGCCAAACGTTGGGCGTCAATACCGTTATAGATCGTGATGATCCGCTCCGGTGCGACCCCCTGGGCAAGGATGTGCTGGCGTACACCATCGGAACAGGCCACCATCAGATTGGCCGGCATGAAAAAATAGCGCGAATTCATGGCATGCACATGGGAGATGACCGGAATGCCGCCGATCCGTCCTGCCACACCGCCCCATTGTGAAGCGGTTGAAAGATGGGTGTGGATCACATCGGCGCCGACTTCACGGGCAATGGCTAATATTCTGGTTGCCACCAGCGGGTTGAATTTGCCGGACAGTCCGGGGGTGCGCGTTTCGATGCCACGGCGCGCAGCCTCTGCCAGCATGGCGGCATTTTTTTTACAGAGCAGTATCACCCGGTGTCCCCGGCTCTGCAGAGCTTCGGAGAGCATCAGGCACACTCGCTCGGCGCCTGAGAGATGGCGCTGGGAGATGACCTGCAAGATGGTCAGTCGTGATTTCATCTTTCCACCCCGCTTCGCAATTTTTCAGTCATTATTTTTTCCACTCCGCTAAAAACAGCCTGGGGGGTAATACTACCCCGGCATTCGTCATCGCGGCTACACGATGTGCGCTGGCAGCGGGTGCAGGAGAGTGGCGATTGCACCACCACATGCTCTCTTCCCCGCGGGCCGCTGACACTGCCGTCACTGGCCCGGTAATAGGAGACCGTGGCTGTTCCGACTGCTGCGGCCAGGTGAATCAGGCCGGTATCACCACCAATTACCAAGTCGACCCGTTTCAGCAGCGCTGTGATCCCCTTCAGCGGATATTTATCCAACACCCGTGCCTGGTCACCGATGGCGTCTGCGATCTCTTTGGCTGTTGTCCGTTCCGACTCATTCCCCCAGGAGAGGAGGATGGTGGCGTCAGGATAACGGTCACGGATCAAAGCCCCGAGGCGTGTCCACCCTGCCACTGACCAGAACTTGGTTTGCCAGGTGGTACCGTTATGAAACAGAACCACCGGCTTGCCGCATGAACTGATCAACTGGTCAGCAGCGAGATTCTCTGCGTCCCCGGTGAAGATATCGCTGGTCAGCTCCATCCCGCGGTAATCGCGCTGGAACCCGGCGCTGACAATGCGCAGGTAGCGTCCACCGGCATGATCATCCTCCGGCCGCATGTCAACCTTGTGCCTGGTGAACAGTCCGCTCGGCTTTTCCTGCAGATGGGGGTAATTGAAACCGAAACGCTCCCGCGAACCGGTTGCCAGGGCGATGATACCACTCTTGAAGTTCCCCTGGATATCGAAGACCAGGTCGTAATGCTGTTCTCGCAGCAGCTGCCGCAGTGCCCCGATTTCCCGTGCCGTTGCACTGTCCAACAGCTTTCGGCGCCAGGCGCGTGTCCGAATCAGGTGCAAGCGGTTGATCCGTGGATTTCCCGACAGGAGATCGCTAAACTGCTCTTCCACCACCCAATCAATACTAATGCCGGGGGATACCTGGTGGAGGTAGTCGAGGACCGGCAGGGCATGGATGATATCCCCCAGGCTGGAGGTTTTGATGATCAGTACCTTCATGGCCGTGTGCCGGCAGCCGGGTTGATCCCGCCGTTCTGTCCGATCTCGCGGAGTACCTGGACTACATGGGTATAGCTTTCCCGTTTGTAAAGGATCTTTTCACTGCCCGTGATAAGAGCGGCGCAGCGGTAGAAGATCAGCTTGATACCGACCCGCAGACGATCCTGCCAGAAAATGCAGCGCGCATGCCGGGAGCCGTACTGCTTGGCGATATAGCGGTAACGTGAAGCGTAGAACAGGCGGATGTGGCGTATGGAGCTGGATTGCCCACCGATGTGGATGATGCTCTGGTGTGGCAACACCTCACATCGGATCCCTTGTTTGAACAGGCGGTGGGCAAGTTCCGTATCCTCGTAGTAAAAGAAAAAGTCTTCATCAAACAGTTTGCCAGCCTGCGCCAGCTTCCGGTCACAGAAGATAAAGGCACCAGCCACACCATCTACCTTGATCGCTTCACTGGCCGTAACCAGCTGCTTTTTAAAGCGCTTGTTCCACAGCTTCTTGTACAACTCCAGGTAGAGGGTGGGGAATCCGAATTTGAAAAAGAACCCCTGAATCCGGCCATCGCCATAGCGGATCACCGGGGTGCAGACCTGAACTTCCGCATGATTGCGGCAATGCTCGAACAATGCCGTTAGCGCCCCGGCAGTCAGGATCACATCGGTGTTCATCAGGCAGAGGTAGCTGCTTTGCGAAGCCGCAATTCCCCGGTTCATTGCCCGGCCATACCCGATGTTTTCATCATTGGCAATGGTAGTCACGTCCTGGCAGGTTGCCAGAAACTCCAATGATCCGTCACTGGAAGCGTTGTCGACCACCACCAGGGTATGGGAAAAGGGGAGTGCTGCATTCCTGAAGAAGGTGACCAGTTCTTCCAGTAAAGCTCTGGTGTTATAGTTGACCGTGATAAACGCCACATCAACTGCTGGTGATATGTGGACGGTATCAACGGTCATAGAGTCCCAACAATCGTTTGGCTGTTCTCACCAGCTTGTGGCGGGGGAAGTTGCGGGAGAGGTAGCTGCCGTGTTTGTAAGTGGCGCGGTACGAGCCGTGGTTGCGACACCAGGCATCGACCCGCTTTTCGAACAGCTCGCCGCCATAGGCCGGAAAACGCTGGGAGTCGGGATGAGTCTCACCGTAAATCCGGCCCCGGAAATCGGTGGTTCTGATCAGGTAACACTGGTCAGAAAAACCATAGCCAAGCCAGAAGTCATCCGTCTCCTGATCAGCTTCCTGGCGTACTTCGTCATGTTTGCGGTTCCAGATACAGTTGACTGATTTGACGCGCTGGTCGCGCTCCAGCAGGGTAATCCCCTCGTTGATCCAGGGAAAAGAACCGTCCAGTATGGTGTCGCTGGAAAAATGGAGCAGGTACTCGGTTCGGCAGAGGTAGATCCCGACCAGCTCCTGGATGGAATAGTAGTATCCACCGTGGAAACTCTCCCGGTCGAGACCGAAAAAAGTCAGCGCTTCGTCGGCATAGTCATCAACCAGTACATGGCTGCTGATGATCCCCTGTTCAACCAACCGGTCGGCGTGTCTTCTGACCTTGTCCGGATCAGCCACGTTGTTGATGTAGAGGATCCGCTCGGCAAACTGGTGGCGATTGCGGTTGATCATCGCCTCCAGGCGTCCGCTCTTGAGCAGGATTTCCCAATCCTTTTCATAGCATTTGGTCTCGAAGGTTACCGTGGCATGGCTCATGGGGCGGGCTCCCCTTCCTTGATAATCCCGCAGGGACAACGATAAATTCCCGCCGTAATGGTCTGCTCCAGCAAACGGTCATTTTCATCCAGGCTGGCGCGGCTGTTCTCGGGATGCCAGAGATGGAAGACCATGGCTGAAAACGGGGTTTCCCGGCGGCGCAGGCCGTAGGCGAACAGGCGCGCTACCAGCTCCGAGTCTTCCCGTCCCCAGCCGGTGATCTGTTCATTGAAGCCGTTGATTGCCAACAGGTCGGAGCGAAACATGGCCATGTTGCAACCGCGTAAACCGCTGACTCCTGACCTTGCAACAACCAGCCAGGGGAAACGCAGCAGGTGATGCATGCCGCTGATGGAACCATTCAGGCAGGCCAACGCTCCCTGCATGCTCCCCTGCCAGTTGAAGGTGGCAGAGAGCTCCCGGGCGACCAGCATCCGTTTTCCGGTCACAAAACTTCCCGCTTGCAGGGCCGATTCATGATCGCCGATGAAGGCGGGATGGGGGATACAGTCTCCATCGGAAAAAATCAGGTAGTCGGCCGTTGCTGCCTCGATCGCCTTGTTGCGAATCTCCGCCAGCCTGAACCCCCGATCTTCGTGCCAGACATGTTTGACCATAAAGGGGGCCGAACGTCTAAACTCCTCCACCACCCGGGCCGTCTCTTCGGTCGAACCGTCATCGGCGATAATCAGTTCATCCGGGTAGCGGCGTTGCCTGTCATATCCCTCAAGGACACGCCGCAGATAGGCCGGCGAGTTGTAGGTCGAGACAATCGCCGCAATGGAGACCTTGTTTTTCTTCATGGCTTGTTGTTTGTACCAGTCCCGAGACGGGTCATTTCAGCCCGTTTGGCATAGCGGTAGAAAGTTCCCTCGAAATTCGCGAAGGAGATCACAAAGCCTGGCCAGCCGTCCAGTATCCCGAGTTTGAAAACATAGATCCGGAAAAATGCCACCAAGGCATGCACAAAGGCGGTGGACATGCTGGCGGCGCGGCCACGGTCTGCCAGCTTCTGGGCGCCAAGAGTCGAATAGCGTTCCATCTTGCTGATCAACTGGGACAGGTCGCGGTAGGGGTATTGCCAGATATAATTTTTCATGTAGGCCGTGCGACCATGGACGGTATACCCCTCATGTACCATCGCCTGGTCGAAGGTCATCGCATCATGGCGAAAAAGCTGGGGCTGCCGGTAGTCGGGGTAGAAGCCGCAATGCTTGATCCAGCGCCCCATGAAGACGTTGCGGCGCGGGACATAATAGGCATCGGCAGCGTCGGCACTGTCAACGATGCGCCGGATCTCGTCCCGGGCAGCCTCGGTGCAGCGCTCATCGGAATCGAGGCTGAAGACCCATTCATGGCGTGTGCTGGCGATGGCGGAAGTTCTCAATTTGCCAAATCCCTCGAACGGAACCTGAACAACCCGGGCTCCCAGCGACTGGGCGATCTCGGCTGTCCGATCAGTGCTGAAGGAATCGACCACGACCACTTCATCTGCCCAGAGCACGCTGGTGACTGCATCGCCGATGTTGAGTTCGTCGTTGAAGACGATGATGTAGGCTGAAACTTTAGACATGAACAGTTGATTTCCTTGCAAGCTACGCAGAAACAGTGTCGACGGTTTGGTCTGCGTGATTATTTTGTATCCAGGCTAGAACGGTAAACTAGCCGCTTTTGTTGCTACGATCCTGCTGTGAAGATCCTGCAGAATATTCTTCCAGACCAGGTTGGTACTGAAATAAACTTGTGCCCGTTGTGAGTAATTCGACAATAACTCCTGGTCATGTAAAAGCATGTTCAGTGTCTCGCTCCATTCGGTCACATTCTCGGATGCCGCCCTGAAGCCGATGCTGTCATCGCCGGTCAGATCATGGGAAGCTTCCACTTCGCGGGTCATTACAAGCACATTTCCAAAATAAAGTGCTTCCGGTCCAACCAGCGGAAAACCTTCCCAGCGGGAGGGAAGGCAAAATATCTTGGCCCGGTTATAGTACTCAAAAAGAACTTTCTTGTCGCTGATATTGCCGGGGAAATGGATCTTTTCCCGGTAGTGCGGATGGGTGTCAAGAAAAGCGTTTTTGATCGACCTGAATTCGTCGGTCATCGGACCAATGAAAAACAGCTGCCAGTCGCCGATATCCCTGATCCTCTCCAGCACCTGCAAGATCAACTCGGAGTTTTTTTGCCTGCTGCCGTGTCTTCCGACCAGCAGGATGATATTTTCCTTTTCTTCATATCGCTTTGGTGTCACCCCGTAGCAGGCGGCAATCCCAGGATCAAAACCGTTGGGGATATGGATTTTCTTTGCTGCCGGGATTCTGGTCAGAGCATCGTAGACCTGCCGGCATTCAACCGAAAATATATCCAGTTTGCGTACAAACAGTTTGAAAAGCAGATTTCGCTTGAATTGGGAGATAAGATTTCTGTTCCCCCAGGCGGCGTACAGCAGATCCTTATCGGGAAGATCGTATTTCACGTACACGATCCCGGCGGGGTTGAGAAGCTTATAGAGCAGTGTTGCGTAAATCGATTCTGTTTTTACGTGAAACAACATTAAAACGTCAATTTCAGTGGCATGTTTAAGCAGAAACAGCAAGGGGCTGGTTTTGATGAACCTTAGATCAAGCCCTTGCAGTTCTCTGTCAAGGTAGTTATAGCGCTCCTCGTTTTGCCGGCAGACGATTTGTGACCGGTAGCCAAAATACTTTTGCATCTGAAACGGAATCTGGCCAACATCCTTGTGCAGGTGCACATTTTCCAGCGCTTCGAACAGCAGTGTAAACCTGGTTTTCTGCTCCGGCACCGGAGAGATCACGGTTGCTCGTCCTGAAACTGCATGGAATGCAGTTTCTTGTAAAGTCCATCCCGCAGCAACAGTTCCTCGTGGGTTCCCTGTTCAACGATCTCTCCCTTGTCAATCACCAGAATCCGGTCGGCATTCAGGATGGTGGAGAGGCGGTGGGCGATTACAAAGGTGGTCCTGTCCTGCATCAGGTTGTTGAGGGCGTTCTGCACCATCTGCTCACTCTCGGTGTCCAGGGCGCTGGTCGCCTCGTCCAGGATCAGGATCGGGGCATTTTTCAGCAGCGCCCGGGCGATACAGATCCGTTGCCGTTGCCCGCCTGACAGACGCACGCCACGGTCACCGATATTGGTCTGATACCCTTCCGGCATTTCCCGGATGAAGTCATGGGCGAAAGCTGCCCGCGCCGCATCCTCGACTTCAGCATCAGATGCGCCCGGCTTGCCGTAACGGATATTGTTGGCCAGGGTGTCATTGAACAGGGTCGTCTCCTGGTCTACCAGTGCGACCTGGGACATGAGACTTTCACCCTTTACGGAACGGACATCATGGCCATCAATCAGAACGTTCCCTTCCGTTACGTCGTAGAAACGGGGAATCAGGGAAACCAGGGTCGTCTTCCCACCTCCCGACGGGCCGACCAGAGCAACAATATCGCCCGGTTTGGCGGAAAGAGAGATGTGACGCAGTATCCAGTTGTCGCCGAAGCGAAATGAAACGTCGGAGAACTGCACCGTTCCCGCTACCTGTTCCAGGGAGTGGGCGTCCGGAGCATCCACAATCTCCGGTTGTTGATCAATGATCTCGAAAACCCGTTCAGCCGCTCCCAGGCAGCGTTGGAAATCATTATAGGAAATATTGAGCTTTTTTACCGGTGAATAGACCAGCGCCATGGCGGTGATAAAGGAAAAGAAGTCGGCTGCTGTCATCTCACCGCTAATGACTTTGCTGCCGCCAAACCAGACTACCCCGGCGATTCCCAGCGAGGTGATGAACTCCATGATCGGGGAGGAGAGGTTGCTGTACTTGATCGACTTGCGCATGAAGGTGTAATAGTCCAGGTTGGTCTTCCTGAATTTATCCACCGAGCGTTGTTCCAGGCTGAAGGCCTTGATTACCTTGATGCCGGAGAAGGTCTCCTGGAGAATACTGGAGATGTCCCCCATTTTCTCCTGGCTCTGGCGGGAGATGTTTTTGAGCCGTTTCCCGATTTTCTGGGCCGGATAGACGGTCAAGGGAATCACCAGAAACGAGATGATCGCCAACTGCCAGTTGCGGTAAAAGATAACGCCCAGCAGCGCTGACGCAGCAATACCGTCACGAAAAATACCGACAATGATGCTGATCATCCCTTCCTGCATGACCGTAACATCATTCAGCACCCGGGACATGAGTGTGCCGGTGGTCTGGCTGCCGAAAAAACGAAGTCCCATGGTCATGTTGCTGCTGTAGAGCCGGTTGCGAATATCCTGGACCACCAGTTGGGTAGCGGTACGCATGAAATAATCGTTCAGATAACGGGAGAGGCCGCGCAGGGTGAAAATCGCCACGATCCCCAGCGGTAAAAACCTGAAAATGGTCATGTCGCGGGACTGGAAGATTTCCTTGAGCAGCGGGGAAATATAATAGGCAAAGGCGCCATCCATGCCGCCAACCGCCATGGAGGCGAGTGCGGCGATGACGATGCGCCACCCATACGGCTTGGTATAGTTGAGGAGTCGTTTAAAGGTGTACATCTGATAGCCGGGGCTGGAATGTTGGTGTCATCTGATAGCGATGATACCACTCCACAAACTGCCCGAGTCCTTCCGCAAGAGATGTTGAGGGTTTAAAACCGGTATCCGCCATCAGGTCATCCACATCGGCAAAGGTGGCCTTCACATCTCCCGGTTGCATCGGGAGGAGGTTCTTGATCGCCTTTTTGCCGAGGCACTGTTCCAGAGTTTCGATAAACTCCAGCAGTGCTACCGGTTGGTTGTTGCCGATATTGTAAAGCCGGTAGGGGGCAAAGCTGGTGGCAGGGTCGGGAGAACTGCTGTCCCAGGCCGGATTGGAGCTCGGCGGCTGTTGGCATACCCGCACGATTCCTTCCACAATGTCATCGATATAGGTGAAGTCCCGTTGCAGCATACCATGATTGTAGACATCAATCGGTGTGCCGTTCAGGATGTCACGGGTAAATTTGAAATAGGCCATGTCGGGACGTCCCCAGGGGCCATAGACCGTAAAAAAACGGAGTCCGGTGGTCGGCAGGCCGTAGAGCGCCGAATAGGTATGGGCCATCAGCTCATTGGATTTCTTGGTGGCGGCATACAGCGAAATCGGGTGATCCACGTTGTGATGGGTCGAGAACGGCATGGTCGTATTGGCACCGTAGACCGAACTGGAGGATGCATAGACCAGATGCTTGACCGCATGGTTGCGGCACCCTTCCAGGATGTTGGTGAAACCGACGATGTTGCTAGTGATGTAGGCGTGGGGGTTGCTGTGGGAGTAACGTACTCCTGCCTGGGCTGCCAGGTTGACCACCAGCTCGAAGCGCTCTTCGGCAAACAGTGCTGCCATCACTTCCTGTTGTTCGGTTCCGCTGCAAACAAAACGGAAACCGGGAAGATTCTCCAGCTGCTGGAGCCGATCCCGTTTCAGCTGCGGATCGTAATAATCGTTCAGGTTGTCCAGGCCGATGACCGTATGCCCCTGCTGCAGGAGGCGCTTAGTCAGGTGGAATCCTATGAATCCGGCGGCGCCGGTTACCAGAACCTTTTTCATGTCCGATGATTACCCCGAGTAGTTATCTTACGGTAAAGTTCTGTTGCCGCTGCCACCACATCATCTGCCGTTACGGCAGTCATGCAGGCATGATCCGTCGGGCAGACCCGTAATTTACAGGGAGCACAGTCGCACTCCTTGCGAAGAATAATTGCGTGCTTGCTGCAGGGTGCTGTTCCGGTATGATCGGTCGGGCCGAATATGGCGAGCAGTGGCACCCCGAAGGCGGCGGCGATATGCATCGGGCCCGAGTCATTGGTGATGAAGAAATCGGAGCGCTTGATCAGCGCCATCAGTTGCCGTACCGACGTCTTGCCTGCCAGATTGAGGCACTCGCCGTGCAAATCATCTTCAATTTTGTCAACGATGTCACGTTCACCCGGTCCGCCGAAGAGGACGATCCTGGCGTTCCATTGATTGGCCAGACGTCCGGCTGCCTCGGCGAAGCGCTCCGGATACCAGCGTTTGGCAGAGCCA
This sequence comes from Geobacteraceae bacterium, assembly GCA_036732725.1. GTDB lineage: Bacteria > Desulfobacterota > Desulfuromonadia > Geobacterales > Pseudopelobacteraceae > CAIPTY01. Next base: position 51,161 of record DAINBV010000001.1, on the reverse strand, counting down.
TAGCTGGCGCCGGCATTGATCCCGAGCACAAGATCCTGGCTGCTGATCGAGTGATGGGCCAAAAGTTCCCGGGCTGCCAGATCTTCTTCGGCAGTGGTTGTCAGCAGCGGTTCGGTCACTGATCCACTGATGCCGAAATGCTGCAGCAGCTCAAGATAGTAGTCTGTTTCGTGCTGCGGAGCAGTCCCTGCCGGTTGCTGGTAGCGTTCCGTCAACAGCAAAGAGCGGCCATCACTCGCTTTTCCCCAGCGTTTTGGAATCCCGGCAAGAAAAGGGATCAATGCCGAGTCGAATGAGTTGGGGAGAAGTATGGCCAGCTCGAAACGCTCTGCCCGTAGCTCGGCTGCCAGCCGCAGACGTCCCCCGATTCCCCGGTGTTTTCCTCCACGGTCAAAGGTAATTACCCGATCAACCGAGGGATGGTGACTGAAGAGTTGCGCTACCAACGGGTTGGCCAGCAGGGTGATCTCCGCCCTGGGAAAGGTTTCGCGGATTGCCGCCAACGCCGGTGTTGTCATGACAGCATCACCGATCCAGTTGGTAGAACGAACCAGCAGCCGTTGTAGTGCATCCGGAGTAACACGTTTCATGTGTGACAGCAGCTTTCCAGGGTCGCCGCAGTAGAAACTTCTACGGCCACGGCGTGATGAGTGGCGTGCAAACGTTGCTATTCATGTCGTTCACACAATTTCTGCAGTTTTTCCAGCTGATGCACCACCACCCGTCCTCCCTGGACTTCGATGATTCCTTCGTCCTTCAGTTTCTTGAAGGTACGGGAAATGGTTTCACTGGCTGTTCCGAGACGGGAAGCGAGTTCCCCCTTCCTGATCCCCAGGTCGATGTAGGTGATGCCGCCGTAACTGGTCGACTTTTCATCAATCCGGCGCACCAGGAACGATGCCAGGCGCGAGGTGACGTCATTAAACGAAAGCTCTTCGATCTGGCGGGCAAATTTGCGCAGCATCAGTGACAGCGAAACCACCAGATTGAGGGAAAAACCGGGGTTGCGGGCCATCAATTCCATCAACCCGGCCCGCGGAAGATAGAGCACTTCACCCGCTTCCATGGCGCGTGCTTCGGCCGGATACTTGCCGTCACCGAAAAAGGCAGCCTCGGCAAAGGTTTCCCTCGGCTGCACAAAATGAAGCACTTTTTCGCGCCCGTCGGGAGAGATACGGCATAGTTTGATACTACCGGAGAGAAGCAGGTAAAACCCGGTTGCCTCCTCCCCCTCACAGAAGATGCTTTCTCCTTTGCGAAACTGACGCCTGACCGTAATGGTCGCCAGCTCGGCCAGGTCGTCGTTGTTCAGCCCGGAGAAGAGTAACGGTTTTTTAAGCTGTTCGATTAGTTCCATTATTTTTGCAGGAACGATTTGATCTTTTCTGCCACCTGTGGTGCGGTGAAGCCAAATTTTTCCGCCAGCACCTTGTCCGGTGCCGATGCGCCGAAATGTTCAATGCCGATGAACAATCCATCGCAGCCGACCAACATCCCCCATGATTCTCCGCGACCGGCTTCAAATGCCACCCGTGGTACTCCGGCCGGGAGCACCTGGTTGCGATACTCGGCCGGCTGGCTCAGGAAGGTGCCGAGGCAGGGGACGGAGACAACGCGAGGAGAGATACCGGCCTTTTTCAGCTCTGCTGCTGCCTGGAGCGCCACATGAACTTCGGAGCCGCTGGCCATGATCACCACATCAGCTTTTCCAGCTGGTGTTGATATCAGATAGCCACCCTTGAGGATGGTGTCACTGGTCACGTTGCCGCGATCCAGCGCCGGAAGTTTCTGACGGGTCAGAATCAGGGCGGTTGGGCCATCTTTCTTTTCCAATGCTGCCTGCCACGCCACGGCGGTTTCAACTCCGTCAGCCGGCCGGATAACCTGCAGGTCAGGGATCAGGCGCAGGGTGGCCAGATGTTCGATCGGCTGGTGGGTCGGACCGTCTTCACCGACAAAGAATGAATCGTGGGTAAATATGTAGAGCGCCTGCTGCTTCATCAGCGCCGAAAGGCGGATGGCGGGGCGGCAGTAATCGGCAAACACCAGGAAGGTTGCACCGTAGGGGATGAAGCAGCCGTAGAGTGCCATGCCGTTGATGACTGCTCCCATGGCATGTTCGCGAATACCGAAGTGCAGGTTGCGCCCGATGAAACTGTCGGCGGTAATCGCCGCTGAACCTTTGATGTCGCTGTTATTGGAGGGGGCCAGGTCGGCGGAACCGCCAACCAGCGAAGGGATCAGTTCAGCCGCTTTTTGCAGCAGGCTGCCGGAGAGCGCCCGGGTAGCGCCGTCATTGCTGTTGACAACCGAGAGGAGCTGATCCGCCAAATCGGCAGGAATGCGCTTGTGCCACATCTGATCCCACAAATGGGCTTTTTCCGGGTTGGCGGCATGCCAGGCGTCAAACTTGCGCTGCCACGACGAATAGGCCTGTTTTTTGGTCTCAAGCTGGGCTTGACAGGTGTCACGTACTTCCTGGGGGATCTCGAAAGCTCCGTACTCCCAACCGAGATTGGCGCGGGTGGCGGCGATCTCGTCCGGGCCGAGCGGTGAACCGTGGGCCCCTGATGAGTCCTGCTTCTTGGGAGAGCCAAAAGCGATGTGGGTGGTGGCAATAATGATCGACGGTTGCGTAGTCTCAGCCTTGGCAGCCGTAATGGCAGTGCAGATCTGGCTGTAATCGTGCCCGTCAATTTTCTGAACATGCCAGCCACAGGCGATAAAGCGCCCTTCCACATCTTCGGACCATGCCAGGTCGGTTTTACCTTCAATGGTGATGCTGTTGCTGTCGTAGATATAGACCAGGTTCCCCAGTTTGAGGTGTCCTGCCAGGGCTGCTGCTTCGTAGCTGATCCCTTCCTGCAGGCAGCCATCGCCCATCAGGGCATAGATGGTGTGGTTGATCGGGTTGAAATCCGGAGTGGCAAAGCGTTCGGCTGCCATTTTAGCTGCCATGGCCATACCGACACCATTGGCAAACCCTTGTCCCAACGGTCCGGTGGTGACTTCTACCCCGACCGTATGGCCGAATTCAGGGTGTCCGGGTGTTTTGCTCCCCCACTGGCGGAAGTTTTTAAGTTCCTCCAGCGACAGGTCATAACCGAACAGGTGCAATAGGGAATAGAGCAGCATTGAGCCATGGCCGGCAGAGAGAATAAAACGGTCGCGGTTAGCCCAGGTCGGATCAGCGGGATTCATGGAAAGAAAATTACCCCAGAGAGCAAAGGCGCAATCGGCAGCCCCCATGGGAAGACCAGGGTGACCGGAATTGGCTTTTTCAACGGCATCCATGGAGAGAAACCGGATCGCATCGGCACATTGACGCGCCTTCTGTGTGGGAATAAGAGCTTGGTGCATGGCTGTTCCTTTCAAACCTCAAGAAAAATGATTGAACCCGCCGCGTGACATATCAAGCGGCGTACCGTGGCTGTCACAAACGACTACGTTTTTTGAATCCGTTACTATACCAACAGGTGTGGCTGCAACGCCACATTTTTTAGCGAGCGAGGCTATTTTTTCATGATTATCGGGCCGGGCGGTAAAACAGAGCTCGTAATCTTCACCGCCGGTCAGGGCGCGCTCACGTGCCTGTCTCCCCTCCGCTTGGCCGATTTGGCACTGCTCCCCTGGCAGGGGGAGACATTCCGCAAACAGTTGTCCCCCCACTCCCGACAGATCGGCGATGTGTCCGAAATCCGCCAGAATACCATCGCTGATATCAATCATGGCACTTACCAGACCTGCTTCAGACAGAGCTCGCCCCACACTGACCCGTGGGGCAGGGTCGAGCAGGCGAGTCATGATCGCCTCATTTTCCTGAGTCCGGCCGGCGCCACCCTCCAGCAGTTGCAAGGCCAGCGCAGCCGCCCCCAGGGTGCCGGTGCACCAGATCTCGTCACCACAGACGGCGCCGCTGCGACGGATGATCTGTTGGGGATACTGTTCCCCCATGATGGTGACGGAAATGGTCAGCCCGGCTTTGGACGAACAGGTGTCGCCGCCGATCAGCGTCACGCCGTGCTCGGTTGCCATGGCGAGAAAACCGGCACTGAATTCATCCAGGAAATCCAGCGTCAGATCCGGGGGAATGCCGAGCGACAGCAGCGCCCAGCGGGGAATCCCCCCCATGGCGGCGATATCGGAAAGATTGACAGCCAGCGACTTGCGCCCCAGGGAGTAGGGATCGTGCCAGCGCTTCCGAAAGTGTACGTCTTCCAGCAACATATCGGTGGAGGTGAGTAGCTGCATACCTGGTGAAAGTTGTGTGATGGCAGCATCATCCCCGATGCCGGTCAGTACCCCCTGTCCCGTTGTTACGGAAGTGGTAAGACGGGAGATCAGGCCGAATTCTCCGAGCTGCGATATGTTGTCGTGTGACATCTGAACCTTTCATACACGAAAAAACCTCCTGGATATTCACAATATCCAGGAGGTTGGTGGTGTTTAGTGCGCTGGCGGTTATTTTTCCAGCAGGATGCGGAGCATTCTGCGCAACGGCTCGGCTGCACCCCACAAGAGCTGGTCGCCGCAGGTGAAGGCCTGCACAAACTGTGGCCCCATCTTCATCTTGCGCAGACGTCCGACCGGAACGGTCAAGGTGCCGGAAACAGCGGTCGGAGTGAGCTGTGCCAGGGTGTCGGCCTTGTTGTTCGGTACCAGCTTGACCCACTTGTTATCGTTGGCAATCAACTGCTCAAGTTCTGCCAGTGGCACGTCCTTGTTCAGTTTCATGGTGATTGCCTGGCTGTGGCAACGCATGGCGCCGACACGCACGCAAATGCCGTCCACCGGGATCGGGGTTTCACTGCCGAGAATCTTGTTGGTTTCCTGGAAACCTTTCAATTCCTCGCGGCTCTGACCATCTTCCACCTCGCGGTCAATCCAGGGGAGTACGCTACCGGCCAGCGGGAATCCGAATTCCTTGGTCGGGAGGGTGCCGTCGCGCAGTGCAGCGGTAACTTTCTTGTCGATCTCCAGAATGGCGGAGCCGGGGTTCTTCAGCTCTTCAGCCACCACACCGTTCAGCGCGCCCATCTGGGAGAGGAGCTCACGCATGTTGGGGGCGCCGGCGCCGGAAGCAGCCTGATAGGTCATGGACGAGAGCCATTCCACCAGGCCGGCCCGGAACAATCCGCCGAGTCCCATCAGCATCAGGCTGACGGTACAGTTGCCGCCGATGAAATCCTTCTGCCCATTGGCCAGCGCCTTGTCGATCACGTTGCGGTTGACCGGATCGAGGATGATGACGGCGTTATCTTCCATGCGCAGGGTCGAGGCGGCATCGATCCAGTAGCCGTTCCATCCTTCGCTACGCAACTTGGGATGCACTGCCTTGGTGTAATCGCCACCCTGGCAGGTGATGATCACATCCAACTGTTTCAATTCAGCGATGTCATCGGCATTTTTCAAGGTCCCGGCGTTCATCGGGGCGGGTTGACCCGCCTGGGAGGTGGAGAAAAATACCGGTTCAAAACCAAGGGCAAAATCGTTCTCTTCCTGCATCCGCTGCATGAGAACCGAACCAACCATACCGCGCCAACCGACGATTCCGACTTTCATAGTGTGCGTTCCTTTTCTAAATTTTATAGCGCCGCGATAATTGCGTCGCCCATTTCTTTGGTGTTAACCAGCTTTTCACCCGGTTTTTGCTGGTAGATGTCGCGGGTGCGGTATCCCTGATCCAAAACCTTGGCAACCGCATTGTCGATGGCATCGGCTGCTTCCAGCATGCTGAAGGAGAATTTCAGCATCATTCCCATGGAGAGGATCTGGGCGATCGGGTTAGCAATTCCCTGTCCGGCAATATCCGGGGCCGAACCGCCGGATGGTTCGTACATGCCGAAGGTCCCTTCTGCCAGGGAGGCGGAGGGGAGCATGCCGAGGGAACCGGTCAGCATGGCAGCTTCGTCGGAGAGGATGTCACCGAACATGTTTTCCGCCAGGATCACGTCGAACTGTTTCGGCCATTTGACCAGCTGCATGGCAGCGTTGTCCACGTACATGTGGGTCAATTCCACATCCGGGTATTCCTTGGCAACGCCGATTACTACCTCGCGCCACAGTACGGAAGAGGAAAGCACGTTGGCCTTGTCGATGGAGCAGACCTTTTTGCCCCGTTTCTGGGCAGCCTGGAAAGCGACATGGGTAATCCGCTCGATCTCCGGTACGGAGTAGCGCAGGGTGTCGATGCCGACCCGGTTGCGTCCTTCACCCTCGATCCCTTTGGGCTGGGAGAAATAAATGCCGCCGGTCAGTTCGCGAACCACCAGCACGTTGAAGCCGCCGTCAATTACCTCTTCCTTGAGCGAAGAAGCGCCGGTCAGGGAAGGGAAGATGATGGCCGGACGCAGATTGGCGTATAAACCGAAAATCTTGCGCAGCGGCAACAGAGCTCCGCGCTCCGGCTGTTCTTCAGGAGGAAGGGTTTCCCACTTGGGGCCGCCGACCGAGCCGAACAGGATGGCGTCGGCGGCTTTACAGATGTTGACCGTTGTGTCGGGGAGTGCCTTACCTTCGTTATCAATCCCGGCGCCACCGACATTGGCGTGGGTGCGCTCGAATTTCACACTGTATTTTGCTTCCACGGCATCCAGCACCTTGAGTGCTTCAGCCATGACTTCCGGTCCAATGCCGTCGCCCGGCAAAACTGCGATTTTGTACGTTTGGGACATTACCATTTCTCCTCTTCCAAATTCATAATCAATAAAACTTTAAAGGCAATGGAACGCTGATTTACGCGGATGCGGCGGATTTGTACGGATTTTAAAAGCTTTTATCCGCGCCAATCCGCCAAGATCCGACAGTTTCCGCGTTCCATTATTTTTCTTAAATTCCGGCTTTCTGTTTCAAGATGGCAGCCTTGTCGGTCTTCTCCCAGCTGAATTCCGGCAGTTCACGGCCGAAGTGGCCGTAGGCGGCGGTTTTCCTGTAGATCGGACGGAGCAGGTCGAGCTGCTCGATGATGGCGGCCGGACGCATGTCAAAGGTTTCGCGCACCAGCTCGGCCATACGCTCCTCACTTACCTTGCCGGTTCCAAAGGTGTTGACGTTGATCGACACCGGCTGGGCAACGCCGATGGCGTAGGCTACCTGGACTTCGCAGCGCTCGGCCAGGCCGGCGGCTACCAGGTTCTTGGCCACATAGCGCCCCATGTAGGCGGCCGAGCGGTCAACCTTGGAAGGGTCTTTGCCGGAGAAGGCGCCGCCACCGTGACGTCCCATGCCGCCGTAGGTGTCAACGATGATCTTGCGGCCGGTCAGCCCGCAGTCACCCATCGGTCCGCCAACAACGAAACGGCCGGTCGGGTTGATGAAGTAGCGGGTGTTCTCATCCAGCAGATTGGCTGGAATAACCGCCTTGACGACTTTTTCGATCACATGCTTTTCGATCTCGGAGTGGGTCACGTCGGGGGTGTGCTGGGTGGAGATAACCACGGTATCGATACGGGTCGGCTTGCCATCCACATACTCGACCGAAACCTGGGATTTTGAATCAGGGCGCAGGAAGTGCAGTTCTCCCGATTTACGTACCTGTGACAGCTTTTCCACCAGCTGATGGGAGAGCTGGATCGGCATCGGCATCAGTTCTGGAGTCTCATTGCAGGCATAGCCGAACATCAGTCCCTGATCGCCTGCGCCTTGCTCCTTGTGCAGCCCTTCACCCTCGGAAACACCCTGGGCAATGTCAGGGGACTGGCGATCAACGGAAACCAGCACGGCACAGGTATCGGCATCAAAACCCATTTCCGAATCGGTATAGCCGATTTCGCGGATGGTCTGGCGGACGATTTCAGAATAATTGATGACGGCATTGGTGGTAATTTCGCCGGCAATCACCGCCATGCCGGTGGTTACCATGGTTTCACAGGCGACGCGGGCCTTGGGATCCTGGGTCAGAATCGCATCGAGAATTGAATCGGAAACCTGGTCGGCAACTTTGTCGGGATGCCCTTCTGATACGGATTCTGAGGTAAAGATAAACTTTTCTGCCATCGGTGGTGATTCCTTTCAAATATAATGACGTATGATAATGCAACCGGTCAATAAAGGTGGGTAGTACGAAAATTTAAAATCTATACTGTATCTATCTGAATTGTCAACACAAGAGTCCTGGAATAGTGGCAAAACCGGTAAAATCATTTCCCCAGTCGATTTTCAGTACACTTCCGGGCGCCGGTCATTGAAGCAGGGGATCTGTTGCCGCCAGGCGTCCATCGCCTCGAAATCGAGATCACTGGTGATTTCAGACTCGGCTTCGCCTCCCTCTGCCAGCACTTCTCCCTTCGGGTCGATGATCATGCTCATACCGAAGAAATCGAGTTTGCCGATTATGCCGCAGGCGTTGCAGGAAACCACGAACAGCTGGTTTTCGATGGCGCGGGCCCGCAAAAGCGTCCGCCAATGTTCCTGGCGCGGCTTGGGCCATTGGGCCGGAACGCAGATGATGCGGGCCCCCTCCAGTGCCAGACGGCGGGAGAGTTCCGGGAAACGGAGATCATAGCAGATGATCAGGCCGATTTTGCCGAGGCTGGTCTCGGCCAGGCACCAGGCATCGCCGCTGTCAAAAGCCCGGTCTTCCCCCAGCAGTGAAAACAGATGCAGTTTGCGGTAGCTGGCTGCCAGCACGCCGTTGTCCGCCACAAAGGCGGTATTGAATACCTTGTCGCCATGGGGCTCCGGCATGCTCCCCACAATCACCAGCTTCAGCCGGCGGGAGAGCTCCAGCAGTTCCGTCACGATGCCGTCAGTGTGCTCTGCCAGCTGATTCAGGTTTTTATAGCTGAAACCTGACGACCACATCTCCGGCAGCACGGCCAGCTGGGCGCCCTGGCTGGCCACACGCTGCAGCGCTTCCCGGACGTATGCCAGGTTGGCGTCCGGATCTCCCTGCTTGACATTGAATTGAACTGCAGCAGCTTTGATGGTCATCCTGGTTTCCCCCCTACTTGGTCAATTGCGAGTTCAGATAGGCGTGTACGATATCCATGTAGATTTCCCGCGGTTTGCTGGTGCCGTCGCTCATGGCGATCATCCCCTCGCGCTCCATCAGCTCCACGATCCGGGCGGCCCGGTTATAGCCGATCCGCAGGCGGCGCTGGATCATGGAAATGCTGGCTTGCTTGGTCTCCGCCACCAGCCGCAGGGCATCCTCCCAGCGCTCGTCCATCGGTTCATCATCGTCACTGCTCCCCTTGTCATCGCTCTCCTTCATCTCCATGATCGAGGCGTCATAGACCGGTTTTCCCTGCTTCTTGAGGAAATCGACCACCCGCTGCACTTCCGCATCGGAAACGAACGAACCATGCAGACGCTGGATCAGGGATGAACCGGGGGGCATGTAGAGCATGTCACCCATGCCGAGCAATGCTTCGGCGCCGTTGGTGTCGAGAATGGTACGGGCATCCACTTTGGAGGAAACCTTGAAGGCGATGCGGGTCGGCAGGTTGGCCTTGATCAGGCCGGTGATCACATCCACCGAAGGACGCTGGGTCGCCAGGATCAGATGAATACCGGAGGCGCGGGCTTTCTGCGCCAGGCGGGCGATGTGCTCCTCTACCTCGCGACCGGCCACCATCATCAGGTCGGCCAACTCATCAATGATCACCACGATGTAGGGGAGGTGTTCATGGACCAGCACCGGGGTGTCATCGCTAAAGGGAAGCGGATCGGGAGCAAGTTCTTCACCCTGCGGCAGTTCTTCCAGATCCTCGATGATCTCGGCTTCGTCGAGCGCTTCCAGCTCTGCCAGTTCCCGTTCTTCTCCGGCGATTTTCTTGTTGTAGGAATCGATGTTGCGCACTCCCTTGTCTGACAGGAGCTGGTAGCGCCGTTCCATTTCATTGACTGCCCACTTGAGCGCCAGCGACGCTTTCTTCGGTTCGGTCACCACCGGCAGCAGCAGGTGCGGAATCCCCTCGTACATGGAAAACTCCAGCATCTTCGGGTCAACCATGATCAAGCGGACATCTTTGGGGGTGGCGGTATAGAGCAGTGACAGGATCATGGTGTTGATCGAGACCGATTTACCCATGCCGGTGGCGCCCGCCACCAGCAGGTGCGGCGCCTTGGCCAGGTCGGCAATCACCGGATGACCGGCAATGTCTTTGCCGAGCGCCATGGGGAGTTTCAATTTATTTTGATGGAAGGTTTCACAGTTGAAAATCTCGCGCAGATAGACCATCTCCCGGTCCCGGTTCGGCACTTCGATCCCCACCACCCCTTTCCCCGGAATCGGGGCGACGATGCGAATCGACATGGCCTGCAACGCCATGGTCAGGTCATCGGAAAGTCCGGCAATCCGGCTGATTTTGACGCCGGGAGCCGGGGCGTATTCATACATGGTGATTACCGGTCCGGGGCAGATTTCCACTACCTCGCCGTCGATGCCGTAATCCTTCAGTTTTTTCTCCAGCAGGCGGGCATTCATATTCAAGCTGTCTTTATCAAGGGTCTTCTCGGAGAGCGGAGGCTGGTCCAGCAGGCTGAAGGGTGGGGTATGGAAATCCCCCTCGGCCTTGATAAACTCGAACGCTTCCTGGATTGGCGCGCTCTTCTGGGCCTCTTTCTTCTTCTCCTTTTCCTTTTTGAACAGATTCAGTGGGGCAGGAGCGGGAGCGGCCGGTCTGATGGTCGGTCCGGCGGTGATAACCGGCGCGGCAGTCCCCTCGCTTTTGGCCTGGCTCTTTTGTTTTTCCTGGCGTTGATGGACGCGCCGTTTTTGCCAGTCATCCCAGCGCTGTTTGAAATGTTCCACCCACCAGCCGGCGAAGAGGATAAAGGAAAACTTGCACAGAATCATGATCGAGGCGGCCAGCAGTGGCAGCAGCAGAATAAAGGCGCCGGTGGTGCCGACGCTGTTTTTCAGCACTTCGCCGATGACCTTGCCGATCATCCCGCCGGTGGCAACCTGCTGCCCCAAAAAATTGGTGGTGGTGCGAAAAAAGGCAAACAGGGTGGAAAGGGAAATCAGAAGGCCGAAGGAGGCGAGCAGCTTGTAGGAGCGGAGCCTGATCTCCTTGAAGCGGAACAGGGTGTAGGCCATGTAGAGCAGGGCCAGCGGAATCAGGTAGGATGCCAGCCCGAACAGGCTGAACAGCAGGTCGGCAATCTGGGCTCCCAGCTTTCCCCCCAGGTTGTTGATGGCGCCTTCACTGGAATAACTGTTCCAGGAAACATCGTGGGAATTAAAGGTGGTGATTGAAATCAGGAAGTACAGCGCCACCGTTGCCAGCGCCATACCCTGTAACTCTTTGGTAAGTTTCTCTTTTTTCTGTTCGTCGTTAGTGGTGGACATCAGATCAGCCCTTATCTGGAGGTGGAAAGTGCCGGTATACTACCCGCAATCGGATCCGGGAGGCAAAGAAAAAGTGCCTCAACTCCGTAGAATAAAAGGTTGCGCGGTTTAATTCGATTGATAATTTTACATTTTCAACTATACTTGCCCCCTGAGCAGGCATTCAACATCTTCAGGAGAATTAATCTATGAGTCTTACGGGAATTGCCCTGATCATTATTGCCGTTGCCGTGCTGGTGCTGGTAATGGCGCTGCTGCCGACCATTGCGGCAGTCAGAAAAAGCGCTGTGGCGCTCGGGGCGTTGGCTGACATGTTTCAGGTCGAGCTCAAGCCGGTCATCCAGGATCTGAACACCCTGCAGGGGGAATTGAAACCGATTGTTCAGGACTTGTCGGCGGTTGTTAACGAAATGAAGATTGTGGGGGGTGGCGTGGCAGAACATACCGAAGATGTCACCCGCTTCATGTCAGCTCTGGGGGAAACCGGCGCCAATCTGAGCGCCATCAACCGTTCCGTCAGCGTGGTGGCTGGTGTGATGAACACCACCAACGCCTGGGCTACGGGTGCAAAGGTCGCTGGGAAGTATTTGCTGCAACATTATCTTAAAAAACGGGGAGGATTGTAACCATGTCAGACGAAAAAGGGATCAACACGGGAACTGTACTGGTTTCATTTGTAGCAGGCGCCGCCATCGGAGCGGGACTGGCACTGTTGTATGCACCCAAAAGCGGTTCCGAACTGCGTGAATCGCTGGCGGATTTCACCGAAGATGCCGTTGACAAGATCAAGGAATATACCAAGGAAGCTCAGGACAAGATCAAGACTGCCCTGGAAGACGGAAAAGAAACCTTGGTGGAAAAGAAATCAATCCTCGCTTCTGCCATTGAAGCAGGACGGGAAGCGATGAGCCGGGAGAAAAACAGCACGGCGCTCTGATCGTTATGCTTGTCACCACCAGGCCCACCGGAAACGGTGGGCTTTTTCGTACCCGGAGAATTGCTGGCGGCATGAATCCGATAGAAATAACTTTGTTATGAGTAGTTATCCTGCTTCACTGGTCAGGTTTACATGAGCTTTTCATATCGCAGCTTTTATACGGCCGGCCTGGCAATTTTCAAGAAATGCATCAATGACCGCTGCACCCTGCTGGCGGCGGCGCTCTCATTCTCCAGCCTCTTCTCCCTGATCCCTTTTTTCGCCATTCTGTTTGCCATCTTCAAAGCGCTTGCCATCGACGTAACCGTCACGCCGCTGCTGCTTTCCAAGTTGACCGCCGGCTCCCAGGAAGTGGTGGCCAGTCTGATGCGCTACATTCACAACACTAACGTGGCATCCCTGGGGGTAGTCGGTTTTGCCCTGGTACTGGTTTCGATTGCCACCACCCTTGATACGGTGGAAGATGCCTTCAATACCATTTGTTGTGTTGCCAAGGGGAAGGCAGCCCATCATAAAGTGCGGGATTACCTGATTGTCATTGTTTGTATCCCGCTCTGCATCGCCGTGGCAATAACCCTGGCCACCACCCTGCAACACCAGGGGGTCGTGCAATGGCTGCTGCACCGTTTCGGTGTCCGTCACCTGTTGTTCCTCAAGCTGATTCCCTTTGCCAGCCTCTGGATCGGCGTCAGCATTCTGTACTACTTCATCCCCAATGCCGTGATCCGTTCCCGCCATGCCGTGTTCAGCGCCGGGGTCACCACGCTCTTGCTGCAAATTATCCAGTGGGGTTACATTCACTTCCAATTGGGGGTCTCCGGGTATAATGCCATTTACGGAACCCTGGCGTTGCTGCCGGTTTTCATGGTCTGGATTTATACCAGTTGGGTGGTGGTGTTACTCGGGATGGAGCTGGTGTGGTGGCTGGGAGAACGGGAAAAAGAACAACAACTGTTATAACTGCTCCTGTTTCACGCCCAGCAGGGCGAGGGAGCCGGACGGGAGTGGCAGGCTCGATTGCAAGCGCATGCCGCATTGCTGCAGCAGTTCCTCGATTTCGCCGGTGGAAAAACAACGGCCATTGTAGGTATTCACCATCAGGTGCAGGTCGTACAGCGCTCCGAAGGTGGAACTGTCGCGAAAGAAATCGTGCAGCAGCACGACCCCGCCATCTGCCAGTAATGCTCCTGCCTGCCGCAACAATGCCAGATTCTCATCCGGTCCGTAACAGTGACAAAGATTGGAGAGCAGCACCACCCGTGCCGTGGCGCGGTGCTGCGCGACAAAGGTGTTCATCTCCTGCTGAGCGAGGATGTTGCATGGCACAGCGCAGATTCGACCCTCTGGGTCGCGTTGCTGCAGGCGTTGGCAAACATCCGGCAGATCGCAGGCGACCGCTTGCCAGGCAGGATAACGTTCCAGAAAACGGTCCAGATAGACTCCATCCCCTGCGCCGATGTCGATGATGGTGCCATGCTCCGGCAAATCCGGCAGAGTGCTCCATAGCTCCACTGACCGTACCGCCGCCGCATCCCCCATGGCGTGTTGGAAGAGATCAAGCCGCTGGCTGTATTCCTCCGTTGTTTTCTCCTCAATCAGTACTCCCTGTCCCCCATGCAGCACCGTTCCCAGCTTGCTCCAGTTTTCCATCAGGACCGGTTCAAACACCAGCACACTTCGCTGGCAAGTCGGGCTTTGGCGGGAAAGGTAGTTTTGGGAAAAAGAAGAGAGCTGATAGCGGTCCTCCTGCTTGATCAACAGTCTGGTGGCCACCAACAGTTCCAGGAAACGGCTCCCTTCTTCCCGGCGTACTCCTGACCGCCGGAGCAGCTCTTCCGTCGGCAGTGCTCCTTGCTCAAGGAGGTCAATCAGACCGGATTGTACCGCCTGGTTGATGATGAAATACATGCGGTAACCGGTGGTCAGCTGGCAGAACAGATCGTAGGAGTCGTCGTTGGTGTCGGGGTGGGGGAGCATGTTCATCCGGCAAGACTCGTTTTGACAGCCCGGAGCATCTGTTCCGTGGTAAACGGTTTATGCAGGAAGTTGCTCCGCTCAATGTGCTCATCCATGTTCAGCTCGATATCGTCGGTGTAGCCGGACATGAACAGCACCGGCAGGGAAGGGCGGAATTCACACACCCGGTCATACAGTTGCCGCCCGTTCATTTCCGGCATCACCACATCGGTGAGGAGCAGGTCAATGGCCTGGTCAGGATCAGCCGCCACTGCCAGCGCCTGCGACGGCAGCGCCGCCTCCAGCACCGTATACCCCGACATGGTCAGGAGTTCACGGGTCATGGTGCGGACAATCTCGTTATCCTCGGCCAGCAGGATTACGGTGGGAGCGTTGCAGAGCAGGGAGTGATCTTTTACTGCCGCAGTTGGCAGGGTGTCAGCGGGAAGGCTTTCCGTTGGCTGGGCCGGGAAATAGACGGTAAAGGTCGTTCCGGCCCCGGCCCGGCTGCTAACCCCGATGTAGCCATAATGCTGTTTCACAATCCCGTACACCATGGCCAAGCCGAGCCCGGTCCCCTTGCCGGTTTCCTTGGTGGTGAAAAACGGTTCAAAAATATGGTCCTGCACCTCTTTGGTCATGCCGCAACCGCTGTCGGCAATGGTCAATACCACGGCGTCACCAACCATCATCCCCGGCTTCTGGCGGGCGGTCTCGGCATCGACCATCACCCGGCCGGTGCGGATGGTAATCGTTCCGACCTCCGTAATGGAATCGCGGGCATTGACGATCAGATTCAACACCAGCTGCTCCACCAGCCCCTTGTCGCCCAGTGTTACCACTCGCCGGTTTACGGACAGTTCCCGTACCAGCGTAATCCGTTCGCCGA
The DNA here is from genome assembly GCA_036732725.1 of Geobacteraceae bacterium. Taxonomy (GTDB): domain Bacteria; phylum Desulfobacterota; class Desulfuromonadia; order Geobacterales; family Pseudopelobacteraceae; genus CAIPTY01. Next base: position 36,083 of record DAINBV010000001.1, on the reverse strand, counting down.
TCGAGCGTCGCAACATATCTTCCATCTCATTGATAACCGCGTTCAGATCGACCGGTTCCATGCAGAGCACATGTTTGCGGCTGACGGAAAGAAGCTTCTGGGTCAGATCCTTGGCTTTGTTGGCTGCCTTGATGATTCCCTCCAGCTTGGAGAGATTTGATTCCCCTGCCGGAACGATCTTTTTCAGCATTTCCGAATAAATCAGGATCGGTGTCAGCAGGTTGTTGAAGTCATGGGCAATTCCGCCGGCCAGCTGGCCAATCGACTCGATCTTCTGGATATGCTGCAACTGATCCTGCAGCGCCTCCTGCTGCTCGCGCCCCCGTTCGCGGCTGATGGCAATACTGGCCAGATGGGCAGCCGATTCGATCAGGGCGATTTCTTTAGCGGTGGGAGCTTTCGGCTCCCGGTGATACATGGCGAAGGTACCGAGTACCTCGGCATTGGCAGAGAGGATCGGTTCCGACCAGCATGAGCGGAGACCGGCATCCCGGGCCGGTGTAAATCCTTTCCAGAACGGGTGCCCTTCAATATCCTCCACCACCACCCGTTGCTGCAGGAAGGCAGCCGTGCCGCACGACCCCATTTTGTTGCCGATCCTCAGGCCGTCAACCGCCCGGTTATAGGCTTCCGGCAGGCTGGGCGCCGCACCATGCCGCAAGATGGTGCCCGATTCATCAACCAGCAGCACCGAACAGAAGGTCCCCGGACTCTGCTGCTCCACAAAGGCGACAATATCTGCCAGGATTACCGGCAAGCTGGCATTGGACGCCATCTGCTCCAGGATTTTGAGCCGGGTTTTTTCCCTTTGCTCGATCGACTTGCGTTCGCTGATATCCCTGACAATACTCAGGATCACCGGTGGCTCAACCCCTTCCATGAAGCGGGCGTGCCCCTCAACCGGCACGATGGCGCCATCCTTTTTACGAAAGGCCGATTCAAAGGTTGCTTCACCTTGTTCCCGTAATTCCCGGGAATTGAGCTCAAACTGTTTGCCATACGCGGTCGGTTCTATGTCAGCCAGCAAAATCCCCTGCAGCTCTTTGGCCGAATAACCGGTCAGGCGGCAGAGCGCCGGATTGAACTGCAGCAGCCGACCTTCCGGTGTGATCAGCAGAATCGCTTCCTGGGCCGAATCGATCTGGGTCGCCTTGAGCTGCAATTGCTCCTGCTGGGACCGCAATGCCTCGTCGGAACGCTGCAAGCGGTTCAGGTGCCGGAACATGATCAGGCCGAGCACGGCAATCACCAGGCAGAGCGTGACGGTCAAAATTGATTGTTTCAGCGCTTCGATCCGCCAATGGGCAAGAACTTCGTCTCGATTGATGGATACTGCGGCCACCACCGGAAAGCTGGATAATTTTTGATAGGAGACTATGCCGGGAAAGGGGGTGATACCGTTTTTTTCGATCTGAAAGGTTCCGCTGGGGGCGTGGGGTAGATGCTTTTTGATCAGTGCCGAGGTGGTGAAGTCGGTCTGATAGGCCTTTTCCTGGTAGGGCTCCAGCACCAGCGGTTTACCGTTGGCTTGAATCAGGAAAATTTTCCCCGAGGTGCCGATACTGGCAGCGTTTAAAAAACGCTTGAAATATTCGACCTCAAAGGCAACTGCCAAAAGCCCTGCAAATGGTTCTCCCGGAGCAGCCAACGGGCGCATCAGGTTGAATCGCCAGCGATTCACCAGGCGGCTCTTAACCGTCGTGCCAAGGGTCAGGCCGGCATCGGGGGTGGTGGCATAGTATTTAAAATAATCGCGATCGGAGACGTCAATCGGTTTGGGAGGAAAATGGTTGGTGTTGCTGATCATCTCCCCGTTGGCGTTGACCACGAACATATCGCCAATCTGGGGCGCACCCTCGGTCTGCCGCTTCATCAAATTGTATAACTGGCTGCTGGGGATCGTTTGTATGTCGCCGGCTGTTTGTATATCCAGCAGTACATCGCGCAGCACCCGGTCGGTTTCGGCAAAGCTGCGCTCGGCATGTTCAGCCAGTGCCCGTGCGTATCCGGCGGTCTGGTGTTCGGCATCCTCGATGTCACTGTTGCGCTGCTCAAAAATCTGCCAGGCAAATGAGGCCAGCACAAACGACACCACCAACAACACCGTTACGGTGATGCGCAGTTTGATCTGGGGGATGCTTAAATCGGCCATGGTCGCTTTCTTTGGTGACTTTGTTCTAACGAGTAAAACAAAATACCATCGCGCCCCACGGGAGTGCAAGAACAAAGAAGGGAGAAAGTGAGTTGTTATTCGCTCGTCAGGGCAACGATTACGCCCCGGCAATTCTGTCGAACCGCCCGGTGGAGCCTGTCCTAGTGTAGTTGAACGGAACCTGCATGCCGTGCAGGGCAGGGGGGAGAAAATCCCTGGCATGGTGGCTTGTGGCAAAGAGGGGGGGGCTAATCAATTATGTGGTGGCTCAGTTTTCAACCTTGGCAAGAGTTTACCTCACCCTACTCGATAAAGTGATCAGAGGTTGTTGATATAGCTCGGCGTGCCGTTCAGTTTTAGTGCCCGGATTCATAATTCCCTAATCACATGTTTCCTTCAGTCGCAATAGCCGATGCCCTTCAAAAACAGTAAGTATTTCAATTTGTTCACCATTTAATCGGTAGACAATGCGATATCCCCGGTAAATAAGCTCTCGAATATCAGGATTGCCTATTTCTGGCACGGTTCTTCCGCTTCTCGGATTGTCAGCCAAAATTGCTTCAGCATGGTCGATCAGGTCATCAACAAACCGGACAGCGCGCTCTACACTGTCACGTGCAATAAACTCCTCTATATCAACCAGGTTTTCACCAGCTTCCTGTGACCATCTTACGCTCATGGATTACTCGCACTTCTTCGGTCTCGCAGGGCTTTTCGTAGCTCTTCTGTAGTTTGGGTACGCCCGCATTCAACATCTGCCATCCCCTTCTCAACAGAATCAAGAAAAGATTTTCGGTAAACCAATTCATCGTAATCTGAAGCGGATAACAGTACACCAGCTGGTTTGCTGTTTTGGGTAATGATAAGTGGATGCCTGGATGTCTGAAGTTTTTTGAACCACTTGGAAATATTGGTTTTAAATTCTGCAATTGGAACAATGTCATTACTGATTGAAATAGCTCTCATTGTTACCTCCTTGATACGAATCCTTCTGTGGTCAAAATATAGACCAATAAAGTGACCAATACAAGTGTTCGGTTCATGCTCGCTCAATGGAGCTTCGGCGCAGTCTTTCGCACCAACCGTCTGCGCCGCGTGGTGTACGCCCGTCATGGGCGCGAACTTATGGGGTGAAAGTTCCCTGTACGCGAATCCAACACCGTCGTGAGATGGGGCAAAAGTACTAGCCGAGGGTAAGGGAGAATCTACGGGAGGCAGGTTAGATTTTTGAAAACGAAGCGGGAAAAAACTTTGCCACAGAGCTCACAGCGAATTCACCGTGTCTCTGTGGCAAATGTCGTTAGCTGATCAACGTTTCTCGTCTGACAGATCGCCGCTGAATAATTTTCCTGCCCCGCGCGAGGCGCAGAAATCGCCGCACATGGTGCAGGTGTTCTCATCCTCCGGGGTGCGGCTGGCGCGGATCGCCTTGGCATCTTCCGGATAGAGCGCCAGCTGGAACTGCTTTTCCCAGTTGAGGTCGCGGCGGGCCTTGCTCATCTCCTTATCCCGCTGACGCCCTTTTGCCGGGTATTTGTTCATATCGCCGATATAGGCGGCCACCTTGGCTGCCTTGACTCCTATGCGCACATCTTCCTCGTTGGGGAGCGCCAGGTGCTCGGCCGGCGTGATGTAGCAGATCAGGTCAGCCCCAAAACGGCTCGACTGGGCAGCGCCGATGGCGGCGGTGATATGGTCGAAACCGGGCGCCACGTCGGTGGCGATCGGTCCGAGCATGTAGTAGGGGGCGCCGCCACTCATCCGCTTTTGCAACTGGATATTCCCCTCGATCTCGTCCAATGGCACATGCCCCGGTCCTTCCACCAGCATCTGGCATCCCATCTCCCGCCCGATCTCCGCCAGTTCGCAGTTGAAAATCAGTTCCTGGATCTGGGCACGATCCGAGGAGTCGTGGATGGCGCCGGCCCGCAGACCGTTGCCGAGGGAGAGCACCGTATCGTATTTTTTCAAGATCGCCACCACCCGGTCGAAATGTTCGTAGAGCGGATTTTCACGGTTATTGGCCATCATCCAGGCCACCATGGAAACGCCCCCTTTGCTGACCAGTCCGCCGTAGCGGTATCCCTGCTTGCGGAGCCGTTCGATGGTGCAGAGGTTGATCCCGCAATGTACCGCCATGAACGCCATACCGTCGGCGCACTGCCGCTCGATGATGTCGAACAGCATCTCCTGGTCGAGTTTGTTCGGGTCGCCGTATTTCCGGGCAGCCTCGCAGAACGCCTGATAGAGCGGCACATTTCCCACCGGCAGATCAACCGCCGCGATCACTTCGCGCCGGACCCGGTCCAGGTCGCCACCGACGGAAAGTTCCATCAAGGTATCAGCGCCGCACTCCTGGGCAGCCAGCGCTTTTCTGATTTCGGCCTCGTAATCGATGATATCCGATGAGGTGCCGATCGAGGCGTTGACCTTGGTTGCCAGCCCCTTGCCGATGCCGGCGATGCGGGACGGTTTGCGAACGTGATTCCAGGGGATGACGATCTTCCCTTCGGCAGTCATCTGGCGAACGTACTCGGCCGTAAGTTGTTCATTGACGGCAACGGTTTCCATCTGGGGGGTAATAATTCCCTGGCGTGCGGATTCAATCTGGGTCAGCATCTGTTTCTCCTTGTTTTGTATAGGCGCTTGTTGCGTGGGACGGTATCTGCTGATGGGCAAAGATACTGGCAATAAGACGCGATGATATATCTGTTTGTCGCCCTGTTAACCGTTGTGCTATCTTTTTACGAAACTAGCCACTCCATGAGGTGTACTATGCGTACGCATACCAAACAGCAACTATTATCCGATCTGCTGACACTCCCGCCAATTGAGCGAGCAGAGCTGATAGATGCTCTGTTTTTCAGTTTTGATGCTGTGGATCGTACGAAACTTGATCAACTCTGGGCATTGGAAGCGGAAAGCAGAGTTGATGCCTTTGAACGGGGAGAGTTTTTCACCATTCCTGCTGAAGCTGTATTTGCCCGACTCAACCAATGACCCGCAAGCGATCTGTAGAACCATTCCCTTTCTGTTGATAATTTCTCACGCTATTACCCGACCTCCTGCTGTTCAGCCACAATACATTCCCGCCAGCCGCGCACCGAATTGACCAGCCAGATATTGTCGGCCATCTGCAACTGTTGCATAGTCAGGCTCGCCTCCTCAATGCCACCGACTGCCAACAACTCCTCCCGCAGCACACCGGGGAGCAGACCGCAGTCGAGCGCCGGGGTGAGCAGTTTGCCCTCCAGGGAGATGACGATATTGTTGTAGCACCCTTCCGTCACCTCTCCCCGCTGGTTGGTGAAGATCACATCATAACAGCCGGGATGGTTGTTCAGCTCCTGCTGAAAGCGTTGGCGGCGGGTGGTCTTGTGATAGAGAAAACGGTCGGCCGGGTCGCTGTGAAACGTTGAGAGGGCGATGGTCGCCGGACTTTGGCGGGGATCTTCCGTCAGCGGCTCCGCTTCCAGGGTGCAACTCCCATCCTCTGCCAGCAGCAAGCGAACCTTGTGAAGGCCGGACAGGCCGGCTGCCACGCTTTGCAGCTTCGACCGGATTACGTCCGGACAACAGCGGAAACCGAAGTAGGCGGCCGAGGCTGTCAAACGCGCCAGATGCCGCTCCAGCAACAGGTAGCCGTGCCGGTCATGGCGCAGCGTTTCGATCAGGCGGAACTCTGCATCGTTCCGTCGCAGGAACTCCCCCTTGGTACAGCATTCGGCAAACTCGGCCTGGGGATCCGAATCCCAGGTGATGCCGCTCCCCAGGCCGAGCACGCCGCTGTGGTCGGCAGCGTCAAGCACCGCCGTGCGGATTGCCACGCTGAAGGTCGCTTCGCCGCCGGGGGAGAAAAAGCCGATGGCGCCACAGTAGACGCCGCGCGGGGAATCCTCCAGCCGGTTGATGATCGCCATGGTCTGCCGTTTGGGGGCCCCGGTAATGGAAGCGCACGGGAAGAGGGCAGCCAGAATCTCCATCAGGCCGATCTCCGGTCGCAGCCGGGCAGTCACGGTGGAGGTCATCTGGTGCAGGGTCGGGTAGCTGCTTACTTCAAACAGCGCCGGAACCGAGACACTCCCCGGCTCGGCGATCCGGGAGAGGTCGTTGCGTACCATGTCGACGATCATCAGGTTTTCCGCCCGTTCCTTGGCAGAACTCCGCAGCCGCTCGATCTGCTGCCGGTCCAGGTCGCTCCGCGCCAGGCGGGGGGCGGTCCCCTTCATCGGCCGCATGGTAATCACCCGGTCTTTGAGGGAGAAGAAAAGCTCTGGTGAGGCGGAAAGAATCTGCTGCTGGCCGGTGTCGATGTAGGCGCAGTAATCGGCCTGCTGGTTGCGGCAGAGCTGGTGGTAGAGCGCGAGCGGATCACCGGGGTAGCTGAACTGCTGGCGCACGCTGTAATTGACCTGGTAGGTTTCACCGGCAGCAATGGCATTGCGGATGGCAGCCACCGCCTGGTGGTAGTCCGCTGCTGATAACGGTTTCAGTTCCGCCAGGGATGGGGCGGGATGATCATCGGCCGGAATGCGGGACGGCAGCTCATGCCGTTCCGAGAAGAGGGCAAACCAGACCAGCGGTAGTGCGGCTGGTGCCCCTGCCGGCAGCTCGGGATTGAGGGCAGCTCCTGCTTCGTAGCTGATGAATCCGGCGGCGTGGTAACCGTCTGCCACGGCTGCTTCAACTTCCCCTACGGCTCCCCGTACCTGTTCGAGAGCATGGGCGCTGATCAGCCGCTGAAAACCGGCGTAGCTAAACGAACGGGAGCGGCTGTCGGGGGAAGAGGAATCGAGTCGAATGGCCGGGGGAGGAATGGTCATGGTTGCGGGAAAATGTTGGCAGATATCAATAGCAATGCCACGATCTCGCACAGTTCATTGATACAGCCGATGATATCGCCGGTAATTCCTCCCAGCCGTCGCTGGAAATAGAACCGTATGGCCAGCGTTGTCAGCAGGACCCCGGTCAGGGCCAACAGACCGTGCCGGGGGAGGATCAGGAAAATCAGCGCCACGCTGCTGATGGCAGCCACCAGGGGGGCTACGGCATGAAATTCTTCGATGAACAGTTTTCCCAGTCCGTCACTGCGGGCATGGCGGGCGCCGGAGATGGCGACGGTCTGGCTGAAGCGGGAGAGGAGCGGAAACAGGAGCAAGGCCTGGCTCTTGTACTCCAGCGGGACAGCCACCAGCGCCTGCCATTTCAGCAGCAGGCCGAGCGCCACAGCCACCGCACCGGCCGCACCGACGTGGGAGTCCTTCATGATTGCCAGGAACCGCTCCCGGCTCCCCCGTGCCGCCAGCCCGTCACACACATCGGCCAGCCCATCCAGGTGCAGTGCGCCGGTAACGATGGCCAGTGCCGTAATCAGCAGCGCATCGGTCAGGGGGCGCGCCAGCCAGGGGGAGATCAGCCAATTGATCCCCCACAGCAGGGCGCCGATGGTCAAACCGGCCAGCGGAAACAGAGCCGTGGCACGCCCCAAGTCTCCCTTCTGGCAGCGGGTGTCAAAGGGGAGCGGTATGATGGTCAGGAATTGCAGTGCGATCAGATAGAGGCGCATGGTTTAATGACTCACTCCGGCCTGCTCGAAGGTTGCCATCTCTTTCATGATTTTAACCCCCGCCTCGATCAGCCCCATGGCCAGTGCCGCGCCGGTCCCTTCACCGAGGCGGAAATCAAGGTCGAGGATCGGACGCACACCGATTCGTTCCATTACGGTGCGGTGACCGATTTCAACCGAGCTGTGGGCTGCGAAGATATAATCGCGTACATTGGGGTGCAGTTCCGAGGCGATCAGCGCCCCGGCAGTGGAGATAAAGCCGTCGATTACCACCGGGATCGAGTTGGCAGCACAGCCGAGCACCAGACCGGCAATGGCGGCGATCTCCAGCCCGCCGACCTTGGCCAGCACATCCAGCGGATCGTTCCGGTCAGGCCGGTTCAGTGCCAGACCCTGTTCGATCACCCGGATCTTGTTCTCCAGGGCAGCATCACCGATGCCGGTGCCGCGCCCGGTCAGATCCCGCACCGCCATACCGGTAATGGCAGCGACAATCGCTGATGAGGGGGTGGTGTTGCCGATCCCCATTTCGCCGGTGCCGATCAGGGCAACTCCTTCAACCTTGCAGCGATCGGCCAGATCGATGCCGACCTTGACGCTAGCCAGCATTTCGTCGCGGCTCATGGCCGCCTCTTTGGCAAAGTTCTTTGTCCCGCGGGCTACCTTGGCATGGATCATACCGGGAGTGTCGCCGAAATCATAATTGACCCCCACATCCACCACCCGCACTTCGGCGCCGCTGTGGCGGGCCAACACATTGACTCCGGCGCCACCGGCCAGAAAATTGAACACCATCTGGGGGGTAACCTCGCTCGGGTAAAGGGAGACCCCTTCTTCCACAATGCCGTGGTCACCGGCAAAGGTGAAGATCACCTTCTTGGACAGGTCCGGTTCCTGGGTGCCGCTGATGGCTGCCATGCGACGGGCAAACTCCTCCAGCCGGCCAAGAGACCCGGGCGGTTTGGTCTTGTTGTCCAGCCGTAGTTGTGCCTGCTGCAGCAGTTCTGGGTTAACCGGTTTGATCTGTGACAGTACGCTTTGTATGAGGTCCATAGGTAACTCCTTGACGTCTATTTTAATTTCAATGGGATGCCGCTGATCACGGCCTGCACTTCATCGGCAGCGGCAGCCAGAATCTGATTCGCCTCTCCGGCCAGATCACGAAAGATCCGCCCGAGCCGGTGCTCCGGCACAATCCCCATGCCGACCTCGTTGGAGACCAGGATTACCGGTGTGCTCATGCTCCGCAAGGTTGCCGCCAGATGCTGCACCTCTGCCAGGATCAACGCTTCCTGCTGCCGGGTCGTTTCTTCCTGCTGCAGCAACAGGTTGGAAAGCCAGATCGTCACGCAATCGACCAGGATGGCGTCGAACGTGCCATCCATGGTTTGTAGTGCCGCTGCCAACCGGTACGGTTCTTCCGTGGTCGTCCAGCGGTCACCGCGGCGTTGCCGGTGCCGGTCGACCCGGTGCCCCATCTCGTCATCGAAGATCTGGGCCGTTGCCAGATAGCCGAGCCGCTCCCCAAAGCGCTCTGCCCGTTCTTCGGCCAGGCGGCTTTTGCCGCTGCGCGCCCCGCCGGTTATGAAGATTGTTTGAGACATGGTTCCTCCAAAGCAAAAGCCCCTGTTCCGTCAAGGAACAAGGGCTGGAAGCATAGCGGTTACACACCGGCTCCGGCCCCTCGTTCCACGGAGGTTCCCGAAAGCAGCGGTATGGCAGGTTTCCTGGCTCGGGGATCATCCCTTGTCTGCGCCTTCCCATCCCTTGCTGGACAGTGGCATGATGCAGAATCGGTACTCCCTTACAGTTGCGGGACAGCGAAGGATTTTCACCTTCTTCCCTTTTAACCGTGTCACTCCTGACACGGCACCAGACCGGTTGGTCATCAGTTGTAATTCAGGTTTGTAACAGACGAAGCGCTTGAAAGTCAAAGGGAAAAACGGAGCTAATGCCGTTGCGTCCCGCTTCCGATTACGGTTTTGCGTACTGGATGTGGTGGGATTCGCCAAAGCGGTTGCGGTAGTATTCCCAGCCACGCCGGTGCATGATGGCGCGCAGATACAGATCCTGATATTTCAGGGCCGAATCTTCCCAGGTAAAGCGTTTTTTCATGCCGTTTTTACGCAGCGCCGTCAACGCTTTGGGGTTGTTGAAATAAATATAGGTTGCCCAGCCGATGGTATCAAACAGGGCCGTGGGGCTGTGCTGGTAAAATTTGAAACCATCGCCGGTCAACAGATGCTCGTCAAAGTTTTCCACGCTGTCATCCAGGCCACCGGTCGCCCGCACGATCGGCGGGGTGCCGTAGGCGAGCGAGTACATCTGGTTCAGTCCGCACGGTTCAAAGGCGGACGGCATGACAAAGAAATCGGCGCCGGCCTCGACCTTGTGGGCCAGCGCCTCGTTGTAGCCGATGTAGCAGGCGAATTTTTCCGGATAGGCGGCGGCAATGTCGCCAAAGTAGAAATGGGCCCACGGCTCGCCGTTGCCGATCATGACAAACTGCACATCCATGGCGAGTATGCGGTGAATTGCCGCTGCCAGGATGTCGGTTCCCTTCTGGGAAACCATGCGGGAAACCACCCCGAAGAGCGGTACATCGTCACGCACCGGCAGGCCGAAGGCAGCCTGCAGATCAGCCTTGCAGGCGGTTTTACCTTTCAGGCTTCTGACAGAATACGTCTTGGCAATGTGTGGGTCACTGGCCGGATTCCATTCTTCATAATCAACCCCGTTGAGGATGCCGAACAGGTCGGCGGCCCGGTCACGCACCACCCCTTCCAGTCCCCAGCCGTAATCACTGGTCTGGATCTCCCGGGCATACCCCTCGCTGACGGTTGACAGCAGGGTGGCGTGGTAAATTCCCCCCTTGAGCAGGTTGACCTGGTCATCCTTTTCCAGTTCCAGGTAGGTAAAGTGCTTCCAGCCAACGCCGAGCACTTCCATCAGGCCGGGATAAAAATTACCCTGGTGCTGCATGTTGTGAATGGTCAGCAGCGAGGCTGCTTCACCCACATAGCGGTCATGCAGATAGGTGGTGTTCATCAGGCACGGGATGGCGGCCGTATGCCAGTCGTGGGCATGGACAACATCCGGCTGAAAGTTGAGCATTTTGCACAGTTCCAGCGCAGCCTTGGATAAAAAGACAAAGCGGTTGTCGTTGTCCAGGTACCCTTCGCCATTCTCCTGATACAGGCTGGCGCGTCCGTAATATTCTTCGTGCTCCAGAAAATAGACCGGAACCTCGGAACCGGGGATACGCCCTTCATAGACGCCGCAGTACTGGTTGCCGATGATTCCCATCGGCACCACCAGCACGCCGGGGAGCAGCTTCAGATTGTATTTTTCGCGATTGACGCCGTAATAGCGGGGTATCACTACCCGCACATCATGCCCCAGGCGGGCCAGGTATTTAGGGAGGGCGCCCACCACATCACCCAGTCCCCCTTCCTTGGCAAAGGGAGCTGCTTCGGAGGCGACAAAGAGGAGTGAAAGCTGTTCAGCACGCTGCTTAACCGTTTTTTTCATGATATCTTTCCTCGTGCAGCCGTAATGTTGATGCCGGAGCGGCACGAAAACAGTGGCGATGTAAATCGCTGGACTATACCAGCCGGAGGTTGAAATTCCAACAGGATAAAAAATCAATCATTTTAAAAACGGCAGATTGATCCACGAACGACACGAAGTTTCACGAAGAATCAACCATGACATGACATCCGGCCTTCACCCGATTGGTTGTCGTTGATTGGTTCCAAATTGCCTGATTTTATTGGTGTTACTTCGTGTGCTTAGTGGATAACTGCTTTTTCCAGAATCATCGGTCTGCTCAGAACAACAGCAGATGCAACACGCCCCGCAGCATGATGCCGCCGACTGCGCCGAACACGGCCGGCCGGGCGATGGAGGCGGTTTTCTCCCCGGCCGAAACCAGCACCGCCACCCCCACGATATCACACGGGTTGGTCAGGAACCCGGCCATACGGTTCAGCTCTGCGACGGTCATGGAGCCGTTCTTCAGCAGATCGATCACAATTCCCATCATGGCGGTTCCCCCGGCCAGATACTTGGTGGCCAGCGGCAGCACCGCCACGGTCGGAAAACCGATGGCATGGAACAACGGCGCCAGCCAGGCTTCCAGGAGCGGGATTCCCCCGGCGCTTTTCAGCAGATTTACCAGAAACAGGGCCAGGATCAGGATCGGAATGGCGCCGATGATCACCGAGACCCCTTCCTGACCACCGCTGATCATCAGGGCGACGATGCTCTGTTTTTTAGGGGGTGCTTTGGTCTCGAACTCGGCTGTCACCGCTTCACCATGATCAAGCGAGCGGGCAAAAACGTAGTAGGTCAGGGCCGCGGCAAACAGCCCTCCCGCCAGGGAGGTCAACAGGATCATCCCCAGATTGAGCCCCACCGCCACCAGCGGAAAGACCACGTTGGCCTGGGACATGCTGAACACCATGGCCAGGGTGGCGGCAATCTGGCGACGGGTGGTGCGGTCTTTTTCCATGATCGAGAGGGTTGCCAGCGGCGCGGCAAAGCTGACAAACATCAGCTGCACCATGGCAAATGCTCCGGCTCCCGGCACGCCGAAAACCTTCAACAGCGGCTCCACGCCACGGGCCAGCAGCGCCAGCACCCCCTTGGCCTCCACCACTTTCATCAGCGCCATCAGGATCACCAGCACCGGCAGGAGCAGATACAGCGCCAGATCGAGCGCGCTCTTCCCCGATGCCATGATAATGCGGATCAGCTCTTCCATCATTCCTCCTGCAACAAAAAAAGCGCCCCGTCATGCAGCAGGGCGCCTTGTGTGTCACTCACCAGCAGAGTTTCTTAAGCTGGCTTTACCTTGGGGATGAAAATTTCATCCGGGTCGAGGACATCGTGAATAATTCGCAGCTCCTCACGGGTCGGAACGACAGTTTCCCCTGTGACGCGCGAAATATCAAGGTCAAACTGACACAACTCCCGGATTTCTTCCGGGCTCTTGCCAGGGTGGCAGGTGTCGAGATACATCAGGCCGCTCTGCTGGTCAAAGCGAAACACACCGGCGGTGCTGATTACCGCCGATGGACCGCCACGGAAGGCGGCGCCATACAGTTCGCGCCGGGGTACCCATTCCCCTCCCGGCCATTTTTTGACCCGCCATCCCGGACTGGTGATGTAGCTGACGTTTTCCACAAAACGCCGCATTTCATGCACCATGATGAAGACGGTCCGCCGGGCAAAGGAGTTGATATCCGGGTTGCCGCCGCTGCCGGTCAGGCGCAGTTCCGGGTTGAGGTAATCACCGATGCAGGTGGTATTGACATTGCCGTACTGATCGACCTCGGCCCCTCCCAGGAACCCCAGATCAACCAGGCCACGCTGGGCGATACTGAAGGCGTCCTGCAGGCCGGAGGCGCGGGAGGCCCCCATTTCACAACGGGCATCACCAACGGAGGTCGGCAATTCAGGGGGGCGGCCATCCAGTGTTCCTGCTTCAAAGATCAGTTTCAGGTTGGGGGCGTGGGTCTTTTGCGCCAGCATGATGGCGACCATCGGCAGGCCGGTTCCGGCAAAAACGATTTCATTGTCCGAAACTTCCCGTGAGGCAGCGCAGCAGAGCAGATCTGCCAGTCCGTATTCCGTAGGGGTTGCATACTTTGGCATGTCATTTCCCTCCTTTTTTTTCGCGCGGACTGTAATTCATGGCGCTGTTGGCCCTCATCTTCAACATTCTCGGCCATCCCAGCTTTTCCAGGTAGGAGATGTGATCCTGGCCGAAAACCCATTCCCTGGCAAAGTCGTCAAACCCCTCCTGGGTGCGGGTCATGCTGTAGAAATCCTTGAGGAAGTAGCCGTCCACGTCGTAATGGCCGAACATGCCGGTCGGATGGGCGCCAAAGGGGCATTCCAGGATGTAATCGACTTCAAAGCTCGGGATGGTATTCCGGTCGGCATGGCGGCGCAGATATTCTTCCGGTACGATTTCCTCGGCAATGGCGATGGTGATGTCAGCTGCCCGGGCCGCCTCCGGGTCGGAGTAGTACTGGCCACTGACCCGCACGGTTCCTTCTTCTCCCACCTGCTGCACGCACAACACCGCCACATCGACCTTGACCGCCGGAATCAGCACCTGTGCTCCGGCATCGAAAAACGGATCTTCGGTGAAGATGTATTTATGTTTGGCAATCCGCTTGCCATCCCGCTTCCCCGCTCTGCCGAGCATGTCGTATTCCGGATTGTGAAGATCGGTTCCCAGCGCGGTCTGGGTGACGGCATAGGGAGCCCCCTGGGCGGCGGCCGCAAAGCGGAACATCATTTCGGCATGGCTGTAATCTTCCACGATGATCTCTTTTTTGCCGACCCGCCGGGAGAGGTTGGCGCCATACTTGCCGTACAGTTCGTGGCCGACCCAGCACGATTCCCAGATATCGACACAACCTGCGCCGACCAGAAACTCGGTCTGGGGGCCGCCGTTGACCTCGATCAGGTGGAGCCCCTGGCGCCGCTGGCGAATCAGCTCGTACACCAGTGCCATGGGGCGCCGCCAGATGGTGAAACCGGAAAACGTCAGGCTGGAACCGTTTTTGATCACTTCGGCCGCCTGCTGCAGGGTGATGCGTTTATCGATGCTCATGCACTCCTCCTTAAAAACTTATTCGCCACAGAGTCACAGAGGCACGGAGAATACCAAAACAAAAATCTATTTTGGGGTAATGCCTCAAAAGCTTTATGTTTTTCATTTTCAGTTTGTTAGTCTTTGACTTTCTCTGCGTCTCTGCGTCTCTGTGTCTCTGTGGCAGATTGTGGTGTTCAGCTGAAATTTCTCAAGATCTCCCGTGCAATAATCAGCCGCTGGATCTCGCTGGTCCCCTCATAGATGGTGGTGATGCGGGCATCACGGGTATAACGCTCGATCGGGTAATCCTGGGTGTAGCCGTAACCACCCAGCATCTGCAGGGCACTGTAGCAGGCGCGGTTGGCCGATTCGGTGGCAAACAGCTTGGCCATGGATGCTTCCTTGGCGTAACTTTTGCCGTTTTCCTTGCGCCAGGCAGCGCTCATCAGCAGCAAACGGGCTGCCTCCAGTTCCGTATACCCATCGGCCATCATCCATTGCAAAGCCTGGAAATTGCTGATCTTCTGCCCGAACTGGGATCGTTCGGTGGTGTAGCGGGTGGAGCAATCCATGGCTGCCAGGCCAACCCCCAAGGCCAGCGAACCGATGCCGATCCGGCCGCCGGTCAGCTCGGCCACCGCAATCCGGAACCCGTCATTCAACTTCCCCATCATGGCGCTGCTAGGGATGCGGCAGTTGTCAAAAATCAGTTCGTTGGTGGCGGAAGCATGCTGCCCCATCTTTTGCTCCTCCTTGCCGATGATCAGTCCCGTAGTTCCCGCTTCCACCAGGAAACAGCTGATCCCCTTTCCCCTGGGCGCTTGCTTGTCAGTTACCGCCCAGACCACAAACAGTCCGGCGTAGGGAGCGCTGGTGATGAAAATTTTTGAGCCGTTGAGGATGTAGTGATCACCGTCTTTGACCGCCTGGGTAGACATGCCGGAGGGGTCGGAACCGGCGCCCGGCTCGGTCAGGCCGAATCCGGCGGCCGCGTACTCGCCGGAGCAGATCCTGGGGATGTAGCGCTTTTTCTGCTCTTCATTTCCCACCGCCTGGATCACCTCGCAGACCATGTTGTTGACCGATAGCGTTACCGCCGTTGATGAACAGGCCCGGGCAATTTCCGTAATGGCCACGCTGAAG
The DNA here is from genome assembly GCA_036732725.1 of Geobacteraceae bacterium. Classification (GTDB taxonomy): domain Bacteria; phylum Desulfobacterota; class Desulfuromonadia; order Geobacterales; family Pseudopelobacteraceae; genus CAIPTY01. The sequence goes on along the minus strand of DAINBV010000001.1, from coordinate 20,612 downwards.
GCGATCACCCCCGCTTCTGATCCGCCATACTGCTCCTTGACGTTCAGTCCCATGAAACCGAGTTCGGCCAGCTTTTTAAGGTTTGCCAGCAGCGGGGCGCGATCATCCCCCCGGTCCAGTTGTGCCGCCACCGGTTCCAGCTCACTTCTGGCAAAGTCACGAGCAGTATCCTGGATCAGCTTCTGTTCTTCGGTCAGTTCAAGAATCATCGGTCCCCCCCTGTCGTTGGCCACAGAGACTCGGAGACACGGAGGAAATCATAGAGTTTTCAGGATATTAAGCGGAGCCTGATTGGTGCACGAAAGCAATCACGTTTCTTTGTATAACTCTATGATTTTAATCTCTGTGCCTCTGCTCCGTGGCAAAGATAAACTATTTGGAAACCGCCACTGTCAAGGCCGGTACGAACTGCATCACATCGGCCACCACCAGCAGGTCGGCAATTTCGCCGATCGGAGCATCCTTGTCCTTGTTGATGGCAATGATGAAATCCGATTTTTTCATGCCGGCCAGGTGTTGGATTGCGCCGGAAATGCCACACGCCAGGTACAGTTTGGGGGATACCGCCTGACCGGTGGTTCCGACCTGATGGTCGTGGGGGACCCACCCGGCATCCACCACCGGACGGCTGGCTCCCAGCTCTCCACCCAGCGCCTTGGCAAGGGCGGCAATGACCGGGATATTCTCTTTCTTGCCGACCCCGCGTCCGGCGCTGACAATCACATCGGCCTTGGCCAGGTCGATCCCCTTTTCTTCAGCCGCTTCGTAACCGACAAATTGCAGGTTCGAAGCAGTCTCAGCGGATATTTTCTGCAGCTGCGGTGATCCGCCCGGCCGGAGTGCCGGAAAAGCACCGGCCTGAATGGTCAGGACAGAACGCGGGCCGCCCGGTTTTACCGTGCGTCGCATCTTGCCGTTGCAACTTCCCACTTCAAAACCTCCCTCCACCAGCGCCACGATCTCGGAAACCTGACCAACCTTGAGCTGGGCCGCAACCCGCGGCGCCAGATCCCAGCCGTAGGAGGAATGGAGAAATACCACCGCATCGGGCTGCTCCGTTGCCACTACCTGCAGCACCAGTTGTTTGTGCAGATCCGGGTTGTATTCGCCATGGGTGGTAACATCGGCCAGATAGAGCCGGTTGCTGCACTCCGGCAGTTGTGACTCACTTCCGACCAGCAGCAGCGCCGCTTCCCCCCCCAGTTGGCTCGCAAAGCCGAGCAGTTCATAGGTGGCATCCAGCAGCTTTCCTTCACGATATTCAGCGACAAGCAGTGTTTTCATGGTTATCTCCTACCGCAGGACCGCGGTTTTTTCCTTGAGTATGGCGATTACTTTTTCCACCAGATCTCCCACGTCCCCTTCCAGTACCATGCCGCCCCCTTTTCTGGCAGGTGGATGGAAACTGATGGTCGGCACCAGCGGCGACTCCTTGAGCAGTTCTGCCACCGGGATCAAAGCGATCTCTTTCTTCTTGGCCTTCATGATGTTCGGCAGCGTCGGGTAGCGCGGCACGTTGAGACCGAGTTGACAGGTCACCAGCGCCGGCGTGGCGAGCTTGACCACCCCCTTGATGCCACCTTCCAGTTCCCGCTTGGCTGTCACCACACCGTTGTCAAAGCTGAAACCGACCAGGGTAGTGGCGCAGGCGAACTGCAGCAGTTCGGCAATGGTTACGCCGACCTGGGCAGAACCGCGGTCCTGTGACTGCATGCCGGTAAAGATCAGGTCAAACCGCTGCTCTTTGGCATAGGCGGCGATGATACTTGCCACCTGCCAGGGGTCTTTTTCGTGAATCGCCGGATCCTGGATATGCACCGCCCGGTCACACCCCATGGCGAGTGCTTTTTTGATCGCTTCCACCACCCGGTCCGGGCCGATGGAAAGCACGGTCAGCTCGCACGTATCGCCAAGTTGTTCCCGCAGTTGCACCGCCTGTTCCACGGCGTATTCATCATATTCGTTCATTCGCCACGCCAGATCGCTGTCGCTGTACCAGGTGCCGGAGCTGTTCGGTTTAAAGCGTGATTCCATGTCAGGAACCTGTTTGATGCAAACCAGTAGTTTCATGATTACCTCCATTTCTTTTTGGCCACAGAGACACAGAGTCACAGAGAAACAAAACCATAAACATTTGAACCGCAAAGCTGTGAAAACCGAATACCAAGGCTTAAAGCCCAACAAGACATTGCGTTACGTGCATTTCGCATCTAATACGCAGCAAGCGGTTAAGTATGGATTCTGTTTGTGTTTGTGGTCTTCTCCGTGCCTCTGTGTCTCTGTGGCAAATTTCAGTTTTTGACTCTTTCCGCCACGATTTCCGCCAGATCCCTGACTCGCAATGTTCCTTCGGCTCCGCCGCTCTTGATGCCGTCTTCGAACATGGTCAGGCAGAAGGGGCAGTTGGATACCAGAAGCGGCGCCGTGGTTGCCTGTGCCATCGCTATTCGTGCCACATTGATCCGGCTGCCGAGTTTCTCTTCTGCCAGAATACGTCCGCCACCGCCGCTGCAGCAGAAACTGTCGTAGCCGGATTTATCCATTTCAATCAGATTGCCACCGGCCTGCTGGAGGATGCTGCGCGGTTGCTCCAGAATATCCATGTAACGCCCAAGGTAGCAGGAGTCGTGGTAGGTGAAGGTAAACGGTTCGGCGGTCATCGGCAGGCGCTGCTCGCGTAACAGCGTAGTGATATAGGTGGTGTAATGCTCCACCTCAAGATTGAGTCCCAGATCCCGGTAGTCCCGCGCCAGGGTGTTGAAACAGTGCGGGCAGGTGGTAACGATCTTTTGTACGTTGTACTCCTTGATCAAGGCGATGTTTTCGGCTGCCATGGTTTGGTACAGGTATTCGTTGCCAAGTTTGCGAGCCGGTTCACCGCAACATTTTTCCTCTTTTCCCAGGATGCCGACCTTGATGCCGCTGGCAGTGCAGATCTTGATGAAGTTGCGGGCCACTTCCCGGTTGCGTTTGTCAAAGGAGGCGTAACAGCCGACAAAGTAGAGAATGTCGAACTCGGCGCCGCTTTCCAGGGTTACCACCCCCAGATCGCTGGCCCAGTCACCCCGGCTGGCATAGGCCAGGCCGAACGGATTGCCGTTGACCTCGATGTTACCGGTCGCTGTCCGCACCTCATCACCCGGAAAGGAACCTTCCATAAGTGTCAGATTACGTCGCAATTCAATGATCTTGTTGACATGCTCATTGTTGGCCGGACAGATGTCCTGGCAGGCGCGGCAGGTGGTGCATGACCAGATGGCATCGCTCGTGATGGTGTCAACCAGCGAGGCTTGCGGTGAAGTCTGGGCGACTTCACCGATCTGCTTGATCAGCTTCATGGGGGATAACGGTTTGCCGGTTGCCGCTGCCGGACAACGGTCCTGACAACGTTTGCAGCCGGTGCAGGCATCGGCGTCAAAGATATCCTTCCAACTCAGATCGGCGATGGTGGCAGCTCCGAATTGTTCGATGCTCTCATCTTCCAGATTGATGGTGGCCAGGGCCCCCTTTTCCTCCAGCGGAGCAAAGAAGGCGTTGGCGCTGGTCAGGAAGATATGGCGCAGCTTGCTGGAGGGGAGGGCGACGATAAAGCCGAGCACCAGCGCAAAATGGAACCACCACAGGGCGGTATGCAGCGTGGTCAGTCCCTCGGGAGTGATCCGGCTCATGGCGCTGGCAACCAGCAGCCCCACCGGTGAAAAACGGGCCAGCTCGCGGTTCTGTACCAGTTCCGTCGCCGCCATGCGTGCCCCTTCGATCAGAAAGCCGGTGATCAGGATGGCAAACAGCAGGGTGTGGATGCGGTAGTCTTCGTCCGTGGTTTCAAGCCCGTCGGGCTGGGTGAGGAAACGACGGACAAAGAGCCCTCCCAGCATGACGATCGCCACCAACCCGGCCAGGTCGAGCAGCAGCGAAAAGGCCTGGTAAAAGGAGCCGGAAAGCAGGTTGACCTGTATCAGCGGTGTCAGCAGGTCGGCCTGCAGCATGACCAGCAGCGTACCGGCAAAGAGTGTCAGAAAACCCCAGAAAAAGAGGGTATGGAACAGGCCGCCATCCTTGACGCGGAATATTTTTTCCTGTCCCAGCACTTCCGCAATCATCCGTTTCACCCGTTCTTCATAACGGTCCCAACGCACCAGTTGTTTTCCCTGGCGCCAGACCGCCACCCGGCGCCAGAAGCCCCACAGCATCAAAGCCGTGGCAACGGTCACCAGCAGGTACATGGGGAGCACGGCCCCATGTCCGATATTCCAGTATATTTCGCGGGTTGCTTCCATAATCTCAGCTCCTGATGGGGGACTTGACACCCCCCTGTGTGAAAGGGGGGATGGGAGTTACGCCAGCAGCATCTTGGAGATGACGACCCGCTGCACTTCATTGGTTCCTTCGTAGATCTCGGTGATCTTGGCGTCGCGGTACATCCGCTCGATCTCGTAATCGCAGATGTAGCCGTAGCCGCCAAAGATCTGCATTGCCTCTTTGGTGACGTAGGTGGCGGCTTCCGAGGCGAGCATCTTGCACATGGCCGATTCCATGGTGTAGTTCTTCTTGTTGTCTTTCAGCCAGGCCGCTTTGTGGATCATCAGTCTGCTGGTTTCAATCCGGGCTGCCATGTCGGCCAGCTTGAACTGAATCCCCTGGAATTCACAGATCGGCTGGTCAAACTGTTTGCGTTCCTTGGAATAGGCCAGTGCCCGCTCAAAGGCGCCTTCGGCAATGCCGAGCGCCTGGGAGGCAATCCCGATTCGCCCGCCGTTCAGGGTGTCCATGGCGATATTAAACCCTTTCCCTTCCGCTCCGAGCTGGTTCTCAACCGGGATGCGCAGATTGTCAAAGGCAAAGGCGGTGGTATAGCTGCCGCGAATTCCCATCTTTTTTTCGTTTTTAAGAATGGTGACCCCGGGTGAAGAGAGATCGACGATAAAGGCGGTGATCCCCTTGTGTTTCAGGGAACGGTCGTGGGAGGCGAGCAGGATGCCGGTTCCCAGATAACCGCCGTTGGTGATGAACATCTTGCTGCCGTTGATGACAAACTCGTCCCCTTCACGCTTGTACGTGGTGGCGGTGCCACCGGCGTCGCTGCCGGCATTCGGTTCCGTCAGCAGGAAACAGCCGATTTTTTTACCGGTGTTGAGGTCGGGGAGCCATTTCTGCTTCTGTGCTTCCGTGCCAAAGGCATAGATCGGGTTGTTGGCCAGGGAGGTGTGGGCCGAGATCAGCACGCCGCTGGAGGCGCAGGCCTTGGAGACCTCGGTCACCACGATGGCGTACGCCAGCATGTCCAGCCCGGCTCCGCCGTACTCCTCCGGGAAATAACTCCCCAACAGCCCCATTTCAGCCATTTTGTTGACCAGCTGATCGGGAATGGCATGATCCTCGTCAATCTTCATGGCAATCGGCTTGATCTCTTTTTCAACGAAATCCCGGACAGCTGACTGAAGTACCTTGTGATCCTGGCTTAATTCGAAATCCATGACATTCTCCTTAAATAGTAGTTGTTGAGGTATGTTGTGTATGCTGTGTAAGAGTTACTTTCCCTTGAAATCCGCTTTCCGTTTTTCCACGAAGGCCGCCATTCCTTCCTGCTGGTCGTCGGTGGCAAACAGCACCCCGAACAGCGCCGCTTCATAGCGGAAGCCATCTTCCTTGGACATGTTGAGCCCATTGGCAATGGCATCCTTGGCATATCTGATCCCGACCGTGCCGAGACCGGCCATGGTCCGGGCAATGGCCACGGTTTTCGGGAGCAGTTCTTCCGCTGGCGCGACCTGGTTCACGATTCCCCATCGGCACGCTTGCTCAGCATTCAGCATGGCGCCGCTGAAGACCATCTCGTTGGCCCGGTTCGGGCCGATCAGGCGCGCCAGGTTCTGGGTGCCGCCAAATCCCGGCATGACACCGAGGGTGACTTCCGGCAGTCCGAACCTGGCGTTTTCCGAGGAGTAGATGAAATCGCATGCCAGCGCCAGTTCCAGCCCGCCACCCAGGGCATAGCCATTGACCGCTGCTATGACCGGCTTGGTCATTTTTTCGATCAGCAACATGACCCGCTGCCCCTTGAGGGCAAACTGGTGCGCTTCACCGGCATTCATGGCTGACATCTCCTTGATGTCGGCTCCTGCCACAAACGCCTTGTCGCCGGCGCCGGTAATGATCACCACTTTGACGGCGTCATCCCGTCCAAGACCGTAGAGCGCACACTCCAGTTCCTCCAGGATCCGGCTGTTGAGGGCGTTGAGGGTCTTGGGGCTATTGATGGTCAGGATGGCGACCCCGTCGGTGTTTTCGAGCAGCAGGTTGGTGTATTCCATTTGTTTGTCTCCTCATTCCAGTGAACATTCACGCATAAACCAGCAAAAGCTGTTATCCACCAAGCATACGAATCAACACCAAGTAAATTAAACAGCTTGTAGATAACACCGTGGTAACCGTTTAGGTGCAGAGTATGTTGCTGGTAATGTCTTGATTCTTCGTGAAACTTCGTGTCTTTCGTGGACCCAAATGCCGCAGTCAGGATCAATAGGTATAGAACCCGTGTCCCGATTTGCGTCCCAGGTAACCGGCATTGACCAGCTTGACCAACAGCGGGCAGGGGCGGTACTTGGGGTCCTTGAAACCGTCGTAGAGCACGTTGGCGATCGCCAGTACCGTGTCCAGTCCGATGAAGTCGGCCAGGGTCAGCGGCCCCATCGGCTGGTTGGTGCCGAGCTTCATCCCCTTGTCGATATCTTCGGCGGTGGCAATCCCCTCGTAGAGCGCAAAGGCTGCTTCGTTGATCATCGGGATCAGGATCCGGTTGACGATGAAGCCGGGATAATCCTGGGAAACCGCCATTTCCTTTTCCAGCTTGGCAACCAGAGCGGAGGTGACCTCAAAGGTCTCTTCGCTGGTGGCATGGCCGCGAATCACCTCCACCAGTTTCATGACCGGCACCGGATTCATGAAATGCATGCCGATCACTTTTTCCGGGCGGCTGGTTACCGAGGCGATCCTGGTGATCGGAATCGAGGAGGTGTTGGACGCCAGGTGGGCGGATGGCTGGACGATGCTGTCGAGTTTTCTGAAGATCTCCAGCTTGAGCGGTTCGTGTTCGGTGACCGCTTCGATGGCGAAGTCAACCTGTGCCAGGCCGCTCATCTCGCCGGTGGTGGTGATCCGCCCCATGGTTTCGTCAATCAGCGTGGCGGGGATTCCCCCTTTTTTGGCCTGACGCTCCAGGTTCTGGCGAATGGTGGCGACTGCTTTTTGCAGTTGCGCCTCGGCGATGTCATACAGGATGACGGAATAGCCGAACTGGGCAAAAACATGGGCAATGCCGTTACCCATCTGACCTGCGCCAAGCACTCCAATGGTTGTGATCATCGTATTCCTCCTGATGTAACTTGTTTTTAAATCAATCGATTTGCCACAGAGATCACAGAGGTCTCAGAGAAAATCATGCAGCCTGTTTACGTTGATTGCGGTGTGAACGCTGACTAGAATCTACGCGGCTGGTTTGTGTATATTTCAAAGGCTTTGCTCTGTGCTCTCTGTGGCTAAACTCGTTCAAAGATAACCGCCACCGCTTCGCCGCCGCCGATACAGAGGGTGGCCAGGCCATAGCGTTTGTTCTGACGATGCAGCTCCCTGACCAGCGTTGCTGCCAGGCGTGCTCCGCTGGCGCCGATCGGATGCCCGATGGAGCAGGCGCCGCCATTGACATTAACCTTTTCCGGCGCCAGTTTCAGTCCCTTGATTGCCAGCAGCGTGACCAGGGCAAAGGCTTCGTTGATTTCAAACAGGTCGATCTCGGCCAGGGTGAGGCCGGCCTTGGCGCATACCTTTTCAATGGCGCCGATCGGTGCGTCGGGAAAATTGTCGGGATGCCGGCTCTCGGTGGCATTGGCCACAATCCGCGCCATGGGGGTCAGGCTGTGCTTCTCCAGCGCCTCCCGGTTGGCCAGCAGCAGCATGGCGGCGCCGTCGCTGATGCTGGAGGCATTGGCAGCGGTGATGGTGCCGTCTTTTTTAAAGACCGCTTTCAAGGTGGTGATTTTGTCAAAATTGACCTTGAACGGTTCTTCGTCCTCGCTGATCACGGTTTCAACCCCGCGCGCTGTTTTTACCACCGCCACAATTTCATCCTTGAAACGGCCATCCTTGATGGCGGCCTGGGAAAGCCGGAAAGAACGGATGGCAAAGTCATCCTGTTCCTGTCGCCCGACTCCGAAGGCTGCCGCGCATTTTTCGCCGATATCCCCCATGTGACCGCCGCTGTACGGGTCGGTCAGTCCGTCATTCAGCATCAGGTCGTTGATTTCGCCACTTCCCATGCGATAGCCGTAGCGCGCTTTTTTCAGGATATAAGGAGCGAGTGACATGTTTTCCATGCCGCCGGCAATCACCAGCGATGCTTCTCCCAGGCGAATCGAATCCGCTCCGAGCATGATTGACTTGAGGCCGCTGCCGCAGACCTTGTTGATGGTCAGGGCGTGGGCGGAATCGGGAATCCCGGCGGCGCGCATGGCCTGACGTGCCGGCGCCTGGCCAACCCCGCCCGACAGCACCTGCCCGATAATAACTTCGTCAACTGCTGTTGCTGGAAGTCCGGTTGCCGCCAACAGCCCCTTGATAACCGTGGCGCCGAGATCGGTGGATGGAATGTCGGCAAGAACGCCGCCAAATGATCCAAACGGGGTTCGTTTGCCGTCTACAACATATACGTCACTGCTCATGAGATCCTCCTTGAAGGTTGTAGCTGGAATCTATATTACGTTTACGTGTATGTCAACAGAATTTGTAACGACGTTTTTAAATGTTTTTGCGGTCGATGATGTCTGCTGCGGGGCGCGGCTAAATAATGCCTTAAATATTATAAAACCGTTTGACAAAACCGGTTTACCTGTTAGCATTGTACACCGGCGCCAGCTTGATCCCAGCCTGTCGTTTGGCTGCCGCTGGTCTTGATATTACGGTAATCAGGGAGGCTGATTGTGAATCAGGTGCAAAAGACAAGTCTGCTCCAGCGTGCCCGGCTGAAAAATATCTTCAAAAATATTGTTCTGTTTCTGTTGACAGTTGTGCTGATCTACGGTGTGGTGGCCATGATTTATGCCTCCCGGACCATCTATAAAATCCGTAAGAATTATGCCGTGATCCTGGAAACCTTGTCCGGGGAGCGGATTGCCATTACCGATGTCGGCTGGCACCTGCGACTGCCGATTTTTACCAGTCTTGAGCAGGAAGTTCCGCTGATGAATCAGGAGATGCACCTGGGGAACAGCATTGAGCCGCAGCGAATCATGTCGAAAGGAAATGTGGCGCTCTGGACCAGCGCCATGCTGACCTTCAGGATACGGGATCTCAACCGCTGGGGGATTGAAAATCGCTTACCCCAGTCACTGTTGCAGACCGAATTCGACGGGATCGTCAAGGACGTGATGCAGAGCGAAACCATCAACGCCCTGATATCCGACCGGGTACGCATCAAGGAGGAAATTTTCCGGACCCTCAAGGATCGGCCGGTCAATGAGGGGGGGCTGACCCTGGGACAGAAGTATGGCATCGAAATTATTTCCTTTATCCTCCGGGATACCCGCTACGGGGAAAAACTGGCCGAGGCGAGTGAAGAGAAGAAACGGCGCGAACTGATCGCCGAGGCTGAAAACTACGCGGCCGACCAGGAGGCGAGTCAGACCAGGAAACTGTACGCCGCCTACACCGAATCGATCCGGGAGATGCGCCACGCCCTCGGCATAACCAGCAGTAACGAACCGTACCTGCTCGATTTTCTCAACCAGCAGAAGTGGGCCTCGGCCTACCAGAAGAATCAGCAGGGGCAGAACACCTTTGTCCTGAATAACAGCGGCTCGGCGGTTCCGTTGACCCTTCCGCCGCCGCAGGCACAATCACAAGCTCCGGTGAAACGCGATGTCGCTCCTGCGAAGAACTAGGACACCGATCTACGTCAGCCTGTCGGAAACACGGATCCGGCAGATCGAGAAGCTGGTTGATGACTGGAGTAATGATACCCGTCGCTTCATTTTGCGGCGTCTGCGCCAGTACCGGCCGAAACGTTCGTTGCTGCAGCGTCTGCACGCCTGGTTGCAGAACCTGATCCGGCCGCAGCAGCGGGAATTCAAGCTGCTGCAGGACCCGAGCCTGCTCAACGACTGGCACCAGCGGTTTGAAGCCGCCGGCTCCCATGATGCCACCGCTGCCTGGAATCATATTCTCTCCAAGGAGCTCGATCCCCAGGATCACCAGTACCTGACCTACCTGCTGGAAAGAGAAACCATCGACACCTTCGTACCGAAATCGATACGGGAACTGTTCGACCGGCTCTATCACGCCTTTATCCTCAAGGAATACAACGATGACCCGTTGACCCCCCGTGCCCCGCTGGTGCTGGTAATCGGCAACTCCGGCAGCGGCAAGAGCGCCACGGTCAAGCAGGCGATCGAAGAGGCATTTTTCTCGTCGGTGGTCAGGCCGGTGGTCGACCTGAATGCCAAGCGGGAAGAGGTGATGGCCGATCAACCGATCTGGCGCAGCGTGACCGAAGTCGATCCGGAACTGGCGATCCGGATCGAACAACGCCGCAAACGCGCCCGGCTCCGTTTCTTCTCCCGCTTGCCGCTGATCCGCTACATCTTCCGCAACCAGATCAGCCAGGCGCTCTCCACCGTGGATGAGGCCGGGGTGGCGGTCGATTACGGCGTGATCACCCCCAATGACTATCAGACCGCCTGGTCCGGGGAACCGGGCAACTATCTGCGCAAGGCGATGGGAGAGCCGTATCAGCTGTCGATCCGTCACCTGGAGGAAGCCCATTCCGCCTTCGGCCGTCCCGATGAACGGAGCAACGTCAAGAACCAGCAGGCGACCCTGATTGATACGGCCAACATCATCCTGGACGAGATCGCCTATGGCCGCCGGGACTGCATCGTGATCGCCACCACCGATCAGCCGGAACAGTTCGATCCGGCAATCTACCGGCGTTTCGTGGAGCGGGGGATTGTCATCGACGTCAACGAGCTGTGGGATGATCCGGCCAATCTGCGCGAGGTGGCCTGTCTGGAACTGCGGCGCAGCAACCACCCCAAGGACCCGTTGTCGGAACGGCCGCCCCACCTGTCGGAAGAGGAGCTGGATCTGGCGGTGCAGAAATTCTATCCGATCTTCCGTCAACGCAGCCTGCACATCACGCCGGCCTACGTGCGTCGGCTGATCTCTTCCCTGATCGCCATCAAGGGGCATTTCCGGGCCGAACATCTGGATGACCAGTTGCTGATCCGCGATGCGCTCAAGTCGGTGGCACGCAATGCCCATGGTTCGTTGTACAACAAGGTGGTGGGGGTACTGGATCGCGGTATTGATTGGAAGGAGTACATCGGCAACATCAAGAATGAATTCTCCGAAATGGCCAACAATGCCTTGTACTACAATATCAACGAGGAAAAAGGGGTGGTGCTGACCGGTCCCCCCGGTTCGGGAAAGACCTTCATGGTGCGGGCCTGGCTGGGGAACAACCATGATGTGCAGGCGATCTCGGCCAATCTCACCGATCTGACCGATGTCAACAGTCCCCTGGAAGGGATGATGGCCAATCTGGAACGGATTTACGATATTGCCAAGATGATCTCCCCGGCGCTGGTGTTCTTCGACGAAGGGGATGCCATCGCGCCGCGCCGTTCACCTCAGGGGGGGAGCCCCTATGACAAGATCACCAACAAATTTCTCTCGATCATCGATGGTGAATCCCCGCTCAACCGGGTCTTCACCGTATTGACCACCAACCGGCTGGATATCATCGATCCGGCGCTGATCCGCTCCAAACGGCTGAAAGTGCTGAATGTCACCGGCCACCTGCGGGAAGAGGACCGCTCGCGGATCATCATCCAGGCGCTGGATGGCATCCCGCTGGCCGAAGATCTGACCCTGGATGAGATTTCCCGCCAGAGCAACTCGATCTGCGAAACCCCGGCCGACTACACCTCCTTTGCCGAAAAGGTGCGTTCCCTGCGCACCACCGAGATGGAGGTGATCCAGAAGCTGCTCAGTATCAGCACTGCCGACAGCGAAGAAAAAACCCGTTTTGTCCGCTTCAATTACAAAATTCTGCTCGGCCTGCTGGAAGGGATGCTCCCCAACTCCCCTGTGGCCCAGAGCGCCCGGCTGGGAGAAGAGGGGATGCTGGCGCAGGTGGATGAAATCATGGCCTGCTTTTCCGGCATCAAAACCGACCGGGATTTCCCCATCACCCGCTGGCACCTGCAGAATGCCCGTCAGCAGCTGGCCGCCAGCCCGTTACGCAAAGGGAAACAGCAACTGGACCAGTTCCTGGAAACCGAGCTCTCCCAGGAACCGCAGGTCGGCTTTGTGGTAGGGGTGGGCGCCAGCGATACCAGCGGCGTGCTGCTGCCGATCGCCTCGACCCTGGTCTACCGGATCTACCCGGAGAAGATCGTGGTCACCGGGGCGGTCTCCACCAGTTCCGCTCCCGGGGCCGAGCTGGACCTGGCGGTGCAGATGACTCACCAGAGCTCCCGCGAGGCGCTGACCCTGGTGGAAAGCTACCTGCAGTCGTTGTTGCCCCAGGTCAACATGTCGCGCCTGCTGGGGGAGTTCCTGGACGGTTATTCGATTCACCACCAGTTGCTTTCCGCCTCCTATAGCGTCGGCGGTCCCTCGGCCGGTTTTGCCCTGGCGATCAACACCCTTTCGGTGCTGATCAACCTGCCGGTGTTGAACGATTTCGGCATTACCGGCGCACCCTGGATCAAGGGTTCCCACAAGGGAGAAATCGGCGCCTCGGTGATCATCGGCGGTCACCGGAAAAAGACCGAGAAAGTGCTGCAGCACCTGCAGCGCATGTACATGCCGGCCCAGAACTATCAGGACATGGAAGTAGAGGTGCTCAACTCCTACCGTCTGCTCGGCAAGGATGTACTGCCGGTCACCAGCTTCTCCTCCCTGGTTCCCGAGGTGTTCTACTTCGGCCAGAAGCACCGGCAGTTGTTGCACGAGCTGTTCACCAGCCGGATCGAGACTGCGCTGAATCTTGATGCGCTGGTAACGGTTCCGGAGGATACGCCGGAGATGGATCTCCGGGGAGCCGAGTTGCGCAGCATGGCCGAGGAGAATATCCGTCAGCGGCTGCTGGCGATCCAGGAACACATGAACAGCCGTGTTTCCGGTTATGACAATATCGAGCGGATATTCGACACCATCCCGGAGCCGGAGTTTGGGAGTTAAGAGTTAAGGAGTTAAGAGTTAAGGAGTTAAGAGTTAAGGAGTTAAGAGTTAAGGAGTTGAGAGTTAAGGAGTTCAGAGTTAAGGAGTTCAGAGTTAAGGAGAAGTGTGAGTTTGGATCTGCTACTTTTAAACCAGAGGAAATCAAGTTGAAAAGACACCTAAAAAAGGTATAAGCAAAAAACTGAAAAACAGGTTGCGAGCTTGTCTCGGAAGGTCGCCGAGAAACTACAGTTCTTGATTGCAGACATTATTTTAAATGGACCGGTACGTGGCACTTGGCCGAATTTTCAAAGCTACCTGACAACCGGCATCATTGCCATTTGAAAAAAGGAAATCCTACATACGTGGCTGTCTGGAAAGAGGATAAACAAATCATAACCGTGGAGATACTATATGTTGGCACGCACGAAAACGCACCTTACTGACAACCTCATACCATTGACGTTATTTGTCCATCCTAGTAACGTAGACCGCATCAAGAAGTATGTTGCGTGTATCGAACCCGAGGAAGGAATCGAGGGGAGTATCACGGCTGATGAATACTTCACCAAATATTTCCCCGGTGAAACAAAAGAAGCAGTTGCTTTACGTGGGGCTCGTGGTCGTGAAGACCTTACGCAAAAACAGCTTTCCGAAATGACCGGGATTCCGCAACGTCATCTCAGCGAAATGGAAAATGGGCGGCGTACAATTGGAAAAGAACGAGCCAAGAAGCTGGCTGCTGCTCTTCATTGCGATTATCGGTTGTTTTTGTAAGTACGGGAAACTCCATAACTCACAACTCTTCAACTCGCAACTCAGTAAGGGGAGATGATCACACCGCTGCAAAGAAACTTTCCACCCGTAATCACCGGATTTCAAACAGTTGCCGGATTTTAACAGTCCATTGAAAAGAATCTTTACACTCGCCAGCAATACATATTATCAACAGGTTACCAATCCAGCCATCAGATGGTGGCAAGAAACTTTACACCATTCAGCTACTCTCGTTGAAGTTCCCTGACCGCAGTGGCTCTTTTCCCCACCCCCTCCACCCTCGACAGTCATAATTCCAATTCACCTGCAAATTCCCTGCACTATCCCAACCCACCGGTTTAAAAACAGTTTTAGTGTCTCAATATGCGGCGTCACCCCTCCCTCGGATCACGCAAATCAGAGTTTGGTACAGTCCGTGTAATTACCCGGCGCTAAAGGAGTTTGGGAGGGTAACTCAATAACTCGCAACTCTTCAACTCGTAACTCCACGACTCAATAAAGGAGAAAACATGGCAGACAACACATCTTACGAAAAAGGTAAATTGTACGATCTCGACATAACCAAGGTGCAGCCGGATCCGGAACAGCCGCGCAAGTTCTTTGACGAACAGGCGTTAGCTGAACTGACCGCTTCGATTACCAGTCATGGCGTGCTGCAACCGATCCTGGTGCGGCAAGCTGCGGATGGCGGTTTTATCATCGTCTCCGGCGAGCGGCGGTATCAGGCAGCCAGGAATGCCGAACTGGCGCTTATCCCGGCGATTCTGACCGACGGCGAACCGGCGGAGATCTCGATCATCGAGAACCTGTTGCGGGAGAACCTGACCGCCATTGAAGAGGCCGAGGCGATTGAGCGCTTGCGGGCGTTGCATGACTATGCCCTCAGCGATCTGGCTACTGCCCTGGGTAAATCCGATTCGACCCTTTCCGAAATCCTCTCACTCAATAAACTGCCGGCGGTTGTTAAGGACGACTGCCGCAACGATCCCAAGGCGTTGAAAAGTATCCTTGCCCTGATTGCCCGGCAAAAGACTACGGATAAGATGACGGCGCTCTACACCAAGTACAAGGAAACCGGTCTCACCTGCGGCGAGATCAGGAAGAAGACCGCCAAGCCCAAGCCGGTGGATACGTCGATTGACCTTACCTTTGTTGATCAGTTTTACGACAAGCTCTACATCCTGGATGACGCCAAGTTGAGTGCGGAGCAGAAAACAGCGCTTCATCTGACCTTGGAGAAAATGCGGAGCATGATTTACCAGAAGATGAAGGTGTTGAAGTGATAATGTTAAGTAATGTCGGCATATTACAGTGAAAAAGCCTCAAAATCAGGTCTGGAAAAATTTGGGCTATTTTTTGACATGAATTGATATAAATCAATAGGTTAAGTCAAAATTCCGGACGTCCGGAATTTTGGGTTCATTGATGATCAGACAGGAGAATTACTTTACCGCTGCCACGCACTCAACAGGTGATCATTCCAAAGGCGACACATGGATTTCTGGCCGCATGATCGTAACCGTGCGGCCCCTGTTGAACGAGATTAAATAGGATGGAGTGCAGGGAAGGGGCAATCAAAAGCTACCGGTGCAGCTCGGGAAGGTGTGGAAAATCTCCGATTTCCCCGTGACAAAACTTATCATGGATGTCCCCCGAATATTATGTGGTTTTGAATAAACGTTCGTGATTTTAGCGAAATTTACTTTTTATTTATTGGAGGAGAGATTGAAAGTTCTAAAAAATGTAGTCCCTTCTAAAGAACAATTGAAAATAATCACGTTAGATAAACCAGGAATAACGTTAATCCGCGGGGCAGCAGGGAGTGGCAAGACGACAACAGCTCTTTTACGCCTTAAGTACCTTGCTGCCTATTGGAAAAGAAGAAAGGAAGTGTTGGGCCTTGCTGAACCAGTAAAAATTCTTGTTTTAACATTTAATCGGACTTTGCGAGGCTACATTGAGGAGCTAGCAGCTATTCAGATTGCTGAGGATCCCGCAATTAGTATAAGAGTGTTAACATTTGCAAAATGGTCACTTTCATTGTTGAATACTCCCCGCGTACTAGACGATGAAAACCGTTATGCTCAATGGAACAGGCTTAGTCGCCACCTCGGATATGGGAAAGATTTCATTCTTGACGAAATTGAATATGCACTTGGGCGATTCGGAATTTTTAATATTGCCGATTATGTCAATTGCAGAAGGGACGGTAGGGGGGCTTCACCACGCGTTGATGCAGGCGCACGACAGAGGATAATTGATGAGGTGATCAGACCATATGAAGAATGGAAAAAACAAAATAATTATTGCGATTGGAACGATCTTGCGACAGCTTTAGGCCAGACTAAAATTGGAAGAGGGTATGACATAATTATAGCTGATGAGGCACAGGATTTTTCTGCAAATCAGATTCGAGCCATTGTGGCACAATTAGCAAATGAATTCTCCTTGACCTTTATATTGGATGCTGCACAGAGGATTTATCCCAGAGGGTTTGCCTGGAAGGAAACTGGTGTGGTGACAAGTGATATTCACAGGCTTGAAGGGAATTTTAGAAATACTATAGAGATAGCTAGGTTTGCCCAGGCTATAGTGGCAAGTATGGAGATGCCAGATGATGGAACACTCCCAGATTTTTCAGCCTGTACTCAGCATGGAGATTTACCACTTGTTCTAAAAGGTAAGTATGGGGACCAATTAAAATTTATTGTTAAGCATATAAAGAAAAAAATTGATCTTGATAATGAAACTGTGGCCTTTTTGCATCCAAAGGGTGGTGGGTGGTTCGACTTTACTAAAGACAAGCTTGATGAGTTTTGCTTGAATTTTGTTGTGATAACTCAGCGTGCAGAGTGGCCACAGGGTCCACAAAATATTGCGTTAAGCACGTTTCACTCGGCAAAGGGTTTAGAATTTGATCATGTTTTTATTCTGGGGCTAGACTATGAGGTTACTCCACATGGGGCTGGGGATGGTGACTCACATCTAGAAAATTATAGACGTCTGTTAGCAATGGCTGTTGGTCGTGCTCGGAAATCTGTAATTATTGGATATAAGCCATCAACAGCTTCCACATTGTTTTCATATTTAGAAAAAGGAACGTTTGATGAGGTGGAAGTGTGACATTAATTCAGCAAGTTATTGAGGAACGGAACATAACGGAGATTCTTCATTTCACGACTAATGTTGGGCTCCTAGGTGTGCTTGCAACAAAGGCAATTTTGTCTAGAAAACGGTTGCCTATGGAGAGTTATCTTGAACATGTGTATACTCCAAACTGTAGCGTACGCAGGGATACACAATGGCTTGATTATGTTAATCTTTCAATAAGTTCTATAAATAACAACTTATTTGATATTTCATCAGGTGCTTGGCATCGGAATCGCGATGTGTGGTGGTGTGTGTTGTCATTTGACCCTATAATTCTTAATCACGATGGAGTTGTGTTTACATCTACTAATAATATGTATTCTAATGCTGTCCGTTCGTGTGGGTTGGTTGGTCTACAAAAAATGTTTTCTCCGGTTGTTTCTACGTGTACAAGATCATCTGTGATACAAATCCAAAGACCCCATGATTTGCTACCTAAATATCCAACATGCCCGCAAGCTGAGATTCTGTATCCCGGCTCCCTCTCAATTGAATATCTCAAGCGAGTTTATGTATTAAAGCAAGATTTTGAATATGCAATATGTGGGCAATGTGCTGCTCTTAGCTTGCCGCCGATTGAGGTTTCTGTAAACAATTCTATCTTCAGAGGAACTAGAGGTTAAAATGACACGTGCCCTATATATTAAAAACTCGGCTTTATGGGCAGCATATGGTGATGCATTAGGTTTTATAACTGAGCTTGCTGATGCAAAAGGTGTTTTTGAACGAACAAAATTGAACAAGATTGTTAAGACGGTTCCTTGGCGTCGACGAATTGGTGGCAAATTTGGTGTCTTTGTTGATTTGCCAGCTGGCTGTTATTCAGATGACACTGAACTACGATTATCAACATCAAGAGCAATTCGTAGTAATGGTGAGTTTGACGTAGAGGCCTTTTCAAAAGTTGAGATTCCTGTATGGCTTGTTTATGCACTTGGTGCAGGACGAGGGTCAAAAGCTGCTGCCAGCAATTTGCTTAAGTCTGGCGTTACTTGGATGACAAACTTTTATGATTACGAAGGTCTTTCATATGTTAATGGTGGAGGAAATGGAGCCGCGATGCGTATCCAGCCTCATGTTTGGGCTGCAGGTGTAGCTCGAAATCCGGAACATGTTTTGACACAAGTTGTGCGAAATTCAATATGCACCCACGGTAACGCCAGAGGAATAGTAGGTGCCACGTTTCACGCGCTATGCCTTAGTCGTGCGTTGGAAACTAATATAGTTCCGAGGCCCGACGAATGGTTAGAGTTTGTAAACGAGCTTGAAGTTATTCCTGAATTAATTGTGTCTGACAATCAATTAGCGACATTTTGGCTGCCGACATGGGAACGTCTTTCTATGACTTCCCTTAGAGACGCTTTTGGGAAAGTATTGAATGAGTGTAAACAGGATTTAAAGCTAATTAAACAAATGCTAACAATGAAAAATGCAACTTATAAAGATATTGTTGCATCTCTAGAATGCTTTAGTTCTGAATTTAAAGGCTCTGGTACTAAAACTGCAATTTTGGCCGGAGTTCTAGCTTTTATGTATAGAGGCAATCCTGAAGCAGGTATTATTGACGCAGCAAATTTGCTTGGCAGTGATACAGATACGATAGCAACAATGGCAGGTGCAATATTGGGTGCAACCACTATGGATGAACCAGTGGGTGAAATTAAAGATAAAGCATATATTGAATCGGAGGCATTGCGCCTATATAGGATTAGTGTTGGGGAGGTGACTCAATCTTACAATTACCCTGATCTTCTTAAGTGGTCCCTTCCTTCTTCTCATCTTGATTTCGTGGGTGTTGCCAATGATATCGTGGCGGTAGCTGGACTAGGCGTTGCAAAAGATGTTCATGAGGTCGCGCATCAGCCCGGAAAATACCCAAATAAGTGGCAGTGGGTCAATCTGACTATTGGTCAGAGTCTGTTAGTGAAATCTAGATATAACCTTGTGCAGATCAAGCCTGATATGCTTCCACAGTCAACTGCATTAAATAATAATACAGAAGAGAAGGACAAGGCCGATAAACAACGATTTCTATTTGATGATAGAATCTATCCAAAACGTGAACAGCAGCCTAAATACTTAAAACCTACGGAAATTGTGGAGCGTAGGACTATGCCTATTGCACAAGCAAAGACTAGTTATTTAGATATTAACGATGCTACGAAGAAAGTTATTGATTCAGGATTTGATCCTACTTTGATTGGTAAATATCTCCTTGAGATAGCCTCTCAACGCAGTGGAATTGAAAACACAATCGCCTTTGCAGCAATTATTGCTAAGGCTAGAATTGCAAGATTGAACATAAAAAAACTAGAAAGTTAGATTATTAACTTTGGGATGTAAGTCGGTAAGAAATTAATAGGGGGAGGGCATAAGGGGACAGGAGGGCATAAGGGGACAGGCACGAATGGCGCTAGTTTAAGATTGTTTGCATGCGTAACTGCCTGAAAATCCTGGCCGAACCCAACGTGATGGCCTATGTAAAATACAGCACTTATGTTCCCAGTCTTTTAGCTATAATTCTAGTACGATAAGCCTAGTTCAGTGCAGCACAGCCGGCAGCGAATGGCCAGATGCTTTTAAAAAGGAGTTCAGCAGACTTATCGTGCTACGACAGCTTAAACTAGCGCCATTCGGGACAGGCACCTAATTGTCATTTCGGATACGATAACTGGAGAGACGAACTCTGCGTAAAAATGGAACTTGAATCCACATTAAGACGAAGAGAGTGCAAAAGGGTCGGAAAAGAGTCGGAAAAGGAAAGAGTAATTGGTGCCTGTCCCCCTATTTCCCCCCGGATTAGAAGTCAAAACTGACTTGAAAGACGAAACTTAACCACACAAAACTAAATTGGAGGTGATTATGGGGTACAAAATTGTAGTTAATTATGGGGGTACTAATGCTCTTGGCACAGGCCCTTTGGCTGACAAGTACACGTTCGACTTTTATGCGAATATGTTAGGAATTTACAAAACAAATCCAATGCTGTTTGACAACCTTATTTATTTCATACCTGAAAATGGTAAAGATGGTTGCTTTAAAGTCAGCGATGTCATTGATGCATCTATTACTGAAGACATTATCAACGTTCAAGTCAAAAGATTCTACATTAAACCTTTAGATGCAGAACATAAATTGGAACTATTCGATTGCAGTTCACAAAATCCTCAGAAAATAACCACCATAGATTTGAAAACCGGTAATGAGATTTAAATTGAGGCTGTCTCTTTGGGACGGCTTTTCTTTTGATGAAAAGAACGTTCCAACTCTCGTGTGGACTCGGTCGCGGCGAAATGACTGCCGCGCCGGTCACACCTCAAAAATCCACTGAAAAACTGGAATACCCAACTAATCGGCAAGGGGAGGCTCAATGGTCTTGAAAAATCATTTTTCTCCCCAAAACTAACTTTTCAAGACCTGACCGTACGCAGTAACAGTTGAATATCTAACGGGTTTAAGTCCCGTCCGGG